>NC_011566.1:686666-1373333 GCF_000014885.1 Shewanella piezotolerans WP3
ACTGGTGAAGGTTATCGAGGGCTTGTTTCTCGATATCAATCACTTTGGTGCCCCATTGGCGTAACTGCTGTTCATTTACCATTTCTTGGTCTCTCTTTTATTTACTGCTTTAGTTGCTGCATTCATATTCAAGATAGGAAAAGTAACGCTTGGTATGCAACAAATGTAATCAGTAGTACGATGCCGTGCCACGGTTTTAATTGCCGTGCGCGTCCGGTCAATAAGATCAGTATTGCAAGTGCACTGCTCGTTGCAAGTACCATGTAGAAATCTCGTGTACTTGCCGCTGCATCGACTTCGCCAGGTGCAATGAGGCCGGGGAGTGCAAGTACCGCTAAAATGTTAAATAAGTTTGAGCCAACAATATTACCGATGGCTAAGTCATCTTCTTTTTTCAGAACGCCGGCTACACAAGCTGCCAGCTCTGGTAAGCTTGTGCCTACTGCAATGATGGTGAGTCCGATAACGAGATCTGAAAGGTGATATGCCTTGGCAATCCCGACAGCCCCTTGAACCATCCAATCTGCAGACAATGGTAATAACACCATCCCAATGATAAGCCAAAAAATCGCTTTCTTAGTCGGGACGTCTGCTGGGATCTCACTCTCAGCATCTATTGCCAACGCATCGCGATTTTTATTGGTCAGTGCGTGCCAGATAAGGTATCCCATCAATGCGAAAAACAGCACCATTAAAGACACACCTTCGATGCGAGTTAGAAAACCGTCATGTAAAAAGTAACCCACAATCGCCGTCGCGGCTAGCATCAAAGGTATTTCACGCCTTAGGGTTTGCGAGCTGACAGAAATAGCACCAAGTAGTGCTGTAATACCTAAGATAAGAGTGACATTCGCAATATTTGAGCCAAGTACATTACCAATCGCAGTATCTGTCATTCCTTCCATTGAGGCTGTCGCTGCAACAAACATTTCAGGGGCAGAGCTACCCATCGCGACGATGGTTAAGCCGATCAACATTGGCGGAAGACCTAAGTTACGTGCAAAGGCTGCTGCACCATAGACAAACTTATCTGCACTCCAGACTAAAGCACCTAAGCCAGCCACTAGCAAAAATATATTAAATAACATCGATTCTTAGTATTTTGGGATATAGCCGCGTATTTTCGCTGTAATTGAAGAAAAATGAAAGTATTGAGTCGAGATAGTGTTGATTTGGTTGTACCTGAATGGCCAATTACGTACAATTTCTTCCTTTCCGGTGTGGAAAAATGGATGTTTCTAACTTCGAATGCAGGGCTCATGCATGACTCAAAAGCATAACTCATTGGTCGAAATCCAGAATATGGCCTTTAGCCGAGGTTCTCATGTCATTTACGAGGACATCAGCCTGTCAATCCCGACCGGCAAGGTGACTGCGATTATGGGACCAAGCGGTATCGGTAAGACAACCTTACTAAAACTTATTGGGGGTCAACTTACGCCAGATAGAGGCAAAGTACTATTTGATGGTACTGATGTGCATCAATGCAATCGTAATGAGCTGTTTGCACTGCGAAAGCGTATGAGCATGCTTTTTCAAAGCGGCGCACTCTTCAGCGATATTAATGTATTCGATAACGTCGCTTTTGCACTGAGAGAGCACTCCGGTCTGCCTGAAGCTATCATCCGTCGTATTGTATTGATGAAACTAGAAGCCGTTGGGCTGCGCGGCGCAGCGAAGTTAATGCCAACCGAGTTATCGGGTGGTATGCAGCGTAGAGCTGCATTGGCTCGTGCAATTGCCTTAGAGCCTGAAATTATCCTGTATGATGAGCCCTTTGCTGGACAGGACCCGATCTCCATGGGGGTGTTAGTTAAGCTTATTCGTGAACTGTCCGATGCGCTTAATCTTACTTCTGTGGTGGTATCTCATGATGTAGATGAGGTGTTAGGTATTGCTGATTATGTTTATGTATTGGCAGATAAAAGAATTATTGCCCATGGTACACCTGATGAGCTTCGCTTAGCTGATAATCCGCAATTGAAACAGTTTATAGGTGGTGAACCAGACGGACCTGTGCCGTTTCATTACCCTGCGCCTGATTATAAAAAGGAGTTGTTAAGTGGGCTTGACTGAACAAATTGCTAAATTGGGTCGCAGTGCTATTGAGTTAGTGACTGGACTTGGCAGAGCGGGATTAATGCTTTGGGGAGCTATCGCGCATCGTCCAAGATTGAAGAAAGGCCTGCCATTACTAACAAAGCAACTGTATGTCATTGGCGTGCAATCAATGGTGATCATTTTAGTCTCCGGACTATTTATTGGCATGGTACTAGCCCTACAGGGCTATAATATTCTAGTAGGGTTTGGTACTGAAGAGAGCTTGGGCCCGATGGTCGCCTTGAGTTTATTACGAGAATTAGGCCCTGTGGTTACGGCATTACTGTTTGCTGGGCGGGCAGGTTCAGCGCTAACTGCTGAGCTCGCCTTAATGAAGAGTACCGAACAGTTATCAAGCTTAGAGATGATGGCGGTCGATCCATTAAGGCAGATTATTGCACCGCGGTTTTGGGCTGGAGTGATTAGCTTGCCGCTTTTAGCATTAATGTTCACTGCAATTGGTATCTATGGTGGCCATATTGTTGGCGTGGAGTGGAAGGGCATTGATAGTGGTGCCTTTTGGTCAATTTTGCAGTCATCTGTAGAGTGGCGACAAGATATTGTTAACTGCATGATTAAGAGTTTATTGTTTGCCGTTGTGGTCACCTGGATTGCACTTTATCGTGGCTATCATGTCATTCCTAATCCTGAAGGGATCAGCCGAGCAACAACCCAAACTGTAGTGCAGTCGAGCCTCGCGGTATTGGCGTTAGATTTTCTATTAACAGCGATGATGTTTGGTAACTAGTGCTAATGATTAGCATACTAATTGCGGTTAATTATTGTTTAGATTTATTGAATAGAGTGGTAGATGAGTTATGTTGACACGGAAGATTGAGGTTTTAGTCGGTCTATTTTTATTGTCAGGGTTGGCTGCATTTTTGATTTTGGTTTTTAACGTTGCGAATGTCGAAGTGAAGACGGGGGAAAATAGTTACACCTTGCATGCAAAATTCGACAACATTGGTGGTTTGAAAGTACGTTCTCCGGTTAAGGTCGGTGGTGTTGTTGTCGGGCGTGTTAGTGCAATTGAATTGGATCCTGAAAGGTTGGTTCCGGTTGTAAGCTTATCGATGGATAAGCAATACAAGTATTTCCCAGAAACCAGTAGTTTATCTATTTTGACCTCAGGCTTATTGGGTGAACAGTTTTTAGGGTTATCTCCAGGGTTTATGGACGATGATATTGAGATGTTAGTTGATGGCGACAGTATTGATGATACTCATTCCGCCTTGGTACTTGAGGAGTTGATTGGTCAATTTCTTTATAGTGCTGGCACTAAGGATTAGTAGTTGGAGTAATGGCTATGTTTAACAAATTTTTTCGTGGGCTAGTGTTGGTATCAACAGTTGTATTGAGCTTTATCGCTCAAGCGGCAGACAACGCCGCAGATATTGAAATAGATAGAACCAACCCTTACGCACTAGTGGAAGCCGTTTCTCAAAAAACTTTTGCCCGTTTCAATCAAGATAAGCAGTTGATTGCGGATAATCCTGATCATCTTAAAGTTATCGTGACCGAAGAATTAATGCCGTATATTGATTATAAATATGCGTCTTATAAAGTACTGGGCCAATACCTGCGTGACACTACAAAAGATGAGCGAGCACGCTTTGTCGATGCTTTTCGCGGTTACTTAATCTCAACCTATGCTCAGGCATTTACTGAATATACCGATCAAACTGTGGAGTTTAGCCCTGCTAGGGACTTTGCTGGTGAGAAAATGGTTAATGTTAATGTTAGGATTATAGATAAAGGGCGTCCTGATATTAGCTTACAGTTTAAGGCTCGACGTTTAAAAGATGGCACCTGGAAGGCATTTGACCTGGTGGCAGAGGGTGTAAGTTTATTGTCTTCTAAAAAATCAGAGATCACCAATTTGGTACGCCAAAAAGGCATAGAGTCTGTAATAGAAATGCTGATTGAGCGCACCGAGACTCATATTGATTTAAGTGCGAATGAGCAGGCGAACTAGTGGCTAGCTTTCAACAGCAAGGTATAATTTGTGCGATTAGTGGCTGCCTAGATCAGCAAGCCGTAATCAGTCTATGGAATGACAGACATTGCTTATTAGATGTAGATACTGCATTTTTGCAGTTATCGGACATTGAATATTGCGACAGTGCCGGAGTGGCATTTTTACTCGAATTAGTCAGCATCTTTGCTGCCAAAGGCGCCAGTTTAAAACTGGTTTCTGCTTCAGAGCAGCTTAAGAAATTTATCGTATTATATGATTTAAACGACTTCTTTATTGAAGAAGCACAGTAAGGTGAACAGTTCCATGGAATGTAAAGATATAGAAGCTATCCTGTTAGAAGCATTATCGCTAGACGAAGTTAAGGTAACTCAAGAAGGTACTCACTACAAAATCGTCGCGGTCGGTGAATGTTTCGACGGTATGGGGCGCGTAAAGCAGCAACAAACTATTTATGGTCCATTAATGGCTCACATTACCAGCGGTGAGTTACACGCAATTACGATTAATGCTTTCACGCCGACCCAATGGAAGCGTGAAAAAGTGTTTAATATGTAAATGCGGATTTAGAGAGTTAACGTGGATAAATTAAAAATTGAAGCAAGCGGTGCGCTTGCAGGCGACGTTGTTATTTCAGGCGCGAAGAACGCCGCTCTGCCAATCCTTATGGCAGGTGTGTTAGCTGAAACTGATTTCAACGTATCGAATGTGCCTAGCCTTAGGGATGTTAATACTAGTTGTGAACTTTTGCGCTGCTTAGGGGCTGAAGTCACTCGCTCTGGTGATGATAAAGTTTGCATTTCAACCACTAACCTTAATGAGTTTTGTGCACCCTATGAGTTAGTTAAGACCATGCGTGCATCGATACTTATTTTGGGGCCTCTACTTGCCCGTTATGGTAAGGCTGATGTATCACTGCCTGGTGGCTGTGCAATTGGTGCTCGACCGGTGAATCTGCACTTGCAGGGGCTTGAGCAAATGGGCGCCAAGATAGAAGTCAAAGAGGGCTACATTAAAGCTCGCGTTGATGGTCGGCTAAAAGGTGCGCATATCTTTATGGATATGATAAGCGTTGGTGCAACTGAGAATCTACTCATGGCAGCAGCATTAGCTGATGGTGAAACTGTCATTGAGAATGCAGCTCGTGAGCCTGAAGTTGTCGATTTAGCCAATTGCTTAATTGCAATGGGCGCTAAGATCGAGGGTGCAGGAACTGATACGGTTCGTATTCAAGGGGTTGAATCATTGCAAGGTTGTGACTACCAAGTGATGCCAGACAGAATTGAAACCGGTAGTTTCCTTGTTGCTGCAGCGGTGACTCGTGGCAAAATTCGTTGTATTAAAGCTGATCCCAAGTCTCTGGAAGCGGTGTTGGCTAAGCTTGAAGACGCGGGGGCGAGCATTACCACTGGGGATGATTGGATTGAACTGGACATGCAAGGCCAGCGTCCAAAAGCGGTCAATATCAAGACTGTAGCTTATCCTGGTTTTCCAACTGACATGCAGGCACAATTTTGTGTGCTAAATGCATTGGCAGAAGGCACTGCGACGATTACCGAAACGATTTTCGAGAACCGCTTCATGCACGTTCCTGAGTTGAGCCGTATGGGGGCGACGATGGAGCTAGAGGGGAATACTTGTATTATTCACGGCATTGAAAAGCTTAATGGTGCACAAGTGATGGCGACGGATCTGCGTGCTTCTGCCAGCTTGGTGATAGCAGGTTTGGTCGCAGATGGTACAACAACTGTTGACCGCATATACCATTTAGACCGTGGTTATGAACATATCGAAGATAAGTTTAAAGGGCTCGGCGGCGACGTAAAGCGAGTAAAATGATAGTTTAGCGACTCTGATGCTGCGTTAATGAACTTGAGCGTAGAATAACTATGCTCTTCATTTTAAGGCATTCCCTCCTTAGAGCTCAGATATAGGAGGCAGAGTCACACAGGAGCAGTTACCGAGGAGCATTTAATGATCTTACCTCCAAGGCACTAAGCTCTCGCTAAGCGATCAAATCTTTGTACTGATTGGTATAAAAACCATTTAGGCTTTATTGCTTAAATGGTTTTTTGTTTTATGAGCTAGCGCAAATGGTGATTTGATAAAGTTAGAAGGAGATCATAATGGCCATCTAGGCTTAATGCTATTTTATAGCGATGCCAGTATTTATCATTTTCAATATCTACCTCTTCTACGGTCTCGTGTTCTTCTCGATTGGCTGTGCCGTAGTGTTTCGAAACTTCAGATCTAGTCAACTGAAAGTAGCGCCGACTCTGTGGGCATTAGCTGCGTTTGGTTTTACCCATGCTTTCCATGAATGGTCAGAACTCTATTTGATCATTTTTTCAGATCATATAGCCGAGCATTACCAGCTATTAACTCTGTGGCTTTGCTTAGCTAAGTTACTGTTCTCCTATTTGGCTTTACTGGTGTTTGCTTGGCAAATACTCAGTATTACGACGCGGCGGGTTGCACTGGTGGGCCATAGTCTACTACTTGCGATTATAGCCAGTTATCTATGGTTACTCATTCCCGATCTGCATGATTTAGCGGTTAACCAAACGGGTTTTATTGAAGCGAGCCAATATACCCGTGTGCTCATAGGCTTTGGTAGTGCTTCTTTAGCGGGGATTGGTATGGCGATTTATGGCAATAGCTTACGGCAAGAGAAGCATAACTATGGCCTTTATTTCGTGATTAGTGGAGCTGGGCTACTTATTTATGGTGTGTTATCAGGTCTCGTTCCGACAGATTTTCATCATAGTGTTCCAGTATTACGAACCTTGGCCGGAGCATTGATTCTTGTGGCACTGTTTAAGGCGCTTAAAGTGTTTGATTTAGAAAAAGAGCAAGCAACGGAGGCGAAGCTGACCCGAGCTATTGAAGCTGACAAATATAAAGCGATAGGGCAGTTAGCCATGGGGGTTGCGCACGAGATCAATAACCCACTGGCTTCTTCTACATTGGCTCTTGATCTATGGGAGCGAAAAAATGCAGATTGCTGTGAGACAGATAATAACTATCTACATCGAGCTCGGTTAGGGATCGAGCGCGCCTCAGCAATTAGTAAAGAGCTATTGAGCTATGCAAGGCCGGCATCAGGAAAGAAAAGTTTTGTGGCCATTAGTGATGTACTTAACTCGGCTGTGCAACTGCTGTCCCACCGTACGAAACATCATAAAATTGAGATTGACTGCGGCAATCATATTGTTATGTATGCTGAAAAAATTAAATTGGAAGAGTTGTTCATTAATTTGATTTGCAATGCAATCGATGCTTCCGATGAAAACAGCTCTGTCATCATTACAGCTATGCAGGAACAAACCAAAGTGATTGTCCAGATTGAAGATTTTGGCTGCGGCATGTCTGAAGCTGAGCTAAATAAGGCCACTGAATTGTTTTATTCTACTAAACCCGTCGGTAAAGGAACTGGATTAGGCTTGGCTATTTGTGAGCATATAACGTCGTTACATAATGGAAAAATGCACATTGTGAGCCGTGAGAATTTCGGTACGTGTGTCGAATTGACTTTTTATCGGGAGCACTACTCATGATCTCTATTTTATTGGCTGAAGATGATGTTGAATTGAGCCGCAATATGGTGGAGATCCTCGAGTTAGAAGGTTTTGCTGTTACCGCGGTAACAAGTGCTGAAGAGGCGATTGAAGTGAGTGGCCAGCGCCATTTTGACATTGCGCTTTTGGACTTACTCATGTCGGGAATGACAGGTGTAGAAGCGATATCGAATCTGCGGCAAAACCAGCCCTTTATTGCAGTGATCATCATTACGGCATATGCCACTGTTGATACTGCGGTGGACGCGATGAAGAAAGGCGCTGACAGTGTAATCACTAAGCCTTTTAAAAGTCAGGAGCTTATCGTTACTATTCGGCGCAGTTTAACTGAGAAACAGCTACTTAAGAGCCGTGCTGATCTGGATCCTGACCTTGTCTACAGTGCGTTGGCAAATCCAAATAGAAGAAAAGCGCTGAGAGTACTAGCAATACATAAAGAGCTTAAGTTTATGGATCTATGTCGTTTAGTTGAAATAGACGATCACACCAAGTTTAACTTCCACTTACGTCAGTTAAAAAAAGCGGGCTTAGTGATGCAAAATGAGAAGAAGATCTACATTTTGACAAATACTGGTCAATTTGTTTTACAGCATTACAACTTATCGGAAGATTAAAAAAACATTAAAAACATATAGTTGTCTAAAAACTGATAACTATAGTTCACAAGTACTCTTTATTAGTGAACTCTAGTTATCTATCTCTTTAGTAGTAACTCTTCAATACTTGATGCATGTCCAGAGAGGCATATCAGTCGCCATTCCCTGCAACGTTGGCGATATGAAATAGCAATGTTGAGGATGAACTTATGAACGCACAAATTCCATGTAAAAAATTACTATTAGCCAGTATGATCACCATGCTGGTCGCCTGTGGTAGCGATAATGATGATACCACTCCCCCGGTAGAGAATACCCCGCCAGTCGCCGTTGCTGATGCTGCAAATGTTCTTGCTTCTGAAGTGGTTACTATCGATGTTTTAGCAAACGATACAGATGCTGACGGCGATACTTTATCAATTGTTTCGGTTGATTCTGATAGTGCCGTTATAAAAGATGGCAAAGTTGACTTTACCGCCGGTAGTGATGCCGGTGAAGTGAAGTTTAATTACACTATTACTGACGGCACTGATGAAGCCTCGGCTGAAGTAACGGTTACCGTTGAAGCACAACCTGAGCCTGAGCCACTAAGCTATGTTGGTTCAGCGGCTTGTGCTGGCTGTCATAGTGGCAAGCACGAATCGTTCGCTAAGACGGGTCACAACTTTAAGATCCAAAAAGTGAGCAACGGTGAAGAGCCGACTTTCCCTTATACGCCAAAAGAGACCATTACAGGCTCAATTGATCTGCTGCAGTTTGCCGGTCCAGACGGTGACGGTACCACTAATAACGCCCTAGGCGCACCAACCAGTTATGATGATGTGACTTACGTTGTCGGTGGCTACCATTGGAAAATGCGTTGGTTGGATGCCGAAGGTTATATTGTTACCGGTAATAATGTGCAATACAATATTCGCAATAGCGATGGCACTCTTAACGTACCAGACAATCACTTTGATGATCCTGACGTGATGGGCGATTATAAAGCCAGTGAGATGAACTACCAATATAAGTGTGGTAACTGTCACACTACAGGTTGGAAGCGCACCACAACTGAAGATGGCGACACTAGAAACCCTGACCGTCAAGACGACTTGCCTGGAATGGGTGGCACCTTTGCTGAGCAAGGCGTGCAGTGTGAAGCATGTCATGGTGCTGGAAGTGAGCATATCGCTGCACCATCAAAAGAGAATATCACTAAGATAGCAATTGCACGTACTACTGAAGACTTCTTAGCGGAAGACATGGGTTATGGTAAAGCGGTAACTTGTGCTGAGTGTCATACTCGTGACGGTGAGAAGGACTACCCAACTTTTGTTAGTGCTTACAATGTTGCCTACCCTGATGGTAGCAAAGTCGGTGGTCGTATTATCTCTAGCGGTGGCTTATCTAAGCATCATCAGACTGGCGATGAAATATTGGGTGTAGTACCAGAAGATCATGGCGACTATAAAGCGGGTGATGAAATTGGTCCTAAGAGTGGTATGGCGTGTACCACCTGTCACGATTCACACAAATCGACCTTGAACCAAGACAGTGATGACGGCCTACACACTGGTGCAGTGAAAGAGTGTACGTCATGTCATACTGGTGAATACGCCAAGGAATTTGCTGAGAATACGCATGCCGCTGCTCCCCATGCTGCAGCTGAATGTACCACTTGTCATATGCCTAAACTGGCTAAGAGTGCTGTCACGCACCTAGGTAGAGATGGTACTACTAAGTTTGGCGATGTGAAATCTCACTTGTTCAACATTGACTTGGATCCAAATGCTAAGCAGTTTACCGAGGATGGTAAGTTCCAAATGCCTTGGTCCACAGCGCAGTTCTCATGTGGTGAATGTCATGCTGATTATGCTGATAGAGCAGCAGCATTACCTAAAATCCATAAGTAAAACCTAAACTCATCATTTAGGCCCTGCAAGCAAGCCGCCCTTTCATCACGAGGGCGGCTTTTTCTATTTGAGTCACAGCTGTTTTTGCTCTCCTCTTAATGTTGCAATACATATTAAGAACAAGCCCCTCGAGTGGTGCTGTTAAAAATCACGTTCAAAGGCCACTTCTTATTCTCGCAAGATGGCAAAGATAAAGGCTTTGCCCGTGCTCCAATATGTGTGCGCATACCAACTATGCGCACCAGCAAATCTGTGAAGTAAAATCTATTCGTTCGTCGACTGAATTTAAATTAATGCTCTAATCCTATTTGATGGCCATCAAATATTTTCAGGTTCTTTTGTATTGGCAATCTGCTAGGCTGAGATGCATTAAATTCACTGCCTGTAACGGTACTGTCTATATGGAGGAGAGGCATTTTATGACGACATGGAAGAGAATAACTATAGTATTAGTGCTGTTTACGGCCGCACTTGGTTGTTACACCTTAGGCGTAACATCTGGTGCTATTAGCCTACTTGTTTTGGGGGCTGTACTGGAAATTTGTTTTTGGTGTGGTCTGTTGCAGAGCAGTAAACAAAGACTCAGAAGTGGGAACTAAAAGAGCCTGCTAATAGCAGGCTCTTTTACAGTATTGGGATCGCTAATTATAGTGAACAGGCTTCTCTGCGATGACTACTGGTACATCATAAGATTTTCCTTCACGGATGATTGTAAGCTTAACTTCTTTACCTGGCGTTGTTTCGGCTATTCTATCCATCAGCATCGCTACACCAGGTATTGCTTCACCTTCATAATGAGTAATAACATCACGCTTTTTGAGCTTTGCTCTTGCAGCTGGCCCGACGGGATCAATACTGGTAATGAGTACACCAGTCAGGTCGGGTATATTTAGGATTTGCGCCATAACAGGGCCAACGGCTTCTCCACCAATTCCTAAGGCACCACGAATAACGCGACCATCTTGAATTAGCTTACCCATAATGCTGTGGGCCAGTTTAATCGGGATAGCAAAACTAATACCATGGGTACCACTTTCATTACCTATCTGGAAAGCAGCTGTATTGATCCCAACTAGCTGCCCTGTGGTATCTATCAGCGCTCCGCCGGAGTTGCCTGCATTAATCGCCGCATCAGTTTGCAGAAAATCAAGATAGCCAGAGCTCAGTCCGTTTCGACCCGTCGCGCTGATAATACCTTGGGTAATAGTCTGGCCTAGGTTGTATGGGTTACCAATTGCAAGCACTACATCGCCAACTCTAGCGGGGACATCGAGTTCAAGTGGCACCAAAGGTAAATTGTCACCTTCAATTTTTAAAACGGCTAAGTCGGTTTCAGGATCGCTACCCACCACTTCAGAGGTAAACTTTCTGCCATCTTGTAGGGCTACCACGATCTCATCTGCTTGCTTGATGACATGATAGTTAGTCAGTATGTAACCCTCTTTACTCATTATCACGCCTGAGCCCAGTCCTTGCAGTGAACTCGGTTTAAGGGGTTTTCTTTGGTCTATGCTGAGGCTATAAATATTGACTACTGCTGGAGCAGCTCTGCGCACTGCAGTGGCAAAAGAGAGTTCGTTGCTACTGGTCACCGCACGATTAAATAAACCATTGGTGAGGCTTTGCCCGGTAATAAAAGGCATCACAATAATGATAACTGCAGCCATGATAAGGCCAAACGCTATGGCTTTACTGACATATATAAGAGTGTCTTTAATCATCATGTCTGGGAGTAAAACTGAAAAGGTGAGTTAGATTAACATGTTTGAAGCCAACACGCAGTACGAAAGCCTTAGCTAAACAGAAAATAGCCGAGTAATTCACTCGGCTATTTCTACCACGGAGACTCGCTTATCGAAGGATCAAATATATGCTGGTATTGTCACGCTGTATTTTTAGCGCCACAGAACCCTTTTGATCTTCAAGTACCGATTTTAATGACTTAAGGTTTTTTACTTTACTGCGGTTTACGCCAACAATGACATCCCCTTTTATTAGGCCACTTGCTGCAGCTGGTGACCCTTGAGCGACGTCGGTGATAACAACCCCAGAGTTGTTTGAGTTCTCTAGCTTAGCGCCCTGAAGCATTGGATGCACCGCGCCAGCAGCAGCTTCTGCTGTTTGGGTTGATTCACCTAAAGTTGCCGTTACTGTTTCTTCATCACCATCACGAATTAGGCCAAACTCAACTTTGCTACCAGCTCCCATAGTGGCAACTTTTGCTCGCAGCTCTTGAAAACTCTTAATCTTACGACCATTTACGCTAACAATAATGTCGCCAACTTTAATCCCAGCCTTGTCAGCCGCGCTATCTGGCATCACTTCATTAATAAAGCCACCATGCTGGGTTTCGATACCAAAACCTTTAGCGAGCTCGCTAGTGAGGTCTTGCCCCAATACACCGAGTACACCACGGCGAACTTCACCATGCTCAATAATCTGATCGACTAGGTTGTTGACCATGTTAGCGGGAATGGCAAAGCCAATACCGACGTTACCACCGCCTGGTGCAACAATGGCAGTATTAATCCCGATGAGTTCTCCGTTGAGGTTAACGAGTGCTCCACCTGAATTACCACTGTTAATGGCGGCATCGGTTTGAATAAAGTTCTCTAGCATCTCAATGCCTAGGCCACTGCGCCCCATGGCACTTACAATACCTGAGGTCACTGTTTGTCCAAGGCCAAAAGGATTACCAATGGCGACCGCAAAGTCACCGACTTGCAACTCATCTGAATCAGCACGTTTTAGGGCTGTGAGGTTCTTTGCTTCAATTTGTAATAAAGCAATATCAGATTCGGCATCGCTGCCAATTAGCTTAGCTTCGACTTCACGGCCGTCATGTAAACCAATAAGAATCTCATCGGCACCTTCGATTACGTGGTTATTGGTAACGATATAACCCTCTTTAGCATCAATGATTACTCCTGAACCTAGCCCTTTAAACGGACGTTCCTGCACTTGCTCCCTTGGTGCATTAGGGCCAAAGAAGTAGCGAAAAGCATCAGGCACTTTTTGCTTAGAAACATGTGTTCCCGAAACTGCAACTGCAACGACTGCAGGCGTGGTTTTTTGCAGCATAGGCGCTAAGCTTGGCACTGTTTCACCACCAACAGCTAAAGGAATTGCCGCTTGAGATACAATAGGGGCTAGCGTTAATGTTGCGCCCAAAAGGGCTGCTGAAAGTAAGGATAATTTAGTCTTCATTTATACGTTGCTCCAATTTCATCAAAACTAATGTCTGCATGATTCTGTAAATATGTTTTCAATATGAAGGCAGCTGCCATGCATGTCATAAAATTACATCATTGTTATTGAGTCGGACTCAAGCGAGTATCAAAAAGTTCATCAATCAATAACAAAGGTTAATTCAGCGGTACATGTTTCTTATATATTTAAACTGATGGGGCTTTCTTAGTATAGGCACTATCTAATGATGCGCAGTTGTTATCGATAGGCTCTGCTTCAGAGCTTGCTGTATCAGAGGCCGCAGAGGTTAATATGTTGGCTGATGTATGCCATTTTTGGTTTACTTTATTGATAAGGCTAGTCAATTCTGCCAACTGTTTGTCATGCTCATCACAGTGATCTGACACCTCTTGTTTGTATTGGCTTAACTCTAATTGTGTTTGCTCTAATTGCTTATTTTGACTCTTGTCTTTGCTGTTTCTAGATAAAACGCTATGCCCGACATAGCCAAACACGCTACCAATAACAAAGGCTGCAAAAGTTAATGCCCATTCCATAGTGACTCCAATAACGACTTTTAATAAGAGAGATGTTGCCAAATATACATTGCAGCATTCCAGCGTGGTACTATTTACTGCAGAGTTTAATTAAAATTAATCGTCAAACAGCTAAAAATGGCTGATTTGTGTTTGTCCCCTACTTATAGAGAATGATTTACGTGTCGCATTTAACACCTTGGCAGCATTATCAGCAAGATTTAACTCGAGATGACTTTTCCCACGACGTAGCACAAGAGCAAGCCGTTAAACAGCTGCAACGAGTGTATGACGATCTTATTGCGATAAATTCTCAAGGGCGTAGTAGCAATAAACTCTTATCCTTTTTCGGGAGAAAAGCGAAGCCAAGTGTGCAAGGCTTGTATTTGTGGGGCGGGGTTGGACGCGGTAAGACGTACCTTATGGATACCTTCTTTGATGCACTGCCCGGTGATAAGAAGCTTCGAGCACACTTCCACCGCTTCATGCACCAACTTCATATTGATTTAGCTCAGTTACAAGGGCAGCGAGATCCATTGGTAATGATAGCAAAAGAGATGGCTACTAAGTATCAGGTGATCTGTTTTGATGAGTTTTTCGTATCAGACATTACAGATGCCATGCTATTAGGTACCTTGTTTGAATCTCTGTTTGCTGAAGGTGTGGCTTTGGTCGCAACCTCTAATATCATTCCCGATGAGTTATACCGTAACGGCCTACAGCGTGCGCGCTTCCTTCCTGCTATTGCCGCGATTAATAAGCATTGTGAAATCTTGAATGTTGATTCTGGCGTGGATTATCGACTTAGAACCCTTGAGCAGGCTGAGATCTACCATTCACCTCTTGATGAAAAGGCTGAGCAAAATCTACAAGAGTACTTTATTAAGCTTGCTCCAGAGTCTGAAGTATCAACGCTGGCGTTGGAGATTGATGGGCGCAACATCGATATTCGCCAGCAAGCTCAAGGGGTATTACTGATAGATTTTAGAGCGTTATGTGATGGGCCTCGTAGCCAAAGAGATTATATGGAGGTCGCGAGGCTATATCATACTGTGCTGCTGAGTAATGTTGAGCAGATGGGAGAACATTTAACCGGTGATGATATTGCACGTCGATTTTTGGCGATGGTTGATGAGTTTTATGAGCGGAATGTTAAACTCATTATCTCCTCGGCGGTGTCACTGGAAGATATCTATACTGACGGTTTACTGAGTTTCGAATTTAGACGCTGCCGCTCAAGGTTAACGGAAATGCAATCCCATGATTATTTAGCACTGGAGCATCTGCCGTAAGGTGTAATCGCATTCGATGGCTAGTGATATAAAGCCATCTGGGTAATCCACTGCAAGTAGATAAAATCCCCCTTGGCAACTGTCGCTAAACCGTTTGAAGCTAAAGGGGAGAGTTCTAGAGAAGAATTTTTTGAAAAGAGATTAGAATTTATCTAAAAATTAGGTGATTTTTAACTCATCTTTGTCTATAATCCGCCACCTGCCCTCGTTATCCACCACTTTAGGTGGAAGTTGTAAAGCCTAATTCTTTGCTCGAAGGGGCGGGGAAAGGCATTTTTTGTGTTTTTGCCAATAGTGGCATTAGCATGTGAGACAGAATTTTAACATTGGGTTTTTGTAAATGAAGACTACTTTTACTGCTACACCAGAAACAGTCACTCGTGATTGGTTCGTCGTTGACGCCGAAGGTAAAACTTTGGGTCGTATCGCTACTGAAATTGCTACTCGCCTACGCGGTAAGCATAAGCCAGAGTATACGCCTCATGTAGATACTGGTGACTACATCATCGTTATTAACGCTGATAAAGTTACAGTGACTGGTAACAAAGCTAAAGGCAAAGTTTACTATTCACACTCTGGTTTCATCGGTGGCATTAAGCAGATTACTTTTGAGAAGCTGCAAGATCATAAGCCTGAAATGATTATTGAGAAAGCAGTTAAGGGTATGCTACCTAAAGGTCCTTTGGGCCGTGCCATGTTCCGTAAGCTTAAAGTTTACGCTGGTACAGAGCATAACCACGCTGCACAACAACCTCAAGTTCTTGATATCTAAACGGGATTATAGCAATGGCTGCAACTCAATACTACGGCACTGGCCGTCGCAAAACATCTACAGCTCGCGTATTCGCTAAAGTAGGTACTGGTAACATCACTGTTAACAAACTACCTCTAGACGAATATTTTGGTCGTGAAACTTCTCGCATGGTTGTTCGTCAGCCACTTGAGCTAGTTGAAATGACTGAAAAGTTAGACATCAATGTAACAGTTAAGGGCGGTGGTAACACTGGCCAAGCTGGTGCAATTCGCCACGGTATTACTCGTGCGTTGATGGAACTTGACGAGTCTCTACGTCCTTCTCTACGTGCTGCTGGTTTCGTTACCCGTGATGCTCGTAAAGTTGAGCGTAAGAAAGTTGGTCTACGTAAAGCACGTCGTAAGCCACAATTCTCAAAGCGTTAATTTTCGCTTTCAGAGTTCAAAAAACCCAGCTTTATGCTGGGTTTTTTATTGCCTGGAATTCAGTAGTCTCAGCTTAAGCTTATGCTATCCAATCCTTGTTCATTTAGGCGGGAAGGATTTATAGGTGCAGTGCTAATCGTTATTCTCGGCTCTGACATCCTCGGTCATTGCTACCTGCAGTATCTAATCATCATAAAAGGTTTGATCCCTCAGCGAGAGTTTAGCGGCTTTGAGATAAGGCCATTAAATGCTCCTCGGTAACAGCCCCCGCGTTACTCCCGATAATCGCTCCAGCATGATGCTAGCTCCGAGCAACCTTACTCCCGTATCTCCTATATCAGACCTCCATGGAGGGAATGTCTAATTTTGTATGGAACAAATAGACCATACAGTCGTGCATTAGTGACATTTACCACATCTGACCTCTAGGGATGGAGGAATGCCTTAAGCATGTCAGGAACATGTTTGGCTATGTGGTTTGCAATGAAGGACATCGTTAAACCAGATTCAAGTTCATTAACAAAGCATCAAGCCGTTAAAACTCTCTGAGTAGATCAACTTCTTATCCTGAACGGTATAAAACCTGTCGGTCTAGTGGGCTATTGATAGGTTTATTTGTATTTAAGTGTTTCTCCTATTATTTCTGTCAATTACCTTTATTACTAGCGTCACTAAAAGTGGTATAAGAAATGTGTTGGGTGTAAATGCAGAATTTGAGTGAATGAAAGTGTGTTCATATTATAAACTGTTCGGTATAGGAAATACTTTGTTATGTCTTTTGAGTTAATCATGCTTGCGTTAGGTTTAGTGCTGATAATTGAAGGAATTGGTCCACTTTTGTTTCCAAACCGTTGGCGCGCCTATTTGAAAGAAATTTCCAATCAAAATCAGCAGCTTCTGCAACGGTTAGGTGGTTCTTTAGTCACTGTTGGGATAGTAATATTGATTATTTTTTCATAAATTACTTGCCTACAGCCCCTATAGATCTGCTAAAATCCCGTTTTAACCACTACCGTGCAGCAAATAATGGGCAAAAACGTTGTAGTTCTCGGCACCCAATGGGGTGACGAAGGAAAGGGTAAGATAGTCGATCTTCTTACCGAACAGGCTAAATATGTCGTTCGTTACCAAGGTGGCCACAATGCTGGTCATACTCTTGTTATCGATGGCGACAAGACCGTTCTTCATCTTATTCCATCAGGGATCTTACGCGATAATGTGAAATGCATTATTGGTAACGGCGTGGTGCTTGCACCTGACGCACTGATGACTGAAATTAACATGCTTAAAGAGCGTGGCGTACCTGTAGAGGAACGTTTATTAATTTCTGAAGCATGTCCTCTTATTCTTCCATTCCATTGTGCATTAGATATGGCTCGCGAAAAAGCGCGTGGCAATAAAGCTATTGGCACAACGGGTCGTGGAATTGGTCCAGCATATGAAGATAAAGTTTCACGCCGCGGTTTACGTGTAGGCGATCTGTTTAATGCAGAATTGTTTGCCGAAAAACTGAAGGAAGTGATGGCTTATCACAACTTTATGTTGACTGAATACTACAAGTGCGAAGCAGTTGATTATGAAGAGACATTGAAAGATGCTCTTGCGATTGCTGATTACTTAAAGAGCATGTGCACTGACGTTTCTGAGCTTCTTGATCAGGCACGCAAAGCAGGTGAACCAATTCTATTTGAAGGTGCTCAAGGCACGTTACTAGATATTGACCATGGTACTTATCCATTTGTAACCTCTTCTAATACTACCGCAGGTGGTGTTGCAACAGGTTCTGGATTTGGTCCGCGTCATCTAGATTACGTTTTGGGTATTATGAAGGCATACACCACGCGTGTTGGTGCAGGTCCTTTCCCTACGGAATTGGAAAACGAAATTGGTGACTACTTAGGTACTAAGGGTCATGAGTTTGGTGCGACTACGGGTCGTAAGCGTCGTCCAGGTTGGTTAGATATTGTCGCGATGAAGCGTGCAGTTCAAATCAACAGTGTAAGCGGCTTCTGCTTGACTAAGCTAGATGTTCTAGATGGTCTTGAAGAGGTGAAGATTTGTGTCGGCTACCAGTATCCAGATGGAACTGTAGCAACAACAACTCCGCTTGCAGCAGAAGGCTATGAGCAGGTAACCCCTGTTTTAGAGACTATGCCTGGTTGGAGCGAAACAACATTCGGCGCAACATCTGTAGAGCAGCTGCCACAAGCAGCAATGAACTACATTAAGCGTTTAGAAGAGTTGCTAGAAACGCCAATTGATATTATCTCAACGGGTCCGGATAGAAACGAGACCATGATTCTGGTGAATCCGTTTAGTTAATAAAAAGAGGCCGCGATTAGCGGCCTTTTTATTGGGTGCTTACTGAAGGTAAAAAAAGTCGCTACAACTAGGAAGGGTTGAGGCGCATGTAGTCCTCAAGAAATACGTTATACTGCCGATGAAAAAGACAGAGCAGGCTGCAAATATATCTATAGCTGATAATATATTTGTGCTTGAATTTACTTACTGTCATTGAGAGAACTTATGCTGCGTTATGTATTAATTATTGTATTGTCGATAATTTCTTTGCCGAGTATGGCTGCTCCCAAAGCAGTAGACGTCTATACTCAAGAGCAACTGGTTGATCTAATCCGTAGTAAACGCTATTTGACGCAAGTTAAGGGCGATGATTGCCAAATTGTAGAAGATATTGAAGCTAGAGCTGAAGTGTTAAAGCAGCCACTCTATCAGTATCTTTGGGCTGAAATGCTCAATTACGGGATCTGCGTTAAGGCCAACCCACCGCGTGGGATCTCGATGTTAAAAACCTCAGCACGACAAGGCAGTGCTGAAGCCATGGTTAGAATGGCGGAGTATTACCATGACGGTAAATTCGTTATGGAAGATAAAGAGCGTGCTGTGCAATATGTATTGCCTGCAGCTGCGACAGGTGACCTGCCTGCGCGAATCATGTTGGTTCGGTTATTTGGTGAAGGCTATGGTAGCCCACGCGATTACGAAACTGGATTTCATTGGCTATATAACGAAGTATTTAGCGATGAAACGGTGCAAGCCGAAGCAAGCAATTTGTTAATGGTGTTAGAGGCGAAAATGCCGCCCAGCTCAGTGGCTAGGGCAAAACAGGAACACCTGAGAACGCAACAATAAGCATGGCTGAAAGCAGTCATGCCAATATTTTGGAAAATGAATGATACAAGATCCACATATTAAGCGAGAGCAAGAAAAGTACGACAACCCTATCCCAAGTCGTGAGTATATTTTGGAATACTTACGCTCTCAAAAGTCCCCGTTAACCCGTGAACATATTGCAAATGCACTCAAGATTGAGGGCGAAGAGCAATTAGAAGCTATCCGTCGTAGATTACGAGCGATGGAGCGCGACGGTGAGCTAGTGTTTACCCGTGGTAAAGCTTATGGCTTACCAGAAAGAATGGATTTACTCACAGGAACCGTGATCGGACATCGCGACGGCTTCGGTTTCCTTAAGCTAGAAGAGGGCGGTGACGACCTCTATATTAATAACCGTGACATGATGATGTATTTCCACGGTGATAAAGTGCTCGCACAAAAAGCAGGTGTTGACCGTAAAGGCCGCCGTGAAGCCAGAATTGTGCGTTTAGTTGAGCAAAGAAGCGCTGCACTAGTTGGCCGCTTTCATCTCGATGCTGGCATGGGCTTTGTTATTGCTGATGACCGTCGCATCACCCAAGAGATCTTAGTGCCAGAGGAGGACCGTAAAGGTGCTCGTCAGGGCGACATAGTGGTATTAGAGCTAACTCGCAGACCCGGTCGTTATGTCAAAGCAGCAGCAAGAGTAATCGAAGTACTGGGTCAGCAAATGGCTCCAGGGATGGAGATTGAGATTGCGCTGCGCAATTACGACCTGCCACATAAGTGGTCAGGGCTAATTGAGAAGAAGCTCAGAAAAATCCCTGACGAAGTTACAGAGGCGGACAAAGAAGGCCGTGTTGACCTACGTCATTTACCGTTAGTGACTATTGATGGTGAAGACGCCCGTGATTTTGACGATGCGGTATATGCAGAGAAGAAAAAGTCAGGTGGCTGGCGTTTATGGGTCGCAATTGCTGATGTGAGCCATTATGTGCGTACTGAATCGGCATTAGACAGAGAAGCGCGCTCGCGTGGTAACTCTGTTTACTTCCCATCTCAAGTCATTCCGATGCTGCCAGAGAAAATCTCAAATGGCCTGTGTTCGTTGATGCCTGAGGTTGACCGTCTATGTATGGTTGCCGAAATGACTATTTCTGCAGCGGGTAAATTATCGGGATATAAGTTTTACCCGGCAGTGATGCACTCTCATGCTCGCCTAACCTATACCCAGGTTGCCGATATGCTAGAGGGCGGAGAGGTGAGTGATAAGCTCAAACCTATTTTCCCACATCTGCAAACGTTGCAGTCTTTGTATCTGACATTGGATGAAACCCGAGCTGAACGTGGCGCTATTGCATTCGAAACCACTGAGACTCAGTTCATTTTCAATGAACAGCGTAAGATTGATAAAATTGTGCCACGCAGCCGTAATCAAGCGCATAAGATCATTGAAGAGTGCATGATTTTAGCCAACGTTGCTTCAGCAAAGTTCGTTAAAAAGCACAAGGGTGAAGTGTTATACCGAGTGCATGAGGCACCGTCTGAGCAAAAGCTTACCAATTTCAAAGACTTCCTTAAAGAGCGTGGCTTAACAATGGAAGGCGGCCTAGAGCCTACACCAAAAGACTATCAAGCTGTGATGGAGCAGATTGCTGATAGGCCTGATGCTGAGCTGATTCAGGTGATGTTATTAAGGTCCATGCGTCAGGCAACGTATACCCCAGATAACGAAGGTCATTTTGGCTTGGCATTAGAGGCATATTCACACTTTACCTCGCCAATTCGACGTTACCCAGATCTTATCTTGCACCGCGTTATCCGTTACTTGTTGTCAAAACAAGAGGGAGAGCAATCTGAGCAGTGGACTGCTGATGGCGGTTACAACTACAAAATTGAAGAGTTGGATCTTTTAGGTGAGGAGTGTTCAACCACTGAGCGCCGTGCTGACGAAGCCACTCGAGATGTGAACGACTGGCTTAAATGTGAGTTTATGCAAGATCATGTTGGTGATACCTTTGAAGCGGTTATTGCATCGGTAACGCACTTTGGCATGTTTGTTCGACTCAACGACCTGTTCATTGATGGATTAGTGCATATCTCAAGTTTGGGTAGTGACTATTACCAATACGACAACATGCGCCAACGTTTGGTTGGTGAAGCGTCTGGTCAGGTATATCAGATTGGCGATACGGTTACGGTAAAGGTTGCAGCTGTGAATCTTGATGACCGTCAAATCGACCTGATGATGGAAGGGGATTCTGCTGGCGGTAAGCGCCGTAAGCCGAGTAAGCCCATGACTGCGAGAGAGCGTGTTAATCGTGAAGGCGCTAAACTTGCTGATAAAGAGCGCAGTGCAGGCAAAGGCAAACGTACAAGTAGCACTAAGAGTGGTGCTAAGTCAGGCTCTCGCTCGACAAGTAAAAACAAATCAAACAGTGGCAGCAAAGCTGACACGACTAAGACAAAAGCTTCTGCAAAAAAGTCTTCGGCTAAAAAAGCCAAGTCTGCGAAGCGTAGAACGAGTAAGAAATAGATGAAGAAGCAAGATATTACTTTCGGTTTGCATGCTGTTGAAGCTGTACTGCAAAATAGCCCTGAACGCGTTATCGAAATCTGGGTGTTACAAGGCCGTGATGACAAGCGATTAATACCAATTTTGGAAATCGCATCGCAGTGGGGTGTGTCTGTTCAGTACGCTTCTCGTAAAGCGTTAGACGATAAGTCAGCTGGTGGTCAGCATCAGGGCGTTGTGGCAAAGGTGAAAGCTGCCAAGATCCTCAATGATAACGATCTGCACGCAATGTTAGATGGCACTGAAACGCCATTTTTGTTGATTCTGGACGGCGTTACCGATCCGCATAATCTGGGGGCATGTTTACGTAATGCTGATGCTGCTGGTGTACAAGGGATTATCGTACCCAAAGATAACTCTGTTGGGTTAACGCCGGTTGTTAGCAAAGTGGCTTGCGGCGCAGCAGAAATAGTTCCGCTATACCAAGTGACCAATCTCGCACGCACTATGCGTAGCTTACAAGATAAAGGGATCTGGATTGCCGGCGCTGCAGGTGAGGCTGATAGCGATGTTTACCAAGCTAGCCTAACAGGGCCTCTAGCGATTGCTATGGGGGCAGAAGGTAAAGGGCTTCGCCGCTTAACTCGCGAAAGCTGCGATAGCCTAATTTCTATCCCAATGGCGGGCAGTGTATCTAGCCTAAATGTGTCTGTTGCGACGGGGATTTGTCTGTTTGAAGCTGTGCGCCAACGCCTAGCAAAATAGGTCTACAAAGAACTAATTAACTACACCTTTCAGGTCATTATTATAAAACGCCGATGAAGCTTTGACTTCATCGGCGTTTTTGTATCGATTTGACACTAATTTTTACAGAATAGTTTGAGTCGACTGTTACTTTTTCTGTATCGACTATTCCACTTTCATTGCGCATGCAGTAGCTTAATTGAACTAATTCTTATAACAGGATGTTTACATGCGAAACAAAGTCTTATCTTTATGCGTGCTCAGTTCAATTGCCGCAGCTCCCACTTTTGCTGAAGAGGACAAGTTTCTCTGGCTCGAAGATGTAGAGGGCAAGAAACCGATGGAGTGGGTTAAGCAGCAAAATTCCCTCTCAGAAAAAGAGATAAAAGCATATAAAGGGTTTGATGAGTTAGTCAGCAATAGCCTTGCTATTTTGAATAACAAAGAACGGATCCCTTATGCAAGTCGCATGGATGGCTACCTGTATAATTTTTGGAAAGATGAAAAGCATGTCCGTGGTATTTACCGTCGTACCACCATGGAGGAGTACGTCAAAGCCGAACCTAAATGGGAAACGGTATTAGATGTTGATGCGCTAGGAAAAGCTGAAGGGGTGAACTGGGTATACAAGGGAATGGACTGTCGTTATCCCAATTATGATCGCTGTATGGTATCACTGTCACGCGGCGGAGCAGATGCTGTAGAAGTGCGTGAGTTTGATTTAAAGCAAAAAGCATTTCTAGATAAAAAGAGTAACCCTTTTACATTGAATGAGGCCAAATCAAGCGTTAGTTGGATAGACAAAGATACTGTTTTTGTTGGTACCGATTTCGGAGACGGTAACAGTTTAACTGACTCTGGTTATCCAAAGGTGGTTAAGCAGTGGCAACGTGGTACGCCATTGTCTGCGGCTAAAACAATTTTTAGTGGTGATAAGGCCTCCGTTGCGGTATCTGGTTATGTCATATATGACGATGAAAAGCCACTACAGCTGGTTACTGAAAGCCTTACTTTTTATACTGCTCAACATTATGCATATCGTGATAACCAATTGGTTGAGTTACCGTTGCCGAAAGATGCAGACATCAAAGGCTATTTTAATGATCAGCTCTATATAGAGTTGAAGAGTGAGCTAAAAGCCGGCGGAAAAACCTTTAAGCAGGGAGCTATTGTTTATACTGATCTTGATAAACTGATTGGGCAGAAACCTGAATTTAGTGTGCTGGTTGAACCAACCGCGACAGCCTCAATTTCCCAAGTTAGGTTTACTAAAGGCGCAATATTAATTACTTGGCTTGATAACGTAAAAAGTAAATTGATACGTTATCAACAAAAGGGCGGCAAGTGGCAAACACAGCAAGCTCCATTTGATGTCAACGGTACATTAAGCGTATTTGGTGCTGAAGATGACAGCAGTGAGGTCTTCGTTAACTACACCAGCTTTTTAGAACCGTCTAGCCTTTATCTATTTGATGCTAAGAGCATGAAGGCAAGTAAGTTAAAGGCGATGAAGCAGCAGTTTGCAGCAGAAAATTTTGAAACGAAGCAGTATTTTGCTAAATCAAAAGACGGCACAAAAGTGCCGTATTTCGTGGTTATGGCAAAGAACATAAAGCTAGATGGTAAAAACCCAACTCTGCTCTATGGTTATGGCGGTTTTGAAGTATCACTGCGTCCTTCATACTCTGCGACAATCGGCAAAAACTGGTTAGAGCAGGGTGGTGTATATGTGCTATCTAATATCCGTGGCGGTGGGGAATATGGACCTGCATGGCATCAAGCTGCATTAAAAGAAAATCGCCACAAGGCTTATGAAGACTTTGAAGCTATAGCTGAGGATTTGGTTAGCCGAAAAATTACTTCGAGTAAACATTTAGGGATCCAAGGTGGCAGTAATGGTGGTCTATTGATGGGGGCTGCCTTTACTCGCAACCCTGATCTGTATAACGCCGTCGTGTGTCAAGTGCCGTTACTTGATATGAAGCGTTATAATAAGCTACTGGCTGGGGCTAGTTGGATGGGAGAATATGGCGACCCTGATATTCCAGCCCAATGGGACTATATAAAAACATTCTCGCCTTATCATAATCTAAACAAAGATACTGCTTACCCTAAAGTGTTCTTTACTACCTCAACCCGCGATGATCGTGTCCACCCTGGCCATGCTCGTAAAATGGTTGCGAAAATGGAAGATATGGGGATAGATGTGCTGTATTACGAAAACATAGAAGGTGGGCATGCTGGTGCTGCTGATAATAACCAAGCCGCAGAACTCAGCTCTATGGTTTACGCTTATTTAATGCAGCAATTAAAGTCATAGAGAGGCGCTGCTAATCGAATTGCCCTTGAGTTCACTCTAAGCAAACTCAAGGGCAAATTATCGAATCTGCCTATTGAAAGGTATAAAGTAGATTAAAGGTTGTGATGGTGTCAGTTTGCTTTGAGCCCTCAGGTACTACTTGGGTGTACTTAATATTGACACCTATCTTGAATGCCCAGTCTTGAAAAAGGGTATTTTTATAGCTCATATCTAAAGTCAACGTGTTGTTGTCTTCACCAACCTCAGAGGTTAAATCAGCATTAAGGCTAGTATACTCTTGTAGTTTCTGTTCAAACTTTGCCGCAGTACGCAAAATAACATCTTTATTGGCTTCAGGATTAGGGATAGTGTCTGTCGCAATCGGTAAGTTATAGCGATAACCCGGACCGACTTCTAAACTAAGTTTGGTGCTCGAGTTGGAAATTGCGTCGAAACCATAACCGCCTGAAATAGTCGATACTTGAGTGTAACTACCAAACTTATCCCAGGTGAAGTCACCACGGCCAAATACATAGCCACTGTAGAATTTATAGCTAGACTGCAGCTGCAGATCGTACTTTTCTGAAGTGGTCTTTTCATCATCGGCGGCAAAATAGGCTTTAATAGTCCCTTCTTGTCTAGTCGCATCAGTATCGTAAACCAATTTTGTACGACCATTAAAGCTGCTCGATTCAGTATTACCGGTATTAAGCTGGAAACCAGCTTCTATTTCGGCAGTAAAATCACTTGGCGGTTCTTGATAATCAGGCGGTACAAGTGCATGGGCTACAGGCGAGCAAAATAGTGTTAAGACTGCGGTAAGGATTCTAGACATTATTATTCTTGGTATGCTGTTCTAGGTTGAAAGTAAAATTAAGCAATGCGACATCATACCTAGAATCAGCTGTAGCGCAAACTAGATTCCTGCTTGTTATGTTTCCCAACTATATCTTGCAGACAATTGGGGAGCGATTTGTTCTAAAGTGATATTGATAGTCATGTCTATACAAGCGAACTCATCCTTCAATTTGTGCCAAAGGGGACGTAATCAAGGTCGACTAATGTCGCTAGCATCGAAAAGTGTGACAACAGCTAAATTGATGACTCACTTAAAACTACACCTATAACGCAGTTAATTGCGTTATAGGTGAGTTATCGCTTGAGTCTCGTCGCTAATTTATGTATTATTCCGCGGCTTAAATCAGTCACTTTAATTAGTTCCTTGCCTCTATTAGGTTTGACTGAGCCAACAACGAGGCTAGATAACCGTAAGGAGCAAAAAAATGCGTCACTATGAAATCGTATTTTTAGTTCACCCTGATCAGAGTGAGCAAGTGCCAGGTATGATCGAGCGTTACACGGGTATTCTTACCCAAGCTGGCGGTCAAATTCACCGTTTAGAAGACTGGGGCCGTCGTCAACTGGCTTACCCAATCATCGAGTTGCATAAAGCTCACTATGTTCTTATGAACGTAGAGACTACTGCAGAATCGGTTGAAGAACTTGAAACAGCTTTCCGTTTCAACGACGCTGTTTTGCGTAGCATGGTTATGCGTACTAAAGCTGCCATCACTGAAGCATCTCCAATGGCTAAAGCTAAAGACGAACGCGATACACGTCGTTCATCTGAAGAGCGTGCACCTCGTGCAGAAGCTACTGAAGAAGTTAAAGAAAGCGCTGAAAACACAGCTGAGTAAGTTTTTTTGTGACCACAAACAATTTGGTACTAGCAGGAACCATTACGCGTTCTAGACGATTTGATAGCCCAGCAGGCATTGCCCATACGGTACTGATGTTGGAGCACAAATCTCAACGTTATGAAGCAGAAATGCTACGCAACGTTTATTGTCAAATTCAAGTTGTATTAAGTGGTGAACGCTTTAACAGCGTTACAGAAAATCTGAAAGCCGGCGTAGAAATCCAAGTCGAAGGTTTCCTTAATCTGCAACAGAGCAGAAACGGTCAAAATCGTTTGGTTTTACACGCTGAAAATGTCGAATTGAAAACTTAGGAGACTGTCACATGGCACGTTATTTCCGTCGTCGCAAGTTCTGCCGTTTTACTGCAGAAGGCGTTACCGAGATCGATTACAAAGATATCGTTACTTTGAAGAACTACATCACTGAAAGTGGTAAAATTGTTCCTAGTCGTATCACTGGTACAAATGCTAAATATCAACGTCAACTAGCTCGCGCTATCAAGCGTGCTCGTTATCTTTCTCTACTGCCGTACACTGATTTACATCAGTAATACTGCAATAATTTAGAGGAATATAAAATGAACGTTATTTTACTTGATAAAATCGCTAACCTAGGCAACTTGGGTGACCAAGTTTCTGTAAAAGCTGGTTACGCTCGTAACTTCCTTTTACCACAAGGTAAAGCTGTTGTTGCTAACGCTGCTAACACTGAAGTTTTTGAAGCACGTCGTGCTGAACTAGAAGCTAAGTTAGCTGAAGAATTAGCTGCTGCTTCTGCTCGTGCAGAAAAAATCACTGCACTAGAAGCTGTTGTTATCGCTTCTAAAGCTGGTGACGAAGGCAAGCTATTTGGATCTATTGGTAACCGTGACGTAGCTGATGCAGTTACTGCTGCTGGCGTTGAGCTTGCTAAAAGCGAAGTACGTCTACCACTAGGTGCATTGCGCAACACTGGTGATTTCGAAGTTGAAGTTCAACTTCACACTGAAGTTAAAGCTATTGTTAAGCTTTCTGTTGTTGCAGAAGACTAATATTTTGCATTAATACCTTCGGGTATTGGCAAAGCTTTAATTTAAAACACCGCACTAATTTAATTAGCGCGGTGTTTTTTTATGTCTGAAATTTATTCTGAATAGACCATGTATTTAAACGTATTACGGTAACAATAGTGAGGTAATACCATCAGTATAAAAATTCGGTCGTTCAGCGATAGTTTAGCCGTTTTGAGCTAAGGTCAATAAATACTCCTCGATACCTGTTCCTGCGTTACTCTAGCTCCTATATCCATGTAGTCGTGCATGAAAGACATTCTTCACCAAATCCATGTGGTTTGTAACAAGTTAAAAGCAAAGTGCTTCTAGGTTCGCGCTCATTAACGCAGCACAAGAACCGTTAAACTCGCCTGTAGGCAGTGTTTTTGGCTTGCTACTTCTGCATTGAAAAACGCACAAAGGTATAACCATTATATTATTTATCCAACTTGAATGAGTTCGCGAGTAAACACTCTGAGACGATCAACTTCTTATGCTGATAAGTATAAGCTTTGATGACAGATGTGATTAGCTGATTAATAGGGCAAAAAAAAGGGCACAAAATTAATTTGTGCCCTATAAGGGAATGTTACATTTTTATAGCTCTATAGAGAGCACTTTTTTAGAACTTGATATTTGCGCTAATACGAACATAGCGTGGTTCTTCAAACTCTGTTGGTAGACCATAAGATGGATCATATTGACCACCAATAGTCATATTTTCAGAAGTTTTTAGTACGTTAGATGAATTGAATATGTTAAATACATCTAAACGAAGGTCAGCTTGAACGCTATCTACGAAATCAATGTTATAAACAAGGTTCA
The DNA here is from genome assembly GCF_000014885.1 of Shewanella piezotolerans WP3. Lineage (NCBI taxonomy): Bacteria > Pseudomonadati > Pseudomonadota > Gammaproteobacteria > Alteromonadales > Shewanellaceae > Shewanella > Shewanella piezotolerans. Next base: position 715,231 of record NC_011566.1, read on the forward strand.
TATCAACTTTAAAACGCCAATCTTCATTGCCCATACAGCCACGAGCACATTTCTGATCATATGGGTAGTAAGTTGAACCGTACTCATATGGATCAGGGTATCCTGGTGGTAATGTATCTGCAGCAAATGCATTCTTTGGACGACCTGATTGAGCTAGAACATTAGCACCAATTGATAGGTTTTCAATGATCTGGTAAGCACCGTATGCCTTAATTGTATGGCGGCGATCGTTTGGTAGATCTCCGTTAGCACCATCCATAAGGTAAGGGAAATCCCAGTCAGTTGTTAGACCAGCATCATCTTGACCGTTATCTGATTTAACGTAACCTTCTGCGTTACCGTAACTTTGAGCCCAAGTGTATGATGCGTTAAATGCCCAATCATCATTCCAAGTACGATTCAAAGTAAGTTCTACTGAGTTATAAATACGCTCAGGATCTGGGTAGCCTAAATCTTCAGCAGCAATAACTACTTTTTCTAGAGTACCATCTCCATCGGTATCATAAGATACGTGCACGTCAGTATTAGGGTTAGTTAGTACATATACGTGAGCACCGCTTTCTGCCCAACCGTTTGCCGCAATACCTTTGTCAATCGTGATGTCATCAATGATGCTCTTAAGATCACGGTGAGTAAATTTAATACCTGCAGACCAATCTTCATCAAGGTTACGTTGATAACCTAAAATGAACTCATCTTGGAACATTGGATCGATAGAAGTATCTAAGATCTCCGCTGGATCAGCTACTGTACCATCTGAGTAAATTTGCTTGTCACCAATTGAAGCGCCAAGAGTCGGTAGTCCATCAGCACCTACACTTGTTAGCTCATTCCATTCAGCGGTAAAGTTTTCTGCACCAGCCATACGTACGTTGGTGTTTGATGCAACAGGGATATGGTAGCGACCCCAGTTAGCAAAAATCTTAGATTCGCCGTCATCCATAGGATCCCAAGAGATACCTAAGCGAGGAGCAAGTTGATTTTCAATTTCGATAAAGGCTTTGTCGTCAGCGTTCAAGTTCTCAAACGACTCTGAGCGAAGTCCTATACGTGCGGTTAAGTTTGGTAAAATGCTCCAAGTATCTTCAATATACCAAGCTGTTGACTTGCTTGTAAATTCACCACCATTTTCATAAACACGTGTTCTAGCATATTCCATGTCAGTAGGAAGCTCGACGCCGTTTACTGACTGACCTGCAGCACCTTTGTAATAGCGGTAGTAAACATGTCCTGAGTAAAAGCTGTTCTCAAGTGAAGTGTTATCTTCAAAGTCATAACCTACTTTAATTGCATGATCTTCGAAGTAATCAAAATTAAAGTTAATATTTGTTTGTTTACGAACATCGCTCTCAGCAGATGAAGTGAAGTTCTGCCAGCAACCTAATGGTACTAGACCTGCATCACGGTCATCGTAAATAGCAGGACAAGTTTCGTCCTCTGGTGCTTGGCGGGTTGAATCGAATTCAACTTCGGCGTACAAAGCATCCATTGAAAGCCAATCTGTAAATCGACCTACATATTGAGCAGACCAAGTTGTACCACCACTGCTAAGCACTGATACTTGATCAGAAATACCTGAATCTGGATCGTATGCTTTAGTTGTATCAGTAACTTCTTCAGAATCAGAGAAACCCCAAACCATTAATGAGTGGTCATCGGCAATTTGCCAATCCACTCGTGCTAACCATAGTGGGTCGTCATACTCTGTCGTAGTATATGTTTCGCCGTTAGCAGAAGCGTTAACTGATTTGTATTTCTGTGGTTGAATTAAACCGTAGACAAATAACGTATCTTCGATAAGGTCACCAGAAAGTGAAAACTCTGCTTCTAGATCATCTTTTTCATCTTTACTGTTATCCCAAAATGTATCAAAAGGTTGGATTGAACCTGATGCATTTCCTACAGGGTAACGAACACTAGGGCGTTGCTCGCGAAGAGCATCAGGCTCCCATCTTGCTGCGATTCCAAAATCCCAACCATTGTTACCACGTTTGGTTACAGCATTTACAACACCACCAGTTGAGCGTCCAAACTGTGCAGAGTAGCCGCCAGTTTTAACTTGGAACTGGTCATATGCACTGAAAGGGATATCTGCAATAGAAGTACCACGACGGAAACTAGTTACGTTTACACCGTTGATGATAAAGCTATTCTCTGCAACAGATGAACCACCAAATGATGCAAGGTTACCGAAAGCTGAATCACCTTTTGTGGTACCCGGAGCAAGAAGTGCAACAGATACAACATCTTGAGAGATAGGTAAGCGAGCAATTTCATCAGCACTAATTGTTAGAGATATTTCTGGTGAAGAAGTATCAACTAGAGCGACTCTAGAACCCGTTACTGAAATGCGTTCTACATCACCTGTAGTCATTGGTACTTCAATTGATACTTCACTACCGATTGATACCCTTGCACTTTCAATAACTTGTGTTTCATAGCCTGGCTTTGAAATAGTTATCTTATAGTCACCAATACTTAGTGACGGAACCTTAAAGGTACCTTTGTCATTAACGGTAACAGAAGTTGAAGAGCCGTTAGCTTTGTTGGTAATGGTTACTGTTGCACCAGCTAGCGCGCTTTGACTTGATGCATCTGTGATGGTTCCTTTCATTGAGCCCGCAGTATTATTTGCGGCCATCACTGGTGAACTTATTGCAAGGAGCGTCGAAATAGACGCTGCCAACAATGAGCGTTTTAAATTCACTGTCTTCATGTTCAATCCTTGTAGAAATATAGCGTTGTTATTTTGTTGTTATTTTGTTGTTTTTATGTAGCGAAGCTGATGCTATATCGTTGTATAAAATAGATCAAACTGTTCTATAGGGGGTATAATCTTAATACTTAAGGTTGACTGGGGTTTGATCTTGATTAAATGCATTGCGATAGCTAATAAAACTGGTTGGCCCTGGCTTTTTTGGTTGTTTCGTCTGAAATGTATGTACACACTTTGAAATGTTTTGAAACGTATTGAGTTACAGCAGTAATATTTTTTTGCAGGAGACTGATTGGGATAAAAAAATGGCAGTTAACTAGGCGAGGAGCTTAGTTAACTGCCATTTTGTATGATAAGTAGAGTTTTTAGTTTCTGACTAAATCGAGCTCTTCAATCAGGTTCTGTGCATGATCGACTTCATCCATCATCCACAATATGTAGCGGATATCGACATGTACTGCACGGGTGATTGTTGGGTTAAAGAACCAGTCCTTGGTAATCGCTTCATAAGTCGAGTCGAAGTTCAGACCCACAAGCTCACCTTTACCGTTGAATACTGGAGAGCCTGAGTTGCCGCCTGTGGTGTCAACGCTAGATAGGAAATTAACTGGTACAGAATTAAATTGCTCAGGTTTATCTAAGCAAGAGAATAGACGGCATAACCAAGACGCTGGGTCTTGATATACCGTAGCCACTTTATGGCTGCCGTAACGCTGCTCTTCAATCGCTTTTAATAACTTGGCGGGGGCATTAAACGGCTCTACTCCAGTGTGTTTTGCTGGAATGCCTTCTAAGCGCGTAAATGGTTGCTTATAAAGTGCATCTTTAGACTGATAGCCATCGACCATGCCATAGGTGATCCGCAATGTTCCGTTGGCATCTGGGTATACTGGCCAGTTGTTAGACTTGTAGTAAGCAATAACGGCCTTCATGTAGTCCGGACGCGCCATCGACAACTTACCTGCTAAAGTCTTAGCTGCCTTTTCGCCACTCATGTTCTTGTCATACAAAGATACGGCAAGACGAATGAAAGGGTCGGCACTGGTTTCAAATGCTTTTGCATCTGCATCCATCCAAGCGAGTCGTTTTTCCTTGTCGGTTAGTGAGGTGAGTGCATACAAGCCATCTAGCTTCTCAGAAAGGCTGGCTTCGACATCGCCTTCATTGAGCGCGGTATCAAGTTCGCTAACGCGGATATCTTGGTTCAGATATGCTTCTAAATCTTGCAACCAAAGTGTTTTATCAACGCTCACTGCAAAACTTGAATCAAGACGCTTGAGACGTGCTTTAAACATCTTCATATCACGCTCTTGGTAGCCCTCTTCTCGCTCTGCATCAGGTTTAGCTTTCTCTTTCGCCAGTCGGTAGAGCTTATTAGCTGTTGCAAGCAGTGCGCTGCTTTGTGCATTTTCAAAGTAGTAGCGGGTTTGACGTTGTTTACGCTGCTCAACCAGTAGGGTTTCCAATTCATCAAATTGAGTCTGGAAAGATTGGTAGGTTTTGTCTTTTGCTAGCCATGCTTTAAAATCATTTTCGCGGCCTTGCTTAATACCCGCAATATCTGTGGCTTTAAAGCCGTCGAGTAGACCATTATACTTTTTCATGCGGTTGGCCATTCCGGCAAGCTTGCCTGCGTATTTGATCTTTACTTCATTATTGGCAGCGCTCATGGCTTCAATGGTGTCGATACGCAATTGGAAACGAGTCGCGAGTGTAGGATATAACCAATCACTGGCAAATTTGAGTTCACTGGTTAAGCGGTACCGGCTGGTTGAGCCTGGGTAACCCGCTACAAATACACCGTCACCAGCTTTGACACCATCGGCATTAATCTTTAGATAACTTTTAGGCTGATAAGGCACGTTGTCTTTATTAAATACCGCCGGCTTTCCATCTTTACCAACGTAAGCGCGTAGGAAAGTAAAGTCAGCTGAATGACGAGGGTACTCGTAGTTATCGATATCACCGCCAAAAGCTCCTGCGCTTTCTGGTGGCGCGTACACTAAGCGAACATCACGAATAATAAGTTGTTTAATCAGGTAGTACTCAAGACCATTGTGGAAACTACGTACTGAACAACGGTAGTTATCATCTGACTCACACTCTTTAATGAGTGCTTTACGATTGGCTTGGATATTTTCATAGCGCAGTAACGGATCGTTACCAATATCTTGTTTTACTTGTGTCGATACATTGGTGACCGCTTCTGTAATATACAGACGTTCATTGGGGCCAGCAGTAGGCTCTTTGTCTTTACTGGTCGCTAAAAAGCCATCGGCAAGATAATTATGTTCTTTTTTACTGTTATATTGAATAGCACGGTAGGCACAATGATGGTTTGTGACAACTAAGCCTTGGGGCGAAACAAAACTGGCGGTACAATAGCCCAAACCGACAACGGCATTCATAGGGTAGCGAGTGAGATCGGCAAGTTGTTCTGCTGGGATATCAATACCGCGTTCACTGAGCTTATCAGCGATAGAGGGCATCTGATACGGCTGCCACTGTCCTTCATCAGCCATAACTGCTGAGGATGACAATACCCCAGTAGAGAGAGCGATTGCGGCAATCAATACATTGCGCATGTTCTTTCCTTATATTGTTTTTGTGTGTTTTATTTATCTGCAGGTCGTATGATGTTAATTGCCTGCTCTGCTTGAGCCCGTTTTATACCACATTTTGCTTAATCGTTGGAATTTTGGAGATTTAATGTCACAGCAACGCGCCTTTAAGGCCAAAGAAAAGCCAAGAGATATTCAGATGGATGCGCTGAAAATGCCGCCGCATTCCATTGAAGCTGAACAATCTGTTCTCGGTGGCTTGATGTTAGATTCTGACGCATGGGACAGAGTGGCGGAGGCTGTTGTAAAAGAAGATTTCTACTCGCGGGCTCACTCAATGATTTTCAGTGCCATGGAGGTACTGGTGAGTGCGGGTAATCCAATCGATTTGATTACCGTTTCTGAGCAGCTAGAGCTCGAAGACCAATTAGAAGATGTCGGTGGTTTTGCTTACATTGGCGAAATAGCCAAGAATACTCCAAGTGCGGGTAACATACACTCTTATGCTGACATTGTGCGTGAGCGTGCTGTTGTTCGTGACATGATTAAAGTCGCCAACGAAATTGCCGATGCTGGTTTTAACCCTGAAGGGCGTAATTCAAGTGAACTGCTTGATTTGGCCGAGACCAAAGTCTTTAAGATTGCTGAGCAACGCGCTAATGCAAACGAAGGCCCTGAAGGCATTAAAACCATTCTTGAAAAAACGGTCGATAAGATTGAAGAGCTTTATAATAATCCAACTAGTGGTGTGACCGGCGTGTCGAGTGGCTTTGGCGATCTCGATAATATGACTGCCGGCTTCCAGTCTGGCGACCTTATTATTGTTGCTGCGCGTCCATCTATGGGTAAAACTACTTTTGCGATGAACTTGTGTGAACAAGCTGCACTGCATGAAGATAAGCCAGTGCTTATTTTTAGTTTAGAGATGCCCTCAGAACAGATTATGATGCGTATGCTGGCATCACTTGGACGAGTGGATCAAACCAAAATTCGTACCGGACAACTTGATGACGATGATTGGGCACGCGTTTCTTCGACAATGGGAATTATGCTTGAGCAGGGCAAGATGTATATCGATGACGGTTCAGGCTTAACACCAACTGAAGTGCGCAGCCGTGCTAGACGTGTTGCTCGTGAATATGGCGGCCTATCCATGATCATGATCGATTACCTTCAGTTAATGCAAGTTCCTGCGCTAAAAGATAACCGTACGCTAGAAATTTCAGAGATCTCTCGTTCACTTAAAGCCTTGGCAAAGGAATTAGAGATCCCCGTTGTCGCACTATCTCAGCTTAACCGTTCATTGGAGCAACGTGCTGATAAACGTCCGATTAACTCGGATTTGCGTGAATCGGGCGCAATCGAGCAGGATGCCGACTTGATCATGTTTATTTACCGTGATGAAGTGTATAACGATGATTCTGAAGATAAAGGCACCGCTGAGATTATTATTGGTAAGCAACGTAACGGCCCTATTGGACGTGTTCGTTTAACCTTCCAAGGTCAGTTCTCGCGTTTTGACAATTATGCCGGTCCACAGTTTGAAGAAGATTAATTGTTGTTAATAACCAATTTTAATAACAATAATTCACTACAATAGAGCCTCAATGAGGCTCAATGAGGCTCTTACTTTTTAACACATACTAGCAAGGTTAGTTTTGAAACCATTCCCACGCGCAGAGATCAGCCGCAAAGCACTAAAGCATAATTTAGCCCGACTGCATGAGTTAGCTCCGTCAAGCAAGGTGATGGCGGTAGTAAAAGCTAATGGCTATGGCCATGGTTTACTCAATGTTGCTCAATGCTTAGATAATGCTGATGGCTTTGGTTTAGCGCGCCTTGAAGAAGCACTTGCGCTTCGAACGGGTGGAGTTACCGCTAAATTATTGTTGCTTGAAGGTTTTTTCCGTATTGGAGATCTAACCACTTTAGTTGAGCATGACATTGAAACCGTGGTGCATCATGAATCTCAGCTGGAAATGTTGGAAAGTATCAATTTAACTAAGCCGGTCACTGTTTGGCTTAAAGTCGATAGTGGCATGCATCGTCTTGGCTTTTCGCCTGCGCAGTTCGACGCTACTTACCAAAGGTTAATGGCCAATGACAATGTTGCCAAGCCGATCCACTTGATGACTCACTTTGCTTGCGCCGATGAACCGAGCAATCCTAGTACCGCTGAGCAGCAGAGAGTATTTGATACCTTGATCAAAGGTCTTCCTGGTGATCGCACACTGGCTAATTCTGCAGGCGCTCTGTTTTGGCAGCAAAGCCAAGCAGACTGGATTAGACCTGGAATAGCACTTTATGGTGTCTCACCAGTTTTTGGCGATCTCGGCGCTAAACATGGCTTAATGCCTGCGATGGATTTAGTCTCTCAGCTGATTGCTATACGTGAGCACAAAGCGGGTGAAAGTGCGGGCTATGGTAGCTATTGGACTGCAGAAAAAGACACTAATCTTGGCGTCGTTGCTATCGGGTACGGTGATGGCTATCCACGCAATGCACCACTTGGTACTCCTGTACTGGTTAATGGTCGTATTGTGCCGATTGTAGGTAGAGTGTCGATGGATATGCTGACCGTGGATCTCGGTATTGATGCTAATGATAAAGTGGGCGATCTCGCAGTTTTGTGGGGTAAAGAACTGCCTGTTGAAGAGGTAGCTGAACATATTGGTACTATCGCTTATGAGCTTGTTACCAAGCTCACTCCTCGCGTTGCTGTTTGCCTAGATTGAGCAATAAATAAAGTTAAGTCGCTTTTGGTGAGGCGGGATGCCCGCCATCTGCGTGAAGATTTTTAAATTGAAATTACAATTACTCATTTCTGCTGTGGCCTTGATGCTACAACCTTTAGCTCTTGCGAGCCCTACGATTATCACTAAGCCGCAAGGTTCGTCAGTGGTCATTAAAGACTCATCATTATCCGAGCAAGATCGCGCTAAGGTGACAACTGCAGAGGCTGAGTTTGTCGCGGTACCATTCGCTTTCTCATCTGAGTCGCTAAGCACAGCATTAGGTGCTGCAGGTGTGGTTAAGCATGCGGGACAAGTGCAGGCATCCATTCTTGGGATTGGTTTATACAGTGCAAATGACAGCTGGATAGGTTACTTAAGTGCACATAATTATCAGATCCCTAAAGTCGATAGCTGGCTGTTTTCGGTTGAGACCTATCAAGCGCAGTTTAAGGAGGGGATCTACTATCTCGCAGACCCTGCAATGCCAGAGCAAAACGTCAGCAAGGTAGTCACACTTGGTGATGAATCCTATACCCGTTTGCATGCCAAATATGTACTACCATGGGGACGCGGCAGCGCAGGCGCTGCACGTAGCCTTGCTCGCAGTAAAGAGTCTATCAGTTGGAATCCACTCAACTCTGGCGTGACCAGTGTTAAAGTCAGCCCGTTTGTACAAACGCGTGAGCTACAAGGCTATGAGCATTTACCTGAAAAAGCGCAAGGCGTAGCCCTTGAACTGGATTGGGACAATCGTGATAACGGCAAAAATAGCACTCAAGGCGGGCAAACTAGCCTCAAAGTGAGCCGAGATTTTGGCTCTGATGAGCGCAATAGTTGGACGACATGGGAGTTTGAGCAGAGTGCTTTCTTTGCTATCGGCGGCAACGATTGGTTTGCGCAACAGGTGATGGCATTTAACTTTTATTTGGCAGACACGCCAACTTGGAACGCGCAGAGCGGTGATAATTACCATCGTCCTCCGTCATTCGCTGGTGTGAGCTTAGGCGGCTTTGACCACCTTAGAGGTTACGCCAGTAAACGCTTTACTGGTCGCTCAGCGGTTATGTACTCAGCGGAGTATCGTATGCAGCCAAGATGGCAGCCATTACAACAGTGGCCAGTGTTTAACTTGTATGATATTCCATGGTGGCAATGGGTGGTATTTGCTGAAGCCGGGCAGGTAGCGAATGAGTTTGACGCGGCAGCACTGCATGATGACTTAAAATGGTCGGCAGGTATTGGCGCTCGATTTGAAGTTGAAAGCGTTGTGGTTAGAGCTGAGCTAGCTTATAGCAATGAAGACAGCCAGTTTTGGGTCATGGTTAACCAGCCTTTTTAGACCAATAGTAGATAAAAAGGCACCCTAGGGTGCCTTTGACTTTTGCAGGGGATAAAAAGGTTAGAGTATACCTAGGGACAAGTTAGGCACTCTGTTGTTAGCGCAATTTTTACAAACTAAACCCATGATGTTCCATCACCTTGGCAGGGCTATGACAAGTGGCACAAGCTTCTTTTGCGTCTTTTGCATTACCCGCATCATTGACATCGACAATATGCTCAGCATCTTTATTGGCACCGAAATATCCACCGTTACCTCTAATGTGTGCCATCGCTGCATCTGATAGGTACTTCTGGTGGCAGCTCATACAAGCCGCTGCATCAGGTGATGCATACCAAGTCTCAACAGGGTTCACTAAAGGATCATTGCCTTCTACAGCAATAAAGCTTGGCACTGTATGAGCTTGACCAGCATTGCGACCTAACTCAAAGCCATACTTAAGACCGCCATAGCCTTCAGTCGCAGAGTGACAAGTCGTACAATCAGTCTTCAAGATAGTGCCGCTACCGCCGTGACCATTGTCATGACCAGTCGCTTTGTGCGCTTTGTACATAAAGCTTGAAGATTTCATCTCGCCCCATACAACTGCATCGCCATCTTTATCTTCAACAGCGCCTAGTTGCTTATCATTGGTATGACAAGCAATACAGTTCACACCATTGGAATCATGGTAGAACTCTTTACTATGACAACCAAAACAGCTTGCTGTATCAACAATAGGACGACGAACCTGCTTACCACCATAAGCGTCATCTAGCAGCACGCGGTATGGCTCAGATTGGATATAAGCTGGGTACTGTGAGTCAATCAAACTTGATTGTGAAACATACTCACAATCTGCTGGAGTACTACCTTCAAAGCAGACTTTGAATAACGGCAATAACTCTAGTGAACGGGTTGCAATATTAGTAGGAATATCAATCGCAGCAGTCGTTACATTAAAGAAACCATCAACAAAAGGGTGATCTTTAACATTAATACGACGCTTGCTATATACAGCATCGCCTATTTGCTCCGGATAATCCTTCTCGATATCCCAAGAAACAACAACGTATGGCTTAGAATATTTACCAAAGTCAAAAGACTTCCAAAAGATCTGATCTGGTGTGATAACAGTGCCATTATCAGTTAATGCTTGAACTTTAAATGAGATAGTCCCAGGTACAGATAAATCGACATCTTTAAAGACAACATCAAAGGTTTCAGCTGTGTCATAAGGTTTATTATGGTCAGTATGGACTGCTGCACTATGACAATCTGTACATGTTAACTCAGGGTTTTTGTCTGACTTATGTTGTGCTGGAGAGTCAGTATGACAACCAGTACAGGCATTGGCATTAGCGTTTGCAAGCCACAGATCTTTGTCAGCTAGCGCTTCGTCTTGAACATGACATACGGCACAATCCATGAAAGGTTTAGTCGGAAAAGCGGGGTAGTCAAATGCGTGATCACCGCCGTAGCCAGCAATGGTATAAGGCATAGGGACGACATTGCCTTCAGCATCCTTTCCTTCGCGCTCAGGGCCCATATGGATCGCATGCACCATATGACCTAGCTCAACTGAAACATCATTTGGATCGGAAACAATGCCGTTGTGACATGACTGACAGTTTTCTAAATCGAGTCTACGCCCACCGTGAGCCTTGAGGCTGTCAGGTTGATGACAGGTGTAACATGTTTCAAGCGTGACTAGTTCGCGAGTCTCAACTCCCTCTGTAGCGTTGCTTGCTGGGATCCAGTCATAATGAGCATTTTCAGCCAGTTCATGTCCTGAGGCATATTCAAACTGCATCTCTATCGCAATGCGTTGTGTTAATGCAGCATCAAAAATAACCCCCGCAGCATCTTCAGCTGTTTGGAGGTTGGTGTTGAAAGTATAAGTATAAGTGCCGTCTTTATGGTCGACTAAGCACTCTGCACAATCTTTCAGCTTTTCGAAACCTTGCTCAAAGGTTGTACCTGCATCATTGGTGGTCTCATTGAGTAAAGATATCCATTGCTTTAGATCTGAGCCTTGATTGGTTTCAAGTTGAGCTAATGAGAAGCGGAAATCATGAAATTCGTTGTCAGCGCTAAGACCATGTAGCCCTACCCCCTCTTTGTTTTCCAGATCAAAATCAACGGTAATGATCCCGTCTGCATAGGTTGCGTTGCTGATTTCAGCTATTGCCTCTGCCGCCATATCGATATGCAGCCCTGAGGTGCCGGGATCACCAGGCCCACCCGGACCACCAGGTTGTCCGTCTTCACCATTCTTGCCATCTTCACCATCTGAACAACCAGAGATTAGCAATGCGGAGCTAATCAACAGTGCTAACGATACTTTTTTTGTTGTTATCATCATACGTTCCTTAAAGTAACCACTTTTGGTTGTTGAAATGTTAGATAGTTGGCTGGCTTGTGAATATGAGGTGGATCACTGATGTTGAATGAGTTGCGATTGGTTTTTTTAACTATCCAGTCGCGGCTGCTTGGTGTTAATCGCTTCTGGTTTGGTACTTGTGTGGTTACTTTTACTTTTTTAGGCCAGTTGGTTAGTTGTTAGCTTCGATATTCAGTAGATGGAAATGCAAAATGCGTATATTGCAAATCTTAAAACTGAAATCAGCTTTCATTTCATTTACATGGATAAGTTCACATAATTGAGCTGCAACTAAAGTAAAGCGGCTGAATTTAGATAACAGACATACCTAAGATTTAGCTATTGGTTTAGATTAGTGTACTTAAGGGGTGAATAATCTTTCTGAGGTTGAATGAAGAAGTTAAATACAAATAGCTTATTTGATATTCAAGTATTTGTTTTGCTGTATGAATTATTAAATGCAACGGCAGTAAGCAAAGCGCTTGGGGTACCAAGCTCAAAAGTGAGTCGGAGCTTAAAATCAATTAGGCATTCGATGGGGGCACCATTATTTATTCGTAAACAGCAGGGATTTGAGCGAAGCAGTCTTGCTGATGATATTTATCCTAAAATGAAAAAAATTGTACAGTTAGCTAAAAAGTGCGAAAGCTTTGACATTCACCTTGAAAGCCCTCGAAAACGAGAGTTAGTCATTGCTTGCCCTCCAACGTTATCACTGAATCTTTTACGTCATTTACAAAAAAGAGCGACTGAAGAAAACGAAGATTTTATATTCCACATCAAATCCTGTCATAGCAACGTAGGCGAGCTATTAAAGCAACAACGGGTAGATATAGCTGTGACATATAGTGCGTATAACACTGAGCAGTTATCCTCAAGACTCATCGTTAAGTCAAATGCTTATGTGATGGTTGCAAGAAGTCAGCATTCACTTCTGGCGCTAAATGAGCCACTGCAGCTTGATGATATTTTTGACTACCCATACATCAGTTTCGCTGGAAATGAACTAGAGGATATTACCGACCCTCTGGAATGCTACGCGCTAGATAGCCATCGTAGTTTAAACGTTATTGCAAAGGTATGTTTGTTAGCCGATCTGATGATCCAACTTGAAAGTAGTAATGCCATTGCACTTTTATGTTATCGAGATGCGATTGAGTTTCTTTGTCAGCGGGGAGATATTGCAATGAAACAGTTAGATGACTCTACCTGCAATTTAATTAATCAGCGCAGTGGTCAATACCACCACTATATTACCCAATCGAGAAAGGGCGCAGATATTCCCCCTTGGTTAATAAATGAAATTCAGGATTATATAAATGGAAATATGGTTTTGCCTGCTGGAGGTATAAATGAAAAAACTGAGTAATATTAGTATCAGTACTATTGAGATATTTTGTCAGTTATACCTCAAAGGCAGCACCAAGGTTGTTGCAAATGATCTTTGTCTATCACAGCCTAAAGTGAGCCGTGCAATAAGTGCTTTGAGGGAGGTGTTTGACGATCCCCTATTTATTAGAAAAAATAACCAGCTAATCGCAACAGAGCTGGCTCATCATTTACATATATCACTGTCGGAAATATTAACCTGTAGTCGCTCTATTGAGGAGGATGCCATTAGAAAAGTATCTTCCGCTGAACCACCAATCGTGATTGGAACAGTGCCACAGTTAGAGATTGGTTTAGCGCAAGAAATTGTGAATGATGCTATCAATCATCAACTAAATCGCAATATCGCAATATCAACGACTGCTTGGTCAGAACTCAGTGAGCAGCAATTGATTGATGGTGAGATTGAAGCCGCTATTTGCTTCAAGCCGTCAACGCGTAAAGAACTTTTGTCCAAATCCATTATCCAGCATAGAGGAGGGTATTTAGTTGCGCGATCCCATCATCCCATTTGGGATGACCCTTCAATTGATAACATGATTAATTACCCAATAGTAAAGCTTGCCACTATGCCATTTCCTGCAAATAAATCTCCAATAGGCGTTTATGCTGCGTCACAAGGTAAACCTATGCAGGTATATGCAACGGCTCCAGATCTTGGTAGCGCAGCGAGTAGTTTGGTTAACTCTGAGGCAGTTATGATTGTTGGGGTGAAGGCAGCAGTTGATTTTTTAGCGAGCATTAGTGGTATAAAGGCTAAAAAAGTTGACTATTCACAAGATAGAGCAATATTGAAAGGCTTTAGTTATCCAACTGTTTATCTGTGGCTAAAGAGAGCGCCAGACGGTAAAGTTATTTCGCCGATGTGGTTACAGAAAACGCTAGAAGCTTATATCATCAAGTCTCATAAATAATATTAAAATCAATTGAACTGCTGTGATTCATATTCAGTTTCCTTGGCTGTTATATGGACGGTTATTCGATACTTACGATTAATAAGCATCGCAATGGTAGAGAGAGCGCGAGTGTCGATATTACTATTTCTAGATAGCAGGTACAGTCGCAGTTAATTAAACTTTACCTTATAAAAACAGAGAGCCATTAATATTTAAATAGTGGTAAAACTATCGAATATAAAACTTAATGAAACTGATTTTTATTCGTTAATAAACATTTTTTAAATTATTTTTTTTTAGTAAGTTATTGTTATTTAAGCTTATTTCAGGTTGTTTCTAGTTGTATCTCACAGTCGTATTCACGAATGTGATCTGCTTACCAAAATTAGTTAGCTTAGGTTAAACAAGCGAAAAACATTTAACGAACTTGCTCACGAAATGTTGAGTATTATGTTGATAAACACACTTCAGTATCACATTTCTATTTGCTATTTTTTTAAATTATAAACATTAAGAAGATAATTACCTTATTGAAAGTGTGGGTATACATGCACTTAAAATGCGCCATTTAGGCGTGACAATGTTGTTAAATGTCGAGGTAACGCAAAATGAAAAGACGTACTTTTTTGCAAGCAACCAGTGCCCTAACGGCTGGAGCTGTACTTGTTGGCTGTGGTAGTGATGATGACTCTATCGATTGGACTCCCATTGAACCTGGTAAGCCCATCCCACCAGAGCCTGATGAAACGGCTCCCTACGGCTATAGTGCCTGTTTGGTGAACTGTGGTTCTAATTGTCCAGTAAAAGTATTTACCAATGAAGATGGTTCGATTGCAAACATCGAGACTGACCACAATATTGAAGATGAAGCGGGCAAACTACATCAAGTACGAGCGTGTGCTCGTGGTCGTTCACTGAAGCAGCGCACCTATGCTGCAGATCGTTTAAAGCAACCAATGAAACGTGTTGGTAAACGTGGTGAAGGTAAGTTTGTACCTATCACATGGGACGAAGCTGCTGCTGAAATTGCGAGTGAGTTACAACGTATTGCTGGTCAATACGGCAACGATTCGATTCTAAAGCTTTATGGCACTGGCGCGTACTACTCAGTTAAGTCATCAAACTGGTTTAACAGAGTGTTAAATCTCAACGGTGGTTACTTAAGAATTCAAGGTAATTACTCATGGCAGCAGCTTAACTTTGCCTCGAAAGCGACTGGGCACTACGGTACCAGTGGTTCAACGCTAAATGGTTTGGTGCATTCTGATCTATTTTTAGGCATAGGTTACAACCCGAACGAGATGCGTCAATCTGGCTCAGGTGAAGGCCGTGATTTCTCAGAAGCATTAAAAGCGAATCCTGGCTGTGAAGTCATCATGGTTGATCCGCGTTATACCGATTCCTGTTTAGGTAAAGAAAATGAATGGCATGGTATTCGCCCAGGTACCGATTCAGCATTTGCTGAAGCCTTGATGTATGAAGCTATTTCTCAAGGTCATGTCGATCAAGCATTCATGGATAAACATGTTTCAGGCTTCGATAAGGCATCACTAGAAACATTGAAAGCGGTGCTAGAAGCGGATGATGACAAGAAAGATCTTGCTCAATACGTAGATGTTGAAGAAAACTTCTATGACTACATTATGGGCACAGGTAAGTTTGTCGCTGAAGGTGCTAAAACACCAAAATGGGCGGCAGCAATTTGTGGCATCTCAGAAGATGCGATTAAGTCCGTCGCGCAAAAGATCATGTCTGCTAAAAATGCCTTTATCGTTACTGGCGCGGGGGTTAACCGCCATGCTAACGGTGAGCAAGCGATGCGTTCATGCTACATGTTGCCATGGGTATTTAATCAAGTAGGCCGCTTAGGAACGTCAAACGGTGCGATGCCGTCACAAGGTCGTTCAGGCTTAAGCGCTTCTGGTATCTCAGGCCTCTCAAACCCAATCGATACAACCATCAGCTTCTACAACTGGGAAGAGGCTATCCGTAATCATGAAAACATGACCGGTAGAAGTCATGATGTTAGAGGGCTTGAAGATTTAGATACGCCACTTAGAACACCAGTAAAGTCGATTTTTGCGCTTAACTCTAATGCACTCATTAACCAACACTCAGAGACAAGCCTAACAGCTAAAACGCTGGAAGATGAAAGCTTATGTGAGTTTATCGTCGTCAGTGATTGCTGGATGACACCAAGTGCGAAGTTTGCCGATATTCTCCTACCTGACACCAGTTGGTTAGAAACCGATGATTTCGCGTCAGCATCTTATGCTGCAGGTAACACCGGTTACTTAACCGCGATGCGTGCTATTAAGCCGATGTTTGAGTGTCGTAACTATTTTGAGCAGGGCTTAGCGATAGCAAAAGCCATGGGTAAAGAAGGAGAATATACAGAAGGTAAAACTGAAGAGCAGTGGATGGAAGAGGCCTATGGTAAAGCGGCGGCCAATGCTAATAATGCCAATGCTATTCCTGCTTTGCCTGCAACTTTCAAAGAAGCCCAAGATATCGGTATCTTCCACTACAGCAACCCTGAACCCGTTATCTCAATGGACTCGTTTATTAATGGTGGTGAGCCGCTGGGGACGCCAAGTGGCAAGATCGAGATGTATTCTGTTGAAATGGCAAAATTTGGTGTAGAGCGTACATTTGATAAAGAGGTTCAGGGAGACTACGTTTCAGCCTTACCTAAGTATCAACGTACTTGGGGAGGGTATGAAGATACTACTGAAAATGTCGATACGGATTACCCACTGCAGTTGGTGGGATACCACACTAAAGGCCGCACCCACTCAAGCTATCATAATGTGCCATGGCTACGTGAAGCGGTAGAGGACGCTGTGTGGATGAACCCAGTTGATGCTGCTGCACGCGGGCTTAAAGATGGCGATATGACCCAAGTGACGAACCAGTACGGCACCTTAGAAGTCCCTGTGCGCATCACGCTACGTGTTATGCCTAGTGTTGCCGCCCTTGGCCAAGGAGCTTGGTATGCACCGAATAAGAGCCGTGCAGATGCTAACGGTAATCCTATCGATGAAGGGGGCTGTATCAACACGGTAACACGTTACCAACCGTCGCCTTATGCCAAAGGTAATCCACAACATACCAACCGTGTTCAGGTTAAGGCTAAGTAGGGGAGTAGATAATGACTAATTTAATTCAAACAACCGAAGCGGAACAAGTTCAATACGGGTTCTATTTTGATAGCTCTAAATGTACTGGCTGTAAGACCTGTCATGTATCGTGTAAATCACGTGGTGATCTTCCAGATGGTATTATTCAGCGTCGCGTTTATGAGTTTGTTGGTGGCAGTTTCAGTGAAAATGCTGATGGTAGCTATAGTAACGACATTCACACTCACTACACCTCTATTGGTTGTAACCACTGTAGTGAACCTGTTTGTGTCAGTACTTGTCCAGTAGGCGCTATGCATAAAGAGCAAGATACCGGTTTGGTGAAAACTAATGATGACAAATGTATCGGCTGTAATATGTGCGCCCAAGCTTGCCCCTATGATGCGCCGCAAATGGATACTGAGCGTAAAAAGATGACCAAGTGTGATGGTTGTTCTGATCGTTTGGAGTTAGATAAAAAGCCTATTTGCGTTGAGTCTTGCCCGTTACATGCGCTTGATTTTGACACCATGGAAAATCTAGAAGCTAAATATGGCAAAGGCGATACTCACCTTAAACCATTA
Source organism: Shewanella piezotolerans WP3 (assembly GCF_000014885.1). Taxonomy (NCBI): domain Bacteria; kingdom Pseudomonadati; phylum Pseudomonadota; class Gammaproteobacteria; order Alteromonadales; family Shewanellaceae; genus Shewanella; species Shewanella piezotolerans. The sequence continues at coordinate 732,932 of NC_011566.1, forward strand.
CCTGATTTTTCTGTGACCAAGCCTAACCTCATTGTTAAGAATAACCGCCATGCTGGTAAAGGCGGCGCTGTTATTAATAGCAGAGAAGTTTAATCGATAGCACGGGGCGCCTATGGCGCCCTGTTTACTTGATGTGAGGTAAAAAATGACAGAGTTAAAACAAGCCACTTTAAGCCCAATGGCAAGCTCAGGTACTGAAAAGTCCGCTGCTGTTTTTGATATTGAGGAAGCCGCAGGCATCGCCAAGCTGTTGCATAACGTCTATTTCGCTTACCCAAGTGCTGATTTCATAAACTTACTGGCGCAAAATGAGATCAGCAAAACTTGGCATATGTTTGCCAACAATGAAGATTATCATTTAGGAGTTAGTTATCTTTCTCGCTATTTAGATAGCTGGAACGACGAAAAATTAACAGAGCTAATGCTTGATTATGGCGATCTTTATTTTGGCGCGAGTATGCCTCTGGCTCTACCTTGGGGCTCTTGCTGGTTAACTGAGCAGCGCTTACTTAATGATACCAGTACTCACGAGCTGCTTCGATTCTACGGTGACCATGGTATTGAGTTACAACTAGATAAAAATCAACCTGCCGATCATATTGGCATCTTTTTGTCGGTGATTTCACAGCTGCTAACCTTAATGTCAGATCCAACAAAAGAAAGTCAGCACATTGAGTCAAAGCAAGTATTGACTTTATTATTGTCAAATCATCTACTGACTTGGTCTGCTCCATTTTTACAAGCCAGTATTGATAATGCCAAAACTGATTTTTATCGTGCTATGGCATTGTTACTAAGAGAACTGCTGAATGCTCTAACCACTGAGCTAAACATTCTTTCTGCTGTGCATGTAAAGAGTCGGCACTGATGAGTGTTATTGAGGCCACAAGGTTACAATTTAAAAAGAGTGCTTTTGCCGAAGAGGTTGTAAAGCACTTGGCTTTAGAGCCAGAAGTACATGATCTATTTAGTGCTGCAACCTCAATAGAAACTACCAGCCATATTATTGCTGCAATTGTTGGCTGTGAAACTCCTGAGCTATTAGAAGCAACCTCAATGAGCGACTTATTAATTTTTAACTCGCTATTTACTTGCCTCAGAGTGCTTTTTGTAAAGCAAGTTCAGGGGACTGAATTAAGCCAAGGCGAGCAGCAGATTGTGTCCCTAGCTAACCGCTTTGCAAAAAAACTCGCCTGTAATGAAAACAGTATGCATCTGCAAGGAAATATTGAACTGGTCATAAAGCTATACAACCAGTTGCAAACACTTGCAAAAGCGGAGGTTAGAAACCACCGCTCTATGTGTTAATCGACGATAATGTTGAGATAACCTAATGTTTTCGACCAAACTGGCAGTGAGAATTGACTGACTAAAGGTGTGGCATGAGGATCGCCAATGCTATTAAGGCCATCATAACCTCCCGATAGACTAATCGTTTCAATTTGATGGTCTGCTTTGGCAATTATTATGGCCTTATCTAGTTGATGCTTGCAGGTAAATTTAGTCACCTTAAAACTTGTAATCGGCAAGCCGTTATTACCATAAGCCGTAATACTGATACCTCGACTGCGAACTAAAGGGTAATGTAGCTTTGCTTGCTCTGCGCTTCTTTCTCGAGCTTTCGATAGCGCCAGCTTAATATCGTCGAGGGAGTTCAGTTGGCTAAGAGTTGGCGCTATAGGGCACAGCTGCAATGAGCCTTCACTCTGCTCTAAAGTAAAATACTGGCCATGAAATTTAACAATAGCGTTATCTGCAAGTGTGATATTGCTACGTCTTGCTTGCGGTGGTTGTTTCTCTAACCAAAAACATGGTTGTCCCTTGCTGCTCAGATCTTGAAAAACAGCAATGGGGTTACTTCCTTCTGCAATGGCGCTATCGAATGCTGAGCAAACCTTATAAACCTTGCTGTCAGAAGAGATAAGTTGAATGAGATCACCTCCTTTAACTTGAGTATATTCTGTTTTAGTTATTATTGGCTTCCATGCTGAGACGATTGGTTTTTTTATCTGTTGTTTGATTGTCATTTTTCAATGCCTTGTTGTCTCAGAAACAATCGGATACTTACAAATTAGTTAGCAAACCCAAGCTCTGCAATAGTTATTGGAACTAAGATCGATAAGTTGTGATATCGGTCTGTACACCTGTTATCTCGCTGTTGGTGGTTGTTTTTTATTGGTTATCGATTAGGTAGGTGGCAACCTTTGCTTAACTTGCTTGCAGTGCCGCTAATAAAGGTAGAGTTCGTGTTCTATTCACTCCGAAAACTCTTGGCTCATTAGCGCACTCAAAGGAGTCCCTCTTACTTGCTACACTCTATAGTTATGTAATGGCTCAAGAGCAGTGACGGGTAATTCAAGTTACCCTATACCAGTTAATGGGCTATATACGGTTAGTACTGTCGTTTTGCTGGTTAGCAGTGTAAAATGCGCGCCCGGATCGGCTCTTGTTCTCGTTTTATTTGGTAATTATATGCAAACCCAACTCAACCGCACTTTCTCTATTGCTCCAATGCTAGATTGGACTGATCGCCATTATCGTTACTTTGCACGATTGATGTCTGCTGAAGTGTTGTTGTACACCGAAATGGTGACAACTGGGGCTATTATTCATGGCCGCGGTGATTACCTTGCTTATAACCAAGAGGAGCATCCTGTTGCGTTGCAACTTGGTGGCTCAAACGCCGTTGATCTTGCCACTTGCGCCAAGCTTGCTGCTGAGCGCGGTTATGATGAAATTAACCTCAATGTAGGCTGCCCGTCAGACCGAGTTCAAAATGGTCGTTTCGGTGCTTGCCTGATGGCTGAGCCAACATTGGTGGCTGAGTGTGTTGATGCAATGAAGCAGGTTGTTGATATTCCAGTGACTGTGAAAACCCGAATTGGTATTGATGAACAAGACAGTTATGAATTCTTAACCGAGTTTATTGATACCGTGAAAGCTGTTGGCTGTAATGATTTTATCATTCATGCCCGCAAAGCTTGGCTGCAAGGGTTAAGTCCGAAAGAGAACCGTGAAATACCAGAGCTAGACTACGAGCGTGTGTATCAGCTGAAACGTGATTACGCTGATCTGAGTATTAGTATTAATGGTGGTGTGAAAACATTGGCAGAATGTAAGACTCATCTTCAACAGCTTGATGGTGTTATGGTTGGGCGCGAAGCTTACCAGAACCCTTATATATTGGCCGAAGTCGACCAACAGTTATGTGGTATTGATAAACCGGTTATGAGCCGAGATGCTGTTTTGGAGAAGCTACTTCCCTATATAGAGAAACATTTACAAGCGGGCGGTAAGCTGAATCATGTTACTCGGCATATTATCGGCTTGTTCCAAGGAGAGGTTGGTTCGCGTGTTTGGCGTCGATATATAAGTGAAAATGCACATAAATCGGGGGCTGGGATAGAAGTGGTAACCCAGGCTAGACAAGAGATGAAAGCAGTCGTTAGTCTATAATTCTTACTATATTATTCCGCTAAAAGATCATATGTAGTGAAATTCACCAGAGCATGGTGAGTTTCACTAACCTTCGATACACCTCCTTAGTCCTTTCGTTTTAACTTCAAGCCTAAAAATAATAAAATTGTTTTTATTCAGTGGTTTAGTTTATCTATTAAAAGTTGGCACGGCACTTGTATTAGTCTCTATGCAATTAGGCGAAACTCGAAAAGGAATCCATTATGTTTAATTCTATTGTTATGAAGACTGTAAAGACCTCTGTATTAACTGTTGCGTTATTAGGCGCAAGTTTATCTGCTCAAGCCGAGACATCGTTAGTCTCTGAAGTGGCAAGCAACATTGAGCAAAATATCAGTGCTCAAATGCAAGATATTGTTGCTAAAGCGCAAACAGAGTTGAGTCTTTCTATTCAATCTCAGATGTCAGAAATGATGTTCGAATTGGATAGCAGTGAAGAAATTGACGCAAGTGCACTGGCAGCTGAAAAGGTTGAAACTCCGCTGGTAACAAGCGCACTAGTTAAGGATTAATTATGTGGTTTATTGCACAGTTTGCTGGCTTGCTGCTGCTGCCTGTGATTAGTTTAGCGATGTTTGCTTGTCTTGTTTGCTCGCTACAGTGGCACAAGTTGAAAGATTAAGTTCAAGTGATTGGTTTAGTACTGTTGCAACCAATAACTGATTTATTAGCACAGTTTTGATTGAGTAGAACTTCTAATATAGAAATGCTCATAGAGAGATAATAGGGAGATTGAAATGGCTGATTTAATTAGCAGGTTAAAAGACCCATCATCATTGGTTTGTGGTGTGGCTGCGTCAATGGCGGATAAGTTTGAATGGTCGTGTTTATGGACTCGTGTAGTATGTGCCGTTGCCGTTTTTTGTAATCCAGCAATGGGATTAGTGATTTACTTTGTTCTCGCCTTGTTGTTACCTAAATGGGAAAAGCAATGTTGATATCTGCGGCTAAAGGACAAGAGCCCACGCAGAAGGCCGTGATAGCATTCAAAGGCTGTGATTATGCGAACTTACACTGTGCCGCTTTTGGTCATTTAAATTAAAAGTATGCTTGTTAATCGCGATACCGATCCAAGCATACTTTGCAAATTAGCCTGTCTTTAGCGGGTAAGTTACTTCTTTAAAAATGCTGCGAAACGAGATTTTGCTTCATCACTAGCAAGCCTAGCACCAAACTCAACTAGCTCTTTTTCCATTTGCGCCCTGATCGCTTCTTTGTTGTAGCGCATAAGCTGTTTAGTTGTTTGCAGTGAAATCGGTGGTTGCTGAGCAAGCTTCTTCGCTTGGCTTAGCGAAAACTCAAAAATATCTTCATTAGTGATCACATCATTAATTAATCCATATTGATGTGCTGATTTAGCATCGAAACTTTCGCCCAACATGAGTAACTCTGCGGCTTTTACGTGGCCGACAACTTGAGGCAGTAAAAGACTGGCACCCGCTTCTGGTACTAACGCAAGTTTGACAAAAGGCAGCTGGAATTTTGCTGTGTTGTCGGCGTAAACTAAATCGCAATGAAGCAGTAAGGTTGTGCCGATACCGACCGCTGCTCCTGTAACGGCTGCAACCACTGGTTTTGTCAAATCGAGTAGGCAAAAAAGGAATTTAAATGCAGGATGATCTACACCTAAGTTACTATTTTTTAAAAAGTCAGCTACATCATTACCAGATGTAAAGCATTGTGCTTGACCACGGAACATAAAGGCTCGAATTTCATTGTCCGATTCACCTTGGATAAGGTATTCTGTTAGCTGTGTATACATTTGAAGGTTAAGTGCATTGCGCTTGTCTGGACGATTAAACGTAATAATTCGTACCCCATTATCGTCCTTAACCTGAATCGTACTCATTCGTTATGTCCTCATGTTGCGAATTAGATTTTAAAATGGAGTTTAAGACATTGAAGCAAATATTCAAACAACTGTTTAACATTACTCTGTTAAGCTGCTTTTCATTCTCGGCTTTTGCACAGGTGATGCTCACCGATGGTTATGTTCGCGCAATGCCTGCCAGCGTGCCCAATACTGCGGCTTACATCACCTTAGAAAATCATGGCCCTGCAACTCGCCTTGTTTCGGTTACAGCTCCATTTGCCAAAGAGGCTCAGCTGCATACACTTGTTGATGAAAACGGCATGATAAAAATGCGCCAAGTTGATGGCTTTGACATAGACTCACATGGCAGCTTGGTTTTGTCTGAATCAGGTAATCACATTATGTTGTTGGGCTTAGATTCCCCTCTAACTGAAGATAGCAAAGTGGAGCTAACCTTAAACTTTGCAGATGGCCAGCAGCAAGTGATTTCACTACCGGTACAAAAACAGGCCGTTTCGGCAGAGTCTGAACACCATCATCACCATCATTAGGAGTAACAGCAAATGCAAATGACATGGAAGAAAGGCGTTGGTATCGCCGCGGTGATTTTTTTGATTGGCTACTTTGTTGCAGTTTGGTGGAGCGTTGAGCCTGATGTTATTGAGCAAGAGGTTTATAAGCAAGATAATGGTCGCCAAGTAACAGGCTACGCCACGACAACGTCGCTAATTTTGACTGTCGAAGCCTTGTTAGATAAGCAAGGGGGCTGGTTGTCGAATGATGTCACACCGCCGTCTATTTTTATGGACAACATGCCAGCATTTGAATTTGGTGCTATTGAGCAGGCTCGTGATTTAGCGCTAATTATGCGTAAAGAGTTTAGCCGTTCTCAGTCTCAATCAACTGCGGATAAGGACTTACTGGCGGCCCATTCAAAACTCAATATTGAGCATACTAGTTGGTTGGTGCCAAGTGCTGAAAGTGAGTACAGAGATGCTGTTAAGTTATTGAAGTTGTACCGTGCTCGCATGGTCGCAACAGAAAACCCTGATGCGCAGTTTTATGCCCGTGCAGATAACCTAAACGAATGGTTGAAAGAGGTGCAGAAACGTCTTGGAAGTATGTCACAACGACTTTCTGCAAGTGTTGGTCAAGAGAGGCTCAATACTGATCTTTCTGGTGATAGCTCGGCAAGACAATCAACCCCTGGCTATGTAGCACAAGAGATTAAAACCAGCTGGTGGAAAATCGATGATGTGTTTTATGAAACTCGTGGTGCAACATGGGCACTACTTAATTTCATGAAAGCGGTGGAAGTTGATTTTGCTGACGTGTTAAAGAAAAAGAATGCTCAAGTGAGTTTGCGACAAATTATTCGTGAACTCGAAGAAACTCAGCAACCCGTTTGGAGCCCTATGATCCTTAATGGTTCAGGCTTTGGGGTTGTCGCTAATCACTCTTTGGTGATGGCAAACTATATCTCGCGTGCAAATGCCGCGGTTATCGATTTAACTAACTTATTGACTCAAGGTTAACTATGAAAAAGACATTATTAGCGTGTGCACTATTAGGCTCTCTAGTCGGCACTTCTGCTCATGCTGCTTCTGTTGTTGGTTTTAAAGTGGGTGGTGATTACTGGCAAGCTGATACCAGTGGAACTTTTGCAGAAAGAGGCCAGCCGCAGCAAGAGTTTAACTATAAAGATTCTTCGCAAGGCAGTATCTGGGTTGCTATCGAGCATCCAATTCCATTGATCCCGAATGTTAAGATCCGTGAGAATAGCTTAGAAGGTAAAGGCAGCATGTCAGGTGCTGATTTTAACTTTAATGGTCATAACTTCATCGGTGATGTAAACGCAACGACTGACCTAAGCAATACTGATTTTGTGCTTTATTACGAGATTCTAGATAACGATATTGTTGCGTTAGATATTGGTGCTGCATATAAGCTTATGCATGGTGAATTCCGTGTAGCAGACGCTGGTCACCCAGAAAGAAAAGACATCGATAGCGGTATTGTGATGGGCTATGTTGACGCACAAGTGGGCATACCTGGTCTTGGCCTGTACGGTTTTGCTGATATTATGATGGGCGTAGACGAGTCAAACGTCTACGATTATTCAGTGGGTCTTGGTTGGAACTTTGATGGCACTGCACTCGATTACCGCATCCGTGCAGGTTACCGTGACTTCAAATTTGATGTTAATGGTTTTGACGGCGTGACCGCAGACATGCAGTTTAAAGGTTACTTTGCGGGTGTAGAACTGGTTTTCTAAATATATTTTTAATATGTTAAACAGCGCATGACTTAATTAAATGCCAGTCTCTAAGACTGGCATTTTTGTGTTTAATGCTCAATTCTAACTTGTTAAAGTGCTTATCTAGTTAGAGCTGCATAGTCTTTATCGCTTAAGTTAAATAGCGAAAGATAGCTTGCCAAATTACTGCTTTCTCCCTGCCACGCCAATTGATTGAGGCTGTGTAAGATAAGCTTTTGTGATTTACGCTCCAGCATCAGTTCCACATCCAGCATCTGTTGATACTCGTCTGCAGCTAAACAAGATTTACTTAACCGGCGCAGCTTTCGATAGGGAAGTAATACACGTGATTCCCATTTAAACGTATCTTGTTGCAGCGTTTGCCACTGCTGCAGCGAAAGTAAATGGCTTTGCTTATCGAGCCAAGTCGCCAGCAGCAATAGATTCACGTTCACTTGGTAGTCATCTTGTAGCGCTAGGCATATTTGTTGATGCTTTAGATAGATATCATCACAATCTTGCCAAAGTAGCCCATCTAGCTTGTTGAGAAACGTCATCTTCATTGTCCATTGAAAAAGGGGCTAATGCCCCTTTTAATTATTCCATTATCTTAATCAGACAGAAGCTCGCACACTTTGTTCAATCTCTTCTATCTGTTCTTGAATTTCCAACCATTCCATTTCGCTTTCTTCTAAGCCTTGAGTGAGCTTGGTGCGTTCATTTAGCACTTGAGTAAGCTTGGGTTTATTATCAGCATCGTAGAGACTGGCATCCGCTAGCATCTGTTCCAGCTCACTTAAACGGTCATTGGCTTTCTGCTGCTCTTTCTCTAGCTTGGTTTGGATTTTTTTCATTGGTGATAGCTTTTGCCTAAGCTCTGCTTCCAAACGCTTTTGCTGTTTCTTGTCTTGAACTGGTTTAGCTGTTGCTGCAGCATCGTCTTTATTGGCCGTCTTCGCTGCATCCAGTAACCATTGATGATAATCATCTAGATCGCCTTCAAAGCTCTTCACTTCACCTTGGTCGACTAAGTAGTAATCGCTACAACTGAGTCGCAGTAAATGCCTATCGTGCGAGACAATAATCATCGCGCCTTCAAATGACTGCAGCGCCATGGTGAGTGCGTGGCGCATCTCTAAATCTAAATGGTTGGTCGGTTCATCGAGTAATAATAGGTTAGGGCGTTGCCAAACCAGCAGCGCTAACACTAGGCGGGCTTTTTCACCACCAGAGAATGGGCGTACAGGTGCAACGGCCATATCGCCATTAAAGCCATAGCCGCCTAAAAAGTTGCGTAGCTCTTGTTCTTTAGCATTAGGTGCAAGGCGAGCAAGGTGTTGCAGCGGCGTATCATCTAAGCTTAGAAATTCTAATTGATGTTGGGCAAAGTAGCCGATATTGAGACCTGGATTGGTTTCGTATTTACCTTTCATGGGCGATAGTTCACCAGAAAGCAGCTTTACTAAGGTTGATTTACCTGCACCATTTCGACCCAGTAGACCAATGCGAGCACCAGGCACTAAGTTCAAATGAACTTTCTTTAGGATCTCCGTCTCACCATAGCCGATTGAAACTTGCTCCATGGTGACTAGCGGATTAGGCAGTGCCTCTGGTTCTCTAAAAGCCATATGAAACGGGCTGTCAGCCTGTGAAGGCAGTAGTTCGGTCATGCGCTCAAGTGCTTTTAAGCGGCTTTGAGCTTGCTTAGCTTTACTGGCTTTATAGCGAAAGCGGTCAACGAATGACTGCATGTGGGCTCGCTCTTTTTGCTGACGCTCAAAGGCCACTTGTTGCTGCGCCATTCGCTCTGCACGAACATGTTCAAAGGCCGTGTAGTTGCCTTTGTAATAATTGAGTTTGTAGTTTTCTACGTGGACAATTTCGTCAACAATACCGTCGATAAAGTCTCGGTCATGACTGATCAGAATCAATGTACCTTGATACGCCTTAATCCAACCCTCTAACCAGTACATGGTGTCTAAATCCAAGTGGTTGGTGGGTTCATCGAGTAACAATAGGTCAGAGCGGCATAATAATGCCTGGGCTAAGTTCAAGCGCATGCGCCAACCACCCGAAAAGCTCTTCACTGGATTAGATTGCTCTGCTTCACTAAATCCAAGGCCTGCTAATAGGCTTGCCGCTCGGCTATGGATTGCATAGCCACCAATGGCGTCTATTTTACCGTGTAGTAAAGCGATTTTATGACCATCATCTTGCTCTTGCGCTTGATGCAAAGCTGCTTCAAGTTCACGATACTCGGTATCTCCATCAATCACATACTCAATAGCCGCGACCTCTAGCGCTGGTGTTTCTTGAGCAACCGTAGCTGTCTGCCAGCCAGACGGCATAGAAAAGTCGCCTTTGTCCAATGAGATCTTGCCTAAGATAAGTGCCAGAAGTGACGATTTACCCGTACCATTAGCACCCACTAAGCCCACTTTGTGGCCTGGGTAAACGGTTAACGAGGTTTCATCGAGTAGGGTTTTAGACCCGCGAACGAGTTGAGCTTGAGAGATGGTGATCATTTATGCCGACTTGAGTCTGAGTTAACGCAATTAATGCAGGGGATAATAGCTTAGTTTCTAGTCTGACTGCTATGACCAACAAGCAAAACTCTGGCTATGTATCGGCTTATTTATACTTTTGTGGCAAAATAGCGGCGAATTTACCCTTAGGGAGCTGATTGATGACAACCACCACCAAGAAAGTGAAGAAACGATTTGTTGCCGGCGCTAAATGCCCAAAGTGTAAAGCAAAGGAATCTATCGTACTGTTTAAAGATAATGGCATTGAAACGGTTGAATGTGTTGAGTGCGATTATCGAGAGCAACAAACAGAAGAGAAAGTTGCTAAAAAAGCGACTGGTGCGGTTATCGGTGTTTTTAAACCTGAATAAAGCAATAGGCATATCACAGCTGAAAGATAGAAGAGGGTTAATCGTTTTGAGCAACAATTAACTGCTCTATTCTAGCGAGCCTGTCTTGTCCCCAAACGCTAATTTTTTGATGATTATCTTGATAATTGAAGCTCGGTACTCCCCAAAGGCCGAGCGCTAGCATTTCCTCAAGATTTTGTTGCGCCCATTGACGCCAGTTTGTTTGCTCTAATAGGCTTAGGGCACGCTGCCAATCTAATCCACTACGCTCAACAATTCGTTTAAGACCCTCATCTGTATGGCTATGTATGCCTTGGCTATTGACTGCTCGCGAGTAATTTAACAGGTATTCGACAGCTTTACCTTGTTGTTCAGCATATTCAAATAGTGCGTAACATCTCTCCACGCCTTTACCTAGAGGGTCAGCTACTTTGCCATAATCTATGTTTAAGCGGCGTGCTTCACGAGTGGTGTCGTGAAAGATATACATTTTTTTGGCGGTTGGAACCGCTAAACCACGCATAATCATCGGCAGTACAGGTTTGACTCGCAGTGGAATTTGATATTTGTCGACAAGCTTTGCAGCTTGCTCTAAGCCTAAATGGGAGTAGGGGCTACGAATGGAGAAATAAAGTGTTAAGTGCGGCTGGTTTAACCGGGGGATTTTGCTATCGAGCACTTGTATATCAGATCTAAGCCTGGTCTTAGTATATTGCGGCGCTAAATTCTGTTGGCTTAATGTATTCAAACGCTGCTCTAAATAGGCAAGCCTATCGACTCCCCAATACCACTCGTTGCCATAATAAATGGTGGCAGATTGGTAGTGACCGAGAGTTTTTAGTAATGCCTTATTACGAGCCAAAATTTCGTCTTCTACGTGACTCAAGCTGGCGTTGTTTCCGGTAAGTTTCCCCAGCCAAAACTGCTCAAAAATTGTTATTAATTGATGAATCTCTGTGGTTGAGGCGTCGCAAGCTAGCAGTGCTTTAGTTGCTGTGATTTTTTGTGAGTCGCAGCTTAAATTTGTGTCGGGAAAATTAAATCCATATAGCTTAGCCAAATACTGGCAGTCGTTGAAGGCGTTTTTTTGCCAAAGCAGTGGCTCTGGAAAGGCATTTTTAGCCTGCGAAATTATCGGGTGGAAGGATAAACTCAGTGGCATCGCTGCACCGTAGCGGGTGATAAATGGCACCAAAGCTTGCAGTAAAATATAACTGTAGGGATCATCAATCTTAATAAACACTTTTAGATCGTGAGGTTGACGTAGCAGCTTGCGTTTAAGTTCAAAAATATAGCGTTTGGTATTAAGCAATTCATTGCTGGATAAACACTGTGCAAGGTAAGGCATAACAGCTGTTTTAACGGACATGATAATGGGCTAATTGCAGAAGTTAGTTTTAACATAAGCGGCAAAGCGCTACAGGTAAAGCACAGGCTTTAATCTTTATTGCTGAAAACATCTGCGTATGCTGCATCTATTGTAATAACTGCTACAATAGCGCGCTATAATAGTTAGCATTCATCATCGACAATTTGAGCCTTGTGTATAAAAGGCCTTTGTCACAATATTTTATCGCTGCAGAGAATCGGCAAGAGCGCCATCTGTAATTTACTGGTTAGCCGTTATTGACCAGCAATGAGCTTCATTCTCGCAGTGAATACTTAGGAAAGAAACTTTGACTCAATCAGTCCTCGATACCGATGGCCAAGTGCCGTTTTCAACCCTAAAGCTCAAAACTGAGTTACTCGACAACTTAACCACTATGGGGTTTGAGTCGATGACGCCAATTCAGGCACAGAGCTTACCAGCGATCCTTAATGGGGAAGATGTCATTGGCCAAGCCAAAACCGGTTCGGGTAAAACTGCCGCATTCGGTTTGGGTCTATTGCATAAGCTAGATGTTAAGCGTTTTCGTATTCAGTCTTTGGTGATGTGTCCCACTCGAGAACTTGCTGACCAAGTAGCAAAAGAGATCCGTACATTAGCCCGTGGTATCCATAACATTAAAGTGCTTACCCTTTGCGGTGGAGTACCAATGGGTCCACAAATCGGTTCGCTTGAACACGGCGCACATATTATTGTAGGCACACCAGGACGAATTATTGATCATTTAGATCGTGGCCGTTTACATCTAGATGATGTGCACACATTAGTGCTCGATGAAGCTGATCGCATGCTAGACATGGGTTTTCAAGTTGAACTTGAGGCCATTGTCGAACAGGTCCCTGTTGAACGCCAAACATTACTTTTCAGCGCGACATTTCCTGAACAGATTAAATCTATTGCAGATTCGATAATGTTCAAACCTGTGTTGGTTAAAGTCGCTTCTACGCATGAAACAAGTACTATTGACCAACACTTTTATGAAGTGGGGAATAATAATGATCGCATGCGTGCATTGAAGTTATTGTTATTGCAGCACCGCCCTGAAAGCGCAGTGGTTTTTTGTAACACTAAGCGCGAAACTAAAGATGTGGCCGCGCAACTTAAAAATGATGGTTTTAGTGTTGTGGCATTGCATGGCGATCTTGAGCAAAGAGACAGAGATCAAACCTTGTTGCAGTTCGCCAATAAGAGTGTGTCGATAATGGTGGCAACGGATGTTGCAGCGCGAGGACTTGATATTGATGCGTTAGATGCGGTTATTAACTACCACATTGCATTTGATACTGAAGTTCATATTCACCGTATTGGCCGTACTGGACGTGCGGGCAGCAAAGGTGCTGCACATACGTTTTATAGCGATGAAGATGGTTACAAGGTGGCATTGCTTGAAGATTATCTTGAGCGAGATATCATCAGCGAAGGGCTACCATCCGAGAATCTACTCGATACTTTCCCGACACAACCAAGCATGATTACTTTGCAAATTGATGGCGGTAAAAAGCAGAAGCTGCGTCCCGGCGATATTCTTGGTGCGCTGACGGGAGAAGACGGTATCGAAGGTAGTGAAGTGGGCAAAATTAAAATTACTGATTACCGCTCATATGTAGCTATTAATCGTAAAGTTGCTAAGCGCGCACTACACAAAATCGTTAATGGTAAGTTGAAAGGGCGTTCATATCGCGCCTGGGAAATGCGTTAACGACTAAATAATTTTGTGGTTGAGCCGATAAAAATCCAGAGTCACTCTGGATTTTTTATAGCTGTTTAAAAAGGTGATAATACACGGCTAGTGTTTGTCACAACTATTGAGTTTAAGGTTTAAAGTAGGGTTCTTTGTGGCAATTTCAGTCGCGGGTGGAGTAAAGCCCGGAAAAATCGTTGAGCTAGAGCATAGGTTGCAACACTTGCTGATTGTAGGCAAAAGCAAGCCTACAGCGATGGCTGGTGAAATTGATGCACAGCTTGAAGTTAACGCTAATAAACTTGAAATTGAACGAGAGGCGATTAGAGCGCGAATCGACAAGCAAAAGCGCGCCCAAGCGTTATATAAAGCGGTGTCGACCCAGCTCATCACTAGCGTAAACCGAACCATTGAACATCAACTAACATCCATCGAACTAGTGCTTGAACATTCAAACCTTGATGATAAACAGGTTTTGTTGATGGAAATGCTCTATTCCAAACAAGTGGATCTGGTGAAAATACGGCCGTTGGTGATGGCATTGCCTTGGTTGCAACGCGATCTTATTAATATGATCAATAGCCCGACATTTAGACATCGTCGTCCAAAGTCTTCTGAAGTCCAAGTCACCGATATAAAGTTGGTCCTCAATTATATTGGTATTGAAAACCTACAGGCGTTAATCCCCTTTTTTTGCTTACGTAACCTGATGCCCAGTGGTCAGCCTCAGTTGCTATGGGTCACACGCAAACTATGGCGTTTTAGCATTATCAGCGCGATAGCGGCGCAAGCTTTGGTTGAGTTGCACGGTAAAGACCGCGCTTTCTTCTATAGCTGCAGTTTGATGAATCAACTAGGTAACTCCTGTGTTATTAGTAATTGCGCCAAGTTGTTCGATTCCACTTGGGGAACTTGGCTCAAAGAGGCAAGTGCCAGTCGTGATAAAGCACTTTACGATGCCGTGATGGTGACTGAGTTTCCAGCGTTGGATGTTTATCAACAGGCGTTGAAGCATAGTGGTTTATTGAACTGGCAGTTACTGGAGTTACTTGATTTTGAACAAAGCCGTCTAACGCAGGCATTCAAGTCGATTAATACCAGTTTGAAATATGCAGACTTGAACGATGACGCAAAGTTGTTAGAGAGAGCTAACTGTTTCGCTCGTGTTCACCTGTTACAAGAATCTGGAAATATTACTGCTGCAGAACGACGGGTTATGTATGACTATTATGAGCTTTCTGAGCAAGAGTTAATCCGGTTGAATGCGCAAAACTACCGTAAACAGTCCTTAATTTAGTGTTACATAAAATAAGGCGACAGTATTATCAAAAAGCATTTCGATATCCCATATCATTTCTAACGCTGAATCAGTATATAGACGTCCATACATCCGCCAATTATTGTCAAAAAATAATATACAATTCTTAATAGAAAAGACTAATTTGGTTAGTTAATCATGTACTGGTTAAAAAAGTAACGAATTAATGCTTTCTAGCGCGATAATAGCCTGATAGGGCTTGCTAATTATTCAATAAGTTTGAATATTTAGCGTTTACTTGCTCTAGATAACTTTTTTATGACTAAATATGCTTAAACCCACGCCATATCTGCGTTGATAATTCAGTTCTTCAAATCTTTATGCACTATTAAGGCTGAACAGCTCTTAGAAGGTTGTGAAAAACTGGTATTTTGATCACATTTTCGCTAATAATGTCCTCCTAGCAAAACAAACAACCGCGATGTCACCTACATAAGATAAAGGCATCAAGCGGAAAACGGCTGCATAAAAGTAGTCGCAAATTAGAAAGGATGAGAAAGAATGAGCGTTAACACTAATCTTACACGTGCCCAATTTGACGAAGTTATGGTGCCTAACTATGCGCCTTCAGCTGTAATCCCTGTTCGTGGCGAAGGTAGCCGAGTTTGGGATCAAGAAGGTAAAGAGTTTATCGACTTCGCTGGTGGTATTGCGGTTAACTGTTTAGGCCATTGTCATCCAGCTTTGGTTGGCGCGCTAAAAGAACAGGGTGAAAAGCTTTGGCACCTATCTAACGTTATGACTAACGAGCCAGCGCTTGAATTAGCGACTAAGCTTGTTGAAGCAACATTTGCTGACCGTGTTTACTTTGCCAACTCTGGCGCAGAAGCAAACGAAGCAGCGCTTAAGCTAGTACGTCGTTACGCGATGGATAAGTTTGGCGCAGAGAAAGATCAAATTATCGCATTTGATAAAGCATTCCATGGTCGTACTTTCTTCACCGTAAGCGTCGGTGGTCAAGCGGCTTACTCAGACGGTTTCGGTCCAAAGCCACAAAGCATCACTCATGTACCATTCAATGATATTGCTGCGCTAGAAGCTGTCTTTTCTGACAAGACTTGTGCTGTAATGATGGAGCCACTTCAAGGTGAAGGCGGCATTATCGATGCTGATCCTGAATTCCTAAAAGCGGTACGTGCACTTTGTGATAAGCACAATGCTTTGTTGGTATTTGATGAAGTTCAAACTGGTGTTGGTCGTCTTGGTGAGCTGTATGCTTATATGCGTGGCGATGTGGTACCAGACGTACTGACTACTGCTAAAGCACTTGGCGGTGGATTCCCAATCGCAGCTATGCTGACAACTAAAGAGATCGCAGATCATCTTAAGATTGGTACTCACGGCTCAACATACGGTGGTAATCCACTAGCATGTGCAATTGGTAATGCAGTTCTGGACGTCGTAAACACTCCTGAAGTGTTAGACGGCGTTAAAAAGCGTGAGCAGTTGCTACGTGATGGTCTAAATAAGATTAATGACAAGTATGACGTTTTCTCTGAAGTACGTGGTCAAGGTCTGTTGATTGGTGCAGTAGTTAACGAAAAGTACCAAGGACGCGCAAAAGAATTCCTAGTAGCCGGTATCCAAGAGGGCGTTATGAGCTTGGTCGCTGGTGCAAACGTGGTACGTTTCACTCCTTCTCTGGTTATTCCAGAAGCAGACATCGCGGAAGGCCTAGCGCGTTTCGAGCGAGCAGTCGCTAAAGTAGTCGCAGCCTAATTGGCAAACGAAGCGCTAGATCATTCTAGCGCTTCTTTTTTGTCTTTAGGATACTTGTTGGTTAGCTCTTAACATTGGCTTATTAAGCACTGTTGAGGCAATCACAAGTGATAGTGAGGAGACTCCTAGATGTTAGTTATACGTCCAATTCGATCCACTGACTTTGACGCGCTATACCAAATAGCAGAAGAGTCAGGCCATGGATTCACATCTTTACCAGTGAACGAAGATCTTCTTAGAAGCAAGATCGCTCGCGTTGAAGCCTCGTTTAAAAAACAGGTTGATAAGCCTTTTGATGAAGGCTATTTAATGGTGCTTGAAGATACTGCAAACGGCGAAGTCGTCGGTACTTGTGGTATTGAAGCGGCAGTGGGCATGGAAGATGCTTTCTACCATTACCGCCTTGGCACCGAAGTTTACCATTCTGAGCAGATTGATGTACGCAATGAAGTTGAGACTTTGACTTTATGCCATGACTATACCGGCGCTGCTGAGCTGTGTACTTTATTCCTGCGTGGCAGCTATCGCAAAAATAACAATGGCCGCATGTTATCTCGTAGTCGTTTTCTATTTTTAGCGCAACATGCACAGCGTTTTGGCGAAACTGTCATTGCTGAAATGCGTGGTGAAAGCGACGACGAGGGCAACTCGCCTTTTTATGATTGGTTGCAGAAACATTTCCTTGGTATCGATTTTATTGAAGCTGATTACTTATCAGGCTTAGGACAAAAAGCATTTATGGCTGAAATGATGCCAAAAAATGCGGTTTATGTATGTTTGCTGCCAGAAGAAGCACAGAAAGTGATTGGCGAAGTACATGCTAATACCCGACCTGCACTTAATTTACTGCAAGCAGAAGGTTTTAGATGCCGTGGCTACGTCGATATCTTCGACGGCGGGCCGACTGTAGAGTGTAACCTAAATGATATTCGCTCGGTACGCGAAAGCCGACTGCTTACTGTGACCATTGGTGATACACCAGCGGCTGCAACTAGCTATATCGTTTCAAATACTCAACTTGAAAATTACCGCGCTACAGCTGCAGAGTTAGCTGTATCAGACGACAACGACAACGTGATCTTAGATGCTGAAACCGCTGCAGGCCTGATGGTTGCAGAGGGTGAGCAGATCCGTGTCTTGGCAATGTAGGATTATAAAATGACACAATTTATTGAAGGTAAATGGACAGCAGGTTTAGGTCACGAAGTGACATCAATTAACCCCGCTAACCAAGAAGTTATCTGGAACAGTAAAACAGCGACGCCAGAGCAGGTCAATACTGCAGTAGACGCTGCACGTAATGCTCAATTTGACTGGTTTATGCTTGGCTTTGAAGCGCGTTTAGCCATTGTTGAAGCGTACCGTGACCAACTTGAAGCAAACAAAGCTGAAATGGCTGAAGTGATTGCACAAGAAACCGGTAAGCCGCAGTGGGAAACCGCGACTGAAGCTGGCGCTATGATTGGCAAAATCGGCTTGTCCGTCGCGGCTTTTCACAAGCGTACGGGAACTTCTGAGAATGACACTCCAGCTGGCCGCGCAGTGTTGCGTCATAAGCCACATGGCGTGGTTGCGGTATTTGGCCCTTATAATTTCCCTGGTCACTTACCAAATGGCCATATCGTGCCGGCATTATTGGCGGGTAACACTGTAGTATTTAAACCATCAGAGTTAACCCCAAAAGTAGCAGAGCTTATGCTTAAGCTCTGGGAAAAAGCAGGTTTGCCAGCGGGCGTGATAAACCTTGTACAGGGCGAAGTTGAAACAGGTAAAGCGTTAGCATCACATCCACAAATTGATGGTCTATTTTTCACTGGTAGCTCGCGCACAGGTCATATCCTGCATCAGCAATATGCAGGCGACCCGGGTAAAATTTTGGCGCTAGAGATGGGCGGTAATAACCCACTGATTATTAAGGGTGTTGAAGATACTAAAGCTGCCGTACATGACATTATCCAGTCTGCTTATATCTCATCAGGCCAACGTTGTACTTGTGCTCGTCGCCTATATGTTGAAAAAGGTGCAGCCGGTGATGCACTGCTTGAGCAACTAGCTGTAGCAGTTAACAACATCCAAGTGGGCGCGTGGAATGCACAGCCACAGCCGTTTATGGGATCGATGATTTCAGAAACCGCAGCAAAAGGCATGGTTGAAGCGCAGCGTAATCTAGTTAACTTGGGTGCTACGCCAATGGTTGAACTCACGCATCTAGAAGCGGGGACAGGCCTTGTCTCTCCGGGTCTGATTGATGTCACTGACGTGATTGAACTACCTGACGAAGAGTACTTTGGCCCGCTGCTACAAGTAGTTCGTTATAGCGATTTTGACGAAGCTATTAAACTGGCTAATGCGACTCGTTATGGCCTTTCTGCTGGCATACTGGCTGATAGCCGCGAAGATTATGATTACTTCTTAGCGCGCATTCGTGCCGGCATTGTTAACTGGAACAAACAGATAACAGGCGCTTCAGGTGCTGCACCATTTGGTGGTGTTGGTGCATCGGGTAACCACAGAGCTAGTGCATTTTATGCTGCTGACTATTGTGCCTACCCAGTTGCTTCGGTAGAAGCTGACGCCGTCAGCTTACCCGCAAAACTAAGCCCAGGTCTGAGCATTTAGTTTTAAGGATAAATCAAAAGGGAAGTGCTCGGGGCACTTCCCTTTTGTTTATATCATCAGCTTTGATGGACCATTAAAGCTGTTGAGCAAGCATCAATAACAGTTGATGCAATACAAATCTAGCAAGTACTAGCGGCTTCATCTACCAACCTAGGTGGGGCTGCTAAATCCCTCAAATGTGTACAGCCGCGTGACATAAACAAACAATAAGCACGCAGGCGTAAAGGAGTTAACGATGCACACTAATGTAAACGCGTTATTTGAAGCACTTTGGCAAGACTATATTGAGATGACACCCTCTGCAGCTAAAGTTCATCAGTTACTTTCAAAAGGCGACAAGATCATTAACGATCATATTGCACTGCGAACGTTTAATATCAGCAAGGTTAACCTTGATGTACTAGCTGCACATTTTGAATCTATCGGTTATGTTGCTTGCGGTGACTACAAGTTTGAAGCCAAGAAACTGAATGCTAAACATTTTGAACATCCTGATAGCACTCAACCAAAAGTCTTTATTTCCGAGTTGTTGGTCGAAGAGTTTAGCGAAGAACTGCAGACAACCATTAAAGGCCTGATTGAGCAGGTTGATGACGCGGCTACAACTGCAGATAACTTCCTTTACTCGGGTCGTCACTGGGATTTAGATGCTAAGACCTATGAGTTGCTATTAGCTGAAAGTGAATATGCAGCTTGGGTTGCAGCGTTGGGCTATAGAGCGAACCACTTCACTGTTTCAATTAATCACCTACCTAACTTTAATACTATTTTTGAAGTTAATGATGCGCTAAAAGAAGCCGGTTTCGTGCTTAATGCTGTCGGCGGTGAAGTTAAGGGCAGCCCAGAAGTATTGCTAGAGCAATCTTCAACTATGGCAGACAAGATCAATGTTAGCTTCTCAGACGCTGTGGTTGAGATCCCTAGTTGTTTTTATGAATTTGCTATCCGTTACCCTAAAGCAGACGGAGAGCTTTACACAGGCTTTGTGGCAGCGTCAGCGGACAAGATTTTTGAAAGCACTAACGTAAACTAAGTTTGTAAGCCTAATATAAAAGAAAAAGCCGGAATTATTCCGGCTTTTTTGTGGGCGAAGCTTTTTGCTAATCACTAAAATCTAGGGTAACTTTCAAGCCTGGTAAGGTTTGGCTGTGTTCAAATAGCAAAGCAATTTTATATTGCTCGGCAATGTCTTTTACAATCGACAAGCCTAGCCCATGTCCCATTGTTGCTTCATCTAAGCGTTTACCACGGTGAGTTAGCTGAGCCAGCTCTTCTGTTTTAACCCCTGGGCCATCATCTTCAATCGTCAGTAGTAACTGCTGATTATGATTGCTAATACAGACTCGGATCTCACTGTCAGCCCATTTAAAGGCATTATCTAGCAAGTTACCGAGTAGCTCCATACCATCTTCGCGGTGCATGGGTAAGCGGCTTATATCGGCTGGAATGTTAAAGCGGCAATTGATGTTTTTAGTACGATGAACCTTTTTCAGGGTTTGGGTTAGATCTTCAATATCTTTTGGCAACTGCATTTGGGCCGCTGGCAACATGTCACCGGTAATTCGAGCTGCAGCTAGTTTTCTCTCTATCATTTTATGCACTAGGTCGAGTTGCTTTTGTAACGCCTGAGCAGACTGAGGATCTTTTAGCCCTAAAGCTTCTACCTGTTGTTGCATTACGGCTATTGGAGTTTTAAGACCATGGCTTAAGTTACCGAGATTATTACGACTGCGTTCGATCTGCTTGCTTGAATATTGCAAAAGCTCATTATAATTAGACGCCAATGGTTGTAGCTCTAATGGAATCGTATCAAGATCGAAAGAGGATATTTCACCTTCACGTAATTTCGCTAAGGTATCTTTCATTTGGTTTACCGGCTTAAAGGATTGGCGCAGAACTAAAAATATCCCCATTATCATGGTCATTAACATCACAAGGTTAACGATGAGCTTGGTGCCATAGATCTCGGAAAAGACTTTACGACCAATACTTAAATCTTGCGCAACGGTGAGTGTTGCATTGAGTCCCGAAGTTTCAGATTTTAGCCCAATAGATAACAGCTGGATATCATGGTTTTGCGGGCCCTTTGTTTGCCAGGCACGGGTTTCGCCCTTTTCTAAATCAACGACTTCTAGACGCTGGTCCCACAGTGAACGTGATCTGAGTTCCTGCTCAGGAAGATCCAGCTGGTAGTATCGACCTGAGTAAACAGGTTTATAGAAGTTTGAAAGTTGGCTTTGGTCGATGCTGAAGGTGCTGTCTTCAATATGGGTCGCAAGCAGGACTTGCTGAAGATCTTCCTGCAATCTGGCAATAATTGAATCATGAAATGCTTGGCGAAGCATGGACTCGAAAAAAATAATTGCCACTATTGTGGCGATAACGACTAAGCCTGTTAACCACAGGCTTAGTTTGCTACGGATTGAAATCATTGAATGATGCCGTGAAAAATATACCCTTGGCCACGGCGAGTTTCTATCGCAGTTTTACCCAATTTTTTGCGCAGGTGAGTCACATAAACTTCAACTACGTTACTCTCTTTCTCATCATCAAATTGGTATAACTTGTCTGTTAGCTGGGCTTTTGACAAAAGCTTTTTAGGTGACATTAAGAATATCTTTAATAGCCTAAACTCCATCGCCGTAAGCTCAAACGTGTTATCTGCAACAGTGACGGATTGCTGGCTTTCATCTAACGCGACTCCCGCATAAGTAAGCTGCTTATTTGGCGTATTGGCTTTTCCGTGAGCGCGCTGGATTAGCGCTTGAATTCTGACCAGTAGCTCTTGAGTATGAAACGGTTTTCCTAAGTAGTCATCAGCACCAGAATTAAAACCTTCTACTTTTTCATGCCACTGGCTACGGGCCGTTAGCATGATAACTGGCGTATGTATGCCTTGTTCACGCCAGCGTTCAAGTAACTCAAGGCCATTACCATCGGGTAATCCAATATCAAGGATGACACAATCATAGTTGGTCTCCTTAATTAGATAGTCAGCTTCGCTAATTTTGTCAGTAGTGTCAGTGACATAGCCAGCTTGTTTAAGCTGTTTTAGCAGTTCTTCAACAAGTAGCGTGTTATCTTCAACAAGGAGTAATTTCATAAAGTATGCTCTCAGTGATACCTGTAGAGTATTGAACACGTTGACTTCGACAGGAGTATGAACTCAATAGTAATGTTAACAGTGTAAAGCGATCTGATTTATAAGCCAATACTACAATGGCTTTGCAATGCAACTACTTGGTAATTTTGTTGGATGAGTGAGTTGACCGCTTTTTGCATCAAGGGTTAATTCAACGAGTTGGCTTGTGGTCGTTCGGATCTGTAACTCATAGCGCCAGTGGCCATTTTGCTGGTATAGATGAGCGTCGATAAGCTTTCCGTGACAGAGGGTTTGTATACCCGCAAGGGTCACGTCAAGTGATAAGATCTCGCCACCTTTGACAAGTTGTTGAGCTTGATAGTGCTCAACTTCAATTTTTGGGCTGGCAAAAGCTAAGGTAGAGAGCTTTAGAAAGCAAATCAAAACGCTTAAATAAATGGCAACTTTCAAGCGAAACTCCTAAAAAAATGGCCTGAGATATATCTCAGGCCACTTTATAGAAGCTGTCTTAAACCGAGCTTAATACTGTATTAGCGAGTACCGTATACTACGATAGTCTTACCGTGAGCTTGGATAAGATTTTGTTCTTCAAGCATTTTCAAGATGCGACCAACAGTTTCACGAGAACAACCTACAATTTGACCGATCTCTTGACGAGTGATCTTTATCTGCATGCCGTCAGGGTGCGTCATTGCATCTGGCTGTTTAGCAAGGTGAAGCAATGTTTGTGCAATGCGACCAGCTACATCTAAGAAGGCTAAGTCGCCAACTTTTTGGCTGGTGCTGTGTAGACGATAAGCCATTTGCGAAGAAAGCTTCATCAAAATTTCAGGATTAACCTGAATAAGTTGCTTAAATTTCTTATATGAAATTTCTGCAATCTCACAAGCTTGCTTAGCACGAACCCAAGCAGTACGCTCTGCTTGCTCTTCGAATAAACCTAGTTCACCAATAAAGTCGCCCTGGTTTAGGTAAGAAAGAATCATCTCTTTACCTTCTTCGTCTTTAATCAAGACTGCAACCGAACCCTTTACGATGTAATAAAGCGTATCTGAATCTTCACCAGCGTGGATCAAAGTGCTTTTGGCTGGATACTTATGAATGTGACAGTGTGATAAAAACCATTCCAAAGTAGGATCTGGTTTTGGCTTTCCAATCAGAGCCATGCCTATGTTCCTCGACTGATTTACGTTAAGAGTAAGAATATGCTAATTAAGCATCTTACGTCAATTAAGCAAGTGAAACCTTGATGGAAGTCTTACTTTAGACTTAACGCATGAAGGTAACTCGCTATCAAGATAGTCTTTTATTCTGATACATTAGTAATATATGTCAACTCATAACGGCTTTTCAGGCAATAGTATGCTTAACTCTGCAAGCAATATCACATCCTGTTTGGTTACTTTCTGGCAGACAGTGCATAGCACAATAATGGATGGCGTCAATTGTAGCATTTTTTGAACCTTATCAATAAAAATGATTCTCATTACTACGCTTGAGTCTTAATTCTCGACATTTGTGGCAAATTCTGGCTAACTGCGAGGTAGCATATTTCAGCAATAACCACTAAGACATGTGTTTGTGGTTTGATTTTAAAGGAGCTCACGTGAAGTTTAGACCTTGGATTTTAAATACTGTAGTGGTCTTTTTTATAACGGCGAGCACGGCTGTTCAAGCCTTTTCGATCCCTCAACCTAAAGGCGCTGAAGAAGCCAGTAGAGTAGCGCATATCCAGTTAAAAGCTGCTCAAGGTGATTTCGATGCTCAATATTTACTTGGGCTTATGTACCTCTCTGGTCGTTATGTAGAGCAAGATCAAGACACTGGTATGGGGTGGATTACTGCTGCTGCACAGCAAGGCCATGCTAAGGCTCAGCAAACCATCGCTGACCTAGCGTTTGAAGGCAGTATTGTTTCCCGAGACCTATCGACTGCGAAGCAGTGGTACACTGCATTGAGTAAGCAGGGGAATAAGTGGGCAGATTTTAGGTTAGGCTTTATTTATGCTTCGGGTGGAGAAGGTGTTGAGCGCAACTGTGGTAAAGCTGTAGAGCAGTTTAAATTAGTTGGTGATGAAGTTTCGCTGGGGAATGTTGCATGGATTTTGGCAACCTGCCCAGAAGCTAAGTACCGCGACGGTGATCAAGCACTAGCGCTTTCGTTATCTTTACTTGAAGCCAACGGAAAAGATCCTACCAACTTAGATAACCTTGCCGCTGCCTATGCCGAGCTTGGGAATTTTGACGCTGCGATTACAACTCAACAAAAAGCCATTGAGGCATTAACCGTTACATCAGATAAAAGTAAAACCGGTGAGTTTATGCAGCGACTTGAAATTTACCAGAATTCTGAGCCGTATAGAGAAGTCGTTCCCCTCATAGGTAAGTAATACTTAATACTGGGAAAGCGCTCATACTACTGGGCGCTTTTTTTTGGGGCAAAAATTTGCCTAACCATAGAAACTGAACCAATTATACCAATAGGCTATAAGAACTCGCTTTTTAGCCTTGCAGAAGATTTAAACAGATCAATGTGGATGTGAAATTGACTTTTCAAGATGAGCTAAGAGGTTGGCTGCATATCCAAGGAAGTAAACAGGTTAATATGAGAGCAAAATTTACTGTTAGAGATTATAGCTAAGAGGTTAGCTAGCATACCCAAGGAAATAAACAGATCAAGATGGGGGAATTTACTTCCAAGAGTACGCTAATTTATCGTTCTTTCGCCTGAAATCCCGATGAAATGAAGTCTACAGAACTTGTCTTAAACAAATCTTAAGATAATGGATTGTCGCAACTTCTTACTCATTTTCCGGTGAAATAAGCTGTAACCGCTTGTCCATTAAGTCTTTCACTAGTGGCGTTAGGATAAGCTCCATGGCGAGTGACATCTTCCCACCTGGTACCACTAGCGTGTTGACCCGCGACATAAATGAACCTTGGATCATGCGCAGGTAATAGGGGAAATCGACATTCTTGATACCGCGAAAACGGATCACAACAAAGCTTTCATCCAAACTTGGAATGCTCTTGGCGCTAAAAGGGTTTGAAGTATCTACCGTTGGTACTCGTTGAAAATTAATGTGAGTGCGAGAAAATTGTGGCGTCATATGGTTGATATAGTCGTCCATGCTGCGCACAATTGAGTCCATCACTTTTTCGCGGCTATGACCTCTATCTGAAGTGTCACGAATGATCTTTTGGATCCACTCTAAATTGACAATAGGTACCATGCCTATCAGCAAGTCAACATGTTGCGCAACGTCACAGTCATCAGTGACAACACCACCATGCAAGCCTTCGTAGTAAAGCATTTCAGTATTTTCAGGCAATGGGTGCCATTGAGTAAAGGTGCCCGGCATTTGATTAAAGGGAACGGCTTCATCAAAGGTATGAAGATAAGCCCGTGTTTCCCCTTGTCCTGTGCTGCCATAATCGCTAAAACACTGTTCAAGACGTTGAAAGTCATTGGCTTCTGGGCCAAAGTAACTGATGTTGCGGTTCTCTGTTTTCTCTTTACGGATCATCACCGCCATTTCTGGACGGGTGAAATGATGAAAGCTATCGCCTTCAACAATGGCTGCATTGATCCCCAGCTGCCTAAAGATATGGTTGAATGCTGTGGTTGTGGTAGTCGTACCTGCACCAGATGAGCCTGTTACAGCAATAATAGGATGTTTCGCTGACATTTTTTTACCTAAAATAGAGACAGATAAATATCACCTGTAGACAGCCAGTTTTGGCTAACGGTATTGATTTTGCAACAGATCAGATTCTTTTAAAACTGTATGGCTATAGTTATACGTACTCGTAACACTCAGGTCAATCTTGAGCTAAGTCCACTGAGACTATATCTTCTTTACGCCTAATGGCGATAGATTCTTCCTCTTCGCTAAACTCAACCACTAATTCCCCGCGACAAAGTGCATCGCGGCATTGGGCTATAGCAGATTGTAGGCTGTCTTCATCTGTACTGGCAAAACTGCCATCTTCGACTTGACCAATGAGAAACTCCTTGATGAGATTCTCGAGGGTCTCTATAGGTAATTGGTTTAGCGCTTCGTAAGGGACTAGCATCAATGACTTCCCGATTTATCAATATGAGACGTTAAAAAGGATAAGATTCGATTTTCAATATAATAGCGTGGCCGCCAAGGTGAACCACCTTCGATAAATCCAACATGACCACCATTGTCATGCAGTTCGTACTCAACCTGCTCGGCTAATTGCTCTTGGGTTGGGATCACTGCATGGGTCATAAAGGGATCATCTTTAGCATGGATAACTAAAGTAGGCTTTTGGATCTGGCTCAAATAGGGAAGGCCACTGGCTCTATGGTAGTAGTGATCAACACCTTTAAAGCCATGCAAAGGAGCTGTGATTTTATCATCAAAAGCATAAAAAGTGGTGAGCTGTTCTATTTCGGCCTTGCCAATAGGCATGAGTGGCTGCAAAGCTGGTGTAGATACTTTTCCAAGCATTTTTTCTTGCAACTGTCTGATCAAATAGCTCTGATATACCTTTGAAAACCCCTTCTCTAGTCTTTTTGCACATGCGGCGAGGTGCAGCGGTGCAGAAACCGCTACTGCTCGTTCGAGTAAGCTTTTTTCTTGCAGTTCCCCTTGATACTTGACCAACACGTTGCCACCAAGACTATAACCGACGGCAAGCAAAGGAGACTCAGGGTATCTTTGCTTTAGCTGAATCAAGGTTTGCTGAATGTCCTGGGTGTCGCCGCTATGATAGCCTCTCACAAGTCGATTGAGCTCTCCTGAGCAGCTACGGTGGTGATGCACTACGGCGCATAATTGTTGTTCTTTACAAGCCGCTAAAATCCGACGGGCGTAATGGGAACTAGAACTTCCTTCCAACCCGTGCACAACAATAATTATCGCCTGCTTGAGTTTAGGCTTCCCTTGCCAATCGAGATCGATGAAGTCGCCATCGTTTAGTTCTAACCTCTCCCTTTCTAACTGTGGTCTGTCCACTTTTGTCAGTACGGGTAAAATCGTCTGGATGTGGGGGTTTCTGGCCCACCAGGGGGGTGAGAATTTCTGTCTTATCATAATTGGCTATTGCTGAAAATTAAAACGTGTGTTTAATTGTTGTTATGACGAGAGTGTAACACAGATTAGAAATCGGTATTTAAACCGCTTAAAGATAGGGTTTTAACTCATAACAGTGCTAGTTGTTTAGCAACTATAGAAGCCGTTTTATTGAAATCGATATTGAGAAATAAAATAACAATAAGAGGACAAGATGGAACGACGTACTTTTATCACAAGCGCTTTAGCTGGCACTGCATGCTTAGCTTTGGGCGTTAATTATTGCTCAAGTGATCACTTGAGTGTCAACGCTAAAGTTGATGACAAGCATCGGTTGTTATTTAGTGTGCTATTGCCTGTTTTTCTCGACGGAGCATTGCCTGATGTACCTGCATTAAAAAGAGACGCAGAGAATCGCACCTTAGATGCCATCGAGCACACTATCTCTATACTCCCAAAAGAGAGCCAACTTGAGCTTGAGCAGTTATTAGATTTGCTGGAGGGGAGACTTGGATTGCTAATTTTGACAGGCAGTATGACGCCGTTAATGATGCGTAATAGTGCGGAGCTAATCGATATGCTGCAAAGCTGGCGCACTAGCTTTATGGAGATGATGGTGACAGCCTATCAAGGCTTAAGAGAATTAGTGATGGCGAGCTACTATTCAGCACCAGAACATTGGAGTCGAATGCATTACGCTAAGCCCAACTTTCTTGAGGAGATGACATAATGTTATTGGCAAATAAAATTGGTTTTAAGGGGTAGTCTGTGGCCATTGAAGATCCCATTGTTTCAGGACTAAATTCGGGCTGGGCACATATTAATGCCGCTACACTCACTGCCAACCAAACATTTGAAGCTGATGTAGTTATCGTAGGAAGCGGTGCTGGAGGTGGCACGGCGGCCGAGATCCTCACAAAAGCTGGCTTATCAGTGATAATCGTTGAAGGCGGACCATTAAAATCATCAAAAGACTTTGTGATGGAGGAGCGCCGTGCTTATCCTGATCTTTATCAGCAAGCCGCTGGCATGAAGACAACGGATAAGGCGATTGGTATTTTTCAGGGGCGCGCAGTCGGTGGATCGACAACAGTTAATTGGACCACGTCTATTCGTACACCTGAGCCCGCTTTAGCTTTTTGGGCGTCGGATAAATCGGTACAGGGGTTATCAAAAGAAGAGTTAACTCCTTGGTTTGAACAAATGGAGCAACGACTGAATATCAGTGAGTGGTCATTCGATCCAAACCGTAATAATGCTGCGTTAAAAGAGGGCTGCGAGCAGTTAGGTTGGGATTACACGGTAATAAAGCGTAATGTCAAAGGCTGTTGGAATACTGGCTATTGCGGTATGGGCTGTCCTGTAAACGCTAAGCAGTCAATGTTAGTCACTACAATACCTGCAGCACTAGAGGGCGGTGCGACCTTGGTCAGTCAAGCTAAAGTGAAAAAGCTTGAGCATCATGGCGACAAAATATATGCAGTAAAAGCCCAAGCATTAGACAGTAATATGCGGCCTATACCTGTTGAGGTCATTTTTAAAGCCAAACATTATATTTTGGCTGCTGGCGCTATCCATACACCCACTATCATGCTGCAATCCAAATTGCCTGATCCCTATGAGCTCATTGGTAAGCGGACCTTCCTCCACCCAACATTGCTTAGCGGAGCGATGTTTACCGATCCTATTAATGGTCATAGTGGGGCGCCGCAATCTATTTATTCAGATGAGTTTGTTTGGAAAAATGGAGCCGATGGTGAGTTAGGTTACAAGCTTGAAGTACCACCTATTCACCCTATTTTGATCGCATCAAAAACTATCGGTTATGGTCAGAGCCATGCAGAATTGATGGCAAACTTTAATCAGCTTCAAGTGACCATCGCCCTTGTTCGTGATGGTTATCATGAGAATAGCCCTGGTGGTGAAGTTAAATTAACAGAATATGGCAGTACATTGGATTATCCGTTAACTGATGCATTTTGGCGAGCGGCAAGACGGGCTTACGCCAGTATGGCTGAACTGCAGTTCGCTGCGGGTGCAAATAAGGTGCTGCCAATTAGCGAAGGTATGCCTTACTTACGTAATTGGTCTGAAGCTAAGCAGGCTATTGCGAACATGGATCTTGCGCCATTAAAAACGGTTGTTGCTTCAGCTCATGTGATGGGAGGGTGCCCACTAGGGGAAGACCCTAAGATGTCGATGGTCAACAGCTATGGTGAGTCGCATTATTTTGAAAACTTGTCTGTGATGGATGGTTCTATATTCCCCACGAGTCTTGGCGCTAATCCTCAGTTATCGATATATGGCATAACGGCACGTAATGCGACTAGACTTGCTGAAAAGTTAACAAGTTAATTGAGCTCTGCTATAGGAATAAAAAAGCCCAGTGTGAACACTGGGCTTTTTTGTCGATATAAAATGTATTATTGCGGCGCTTTTAGACCGTTATTGATTGCACTGACGTCATCTTCGTTCAACGTACCTGCAGCTTGCTTAAGTGCAATGATTGAGTTGATGTAACCATAACGTGCATCAGACAATTTACGTTTTGAATCGTAAAGGTCTCGGGTTCGGTTTAATACATCAACAATAGTACGAGTACCCACTTCAAAACCAGCTTGAGTTGCCTTTAATGCACTCTCAGATGAGATTACAGACTGCTCATAAGCACGGATTGAACTGATTGAGGCACCTACGTTGTTAAAGTTATTACGTACATCTTTAACGACTTTACGGTGTGTCTGTTCAAGTTTTTCACTTGCTTCAACATATTGATACTGAGCTTGGTTAACTTGAGAAGTGACTTTGAAACCTTCAAAAATAGGGATGCTCAAAGTTACACCTAATGTGCCATTGTCAAAATCAGGAGTACTTGTACCTGCTGTTTCTTGCTCAATACCTTTTCTGTAGCCAGCATCTAAGCTCAATGAAGGCATATGACCCGCTTTATAAAGCGTAATGGTCTCTTCAGCGATATCTTTACCAATACGCGTTGTCATTAAGTCAACGTTATTGGTTTCTGCCATTTTAATCCAATCAGTCGACATAGCTGGTGCTACCGGCGATGCTGAAAAACGGTTAGTGTCGAGGATGTTAATGCTCTTGTGATCGATACCAGTGATTTCACGTAGTGCTTCATAGCTGTTAGCTAGTGTGTTTTCTGCAAGGATCTCTGTAGCATTTGCAAGGTCATACTGAGCTTGGGCTTCATGCACGTCAGTAATCGCGGTCAGACCAACGGCAAAGCGCTGTTTTGTTTGCTCAAGTTGACGTTCAATAGCGCGTTTCTCAGAGCCTTGGAATTCATAATTATCTTTGGCTGTTAATACGTCAAAATAAGCCGTAGTTACGCGAATAATCAGGTTTTGTAGCGACGATGCGTATGCCGAGTCTGCTTGTGATGCCGCTTTTTCTGCCAAGCTAAGTCCAACCCATGCACTGTGGTCATAGATGACTTGTTTAAGCGAGACCCCACCGACGATACCACTGCTATCAGCACTTGGATCGTTCCAAGCTTTATCGTAACCGATGTTAGCACTGATTGTTGGTAACAGCGGTGCACGCTGCTCTTGAATTTGCTCGTAAAGCGCATCGCGCTGAGCTTTAGCTTGTAGCGCTACAGGATCACTGGTTAGGGCTTGTTGGTATATCTGTAGAAGGTCGTCGGCATGAGCAACTTGCGCTGAGACTGCTAGCGTCAGTGCGGCACATAGAGAACGGATCTTGAATTTCATTTGCTGTCCTTTTTAGACAAAATTCTCCATTGAGGAGCGAATTTAACTTTGTTTTGTTTAGTTATGCCTAACTTTTATCTTGAAAGTAAGGCGGTTTGCGCTTCCCGACGCTTCCCAATACATCTAAACTTAGTGAGTTAGATAGTAGAAACCTACAATTCCTAAGTCAACTAGGAAGTGTAACAGTTTTTTATCGCAATAATCAGATCTGCCTTTATCTTAGTATTAATAATTTTATTTTGCCTCGTTTTGGCATAAACGCTTTGATTAATAAGTAGCTTTAGGAGAATAAATGAACAGCACTTT
The DNA here is from genome assembly GCF_000014885.1 of Shewanella piezotolerans WP3. Taxonomy (NCBI): domain Bacteria; kingdom Pseudomonadati; phylum Pseudomonadota; class Gammaproteobacteria; order Alteromonadales; family Shewanellaceae; genus Shewanella; species Shewanella piezotolerans. Next base: position 764,265 of record NC_011566.1, read on the forward strand.
TAACCATGAAGATGTCGAGTTACTCGGCAAAAAAACGCTATATAAAGGCTTTTTCAAGATGGAAGAGTATAAGTTCAAGCACCGTTTATTCGACGGTGGTTGGAGCGAAGTCGTTACCAGAGAAGTATTTGAAAGGGGGCACGCCGTGGTGGTGTTACCTTATGATCCCGTTAACGACAAGGTGGTGCTGATTGAGCAGATCCGCATTCCCGTTCTGGAAAGCGCATCTACGCCGTGGTTGCTTGAGCTAGTGGCCGGGATGATTGACCCTGGTCAAACATCCCAGAACGTTGCCGTTAAGGAGCTCCAAGAGGAAACGGGTTTAACGGCGAAAAGTATCACTAAAGTAAATCAGTATTTCTCAAGCCCTGGCGGGACCAGTGAGCGATTTGACTTTTATTGGGCCGCTGTCGATTCTACATGTGCTACAGGTCATTACGGCTTAGCTGAGGAACATGAAGATATCAAGGTGCATGTCGTTGATAGAGAGTTAGCTTACACAATGATGACTAATGGCCGCATTGATAATGCTTCAACCGTTATTGGTTTACAATGGCTGCAGCTAAACTATCGAGATTTGCTTCAAACAGATTGTGAAAAATAATCATGATTGGCTGATTTTGAAGAACTTTGGAATGATATCGTGTCAAAAGTAACTTATGCTGGGAAATCGAAGTACCAGCCAAATGTTAGCCAGTTTTTGGCTGTTTGTTCGAGAAACTATATGCATATTCAACGCTGGCTCACCCAAGAGCCTAGTGAAGGAACATATTGGCAGGTTGATGGCGAGTTTGGTCGATTGAATGTTCGCCTATTGGAAAATACCAAATATACCCAATTGGTAGAGATTTCTAGGTGCGTTGGAGAGCATGTCCTGGTGTCAACACCAAAAGTCTCTGTGCGCATTTACCATGACGCTAAATTAGCAGAAGTGTTAACTAGTCAACAGATTTACCAATTGCGTCCAGTGTATGATTATCCAAATATGCATATGCATCATCGTGATGAAAAGTATCAAGTGAATGCGTTTCTTGAAGAGTTGTTGAAGATAGATAACTTGACCAAATTTATTTGTGAATCTGATATTTAGGTAATTACTTTGCTAAAAGAGGCAATCTCTTATTCAATTTCTGAGTCTGAAAGTGTGAGAATGGTGCAAGTCACTGATCCTCACCTTTTTGCTGATCCTGAAGCTCAATTGCTAGGCGTGAATACCGCTCAAAGCTTGAACGCAGTGTTAAATACTATTGCTGCTGTTGATTATCCAGCTCACTTTATGTTGGCCACTGGAGATATTAGTCAAGACTATTCCAATGAGTCATATCACAGTTTTGTTGACGCTATAGCGCCACTGAAGATCCCTTGCCATTACTTGCCGGGTAATCATGACGACCCGCGCATAATGAATCTGCATATGCAGGGAGATAATGTGCATGGCCAAAAAAGAGTGTTAGCGGGTAATTGGCAAATTATCATGTTGGACTCCACCGTAAGAGGGCGGCCCGGTGGCCATATGTCTGAGGCCGAGTTAACACTCATTGATAGAGCTATTGAAGCAGAGCCAAACCGTCATACCTTATTAGTTATGCATCATAACCCTGTACTGGCTGGCTGCGCTTGGTTAGATCAGCACTGTATGGATAATGGTAGTGACTTTATTCAACAAGTTTCACGCTATCGACAAGTTAAAGGGCTGCTTTGGGGCCATATTCACCAAAGCGTTGATACCGTTCACCTTGGGCCTAATGGTCCTGTGAAGTTAATGGCTACCCCTTCAACCTGTATTCAATTTAAGCCCAAATCTCCCTATTTTGCATTAGATGCACTACAACCTGGTTACCGTTTGCTGGAGCTTAAGTCTGATGGTAGCATCCTTACTAACGTATATCGGGTACCAGGTGAAAATTTCTCACCAGACAACGAAGCTGGCGGTTATTAAGCAAAGTTAAAACCGCAGCGTGAGGAACTATGCTGCTTTATATTCATGGATTTAACAGTTCACCACTTTCGGATAAAGGACTTGTTACCGCAAGTTTTATCCAACAAAACTACCCAGATTTAGATTTCAGACAACCACAACTGCCTAGTGAGCCGCTTGCTGCTATGGCGATGCTGATCGATATTGTTGAACAAGCAAAGACCGCTGGCGAGTCGATAAGCTATATAGGGTCTTCATTAGGTGGCTACTTCGCCAGTTATTTGGCTGAAAAGTACGGCGGACGCGCAGTTTTGATTAATCCTGCGGTAAAACCCTTCGAACTGTTTGATGAATTCATTGGCACTCAGTACAATCCCTATACGAACGAAACCTATCAGGTTTTAGCCAAGCACAAACAGGATGTTGCCCAGTTCGATACTGCTGCAATTATAAATCCTGATCGCTTCTATGTTTTGTTACAAACAGGCGATGAAGTACTCGACTATAAACAGGCTGTGCAGAAGTATCATTGTTGTCAGTTGTTGATTGAACCTGGCGGTGACCATAGCTTTATCGGTTATGAAAGTCAGCTGTCTGCCATTTGTGAATACCTGTTTTCTTGACAAATAGACCCGTAGGGCCGCACCATGGCCTGAATAACAAAAAAAAATGTGTGCTATGACAAATCAATACACCTCAGATGCTATTGAAGTCCTAAACGGACTTGACCCTGTAAAACGTCGCCCAGGTATGTACACCGATACTTCGCGTCCAAACCATTTAGGACAGGAAGTCATAGACAATAGTGTGGATGAAGCACTTGCTGGACATGCCAGTCGAATCGATGTGATCTTACATGCCGATAACTCTCTTGAAGTGACGGATGATGGCCGTGGTATGCCTGTCGATATTCACCCTGAAGAGGGGATCCCGGGTGTCGAGCTTATCCTGACTAAACTGCATGCTGGTGGTAAATTTTCGAATAAGAATTACCAGTTCTCTGGTGGTCTCCATGGGGTGGGAATTTCAGTTGTAAACGCCCTTTCTAGTCGAGTGGAAATTACGGTAAGGCGCAACGCTGAAGTCTATGACATGGCTTTTGAACATGGTGAAAAGGTTGAAGATCTCCGTGTAACAGGAACTTGCGGTAGACGAAACACGGGCACTCGGGTTCATTTCTGGCCAGACGCAAGCTATTTTGATTCTGGCAATTTCTCTATAACCAAACTCAGTTACTTACTGAAGGCCAAGGCGGTATTATGTCCTGGCTTACGGATTAAGTTTGTCAATAAGCAAACTAATGAAACCCAAGAATGGTTTTATGAAAGTGGCTTAGAAGATTATTTAAAGTCGTCGATTGACGGCGTACCTATGCTGCCTGAAGTGCCTTTTGTAGGTAATTTTAAAGGTAACCTTGAAGCTGCTGATTGGGCAATAACTTGGTTACCAGAAGGCGGCGATTACCTAAACGAGAGTTATGTAAACCTCATTCCAACGCCGCTTGGCGGAACTCACGTGAATGGCTTTAGGCAAGGTCTACTGGAGTCTATGCGTGAGTTTTGCGAGTTTAGAAACCTTGTACCACGCGGCATCAAGCTAACGCCTGAAGATATTTGGGATCGTTGTACCTTTATCCTATCAATAAAGATGCAGGACCCGCAGTTTGCGGGGCAAACCAAAGAGAAGTTATCGAGTCGGCAATGTGCAGCGTTTGTATCAGGCATTGTGCGTGACGCCTTTAGTTTGTGGCTAAATACCAATACTGAGCAAGCTGAAGCTTTGGCTGATATGTGTATTAACAATGCGCAGAAACGCTTGAAAGCGGCTAAGAAGGTAGCGCGTAAACGTATAACCTCAGGGCCTGCTTTACCGGGTAAATTGACCGATTGTAGTGGTCAAGATCCTATGCGTGGCGAGCTGTTCTTAGTCGAAGGTGATTCTGCGGGCGGTAGCGCTAAGCAGGCTCGTGACAGAGAGTTTCAGGCGATTATGCCACTGCGTGGGAAAATCCTTAATACTTGGGAGGTCGATGCAACACAGGTATTGGCATCTCAAGAGGTGCATGATATTTCAGTTGCGATAGGTTGCGATCCAGATAGTAGTGATATTTCAGAGCTAAGATATGGAAAAATCTGTATTCTGGCTGATGCTGACTCCGATGGTTTGCATATTGCGACTTTGCTTTGTGCACTCTTTATGAAGCATTACCGAGTATTGGTTGAAGAGGGGCATATTTATGTGGCAATGCCTCCTTTGTTCAGAATCGATATTGGTAAAGAAGTTTTCTATGCACTTGATGAAGCGGAGCGGGACGGCATTCTTGATCGTATTGCAGCTGAAAAACGCAAAGGCAAAGTGCAGGTAACACGATTTAAGGGATTGGGTGAAATGAATCCTCTGCAGCTACGTGAAACCACAATGGACCCTAACACACGTCGATTAGTTCAACTTACCGTTGATGATGCCGATGATACATTAGCAGTAATGGATATGCTGTTAGCAAAGAAACGTTCTAGCGATAGAAAAGTATGGCTAGAAACCAAAGGCGATCTCGCACAAATATAGATCGACTTTTTTACTTTTAGAGCACTAAATAAAAGAATAATAATGACGTTTGAAAATTACCCCAAGCGAATATTTATCGGTTTATCGGTGATGTTTGCTCAAGTTATTTTGGGTTCCGCAGCGTATGCTGCCGAGCCTGTAATGATCACTGTTTCAAAAGGATTTGGCTTAACGCTATTTGCTTCTGATTTAGGTGATGCAAAGCAGTTAGCACTTGGTACTAATGGCACCTTGTTTGTAGGTTCTCATAAAGAGGGGATCATCACTGCATTGGTTGATGCCAACCAAGATGGCAGAGTTGATAAACGTTATATCATTGCTAAAGGACTCCACTATCCAGAAGCGATAGCCTTTCATGATGGTGCACTTTATGTCGCAGAAGATGAGCGCATATTAAGGTTTGTTGAGATTGAATCCCGCCTGAGGAGACCTGGGCGACCAAAAGAGGTGTATGACCGCTTACCTAGCAACACTAAGAAGAGTCGCAGAGCAATGCATTTTGGCCCTGATGGTAGGCTCTATATTGCCATTGGCGCTCCGTGTAATGTGTGTGAGCCTGAAGATCCATTTGGCAGCATCATCGCGATTAATGTTGAGAGTGGTGAGAGTGAGCAAATTGTCAGTGGTGTTCGCCGAGTCGGTGCTTTTGATTGGTCGGTAGCTGACAGCGAGCTGTGGTTTTCTGAACTCGGCCGCAATTGGATGGGGGATAACTTACCACCGGATGAGATCAATAAGGTTGAAACGGTCGGTAGTCACTACGGATTTCCCTATATTCATGCAACAGATGTTATTGAGCCCGCTTATGATAAGCCTGAAAACCTAAAGGTTGTAGCGCCTCAGTTTGAGTTGCCCGCTCATGTTGCACCTTTAGGGCTACATTTTTATCGTGGCGAGCAATTCCCCGAGCGCTATCATAACCAAATGTTCATCGCTGAAAATGGTTCTTGGAACCGCTCAAGCAAGGTTGGATATCAAGTGGTAATGCTTGAAATTGAAAACAAAAAAATTGTCAAACGCAGTACGGTTGTTAGCTTTTTAGATGGTGAGTTTCCAGTTGCTAGACCTCATTCATTGCTCACCGCACCCGATGGTGGCATGTATATTTCAGACGATTTAAAAGGCAATGTTTACCGTTTATATTACAAGAATGCACCAAAGAGTCAGTCACAGGATAATGATTAATGAGTGATGCGATAGATTTAAGCTTAGACGGCGTAGAGCAAATGCCAATGCGCCGCTTCACGGAAGAGGCATACCTTAATTATTCGATGTACGTCATCATGGATCGCGCTTTGCCGCATATCGGTGACGGACTCAAACCCGTTCAAAGGCGTATTATTTATGCCATGAGTGAGCTTGGGTTGTCTGCACAGTCAAAGCATAAGAAGTCTGCCCGTACAGTGGGTGACGTGCTTGGTAAATACCACCCGCACGGTGACAGTGCCTGTTATGAAGCTATGGTGCTTATGGCGCAACCATTCTCTTACCGTTATCCATTAGTTGATGGCCAAGGTAACTGGGGGGCGCCGGATGATCCAAAGTCATTTGCGGCAATGCGATATACCGAAGCTAGGTTATCTAAATTTTCTGAAGTACTGCTCAGTGAGTTAGGACAAGGTACCGTCGATTGGGGCGTTAACTTTGATGGTACGATGAAAGAGCCATTAGTATTACCTGCAAGACTGCCTCATATTCTGCTTAATGGTATTACCGGTATTGCTGTGGGCATGGCAACTGATGTTCCGCCTCATAATGCTAAAGAGCTTGTGGGTGCCTGTGTTGAGCTGCTTGATAACCCTAAAGCAGACTTGCCACGATTAATGGAATTTGTTCCAGGGCCAGACTATCCAACAGAAGCTGAAATCATTACACCATCAGCGGATATTGCTAAAATTTATCAAACGGGTCGTGGCTCTATTAAGGCACGAGCTGTTTACACCATTGAAAATGGCGAGGTGGTGATATCCGCGCTACCGCATCAAGCGAGTAGCGGTAAAATCTTAGAGCAAATTGCGGCGCAAATGCAGGCTAAGAAATTACCTATGGTAACGGATTTACGTGATGAGTCTGATCACGAAAGCCCTGTACGTATGGTCATAGTACCTCGTTCAAATCGTGTTGATTGCGATCAGATGATGGCGCACTTATTTGCTACGACCGATTTAGAGAAAAGCTATAGAGTTAACCTGAATGTGTTGGGGCTGAATGGTCGTCCGCAGGTTAAAGGTCTACGTGAGTTGTTAACAGAGTGGCTTGTCTTCCGGATGACCACGGTTAAGCGTCGCTTAGAGTTTAGATTAGATAAGATATTAGCTCGATTACATATTCTCGATGCATTAATGATTGCATTTTTGAACATCGATGAAGTCATTGAGATCATTCGTTTTCATGATGATCCCAAAGCAGAGTTAATGACTCGGTTTGAGCTGTCTGATAAGCAAGCTGATGCAATTTTGGATTTGAAACTTCGCCATTTAGCCAAGTTAGAAGAGTTTAAGATTAAGTCAGAGCAAAGTGAGTTAGAAGCCGAGCGAGACAAGCTGCAACTGTTGCTCAGCTCTGAGCGTCGAATGAAGACGTTGATAAAGAAAGAGTTGATCAAAGATGGTGAAGATTATGGTGATGATCGCCGTTCACCGCTTGTGGTACGCGGTGAGTCAAAAGCATTAACAGAGCAAGAGTTAGTACCTGCAGAGTCAGTCACTGTTGTCTTGTCAGAAAAGGGCTGGGTGCGATGTGCTAAAGGGCACGAAGTTGATGGTAAGAGCTTATCTTATAAAGCGGGGGATGAGTTCTTGTGTTCCGCTCCAGGGCGCAGTAATCAGCCAAGTGTGTTTATTGATACCTCCGGTAGGGCCTTTGCAACTGAGACTCATACACTACCATCTGCGCGCTCTCAAGGGGAGCCGATAACGACTCGTTTCAATTTGGCGCCTGGTGCAACGATGGAGCATGTGCTACTTGCTGACGAAAGCCAGTGTTACATATTGGCATCCGATGCGGGCTACGGCTTTATTGCAGCTAACAAAGACATGATATCGCGTAATAAGGCAGGTAAAGCACTGTTAAGCCTGCCTGCGAATGCTAAGGTTTTACTGCCTCAAAAAGTAGATAAATCGAAAGCTCAGTCAATCTTAGCCATTACCAACGAAGGCAGAATGTTGCTGTTCTCCTTAGATGCATTACCCCAGCTGACTAAAGGTAAGGGTAACAAGATAATCGGTATACCGACCGAGAGAGCTAAGAATCGAGAAGAGTTGCTAATTCACCTAAATGTAATCCCTGAAGATATGCCTGTCACGCTATGGGCGGGTAAGCGCAAGCTAACGTTGAAGCCGAGCGATCTAGAGCATTATCGAGGAGAGCGGGGTCGTAGAGGGGCGAAATTGCCACGAGGGCTGCAGCGAGTTGATAGTGTAGAACTCGGAGATGGTGAACCTGTCGTTTAATTTCTTGAAATAAAAAATGCAGCCAATTGGCTGCATTTTTTTATCTATTCATTGCTTGGATTAGTTAAGCAACTTCATAGTATTTAGGTTCGATATCGACTTGTCTTTGGATAATTTGACTGGCCATTTTTACGCATTTTCCACACTGATCGCCCACGCCTAAACGCTTCTTTACATCAGCTAATGAAGCATCGCCTTGGCTAACAGCTTCTTTAATCTGAGTATCTGTAATCGCATGACAAAGACAAACGTACATAAATAATGGTCCAACAATCGAATATGCACGAAGTATAAATGAAAACGATTCTCAATGCTAATAACTGATGAGAATAGTTATCAATCATTCGATAGGTTGGTAGTTATTAAAAACATTGCAGCTGATCACAACCAAGTGCTGCTGTGGGCACTTGGTCATGTTTTGCGCCGTAAGAGTTAATTCTTGATTTTGAAGCCGGTCTAATAACCGCGCTCAAAATGAACCCGATGGGCTAGCTCTTCGCCTTTTATCCACTTGTGGTAGTTTTCAGAGAAGATTTCTACTACTTGTTCTGGAAAACTTGGGGCTGCAATATGTGGGGTGATAACAACATTGTCTAACGACCAAATAGGGTGTGATTCCGGTAATGGCTCTTGATTAAATACATCGAGTATTGCTTGCTGTTGCTGGTTTTGAATCAGCTGGATATAGAGCGAATCAAGGTCAAGTACGTCGCCTCGGCCTAAGTTAAACAACACTACCTCTTTTTTTAGCAGGGATAATGTATGTTGGTTCAGAGCACCGCGCGTCTCTGGAGTACTCGGCAAGATACTCGCAACCGCATCCGCTCTTGGTAGATGACGAGTTAAGTTGGCTAAGGTGTCGACTTCATCAAAACCTTTGGTGGGTTTTGCCCCGCGATTAATACCAATGACATGCATGCCAAAGTGTTTGGCGGTTTGGGCTATATGCTTTGCAATAGAGCCGGTACCTAAAAGCAGTAGGTTCTGCCCTTGTAAAGTCTTATAGCTACCTGGTAGCCATACTTTCTGAGCTTGCTGAGTCTTATAGCGGCCGTGTTCACGTTGGTAAGCAAGGAGGTAGCCAAACAGATATTCGCTCATTAATGGACCAAAGATCCCTCGCACATTTGTGAGTTCATAGTCTCGTCGCTGCCTAGGTTTAACTAATGCGTCAACACCGGCAAAAGTTGACTGCATCCATTTTAAATTTGTAGCATGGGGCAGTATTGGAGCTGCCAGACTCGGTTCTGCAAGCCAAATGTCAGCGTTAAATATGTTTTGCGGATTATCATCCAAAATATGCACATTTGGCAGGTGGCAAGAAGTCAGAAGCTGACGATATTTTTCATTTTCTCTGGTGAGCAATAGTAACTTGTGTCCCATGCTGACTCCCTTTATCCTAGCTATATATCATTAAATTAGAGTACGTTTATGTCCAAGTTGATTGAATTTCTGAGCTACTTAGGTTCGTTTATCTATCCCTGGCTAACAGAAGCTTCAACAGCAATTGTTGCTTGCGCGCTGGTAGTATTTGGCAGCGACATTAACCGCTTTTTACGTCGTTATCTTGCTGGACGCTCTTTCATTATTCGAACGCTGATTTTTGTTGTCGTCAATGCGTTTGGTTATGGGCTAATTATAGTAAAATTAAGCCCGTTGCTAGCGCAATATATGGCTCGTGTTCCATCACATTGGCTGTTTCTACTAGTCTTGGCCATTTTCTTTGCTATTGGTAGCTGGGCTCAACGTAATAAACAAGTTTAAGCCGTTAATTTCAGTGTAGATTATATTACTGTGGTTTGGGACATCTATATGTAAAGAATGGTTACCACTAGCGATTAATTACCGTCAATAGTCAGTCTCTTGCTGCACTAATTTGTGTGATTGTAGCAAGCGCTTCATCTGGAAAATTACTGAAGATACCATCAACTCCACGCTTGGCTAACATCTCTATATCATCAATAAAATCCACCGTATAAACGTACACTTTTGCACCTCGTCTATGGGCGTCTTCAATCATCTCTTGAGTGATAAAACTGAGGCCTAAGTGAATCGAGTAAGCATCTAAATCGGTAACAACTTTTGCAAGATCAAAGGGAATTCCTTCAATGAGAGGCGCGACTTTTGCCTGCGGGTAATGCTGCTTGAAGTCATAAAGCTGGCGGTGGTTAAAAGATGAGATCAGCAGCAGATTTGGATCATATATTTGTTGTTCGACAAATTTTGCGTATAACGCTATAAAAGCAGGCAGAACTGACAATCCTTTAAGCTCGATATTAACTTCTATATTGTGAGGTTTGAGCAGCGCTAAAACATCTATAAGCCTAGGAATTACTTCTCCGGATACAGTAATACTCCGCAAATATTCTGCGCTGACGACATCTATTAGCCCGCGACCAGAACTCGTGGCTTCGAGTCTACGGTCGTGGAAAACATAGAGCTCTTCTTCGACTAAATGAATATCCAGTTCAACAGCCGTAGCACCTAACTTAATCGCTTTTTCAAAAGCCTTTAAGGTATTTTCGGGGGCACTACCGCTGGCACCGCGATGAGCAAATACCTTCATTACTGAGTTTCTCTAATCATAGGGGATTAAGTCCGTATTAAATTTTGCACATCTTTGGCCTGTCCAGGAGACAAGTGAACCTCTAATTGAGGGTAGGCAAGTTCTAAATTGTTATCGCGTAATTTCTTACTGATCTGTTTATGAAGCTTATGCCTAAGCGGCCAACGTGTACCCATGTCTTTGGCGTAAGCTCTGACCTCAAAGTCTTGGGTATGCTGACCAAACCCTGCAAACCATACTTCTGGTTCTGGTGTGAGTAGGGCATCATCACACTCTTGCACAGCTTGATAAAGAGCAGCCTCCACGCGTGCGGGATCGGAATCTCGCGCTACAGAGACATATACGATAACTCTTGTTATTGGATCTGAAAGCGACCAGTTAATCAGCTGCTCAGTAATAAAGGCCTTATTAGGCACAATGATCTCTTTTCGATCCCAGTCGATTATGGTGGTGGCACGGATCTGGATTTTACTGACAGTACCAGTGAGATCTCTAATCGTTACCGTATCACCAATTCGTACTGGTTTTTCGAATAGGATGATGAGGCCCGAGATAAAGTTAGCAAAAATCTCTTGCAAGCCAAATCCTAAGCCTACTGATAGAGCTGCGACTAACCACTGCAGCTTCGACCACTCCATCCCTAATGTAGAGAATCCGCTTAATACACCAAAGACAATCACTAAATAGCGACAAACTGTAGTTAGTGCAAAACCAGTGCCTTGGCTGAGGTCTAATCGTTGAAGAATCGTTAGTTCAATCAAGCCTGGTAAATTGGTGGCAATCATCATTGAAAAACCTACAATGATAAGCGAGAGCAAGAGTGATTTTAAGGTGATCGGTAGTTGCTGTTCAATGCCGTTGATAGTGGTATTACTAGACCACAATGTTACTCCATCGAGCAAAGAGAATAATGCTGTATGAGTTTGGGTCCAAAGGCCTACAATGCTGGCCAAAAAGGCTAATAGTAAGAGTGAGCGAACCAAACCTAAAGATTGTCCTGAAATCGTCTCTAAATCGACCTCTGGCTCTTCATAGGTATCGAGTTGCTCTGGTGAATTAACTTCCCCTTTTTCACGTTGTGCGAGTACTTCTGCACGCTTTGTCTTAGCGCGTTCAAAGGCAATTCGTCGTCTCTCTATTAACATCCAGCGTTTTATTAACTGATAAAGTAATAAAAAGCCTAGGCCAAAAATCAATGATAGCTGCAACTGCAGGAACATTTGCACAGCTGTGTAGTAGTAACCTAAGAAGGCCAATACAGCACAAGCTATTGGCGTTATGATTAGCATTGCCCACAGTAATTTTTGGATAAGCTTTCTGTTTTTATCGCCGTGATGATGCTTATTCTCTCGGTTGGATATTTCTAAAATATCCTTATAGAACCAAAAAAGCATTAAACAGAAAATGATAAATGCACCACGTCCTAAGCTATTTCTAACGAGCGAAGTATCAATGATTTCGGCAAATGCTGTGATGCCTAAAAATGGGGTTACCATAAAGGTAAGTTGCTTAAACTTCGCTTGTCCGGCGCGTACTATGCTTCGCTGCGCTTTGAAGTGATTAATCAGCAACCCCTTATCTAAAGCGAGTAAAAACACCAAGCGATATAGTTGATAGAAAATGCCCACTGCCAAAATGCCCATACCTATGGCGGAAACAAAGTTAATACTAGATAAATAAAAAATTGTCCCCGCGAGAATGATTGGAAGCGGTTTGAGCAGGCTGTAGCTCGCAGAGTTAAGTAGTACGTGCCAAGTATAAATAAACTTGTCTTGAGTAACGTTACCTACAAATGGCAGTTCACGTCGCATTGCTGCTTTAAACTTTGGTGTGAGAATATCTTGTGCCACGAGGCTAACGATAAACAAAATTAACCACCAAGACCATAAACTGCCTTGTTCAGTGAATGAGTTTTGCAGTTGCTTCCAAGGGGCTTGTTGGATCATCCACTGCACGCTTTGGTGCAGTTCAGTTAGCCAAAGCCCCCCAATTCGATTAGCGTTAGGCACCCAAAATAGATGCTCATTTAGCGTGTCTCTTAAAGTGATGTATTGCTGGTTAAGTTGCTCGTTGCTCACTCTTAAATCAGCTAACTCACTTAAGTATTGGTCATAGCTTTGCAGAAGTTGCTGTAGTAGTAACTCTTGAGAAATAAGCAGCTTTGCATGCAGTTGTGTTGGCTTTGGTACACCACTAAGCAGCTGTTCATTAATGGTTTGTGATTGCTCTATTTGGTATCGGGCTAATCGTGCGTCGGCAATCTCTGATTGCACCTTATCTTGGCTTGGTGGTTTGGGTAATGCCTGTAGCATCTGCAGAAAACGTTCACCGAATGCTGAGTTGAGCTTGAGCCAACTTATCTGCTGTTGAATATTAGTGAGCTGCTTAGCTTGATCTTGGTACTGTGCCTCAGCATGCTCTTGCTGTGTCAGTGCTTGGCTAATTTTGAGATTAAGTGCTTTTAGTGTTTCGCCATATTGTTGATTTGCTTCATTAAGGGCTTGAGCAATAGGATCTGTAGCGGTTGAATCAGGAACTAAACTTTGGGCTATTGCAGCTTCAGTACGCTTGTGGCGTTGTAATTCTAGCTGTTGGTTGATGCGCTCAATAAACAGTTCTTGCTGTAACAACTGCTCACGAACTAGCTGTAACTGCAGCTGGTTGAGGTCAATTTCTTTCTGACTACTGGCTAAGCTTGCTTCAAGGGTGACGACATGCTGCTGATATAGCTCTCTTTGAGCCAGTAGTATTTTATTCGCTAGGGTCTGCTCATTAGATAGCTTGATTTTTTTGTGCTTTTTGAGCGTTGCTCGCGCACCATTTAAGGTTTTTGGCAAATTATTTAATGCGCTATTTAGCTCATTAATTTTATTACTCAAACTGATTTCAACTTCTTTCAATTCAGAAAGTCGCAGGTAGGCCATTGAACCTTGTTGGCTAATATCTTGCTCTGTTGAAAGCGTGACTGCTTTCTTTGCTTCTGCTATTTGCTGCAATAGGTTTGCTTTATGTAATTCAAAATTACTTAGCAGTGTTTTAGCATTTTTTTCGGTAAGTGCTAGCTCTTGAATTTTTGACTGTAGTAAAAACAACTGTTGTTGTGGAGTCTTAGTTTCACTAGTTGTAGGATTTAGCCCCAACTTTTTTTCAAGAGAAGTGGGTTGGTTTGCATTGGCAGTGGAACAAAATAGACACAGGAAGACCAATAAAAAACGATGCATGATTAGCAGCTTGCATAAATCAAAAAGGACTAACTTATAGTAGCCAAGTTATCAGAATAAAGAAATCGAACTATGCAGTCTTTTTAACCCGTTGTGACTCTGTTGGGTTTCAAATAATGCTGTAGCAACGACTAGAGTCCCGCCAATAATAGTCTTAATATCGAGATCTTCACCTAAAAGCAGTAATGCCAAAACGGCGCCATAGAAAGGTTGTAAACAAGAGACTAGACCAACTGTTTTGGCACTGAGTAAGCGCAGTGCAGAAGTGAATAGAGCATGGGGGGCGGCAGTGAATATAGTGCCAAGCAGTATGATTAACCACCAAACATTAGATTCAATGGTGCTGACCTCGACCGACAACCAAGGTGCAAGAAAAACCACTGCTACAGCGGTTTGGTAAAGCATCGCTTGTTGGCCGCTATATTGAGAAAAATAGCGTTTGTGCAATAAATTTCTGGCAGTGAAAAGTGCTGCAGAAACAATGCCTATGACTATCCCAAGAGTAACGTCATTGCCAAGGCTCGCCTCAGGAATAAGCAGGCTAACGCCTATCAAAACTAAAACGCCACTTATAACATCGGCGAGTTGTAGTTTTGATTTTGTCACTAAAGGTTCTGCCAATACGGTCATTACAGGGTAGGTAAAAAACGCAATCATGCCAATGGCAACAGAGGATAGTTGCATAGAGGCAAAATAAGTCACCCAATGTAAACTCACAATCACCCCCAGCCCAATGGCAACCCAATAATCTTTAGCTGCTTCAAGAGCTATTTTTTGCTTACTGAGTTTGACTATCAGTGACAGAACCGCAGCCGCGACTACACAGCGTAAAACGGTGATATCTAAGGCGCTTAAGGGAATGAGCTTAGAAAACAGAGCGGTACCACCGAAAAGTAGCACCGCTAAATGCAGTTCAACCAGCCCTGTTTTTTTATCATTGGGATTCAATGTGAATTTAGTCTTCTATTTTTGCAAAAGCTTGACCCATACGGGTGACGCTGCGTGGTTCTACACCATCAGCAAACTCATCGAGAGCATCTTTAGCAAACAACATGACCACAGTACTGCCTAGCTTGAAGCGACCCATTTCAGCACCTTTTTCAAGAGTTAGTGCATCAGGGCCTTCGGTTGGGTAGTCCCAAGTAAACACATCTTTACCGGTTGGTGGAGTGACGGTACCCGCCCAAATAGTCTCGATACTTGCAACAATTGTCGCTCCTACAAGCACCATCGCCATCGGACCAATTTCGGTTTCGAAAATCGCCACCACACGCTCGTTACGAGCAAATAAGCCTGGTACATTTTGCGCGGTTAACGGATTAACTGAAAATAGTTCACCAGGCACATAAGTCATCTTCGACAGAGTGCCTTTGATTGGCATATGAATGCGATGGTAATCTTTAGGGGCTAAATAGATGGTTGCGAAATCACCCTCTTCAAAACGTTTAGCGTCCGCAGCTTGGTTGCCCAAGAGTGCTAGTGATGAGTAATCATGACCTTTAGCTTGAAAGATACGACCATCTTCAATAGGCCCTAACTGACTTACCGCGCCGTCCACTGGGTGGATGATGTAATCTTTATCTTCACAAAGCGGGCGAATACCTGGTTTTAATGCACGAGTGAAAAACTGATTAAAAGTTGGGTAAGCCTCTGGTGCTGGCTGCGCCGCTTCACTCATGTCTATTTTGTATTGTTTGATAAACCATTTAATTGCTGCCGTGGTGACTGAGCCCATTTCTGCTGCGGCTAGCTTTCCCACAAGGCGCGAAACAAGGTGCTTTGGCATAATATACTGCAGCGCAATTTTAACTTTATCCAATTTTAAATTCCTTTCTATTCTAGTTCTATTCGTCTGGACCGGCTCTAAAGTGACGAGCATGTCTTTGCTCGTCCAGACTGGCAATGATTTTGTGGTAATTTTGGTATCTATCTTGGCTGATCTCTCCAGCCTCTAATGCTTCTGCTATTGAACAGCCAGGATCATTTAGGTGCTTGCAGTCTCTAAACTTACAGGTTCCCAAATAGTCTCTAAACTCAATAAAGCACTGACCGACTCTTTCTGCAGGCAAATGCCAAAGTGCAAACTCACGAACACCTGGGGAGTCGATTAAATCGCCGCCAGTTGAAATGTGCAGTAGTTTAGCTGTCGTGGTTGTGTGTTGACCAAGACCTGAGTTTTCCGATATATCGCCAGTTAGCAGTTCAGCATCTGGCATCATGGCATTAATCATTGATGATTTACCGACACCGGATTGACCAACAAAAACACTGACCTTACCATCCATTAATTGGTTGATTTGCTCAACGCCTTCGCCTGTTTTACTGCTGACTTTATAGACGTCATAGCCAATATCACGATAACGCTGTAGTGCAGCTTCAATTTCAGGTAGCTCTTCAGGCGTTATCAGGTCAACTTTGTTGAGTACAATAACTGGCGCAATACCGGTATCTTCAGAAGCAACCAAATAACGGTCGATAATCTGTGTGGTAAAGGCAGGCTTTACGGAAGTGACAATGAGGATCTGATCTATGTTGGCGGCAATGATTTTTACACCGTCATACAGATCAGGCCTAGATAGAAGCGAGTGCCTTGGATGGACGGCTTCTACAATCCCTTCAATTCGGCTGGCACCTGACTCACTGGTTAGTGCTAAGCGAACAATGACTTTGTCACCGGTAACTAAGCTTTTAATGTTTCGGCGTATATTACAACGCGCAAGGTGTCCTGTTTCGGTCTCAACATCTGCATGCTGCCCAAAACGAGAAATAATGGTACCAAGCTGCTCTGGCCCTAACGAGTTGTCCTGTAGTTCAGGCGTATTGTCGCTAGGTTCGCTGCTTTGCAATTTCTTTTTTTGGTTGTTACGCATTCTGCGTAACTGACCTTGGCTTAATGGTTTCTTTTTGCTCACGTATTACTCACGTAATTTGCCTTCAATGATAAAGGTGATTTTTTGTCGCTTAAAAAAGCAGTATGATACACCGTCTTAAACAAAAAAGCCTGAATTTAGGCTAACAGGGATTACAGGTCGCGTTATGGCTATAGATGAAAACAACCTTATTTGGGTCGATCTTGAGATGACAGGACTAGAGCCTGCTGTTGATAGGATTATTGAAATTGCGACTATAGTAACCGATAAAGAGTTAAATATTATCGCGCAAGGTCCTGTTATTGCGATTCATCAAACAGATGAACAACTCGCATTAATGGACGATTGGAACCAAAAGCATCATGGTGAATCTGGACTGGTTGAGCGAGTAAAAGCCAGCCAATTTAGCGAAGAGGACGCGATTGCACAGACGATTGAGTTTTTATCGCAATATGTTCCAGCGGGTGCTTCACCTATGTGTGGTAACAGCATTGGCCAAGATCGCCGTTTTTTAAATCGGTATATGCCAGCACTTGAAGACTTTTTTCACTACCGAAATATCGATGTCAGTACAGTTAAAGAACTTGTACGCCGCTGGGAGCCTTCAGCAATGGAAGGCTTTACCAAACAAAATACTCACCAAGCGTTACTCGATATCCAAGAGTCTATCGCTGAATTGCAGTTTTATCGTGCAAAAGTATTTAAAATTTGACCATTCAGTCAGTTTATTTGCAAGAAGGGGTTGCAGAGCAGTGAAATTCTCCTATAATGCGGCCTCAACTTTTCGCTAAGCGGTAAACCTAGCGATTATTAATAAAAGTTGAAATGCGACATTAGCTCAGTTGGTAGAGCGATACCTTGCCAAGGTATAGGTCATCGGTTCGAACCCGATATGTCGCTCCAAATATTAATTTACTGGATCACCAAATTCGGTAAGTAAAAAGTTTTAAGCAACATTAGCTCAGTTGCTAAGGGAAAGAACGATACCTTTAGTCAACGTATACAGCTAAGCTGTTATAAAAAGTTTAAAGCGACATTAGCTCAGTTGCTAAGGGAAAGAACGATACCTTTAGTTAACGTATACAGCTAAGCTGTTATAAAAAGTTTTAAGCAACATTAGCTCAGTTGCTAAGGGAAAGAACGATACCTTTAGTCAACGCATACAGCTAAGCTGTTATAAAAAGTTTAAAGCGACATTAGCTCAGTTGGTAGAGCGATACCTTGCCAAGGTATAGGTCATCGGTTCGAACCCGATATGTCGCTCCAATTTAAAAGATTACGCGACATTAGCTCAGTTGGTAGAGCGATACCTTGCCAAGGTATAGGTCATCGGTTCGAACCCGATATGTCGCTCCAATTTCAAAGATTACGCGACATTAGCTCAGTTGGTAGAGCGATACCTTGCCAAGGTATAGGTCATCGGTTCGAACCCGATATGTCGCTCCAATCTTTCTCTTCCAAAACCTCAAAACCTCAAAAAAACTACAGCAAAATAAATGCATAGCTCAGTTGTGCTTGTAGATAAAGTAGATACCCTCTTTTTGCCAAGGTATAGCTCATCGGTTCGAACCCACTGTTGTTTGAAGCTAAAAGCTCGCTCCAATCTTCCTCTATCAAAACCTCATATAATCAAAAGCCGTTAAAATAAAACAGATCTGTAGCTCAGTTGGGCTTGTAGATAAAGTAGATAGCCTCTTTTTGCCAAGGTATAGGTTATCGGTTCGAACCCACTGTTGTTTGAAGCTAAAAGCTAGCTCCAATCTTCCTCTATCAAAACCTCATATAATCAAAAGCCGTTAAAATAAAACAGATCTGTAGCTCAGTTGGGCTTGTAGATAAAGTTGATACCCTCTTTTTGCCAAGGTATAGGTTATCGGTTAGAACTCTCTTGTATGAAATCAAAAGCTCGCTCCAAGCTTCCTCTAGCAAAATCTCATAAAATCAAAAAGCACTACAGCAAAAATATATCCGAAGCTCAGTTGTGGTTGTAGATAAAGTTGATAGCCTCTTTCTGCCAAGGTATAGGTCATTGGCTCGAATCCACGCTTTTGAAATCGAAAGCTCTGCACAGCTTTCTTCTCTCAATGAGCTTCTTTTAGGTTCCTGTCCGTTTTGTCTCTGTGTGGGATGTAATGGACTAAACTATTTAGAGAGATTGAAGTGACTATAATTTGAGAGGAAGAAGCTGGGACGTGGTTGCGATAGCGTGATCGAGCGCTAGTTTCTTTAATAATCTCTAAAGTAGGCGTGTTTGGAGTAGGTAAAACATGACAGCCTTCAAATCTTCAGTTTTTTGTTCAGACCATAATAGCATCAGACTAATTTTTAGCTTGTCACCGAAAGTGCGAGCGATAGGAGAGCGGTATATGCGTATTCAACAACTTAGTGAGCTTATAGATTATGTAGCGACTTGTCGCATTGAGATGGCTCAGCTATATAGTCGTTTGCATACCCAAGCGGATTCTTCACGAGTTAAGTTAATGCTAGAGTATTTTCAGCATCATCAACGCCAAACAGCTGAAAAACTTGAAAACTATATCGATGAAGCACCTAAGAAAATACTTGATACCTGGTATAAAGATATTGTTTTTGAAGACTTTGTTTCTCGTTGTCAAAAACAGACTTTACCCGCCAATATGACCGAAGATGATGTTTTAGAGCTGCATCTAGAACTCGATAATAAGCTCATAGGCTTAATTGAGAAAACCTCTTTATCTTCAGCCTGTAGCGAGACCAAAGGCGCGCTTGAAGATTTAGTTAGAGTGGAAAAAATTCAACAACAGCGTCTAGTGCATAGCAGTATTCGTATGGACGATATCTAATTCCATGGCTCAGCTTCGTCTAAGCTAAAGGCACTTAACGGTGCCTTTTTTGATCCTCCGGAAGGCTAATGCATCAGCATACTTGTGTTAGATCAAACTATGGAGATTTAAAGGTCTTATGAGTGAACAATTCATATGAGTTTCAGTCTTATTGACTAATATTCTAAATTAGTTGAAGTTCAGTTCTAGGAAAAGCTTAATGAGCGAAAAGTATTTATCTGCATTATTACCAGTATATTCAGTCGAACAAGTGAGGCAGGCTGAAATTACTGCTGTCAAAGATAGTGATATAAGCCTTTTTAACCTCGTAGAGCGAGCCGCTTCGGCGGCTTTTGAACAACTCCAATCACTCGAGCTTCCTACTCAGTCTGTTTTGATCCTCGCTGGACATGGTAATAACGGAGCGGATGCTTATACCACTGCGGCAATGTTGATTAAAGCGGGTTGGTCTGTCTGTTTACAGGCCTCAGTTGCCCCAAGGCCTTCAGAGGAACTATTGCAGGCTATTGTTAAGTTTGAGCAGAGTGGTGGTCGCAGTTCTCCATTTAATATTAACGAGATTACTCAAGCGAATGTGATTGTCGATGGCCTACTCGGCACGGGTGTCAACGGAGAGCTCAATGATGAACTCGTCTCTATTATTAATGCTGTAAATAACAGTGCTGCGTGGGTATTGTCACTCGATGTCCCATCGGGGATTGAACCTAATACAGGGATGGCGAAACAGGTGGCTATAGCAGCCGATATGACACTGTCTTTTGGCGCGATTAAGCAGGGCTTACTGACCAGCCAGGCGCGTCATTTTTGTGGGGCGTTAATCTTAGCTGATATTGGCTTAACCCCTTTCTTACCTAAAAGTTATCTCAAAAAGTTAGTGAGCAAGGACCTTCCAAAGGTGTTTAAACCAAGAAGAAGAGATTCGCATAAGGGAAAGAGCGGAAAAGTTACGGTTATCGGCGGCGATAAGGGCATGTCTGGGGCAGTGAGATTAGCCTCCGAGGCTAGCTTAAGAAGCGGAGCTGGTTTGGTCACTGTGGTTTCTAGACCTGAGCACCAGTTAGTGATTTGCGCTACCCGACCAGAATTGATGTTCTGGGGATGTGAGCTAGTGGATATGGAAGTGTACCTAAAACTAGGTTGGGCTGATGTATTGGTTATTGGACCAGGACTCGGCATGGCTGACTGGGGTTACAATTTATTGAAAGCTGTCGACCTAGCTGATAAACCCTGTGTGATAGATGCCGATGCGTTAAATTTACTGAGTCAGTTTCCTTTAACCGGTAAAAGCTGGGTACTGACTCCTCATCCTGGTGAAGCTGCTAGATTATTAGGTGTCAGTATTGCTGAAATCGAGCAAGATAGGTTTAATGCAGTTCGCCGGCTACATACTAAATACGGTGGCGTGATTGTATTAAAGGGCGCTGGTACGCTAATTTATGATGGTGAGAAATGTATCGTTGCACCCGTTGGTAACCCAGGGCTTGCGAGTGGTGGCTTCGGTGATGTTTTATCAGGCATTATCGGTGCGCTGATGGCGCAAGGCTATGACAATATGCAAGCAGCTTGTTTAGCTGTTGTCATACATGGAGATGCTGCAGATCTTGCTGCTAAAGAAGGGGAGAGAGGGATGCTTGCGAGTGATCTTATGCCTTATATTCATCAGTTGGTTAATCAAATCTAGTTTAGAAATTTAGGTGATTAGGTTAAAGTAGCGCATTCTAGGAAACGTGTTATTTAGGGCATCTTTTTAAATCAATATGAATATACAATCAATCACCTTAGATCTTAAAGACGAGCAGGCGACAGTTAGCTTAGGCAATAAGTTATCAACCTTGATTACGCCGCCATTAACGCTTTATTTGAGTGGCGATCTAGGGGCTGGTAAGACGACTTTTAGTCGTGGGCTAATCCAAAGCTTAGGTCATGACGGTGCAGTAAAAAGTCCTACTTATACTTTGGTTGAACCCTACGAAATAGCGGGCATTGACGTATTTCACTTTGATCTATACCGCCTCTATGATCCAGAAGAGTTGGAATTCATGGGCATACGTGATTATTTCACTGAACGTAGTTTGTGTATTGTAGAGTGGCCTGATCGTGGACATGGTCTATTACCGCAGGCTGATATACATATCTACATTAAATATGTTAATACTGGACGACAAATAGAATTACAGGCGTTCTCTACTAAGGGCGAAGAAATATTGGCGTGTTTAAATAATAATGATAATAAACAATAATATATTTAAGTTAGCTCTACTATTACTTAGCTTATGTACTTCTTTTTTTGCGCAGAGCGCGAACAAACTCGAAGGCGTAAGAGTGTGGGCGGCGCCTGAATCGACACGTATTGTTTTTGATTTGAGCAAATCCCCGAATTACAGTCATTTCACATTAACCAATCCGTATCGCTTAGTTGTCGATTTAAAATCGTCCTCCAATAAAGTCGACTTGGGTAAAATCGCCAATAATAGCAAGCTTGTTAAAAGAATAAGAAAGAGTTCGCCACCAGAGAAAGGCACTCTCAGAATTGTTATTGATTTAACAAAGCCGCTTAAAGCAAATTTGTTTGCATTGCCACCAACGGCACCTTATGGCAATCGGTTGGTTGTTGATTTGGACGGCGGTAGCACTAAGGTTAAAAGCAAGCCGAGTAAGCCCGCTACCGCTTTACGTGATGTTATCGTCGCTATCGATGCAGGTCATGGCGGAGATGACCCTGGATCTATTGGTCCTTCAGGCATGTACGAAAAGAAAGTGGTGCTGCAGATAGCAAAAAAGGTTGCGGCAAAAATTAATGCCACACCTGGAATGAAGGCAGTAATGACGAGGACTGGTGATTATTTCGTTAATTTGAACCGCCGTTCAGAGATTGCCCGCACCAGTAAAGCTGATCTGTTAATCTCAATTCATGCTGACGCTTTTACCTCTCCACAGCCTCGTGGGGCTTCAGTTTGGGTTTTATCTATGCGTCGAGCTAATAGTGAAATTGGTCGCTGGTTAGAGCAAAAAGAGAAGCATTCGGAGTTGTTGGGTGGTGCTGGTGAGATTATTCAAAATACCGACAATGAGCAATACTTGGCGATGACCTTACTCGATATGTCGATGGACCGTTCGATGGCGATCAGCCATAACATCGCAGGTGATGTGCTATCCAATTTGGGTAAAGTGACAAAGCTACACAAGCATAAGCCAGAGTCCGCTAGCTTTGCTGTGCTTAAGTCGCCTGATATCCCCTCAATATTGGTTGAGACTGGCTTTATCTCCAACCATAAAGAGGAACGCCTCCTTTCCCAAAGAGAGCATCAAAATAATCTCGCCAAAGCGGTGCATAAGGGCGTGGTTAAGTATTTTGAGGCCAACCCTCCGGTTAACTCTTTACTGGCGAGTAAAAGTAATACTAAGCATAAAGTCCGTAGCGGTGAATCATTGTCGGTTATTGCCCATCGATACCAGATCTCTATTAGTAGCTTAAAAAAAGCTAATAAACTGAAATCTGATTCTTTAAGAATAGGCCAGACATTAGTAATACCGCGGGCGTAAAATGTTGCAGTTTAAAGAGTAAATAATGGCTATAGAAAAATTACCCCCTCAACTTGCTAACCAAATAGCGGCAGGTGAAGTTGTTGAACGGCCTGCTTCTGTTATCAAGGAGTTGGTGGAAAACAGCTTAGATGCAGGTGCAACCCGAGTCGATATCGAAATAGACAAAGGTGGCAGCAAACTGATCCGTATTCGAGATAATGGTTTTGGGATCCCTAAGCAAGACTTGAGCTTAGCCTTATCTCGTCATGCGACATCAAAGCTTAAATCTCTTGATGATTTAGAAGCCATTATGAGCTTTGGATTTCGCGGTGAAGCGTTAGCCAGTATCAGCTCAGTTTCGCGCCTAACGTTAACGTCCAGAACCGAAACCCAAGCTGAAGCATGGCAGGCGAAAGCTGAAGGCACCGAGATGGCGGTGCAAATACTGCCAGCAGCTCATCCTGTTGGAACCACTATCGAAGCCGTTGACCTGTTTTTTAATACTCCCGCGCGCCGTCGTTTTTTAAAAAGTGATAAAACTGAGTTTACCCATATCGATGAGTGGCTAAAGCGAATCGCTTTGGTTAGAAGAGATATTCATTTTACGCTAAAACACAACGGTAAAAGTGTACGCAATTATCGACCTGCAATGACCGAAATCCAATATTTGCAGCGTTTGGGACAAGTTTGCGGTAAAGCATTTGCAGAAACGTGTTTGCATATAAGCTGTTCTCATAACGATCTGACATTAAGTGGCTACTTACAAGCACCTGGTGCAGCCAGCGGCTATTGTGAAACGCAGTACTTCTATGTCAATGGTCGCTTGGTAAAAGACAGGTTAGTGAACCATGCGGTGAGACAAGCATTCTCTGAATATGCAGCAGGCGTTTCGCCTGGCTATGTGCTGATGCTCGAGTTAGACCCTCACCAAGTTGACGTCAACGTACATCCCGCTAAGCATGAAGTGCGTTTTCATCAGAGCCGTTACGTGCATGATTATATCTTGCAAGCTCTGCAATCCGCTATGGCGCAGTCATCTGAACTGGGGCTTGAGGCACAGCCAGAGCCTACAGATGAAAGTGGAGCAGCTTTTGAATCTAACAGTACAAATAGTAATGTTTCCTCTACCAGTTATAGTGAGCCAAATACAAAGCCTGTAGCAGTCAATGAGCGCCCTTTGACGACAACAGCAACAAGCTATAATCAAGGGCAGTCTAGCTATAGAACACCTTTAAGACCTGCGACTCATAGGGCTGATGTGGAACTGCCCAGCCAAAGTAGCTTAGAAGCTTATGCTAGTTTGCTAAGTCGCAGTAGTGCTGAACCCGCAAGCGGCAAAGTGGTCAGTAATCCGCATGCTTCGGCGGTGTCGGACGCTAGCGTGAAGATGCCTGCAGTGTTGGCTGATAAATATTGGGTAATAGTCGAAGAGGATAGTATCCGCTTACTGAGTATTGCTGATGTTATTAAAGAGACCGCACGGCAACAGATCCAAGCTAAATTGGCGCAGGGGTTAGTGGGCCAACCTTTGCTGATGCCTGTCGCTGTTCCTGTCGATGATAATTGGAATGAAGTCATTGAAACTCGTGAAATATTGCTAAGAAAGTTGGGAATTGAGCTATCTATCCGGCTCGGGCAGTTGATTATTAAAAAAGTGCCCCCATATCTGAGAGACAGTCAATTGGCTGTTTTGATCCCAGAGTTATTACAGTGGATCCGATTTGAAGAGCCGAGCGATGACGCATTAGTTCATTGGCTCACTACACAAGCTTCGAGTCGTTTTACTGCCAGCGCCGAGGCCTGGTTAGCATTTAGTACATTAGATAGCAGCGCAAAAAGCGCTCTTTATAACCAAAGCCAAGAACTTCCTTGGCAGCAATGGATGAAAGAATCTCAGAGTGACTGAACAGAGAAAACATAAAGTTATCACCTTAATGGGCCCAACCGCTTCAGGTAAAACTGCGTTGGCTATTGAGTTGGTAAAAAATTATGACTGCGAAATTATTTCCGTGGACTCGGCATTGATCTACCAACAAATGGACGTTGGCAGTGCTAAGCCGGATGCCGCAGAGCTTGCTGTTGCTCCTCATCATCTGATTGATATTATCGACCCTGCAGATAGCTACTCTGCCGCAGACTTTAGAAAAGACGCATTGCTCAAAATAGAAGATATCATCAGCCGAGGTAAGACCCCGTTACTGGTGGGTGGCACTATGATGTATTTTAAAGCTTTGATAGAAGGCTTATCGCCTCTTCCGGGGGCCAATGATGAGATTCGAGCGCAAATAGCGGTAGAAGCACAAGCCAATGGCTGGCAAGCTCTGCATGATCAATTGAAAGAGGTTGATCCCGTTGCGGCAGCGCGTATCCATCCAAATGATCCGCAAAGATTAGCTAGGGCATTAGAGGTTTTCCGGATAAGTGGCAAGTCCTTAACTGAGTTAACGAAAGTAAAGTCAGAGGCATTCCCTTATGAAGCGATACAATTTGCGATTGCACCTAACGACAGAAAGGTGTTACATAAAGCAATAGAAACTCGTTTTAAGGCTATGTTAGGTCTAGGGTTTGTTGAAGAAGTTAAAAAATTGAAGTCCCGTGATGACTTACATTTAGAACTGCCCTCTATGCGCTGCGTAGGCTATCGACAATGTTGGCAGCATTTAGATGGTGAATATGACTATGAAACTATGGTTGAAAAAGCTATTGTGGCTACTAGGCAATTAGCAAAACGTCAATTAACATGGTTGCGTGGTTGGCCAGACTTAATTTGGCTTGAAAGCGGTGCTGAAAATAATCTTGATACAGTATTGCGATATAGTCGCTAGCTAATTGGCGATAGCTGTATAATACTAAAACCAAAGAATAAAGTTTTCTAGTATTAGAATTACTATTGATATTACATAAAAAAGGAAATTAGAAAATGGCAAAGGGGCAATCTTTACAAGACCCGTTTTTGAACGCATTGCGTCGTGAACGCGTTCCAGTATCTATTTATCTTGTTAACGGCATTAAGTTACAAGGACAAGTTGAGTCTTTTGATCAGTTTGTAATTTTACTTAAAAACACAGTAAGCCAGATGGTTTACAAGCATGCCATTTCTACTGTGGTGCCATCACGCCCATTTAACGTGAGTAACCATCAGGCGACAAATGCACAAGCTGGTTATAACGCTCAGCATGACGAAACTGATGAGAAGTAATTTTTTGAGGAGATTGCTTTTTGTTTGATCGTTATGAGGCAGGAGAACGTGCGGTACTTGTCCATATCGACTTCTCTGATGAAGACAACCGAGAAGACCTAGTAGAGCTTAAACTTTTAGTTGAATCTGCTGGTGCTCAATCTATCGGTGTCATTACAGGAAGTCGACGGGCACCTGACCGTAAGTTTTTTGTCGGTTCGGGTAAAGCTGAAGAATTAGCTGCGATGGTTGCGGCAACAGATGCCAATGTGGTGATATTTAACCACGCACTTAGCCCAGCTCAAGAGCGTAATGTTGAGCATTTGTGCGAATGTCGAGTGCTCGACAGAACAGCGTTGATCTTAGATATTTTTGCTCAGAGAGCGAGAACCTATGAAGGCAAGTTACAGGTGGAGCTAGCGCAACTGCGCCACATGTCTACACGCCTAATCAGAGGTTGGACGCATCTAGAAAGACAAAAGGGTGGAATTGGCCTTCGTGGGCCAGGTGAAACCCAGCTTGAAACTGATAGGCGTTTATTGAGAGGGCGAATTCGAACAATTAATAAGCGTTTAGCAAAAGTTGATAAACAGCGTGATCAAAGTCGTAGAGCCAGACAACGAAGTGATATGTCGACGGTTTCTTTAGTCGGTTACACCAATGCTGGTAAATCGACACTATTTAATGCATTAACAGCGTCAGATGTTTACGCTGCTGATCAACTCTTCGCTACGTTAGATCCTACATTGCGAAAGCTGGAACTGCCTGACGGTCATATTGTTTTGGCGGATACCGTAGGGTTTATTAGGCATTTGCCTCATGACCTTGTTGCTGCATTTAAAGCGACATTGCAGGAAACACGACAAGCAGATTTGTTATTGCATGTTGTCGATAGCGCAGATGAAAATATGGCTGATAATTTTGAGCAGGTACAAAGCGTGCTCAAAGAGATCGACGCCGACGAAATTCCTCAGTTGATTATATGTAATAAAATCGATCTGCTGGATGAGGTGAAACCTCGCATTGATTATGATGACGAAGGTAAGCCAATTAGAGTCTGGGTATCTGCCCAGCAGCAAAAAGGCTTGGAACTAGTTCAAGAAGCGATCAACGATTTAGTTGGTAAAGCTGTCAAAGAACTAGCCTTGCAAATCCCTGCTTCGGCAGGGCACTATCTTGGCCAGTTTTATAAACTGGATGTAATACAGCAGAAAGAGTATGACGATCTGGGGAACTGTATGATCTCTGTACGCTTGTTAGAAGCCGATTGGCGTCGACTGGTTAAGCAGAGCCTTGGTGAAATAGAAACTTTTATCGTCGATGATGTCGCCGTATAAATAGTAATTTTTAGTAATCTCGTTTATTTCATACACTATGGAGTACTAAATGGCTTGGAACGAGCCCGGTAACAAGGGTCAAGACCCTTGGGGAAAGAAAGGTGGTAACGATAAGGGACCACCAGATCTAGATGAAGTTTTTCGTAACCTTTCTAAACGCTTTGGCGGAAAAGGTAATGGTTCGGGCAATGGCATAAGTTCAATGAGCTTAGTGATTGTTTTAGCTATTGCTGTTGTGGTTTGGGGGCTATCTGGCTTCTACACAGTGAAAGAAGCTGAGAAAGGTGTTGAGTTGCGTTTTGGTGGCTATATTGGAGAAGTTGATCCAGGCCTACAATGGAAAGCAACCTTCATTGATGAAGTTACTCCAGTGAACGTGCAAACTGTTCGCTCGATCCCTGCTTCTGGTAGCATGCTAACAGCCGATGAGAACGTAGTTTTAGTGCAACTCGACGTACAGTTTCGCGTTAATAATGCCAAAAACTATCTTTACAGCGTAGTTGACGCAGATGCTAGTTTACGTGAAGCCACTGACAGTGCATTGCGTTATGTGATCGGTCACAACACCATGGACGATATTTTGACTACAGGTCGAGATAAGATCCGTCGTGATACGTGGAACGAAATCGAGCGTATTATCGAACCTTATCAACTAGGTATCGTGATTGTTGACGTTAACTTCTTGCCTGCTCGTCCACCTGAAGAGGTTAAAGATGCCTTTGATGACGCGATCGCAGCTCAAGAAGATGAACAACGCTTTATCCGTGAAGCTGAAGCATACTCTCGTCAGTTAGAGCCTAAGGTTCGTGGTACTGTACAAAGAATGGATCAACAAGCTAAAGCTTATAAGCAAAGAGTCACGCTTGAAGCGCAAGGTAAAGTTGCCCGCTTTGAACAGTTGCTTCCTGAATATCAGGCGGCCCCAGATGTTACTCGTGAGCGTATGTATTTCGATACGATGCAAGAAGTCATGAGTGGGACCAGCAAGGTTCTTATTGATGCTAAAAATAGCGGCAACTTAATGTATTTGCCACTCGATAAGTTGATGCAAAATAGCCAGTCAAATAAGTCTGTTAGCTCTAAAAGTAAACCCGCACAGCCTATAATGTCGGTCAACAGCACGACAAATAATAGCAGTATGCCTCTTGATGGTCGTCCATCAAGAGGTGAACGTACGGGGAGGAATTAAGTATGGGTAAATTTACTGCGGTAATAGCAGCTGTACTTGTTGCAATTATTTTGTCATCACTTTTAGTCGTTAATGAAGGCGAACGAGCTATTGTTTCTCGCTTTGGTAAAGTCCTAAAAGATGACGGTGTTACACGCGTTTATACGCCTGGCTTACACATTAAGATCCCTGGCCTTGATAAAATCAAGTTCATGGATTCTCGTGTACAGACGCTAGATGGTGCAGCAGACCGCTTTGTAACTTCAGAGAAGAAAGATCTTATGGTCGATTCTTATGTGAAGTGGCGCATCTTGGATTTTGAACGTTACTACTTGTCAACCAATGGCGGTATTAAGGCCAATGCTGAAACCTTGCTACAACGCAAGATCAATAATGACCTTCGTACTGAGTTCGGTCGTCGTACGATTAAAGAGATCGTTTCGGGAAGTCGTGATGAGCTGCAATCTGATGCACTTGAAAATGCTTCAGAGAGTGCTGCTGACTTAGGTATCGAAGTTGTTGACGTTCGTGTTAAGCAGATCAATCTGCCGGCAAACGTCAGTACCAGTATTTACCAGCGTATGCGTGCTGAGCGCCAAGCTGTTGCGAAAGAGCATCGCGCTCAAGGGCAAGAGCAAGCTGAGATCATTCGCGCTAAGACAGATGCTAGTGTGACGATTCAAACGGCAGAAGCTCAGCGTTTAGCGCTGACGACTCGTGGTGAAGGTGATGCGCAGGCCGCTAAAATATATGCTGACGCTTACACTAAAGACCCTGAGTTCTTTAGCTTTATGCGAAGCTTAGATGCGTATAAAGAGAGCTTTGATGGTGACCGTGATGTCATGGTGCTTGAACCTGATAGTGAATTCTTTAGATATATGAAGAGCTCTACAGGTAAATAACCTTATCGCTTGAGCATAAAAGGCCTAACAAAAGTTAGGCCTTTTTTATGCGCGAGAGATTTAATTTTTTGACCTGAACTTAATTCCCACCTATTCAGTCAACTATTCTGCTGTATCGACAATAACCTTACTTTAGAATGTATAAGTGGCTAATTTAGAACAAGATAATTAAAATGTATTTTCATGTTCTTTTAAGTTAATTTACATAAAATGTTAGCTGAGATGCTTTCTTTTTGTGCAGAATGGCCACTAAAAGCAACATAGTTAACTTTGTTGTGTGTTTTAACTATGATCTGGTTCTAATTTTTGGCTATAATGAGCCCCGCCTCAAATTTAGATTTTTAATCTCTGGCTTAAGCCAGAATTTAAGAAACTTAATAAAACAAAAATTCCAACACTCTCTGGAGACAAGTGGATGAGCAATGCGCCAGTCGATACCGGACGTCGCAGATTTCTGACCGCAGCAACCGCCGTAGTAGGTGGTGCTGGTGCCGCTGCTGTAGCGGTTCCGTTTATAAAGTCATGGAATCCGAGTGCCAAAGCGAAAGCAGCAGGTGCGCCGGTTGAAGTAAACATAAGTAAAGTCGAGCCAGGTCAACTTATTCGAGTTGAATGGCGTGGTAAACCTGTATGGGTTGTTCGTCGTACACAGGAGATCTTAGATGGTCTGCCTACTATTGACGCTCAGCTTCGCGATCCAGACTCTGTTGAACCACAGCAGCCTGTATACGCACAAAACCCAGGGCGTTCAATTAAGGCAGAATATTTCATAGCCGTTGGCTTGTGTACTCACCTAGGTTGTTCTCCAACTTACTTACCAGACACGTTTGGTGAGCAAGTCGAGGGTGTTGCTTCAGGATTCTTCTGTCCTTGTCACGGTTCTAAGTTTGATATGGCTGGTCGCGTATTCCAAGGTGTACCTGCGCCATTGAACTTGGTTATCCCTCCACATCAGTATATTGATGATGGCACCGTGATTATCGGTGTTGATAAAGGAGCTGCGTAATGGTTAAGAATATCATTGATTGGATTGATGCTCGTATCCCAATGACAGCGACGTATAATCGTCACGTTGGTCAATATGCGACACCAACTAACTTTAACTTTTGGTACTTTTTTGGCTCATTAGCCATGCTAGTACTTGTAAACCAATTACTTACCGGTATTTGGTTAACAATGAACTACGTACCAACGGCTGAAGGGGCGTTCGCTTCTATTGAATACATCATGCGAGATGTTGAGTACGGTTGGTTGCTGCGATATATGCACTCCACTGGAGCTTCGGCCTTCTTTGTGGTGATCTATCTGCACATGTTCCGTGGTCTTATTTACGGTTCGTACCAGAAGCCTAGAGAGCTATTATGGCTATTCGGTATGCTTATCTTCCTCGTGTTGATGGCTGAAGCGTTTATGGGTTACTTGCTACCTTGGGGACAGATGTCTTACTGGGGTGCACAAGTAATTATCTCATTGTTCGGCGCCATTCCAGTTATTGGTGATGACCTAACATTGTGGATCCGTGGTGACTTTGTTGTCTCCGGCGCAACCCTGAACCGTTTCTTCGCATTACATGTTATCGCGCTACCGTTAGTACTTGTTGTGTTGGTGTTCTTACACCTTATTGCACTTCATGAAGTGGGCTCTAATAACCCAGACGGTATCGAGATTAAAAAGAACAAAGATGAGAATGGCTGGCCGAAAGATGGAATTCCATTCCACCCTTACTACACAGTAAAAGATATCATGGGCGTTGCTGGTTTCTTGATTGTCTTCTGTTATGTATTGTTCTTTATGCCAGAAGGTGGTGGTTACTTCCTTGAGAAGCCAAACTTTGAAGCGGCTAATCCAATGAAGACGCCAGAGCATATTGCACCAGTTTGGTACTTCACACCTTTCTATGCAATTTTGCGTGCTATTCCAGATAAGTTAATGGGTGTTATCGGCATGGGCTTAGCCATTGCTGTTCTGTTTATCTTACCTTGGTTAGATCGCTGTAGTGTTAAATCAATTCGCTACCGCAGCATGGCTCACAAGCTGAATATTAGTCAGTTTGCTGTTTCATTCGTGGTACTGGGTTACTTAGGTGCAGTTCCTGCGACTCCAGCACTCACTATTGCGGCACGTATCTTTACAGTGACTTATTTTGGTTTCTTCTTACTTCTATGGATTTACAGTAAGAATGAGAAGACTAAGCCTGTTCCAGAGAGGTTGACACACTAATGAAAAAATTATTAATTGCATTAGTCGCCTTGGTTCCAACATTGGCAATCGCTGCTGGGAGCACTGCTCACCTAGAGAAAGCCAATATAGATCTTAATGACCAAGAGTCGCTGCAGCGTGGTTTGGATCACTTCCAAAATAACTGTGCCGGTTGTCATAGCACTCAATATCAGCGTTATGAGCGTGTAGCGACTGATTTGGGAATTTCACTAGATGACATGCGGGCTAAATATATCCATGATGACGCCAAAATTGGTGAATTGATGGAAAATGCGATACCAGAAGCTGATGCCGCTAAGTGGTTTGGTGCTACACCACCAGATTTAACTTTGGTTGCACGTGTCCGCGGTGAAGATTGGATTTACTCATACCTTAAAGGTTTTTATAAAGATGAAAGCCGTCCATTTGGTGTGAATAATACCGTTTTCCCATCTGTGGGTATGCCTCATGTACTTGAAGAGCTACAAGGCTTACCGGTTAAGCAGGAAGATGGCACTTTAGTTGCGACTGGCGGTACACTATCTGCTGAAGAGTATGACCAATACGTCCGTGATCTTACTGGCTACTTGGTTTACGCTGGCGACCCAGTAAAACTTGAGCGTGAAAGCTTAGGTTGGTGGGTGATGGGCTTCCTATTTATTTTCTTTATTGTGGCCTACCTCTTAAAGAAAGAATACTGGAAAGATGTACACTAAGCCCTATTAAAGGGTAGAATGTATTATCCGCATATTGTAAACGGGGAGCTTTGCTCCTCGTTTGCTTTTGCATTTTTGCTTTTTGAATTGTGAATCCCGGAGGGTATCAATGGCTGTTGCTGCCAACAAACGCTCAATCATGACCCTGTATTCAGGCGCAGATGACCTTTACAGTCATCAGGTACGTATCGTTTTAGCTGAAAAAGGCGTAACGGTTGACGTATTGCAGGTTGATCCAGATGAGATCCCTGAAGACTTGATCGAGCTAAACCCGTACAACACTGTACCTACATTGGTTGACAGAGAATTAGTACTGTATAACTCTCGCATTATTATGGAATATTTAGATGAGCGTTTTCCTCATCCTCCACTAATGCCTGTTTATCCGGTTTCACGTGGCCAAACTCGTCTTTGGATGCACCGCATTGAAGAAGATTGGTATGAACTTGTAGAGCGCATTAGAAAAGGCGATCGTGCTGAAGCGGCTCGTAAAGAGTTGACTGAAAGCTTAACAGCTATCGCACCTATCTTCGGTGAAGTGCCTTACTTCATGAGTGAAGAGTTCGGTTTAGCTGATTGCTACTTAGGCCCATTATTATGGCGTCTACCAGTATTGGGTATCGAACTAGATAACCGTGCTGCAAAAGATATTAAAGCGTACATGACTCGTTTGTTTGACCGCGAATCATTTAAAGCTTCTTTGACAGAGACTGAGCGCGAAATGCGCATGGGTATCTAATGAAAGAGTTAACCCCGAATCGTCCATACTTGTTAAGGGCTTATTATGACTGGCTGATGGATAACCAGTTAACGCCCCATGTTGTCGTTGATGCTTATGTGCCTGGCACGCAAGTTCCTCAGCAGTATGTTAAAGATGGTCAGATTGTACTTAATATTAC
Organism: Shewanella piezotolerans WP3; assembly: GCF_000014885.1. Lineage (NCBI taxonomy): Bacteria > Pseudomonadati > Pseudomonadota > Gammaproteobacteria > Alteromonadales > Shewanellaceae > Shewanella > Shewanella piezotolerans. Next base: position 797,603 of record NC_011566.1, read on the forward strand.
CGAAAGTGCTGTAGGCGGACTACAGATCACTAATGAGTTTATTGAGTTCAGTGCACGTTTTGGCGGTGTACCTCAGCAGGTGTTGTTGCCAATGGCTGCAATTGTCGCTATCTATGCCAGAGAAAATGGCGCAGGTACGGTCTTTGATGTTGAAGAAGCGTACCAATTAGAAGACACTGAAGAAGCGGGTCTTTCTGTAGTAGAAGAGCCCGTTGCTGAAGTGAGCGAGCCTGAAGAGATCAAAGAAGAGGTTAAGGAACCTAAACGCCGAGGTCATTTGACCTTAGTAAAATAGGTTGTAACCAAACAGAGAAGCCAGTCATTTGACTGGCTTTTTTATTGGAATAAATTCACTGCAAAGCTAACAGCAGTGAAGAAATATAAACTCTGTGGTAGCATCTGCGCCCAACTAACTATTACTCAGTGGCATCAAAGGCGCGCTTTTTAGCCTTTGACATAAAATGGCGCTAAAGAAGAACAGGCTTACGGCACAGCTATGATCTTAATGATCGATAATTATGACTCTTTTACTTATAACTTGGTGCAATATTTTCAGCAATTGCAGCAGAGTGTAGTGGTTAAGCGAAATGATGAGCTTACTCTTGTGGATATAGAGTCTATTAAGCCCACTCATATAGTGATCTCTCCTGGCCCATGCACGCCTAATGAAGCAGGACTCTCTCTTGCTATCATCAAACACTTCGCAGGAAAGTTGCCTATTTTAGGTGTTTGTTTAGGGCATCAAGCCATCGCACAAGTTTTTGGCTCTGAAGTGGTGAAAGCTAAAAGAGTGATGCATGGTAAAACCAGTAAAATAGTCCATAACGGTGAAGGCCTTTTCGATGGGCTTAATAATCCATTAACGGTTACCCGTTACCACTCTTTGCTGGTTGATGAAGTCCCCGCAGGCTTTGGCTTAGATGCTTGGTATGACGATCCTATCCATGGGCAAGAGATAATGGCCATGAGTTGTCAGGCCAAGAAAATTTACTCTGTACAGTTCCATCCAGAATCTATCTTGACAGAGCAAGGCCATAACTTGTTAGCCAATTTTATAGACATCACCTAAATTGCTACTATCTGTTACAAAGTTTACTCAATTTTAGACAATTCCCTTTAAGAAAGTGTGGTATAAAAGTCCGCAAAAATACAAATACTAATCAGTATAAAGGTTTGATCGCTCGGCGAGAGTTTAGCGGTTTTGAGGCAAGGTCATTAAATGCTCCTGCATTAATGACATTTACCACATCTGACCTCCAGGGATGGAGGTAATGCCTTAAGCATGTCAGGAACATGCTAGGCCATGTGGTTTGCAATGAGTGAAGAGCATAGTCGTTCTACGTTCAAGCTCATTACGCAGTATCAAAGTCGCTAAAATTCGCCTGTAAGGAGTGTTTTGGCTTGCTACTTCAGTGTTGGATAAATGCAAAAGGGAACAATTATGCTGTCAATTATCCGCCTTGAATTAGTTCGCCAAAAAACGCTCTGAGTAGATCAACTACTTATACCGGTTGCTATATAACAAAAGGGATGGATAATGAAAGACGTCATTCGTCATATCGGATTGAGTGCGCTAACAGTCGCTATTTTAGCGGGTTGCTCTTCGACAACGACTACAGATGTACCAGTAATAGAAAAGAATCTCTCAACAAATGTTGTGGCTTTATCTGCACCGCCACAAGTAGACCAAGCGCTTACGCTAAATCAAATTATGGCTAACCCTGATTGGATGGGGCTACAAGCAAAAGGAGCATATTGGAGTGACGATAGCCAATCTATCTATTTTGCTCGCCAAGCCCACGGTTCGCCGACCCGCAGTTATTACCAGCAAAGTATTACTGACACAGTTGCAAGTGAACTTGCCCTAAATCAATTGCACGCAGCAGATCAAGAATACGGTGTACTGGATAATGAAAAAGTCCGAAAGGCTTACATTTACCAAGGTAACTTGTTCGTTAAAGATCTCGCTTCATCCAAGGTTACCCAATTAACTCGCCAAAACACTAAAGTTGATGGTGTGCGTTTTCTTAACAACGGTGACATCGCTTATTGGCAGGGTGATAATATTTTCAAGATAGACCACAGCTCAGGTCTATCTGAGCAGCTAGCAAACATCAAAATGGCAGCAGAGCCAAAAGGTGTGCAAGAGCCTACAAGTTATATCGCTAAGCAGCAGCACCGCCTTATTGAGTACGTTGCACTACAGCAAAGTAATGCTAAATCCAAACAGCAATACAAAGAAGCGTTAGCTAAAGCTGATCCGACTATGTCTGCAAAGACATGGTATTTGGGCGATGCCGAAACCGTAACAGAACTGAGTCTATCGCCTGATGGACGCTATGTCTTATTGTCACTGCGAGATAAAGATTATAGCTGGCGCGCCGAGCATGACATTATGCCGAATTATTTAGGTAAGGATGGATATGTTGATGCTGTACCTGCTCGGGCTCGCGTCGCTGAAGACACCCCTCCTGGTGAACGTCTAGTGCTGCTCGACCTACAAACTCATAGCAAGAAAGATATCACTATCGAAGGTCTTACTGGTTTTGATGAAGACGTGCTCGCCAGTGTAAAAGCTGAAAATGCCAAAGCCAAGGGCGAAAGCTATAACAGTGAAAAGTCACCTCGTAAGATCCAGCGCATTCAAGATTGGGGCTGGTCACAAAGCGCTATGCAATGGAGTGAATCTGGTGACAAACTCGCGGTAATGCTTGAAGCTGTCGACAATAAAGATCGTTGGATAGCGACAGTTGATCTTACTAAAGGCAACTTAAAGACAGAGCACCGTTTACATGATGATGCGTGGATTAACTACAACTTTAACCAGTACGGTTGGTTACCCAATAGCGACAGCCTTTACTACCTTTCGGAAGAGACCGGTTACTCACATATCTATCTTAAAGCTAAAGGTGAGAAAGCGCGTGCTTTGACTCAAGGCCAATACGTGGTGAGTGACATCACCTTAGGCCCTAAAGCGCAGTTTATTTACTATAAAGCTAACAAGAGTCACCCAGGTATCGATAATGTTTACCGAGTAGAGATTGCTACTGGTAAAGATGAGCAGCTGACACAATGGCAGGGACAATTAGATTACAGCCTGAGCCCAGATGGCAAGCAGTTACTGCTAAATGCCTCTACTCGCACCAGACCAGCTGAGCTATTTGTGCAGCCACTTAATGGCGAAATGAAGCAGCTAACTGACTATACCAGTGATGCGTTTAAAAATTACGCTTGGCAAGCACCGGAGGTTGTCGCCGTGCCATCATCTCATGGCGCTGGTGAAGTGTACGCACGTGTTTATTTGCCACAAGGATACAGCAAAGACAACGCTGACAAGTACCCAGCGGTTATTTTTAACCATGGTGCCGGTTACTTGCAAAATGCTCACTACGGCTTCTCAGGCTACTTTAGAGAGTTCATGTTCCACAACTTGCTTGCACAGCAGGGCTACGTGGTCATGGACATGGATTACCGCGGCTCAAAAGGCTATGGCCGTGATTGGCGTACCGCTGTTTATCGTCAAATGGGCACACCTGAGGTTGAAGATCTTAAAGACGGTGTGAGCTGGATGGCAGCAAATGCCAATGTGAATGCTGGCAAGGTCGGTACATATGGTGGTTCATACGGTGGTTTCCTAACATTTATGGCGCTATTTAATGAGCCTGAACTGTTCCAAGCGGGGGCAGCTTTGCGTCCAGTAACAGATTGGGCACATTACAATGCGCCTTACACCTCTAATATTTTGAATACCCCAGACGTCGATCCTATTGCGTATGAGCGCAGCTCGCCGATTGAACATGCTGAAGGATTGCAAAAGCCATTGCTAATCATGAGTGGCGTTTTAGATGACAATGTATTTTTTCAAGACAGCGTGCGTTTAGTACAACGTTTGATTGAACTTGAAAAGCCAATGTTTGAAACCGCTATCTATCCTGTCGAGCCCCACGGTTTCCGTCAACCATCAAGCTGGCTAGATGAATATCGCCGTATCCATAAGCTTTTCGAGCAAGAGCTTAAATAACATTAAGTAAACCAATAAAAAGGCTCCCGTTTGGGAGCCTTTTTTAATTCTTTGTAGTCAAAAGTGTCACAGGAAAAAAATTAGCCTTGAGTACTGTTGTCACTGCGACGGCTGCGACGCTGACCTGATAACGGCGCAGAACCTGGCTTGCTTGATTTAGCATGCCTTGGGTTCTTATCATTTGGCTTATGGCCACGAGCGGCTTCTCCGCTACGTTGCCCATCTTTATGTTCGCTCTTGCCTGCATTGTCTTGTTTATTACGACTCTGGCTTTGACGATTGGCAGGCTTTCCACCTGAGTTTGAACGCTTTTGGTTTGAACCACGAGAGTTGCTATTACGCGGGCCTTTGTTTTGTCCGTGAGACTTCCGAGTTAAGTCTGTTTCAGGCAATTTATGACTAGGCTCAAAACCTTCAATCACTCTGCGTTCTAGATTTTGCTTAATAAGCAGTTCGATATCGCGAAGTAGCTTAATCTCTTCATCACTGACCAGTGATACAGCTTGCCCTGTTGCACCTGCACGGCCGGTACGACCGATACGATGCACGTAATCCTCAGGTACATTTGGTAGATCAAAGTTAACCACTTGCGGTAGTTGGTCAATATCAAGACCACGTGCGGCAATATCTGTCGCGACCAATACCCGCACGTCGCCGCTCTTAAATTCAGCAAGTGCTTTTGTGCGTGCGCCTTGACTCTTATTGCCGTGGATAGCTGCAGCGGTGATGCCTTTTGCATCTAAGTTTTTAGCAAGACGATTCGCACCATGTTTTGTGCGGCTAAAGACGAGTACCTGTTGCCAGTCATGTTGCTTGATAAGTTTTACCAGTACAGAGGCTTTCTGACCTTTATCGACTGGGCATATCCACTGCTTCACTGTGTTAGCTGTGGCGTTGCGCGGCGTGACAGATATCTCTACTGGGTTGTTAACTAAACCTTTAGCTAGCTTACGGATATCATCAGAGAAGGTTGCTGAGAACATTAGGTTTTGACGTTTAGCCGGCAAAATCGCAAGGATTTTTTTTATGTCATGAATAAAACCCATATCAAGCATACGGTCAGCTTCATCGAGAACAAGTACTTCAAGCTGACTAAAGTTGACTGCGCGTTGATTATAAAGATCGAGCAGTCGACCTGGGGTCGCAACCAGAATATCAACGCCGCGGCTGAGCTTCGAAATTTGCGGACCTATGCCTACACCACCGAATATAACCGCTGATTTTAAAGGCAAGTTTTTACCATAAATCTCTACGCTTTCACCCACTTGAGCAGCAAGCTCTCGTGTAGGTGTGAGCACTAATGCTCTGACTTGTTTTGCTGGAGCTTTGTTGCCTTTTGAAAGCAGTTCTAATAGCGGCAGCGTGAAACCTGCAGTTTTACCCGTACCAGTTTGTGCCGCAGCCATGACGTCTTTGCCTTCAAGTACCGCAGGGATCGCTTGCGCTTGAATTGGAGAGGGAGTGTCATAGCCTTTATTGGCAACAGCTTTCAAAATTTGGGCTGATAAGCCCAGTGACGCAAAACTCATAGATTGGTCTCATTTCGGCCAGCCAAGCTGGCGTAAAGCGCGCTGACTGCAGTTATAGGGGAGCCAGCATATGCTAGCGGCCGTGCAGCTTACAGGATCTGCTTAAAAAGCGCTATTTAATAAACGATAGCAGCGTACTATTCATCATTGATAAGTATGGCAGTGCAGGCAGAGTATTGAATGATTGTTTATCGTCTAAAGCTGAAGATCGTAAGGAAATAGCACTTATTTGAAAAAAATCTTTTATTTGTGTGATTTTTAGTCATTTAAAAGATGTTGTTTCGGCTCTGCACGTGTTAATCTCGCGCCCCTGAAGTTTATCTACCGACCTCAACCCAAATGTAGCCGATTTTTTTGCTATTTAAGGCGTACGTCTTGCAACAAGCCATTACTAATTATCATCAAGATGATGAACAACATTGGGTTGCAGAACTTGCTTGTGGTCATCATCAGCACGTGCGCCACCGTCCTCCTTGGGAACGACGTGACTGGGTAACAAGCATTCGCGGGAGAAAATCGATGCTTGGGTATATGCTGTATTGTAAGCAGTGTGAGCTTAAGGTGATAAATAGTCGTGGTGGTAGCGACATGATGTAACGGCTCGTCGAAAAGCTGATTTACGACTATGATTTATCATGACCGTTTTAGCGTTAAATCGCTGACAGAATATTAAAAGTAATAGCGAGACAAAGATGCTAGCTGTTACTCATTGATTGGGTCTGAGCATTTAGATGTTGGACTCAAAGTATTACGATTATTGTTAGGAAAATAAGTAACATGACACAAACAAAGAAGTATGATTTTCGCATTGTTCAAGATAAAGAGACTTGGACTGGCCAGATCACTCGCCGCCAATCAGCTAGGAAAATAGTTGTTTCAAAAAGCCAAAAAGGTTTTGCAACAGAAGCTGAAGCTGTTGCATGGGGCGAAACTGAGCTTAAATCATTCTTAGAGAACCTTGTTAAGCGTAACGAACGTAAAGCAAAAGCACGTGAAGAGCGGAACAAAGCTGCGGACGAAAAAGAGTTAGCAGCAGATGCATGGCGCAGTGCTCGAGATGAAAAAGCGGATTCAAACAACGATTTTGATGAAGATAATCTTGATTACGGCTCTGACGCCGAGCGTTAATTGAGATGACTAATCGCTAACAGCGATGGGTTTAAAAGTGAACCGTGTAGAGCTTAGCTTGCACGGTTTTTTTATGGCTGAAACATAATATCAAACCATTATGTCATTTATTTACCTTGAATTAGTTCGCCGAAAACACTCTGTGTAGAGCAACTTCTTATACTACAAGTATAAGCTGATTGATTTTTAATCCACCTCATTCTTTGATCTAGCTCAATTTTTGTGAGTCTAGTAACAAATCCAAGACTGGCGTTTTATTCTACGTTTAATGCCTGCGATACTACGACCTTATATACCTCAAGACCGCTATTTGTTTTGCCGTGTGGAACTAATACTTAAGTCAGTCCTCTTAAGTACAGCTTCGCAGGTGATAACCCTTAGCCGATTTATTTCGATAATTTATTAAGCTTATACCAATCAGTATAAAGATTTGATCGCTCAGCGAGAGTTTAGCGGCTTTGAGGTAAGGCAATGAATGAAGAGCATAGTTAAACTAGGTTCAAGTTCATTAACGCAGCATCAAAGCCGCTAAAACTCGCCTGTAGGAGTGTTTTTGGCTTGCTACTTCTGCGTTGAATAAACTCATAAGGGAACAACCATTATGTCATTTATCCGCCTTGAAATAGCGTGCCAAAAACGCTCTGAGTAGATCAACTTCTTATACTGATTGGTATTACCTATCACATACAGCAGATCTGGAAAATAATGGATAAAAGCGTAGAGAAAAAGCTCACTCACTGGCTCAAGCTACAAAAATCCGCCTGTGGTTATTACCTTAATTTGTCGATTCTATTTGGGGTTTTAACTGGGATTAGCCTGATGTGCCAAGCATGGCTAATTGCCACCATATTGCAGGGGATCATTATTGATGAATTGCCAAAATCTGCTTTTACCGATCATTTTTGGCTACTGCTAATACTGACTATTTTTAGAGGCGTGCTGGCTTTTGCCAGAGAGCGCTCAAGCTTTAAGGCGGGGGCACAACTGCGGGTACATATGCGAGCAGCCGTTATGGATAAGCTTGCGGCATTAGGGCCTGCTTTTATTCAAGGAAAACCAGCGGGAAGTTGGGCTAGCATTGTGCTCGAGCAGGTGGAAGACTTACAAGATTTTTATGCTCGTTACCTGCCACAAATTGTACTGGCAGGCTTTATTCCGCTGATTATTCTAATCGTTGTATTTCCTATCAACTGGGCGGCTGGGGCTATTTTACTGGCTACAGCGCCACTTATCCCAATGTTTATGATCTTAGTGGGTATGGGGGCTGCTGATGCTAACCGCAAGAACTTTGGTGCTTTAGCACGTTTGAGTGGTCACTTTATGGATAGGCTAAAAGGGTTATCGACTTTAAAGTTGTTTAATCAAGGAGCCAAAGAGGCTAAGGCGATTGAGAAGGCATCAGAAGAGTTTAGAGAGCGTACCATGTCAGTGTTGCGGATGGCTTTTTTAAGTTCTGCCGTGCTTGAATTTTTTGCGGCGTTATCGATAGCGGTATTGGCGGTATATTTTGGTTTTAGCTATTTAGGTCATTTGGACTTCGGTCATTATGGCAGCTCGATTAGTTTATTCACTGGCCTATTTGTTCTGATTCTAGCGCCGGAATTCTATCAGCCACTGCGCGATATGGGCACACACTATCACGCTAAAGCGCAAGCAATTGGCGCTGCAGAAGAGTTGATGGCGCTGCTTGAACATCCTGAACAAAATAAAGCAGACCAGCAAGCTGATACCACTAACTTTGAGGGGGACATCCAAGTCGAGGCTGTTGATTTAGCCGTGTATAGCATGGACGGTACTCAGTTAGTTGGCCCTATTAGCTTTTCCCTCGCTGCAGGTGAGCACCTTGCTATTGTGGGGAGCAGTGGGGCTGGAAAAACCAGTTTGCTTAGCGCTCTTTTGGGTTTTCTACCTTATCAAGGCCAGCTAAAAGTTAATGGCATTGAGCTGAATCGGCTACCTAAGCCGCAGTGGCGTAAACAGTTGGCTTGGCTTGGGCAAGAACCTCAATTATTTTGTGGTACGGTGCGGGAGAATGTTGCCTTAGGCAAGGCTGCGCAAGGACAGGTATTAGCCGATGACGACATAAAGGCATTATTAGCTAAGGCACATATCCTCGATTTCATTGAATCTCAACCATTAGGACTGGATTTTCCAATACAGGAGCAAACTGCTGGGCTTTCAGTCGGTCAAGCTCAACGCATTGCGCTCGCTAGGGCGTTAGCGCAACAACCTAAATTGTTTATATTAGATGAACCCACAGCCAGCCTTGATAGTTTAAGTGAACAAGCTGTACAGGGAGCTTTAACTGTAGCAATGCGAGATAGTAGCTGTTTGATGGTCACCCATAGACTCGAGTCGTTGCATGCTATGGATCGAGTCTTAGTGATGGAAAAGGGGCTAGTCGTACAACAAGGAACTTACGCGCAGCTTGCTGATGTCGACGGGGTATTTAGACGGATGTTAGCAGAGTCTAGTGCTACAGAGTACGGGCAGATCAAAGCTGAATCTGAGGAGAATAAGTGATGAGAGCATTACTTCCTTATATCAAACGATTTAGAAGCCAATGGTTCATGATGTTTATCGGGCTTTTTTTAAGTGTCACCACTTTGATGGCCGGCATCGGTCTATTGTCACTTTCTGGCTGGTTCTTATCAGCAGCTGCTGTAGCAGGCTTAACTGTCGCAACGGCGCAGATGTTTAACTACTTTACCCCAGCGGGCGGTGTGCGGTTTCTCTCTATTGTACGCACCGCGAGCCGATACGGCGAGAGACTAGCGACTCACGAGGCGACATTTAGTTTATTAACCGACCTGCGCTGCTGGGTGTGGAATAAGTTAATGCCGCTTAGCGCCAAAAACCTACAAGGGATCCGCCGTGGCGATCTACTGAATCGACTCGTTGCCGATATCGATACGTTAGACCACCTGTATTTGCGCTTGCTAACACCGCTACTTGCCTCCCTGTTGATGTTGATAGGCTTGTACTTTTTTGTATCGTGGTTTGATGCAGAGCTAGCAGTTATCCTTTGCAGCATGCTTTTGGCAGTTTGGCTGCTATTACCGACAGTATTTTACTTTCTCGGCCGAAAACCTGGAGTTGCCCAGCTCGAAACTAAACGTCAACTGCGGGTGCAATTATTGGAGTACCTGCAAGGGCAAGCAGAATTAACCCTGTTTGGCGCCCAAGGAGTTTACCGTCAGCGCTTGAACGCTGCCGAAAGTTTGATGATAGCGAGCCAAAGCCGGATGAACTTGGTGACCTCGCTTAGCCAAGCATGTTTGATTTTTTGCCATGGCTTTGCCGTATTCGTGATGCTCTATATGGCGGCTGCAGGGGTGGGGGAGTCTATACCGCCTGGGCCAAAACTTGCGATGATCGTGTTTATGACGATGGCGACGATTGAGATGATGATGCCTCTAGCGGGCGCATTTCAGCACCTTTCTGCTTGTAGCTCCGCTGCTGCACGGTTAAACCAAGTTGTAGAGCAAACACCTGATGTCACTTATGCCGCTGAAAGTCAGCTTAAGATCAGCAAAGGGCATATTGAGCTGTCAAATATTGATTTCGGTTATGATGTAGCACATCCAGTATTGCACAAGCTCAGCTTAACTATCTTGCCAGGCGCTAAGGTAGCACTCCTTGGGCAAACCGGTTGCGGTAAGTCGAGCTTGCTGTCGCTAATAACCAGAGAATGGCTACCACAAAATGGACTGGTGAAGCTCGATGGTCGTGATGCTTCAGCTTATTCAGAACAAGCATTGCGAGATTCTATGTCTGTCGTGAGTCAGCGGGTCTACCTTTTTAGCGGCACTTTAAGAGAAAATCTAGCGATAGCGCTGGAAGATTTCAGCCGTAAAGATGATGATAAATTGATTGCGGTATTACAAGAAGTCGGCTTGAGTGCGTTACTGCAAGGTGATAAACCCTTAGATAACTGGATTGGTGAGGGAGGGCGACAGTTGTCGGGTGGCGAGCTGCGCAGGATTGGCGTTGCAAGAGTACTGCTTAGGGATGCGCCATTGCTACTGCTTGATGAACCTACAGAAGGCTTAGATAAGAAAACTGAGCGTGAAATATTGGATCTACTGTTTGATTTTGCAGCAGAGAAAACAGTGCTAATGATCAGCCATCGTTTAACGGCGATGACGAGAATGGATACGATTCATTTGATGGAGCAAGGCAGCATTCGCTGTTCTGGTGATCACCAGCAACTGCTTCAAGCTGATCCTTACTACGCCAGTTTGCATCAGAAGTTGGCGTAACTGTTTAGCCACTGTAGTCATATCTTGTAAAAAGGCAGGATGAATATCCAGCCTTTTTATACCCATCCCACTTGAAAATGCTCGTTTCAGAGGTGTTGTGCTAGTTCAATTCTAGGCGCGTTAACGTGGAAATGGTTTTTCCCTTTTAAGTTGCCGCAACAACGAAGTGGGCTTGCACAACCCCTTCTTCGATGGGCGTTTCTTATATAAAAAGCATGGGCTTTACTCTGTGTTGTTGATTTTACCAAGGGAGCGACCATTAGCTGCAATCAATGCCTCGCCGACATGGCCTAGTATGTTCCTGACATGCTCAAGGCATTCCCTCCATCCCTGGAGGTCAGATGTAGGTGCTTAGGTTCAGCATGGAGCAATGAACCAGTGACTAAAGCCCATTAAACTCCCACTGAATCCTGCATTTTCAGGTCGGATGGGTTTAATGCAAAATCTTAAGTATCTTCAATCCAGTACTAAATCTTAAACTTAGCCACTCTATCGTTAAGCTTTGCTGCGATATCCAGCAGATCATCAGCATTACTTGCTATGCTATTGGTTTGTGAGGTGAGCAAGTCTGATACCTCTCTTACCGCTTCCGTATTACGGCTAATGTCTTCAGATACTGCACGTTGCTCTTCGGCTGCACCTGCAATCTGGGTCGCCATGTCGGATATATCAGTGATTGAGCGCGTAAGTTGTTCAAGGTTTTTGAGTGCTTTTTCTGAATTATCAACACTTTCTACGACGATGTTTGTGCTGGTATTCATATTACTAACTGCTAGTTGACTATTTTTCTGCAGCGTTATAATCATATTACGGATCTCTTCGGTAGAATCCTGAGTACGGTGACTCAGCACACGAACCTCATCCGCAACCACCGCAAAACCTCGTCCCTGTTCGCCCGCTCTAGCGGCTTCGATCGCAGCGTTCAGAGCGAGTAGGTTAGTTTGTTCTGCAATTGATTGAATTGTAGCAAGCACTAGGTTAATTTCTGTAGTGTTTTGCTCCAATTCAGTGATGACATTTGACGCTTGGCTAAGCTGCTGAGATAGTTGATTGATCGAGTTATTGCTATCGCGAATGATCCGCTGTCCCTGTTGGCAATTTTCTGCAGATACACTGGCGGCACTCGCGGTGGACTCAGCATGATTCGCGACTTCCCCAGCTGTTGCAGACATCTCATGAATTGCAGTGGCTATTTGATCGATATCTTGATGCTGGGTATCAATTTGCTCACTGGTCATGCTCACCAGCGTTGATGAATCATTAGCTTGTTTTGTTAGTTCGTTTGCATTGGTGACTAGCGCTGAAACCATTTGCTGTAAGGAGTGCAAGAATGCATTCATGTGCAGCGAAAGTGTGCCAATTTCGTCAGCCTGCTTGATTTCAAATCGTTGGGTTAAGTCGCCTTGCCCTTTAGATAAATCTTCTAGTGCCAATGTCAGTTTATGTAACGGTGCAAACATGCGATTCAATGCAACTGTTGCTAGCGCAAGAATGAGTATGAATAGCCCCGACATTATGACCAATATTCGGGTGATCTGCTTTTGTACGCCTGCATAAGCTAACTGTTCATCTTCTACAATGCCTAAGGTCCAGTCAGTGCCAGGAATTGCGGTTAGTTGAACCAATCTATCTTGTTGATCATCAGCCCAATTAAGCGTGAGAAGCGCACCTGAACTACGTGCTTGTTCAACATTGTGAGAGTTGAAGTAGGAGCTAAGTTCGGTCGCGGGTTTAAACAATCGTTGATGATCACTCAAGGCGAGTATTTTATTACTGCCATCGATTAAAAATGCAAAGCCGTTATTAGACACTTGCAACTGTTCAACTTGTCTGGTTATCTCACCAACCGTCATATCGGCCGCGACAACACCGCTGTTTGCTCCAGAAAAGGCTTTGGCCATTGTTACCACGATACTGCCATCAAAATCGAGGTAAGGGTCAGTGAAAATCAATTGTTGGCTGCGTTTTGCTTGTTGAAACCATGGACGAGTGGTTGGGTCATAGTCACTCGGCCACACTTCGTCTTGATTGCCATAAACCACATCGCCATTATCAAGGCCTGCATAAACTGACATAAACCCGCCAGCACGTAATGTGAGTAACATCTCGCGTTCAACATCAATACTTTTGCTAATGAGTGATTCATTGGCCAACAGTAAGTTGCTGCCCATTTGAATATTGGTAGCGATAAAGTTACTCGTGGCTATACTTGTCTCATTGACTCTGTGGGTAATGGTGTTGGTGGTTTCTTCAATAAGTTGAGAAATAGAGATATAGGACTGTACGGCACTAATTAACGCACAAGTCAGTAGTATCGCAATTTGAATTTTTCGCTTAATTGTTAATGTCATTCGGTTACTTATTGCTCGGTGTGAGTTTGTCGTTATTTAACTTGGCTTAACATGTTGGTTGGCGGTTAAATATGCTGTTTAAGGCAGTTGTTGTGATTTTTTGTGTGGATTGTACGCGAGAGTAGGCAATAGGTTGAGCAAAAAAACATGTTTAAGCTCACAGCCTTGAAGCAAAAATTAAGGTCTAGAACTTGATTAGTCACTGATGTTAATCGCTAAAAAATTGTGGCCATTTGGGGATAAGAACACTCATGGCTTCTCGGTAACTGCGCTTGGGGTAATCTGGCCTCTCTAGCTCGCAAATATCCGCTTTTTAAAAGAGTTTCGACTTGCTGGCAAAAGCGCATAAAAAAAGCCAGGTTTGCACCTGGCTTCTATTTAGACATTGACGATGGAGGCAAGAGTGCCTGTATCGCTAATCTTCGCTGTCACCTAAAGACAGTAGTGTGGCATTACCACCGATAGCTGTAATGTTATTGGTTCTGGTTTTTTCAGTCACAAAGCGTGTTAAGTAGTGTGGACCACCTGCTTTAGGGCCTGTACCGGATAAACCTTGCCCACCAAATGGTTGCACGCCAACTACAGCACCAATTTGGTTTCGGTTAATGTAGACGTTACCTACATTCACTTTATCAGCCACTTCAAGTGCGTGGCCTTCGTTACGGCTGTGAATTCCCAGTGTTAAACCAAAGCCAGTAGAGTTTATCTCGTCGATAACCTTATTTAGCTCTGATGCCTTGTAGCGAATCACATGCAGAATTGGCCCAAAGTGCTCTTTCTCAAGGACCTTGATGGAGTCAATTTCGACTGCAGTAGGGGTAACGAAGTGGCCGTTCTCAGTGCCAGCTGGTAGCTCTATTTGCTTAAGCAGCGTGCCAACTTGCTTAATGTGGTCGATATGTGCGTTTAGGTTCGCTGCGGCTGTGGCATCAATAACTGGGCCGACGTCAGTTTTCACTGAGCTTGGGTCGCCAATGGTGAGCTCCTCCATCGCGCCTTTCATGACATCGAGGACGCGTTCAGCAACATCTTCTTGCAAGAACAGAACTCGAAGCGCAGAACAGCGTTGACCAGCACTGGTAAAGGATGATGCAACGACATCAGTCACAACTTGTTCAGGTTGTGAGGTTGAGTCAACAACCATTGCATTCTGGCCACCGGTTTCAGCGATCAGCGGAATAATGGCTCCTTCACGCATTGCTAGCGTGCGGTTAATCAACTTTGCTGTGCCAGTTGAGCCAGTAAAGCAAACACCCCCAATACGCTCATCACTAGTGATTGCAGAGCCTACTGTCGCGCCTGTACCAGGTAGGAACTGTAGCACCTCTTTTGGGATCCCCGCTTCATGAGCAAGCTGAACGGCACGATAGCCAACAATAGATGTTTGCTCTGCAGGCTTGGCTACAACTGTGTTACCAGCAGCTAGTGCTGCAGCGACTTGGCCTAAGAAAATTGCCAGTGGGAAGTTCCATGGGCTAATACAAACAAAGATCCCACGGCCTTGTAGGAATAGCTCATTGAGCTCGCCTGTCGGGCCTGGAAGTAGTTCAGGCTGACCCATCATCTTCTTAGCTTGTACTGCGTAGTAGCGACAAAAATCAACTGCTTCACGCACTTCATCGATACCGTCTTGAATACTTTTGCCCGCTTCACGGGTACAAAGCGCAATCAGCTCTTCACGGTTCTCTTCAAGCAGGTCGGCAAGTTTCTGTAACGCGTTTGCTCGTACTTCAACGGGTGTGGAACACCAGCTAGAGAAAGACGCATCAGCACCAGCGAGAGCTTGTTCAATCGCTTGGTTGTTGGCGAATGCGACTTTACCGACAACTTTGGTGGTATCAAACGGGCTGACAATCTCGTTAGTTTCACCGCTGAGGGTTTCGCCATTAACCAACGGTCCAGCAGACCAAGTTGTTTCTTTAAACTTTTCTATAGCCGCAAAAAATGGTGTAGATTCTGAAATGATGTTCATGTTGAGGCCCTTGGAGTTTTTACGCTCAGCACCGAAGATATCTTCCGGTAAGACGATTTTGTTGTTAGCCAGGGTTTTGTATCCCTTAAGTGTTGATAGTGGGTGTACTACCAGTGACTCAATAGGCGTATTTGGATCGACCAGCTTGTGCACAAATGATGTATTGGCACCATTTTCAAGTAAGCGTCGAACTAGGTACGGCAGCAGGTCTTTGTGGGCTCCTACTGGCGCATAAATACGTACTGTTTTCACGCCACTTTCTGCAAGTAGTGTGTCGTAAAGCTCTTCACCCATGCCATGAAGGCGCTGGAATTCGTAGTTTCTGTCGCCAGCCATTGCGGTAATTGACGCAACAGTTTGGGCGTTGTGGCTAGCAAATTGCGGGTAGATAGCACCACGAGTAGAATCTGAAAGCAAGTATCTAGCACAAGCAAGATAAGACACATCGGTGCCCGCTTTACGGGTATAAAGTGGGTAACCCGCTTCGCCGTTTTCTTGTGACCATTTAAGTTCGCTGTCCCAGTATGCACCTTTAACAAGACGCAGAGGAATTTCATCGCCTTGAATTTTTGCTAGGCGCGTCAACCAACAAAGTACTGGAAGAGCGCGTTTTGAGTACGCCTGCACGACAATGCCGAGCAGTCCCCAGCCTTTAGCTGCTTCTGAATTGTACAGACGCTGGAAAAGCTGCAGTGATAGTTCGAGACGATCCATCTCTTCGGCATCAATAGATACACCGACGTTTAGCGAACGGGCCTGCTTGATTAGCAAGATCAACGTATCGTGCAACTCAGTTAACGTTCTGTCTTCGTTGGCAACCTCATAACGTGGGTGCAACGCAGAAAGTTTTATTGAGATAGTAGGGCGAGGCGCTTCACTCTCGTCATACTCCTGAGCGCCGAGGGCGGCGATGGCACTTGAGTAATCGTCGAAGTATTTAGCGGCATCTTTCTTAGTTAATGCGGCTTCGCCTAACATGTCGTAGCTATGGGTATATCCAAGTTTACGCTTATCAACGCTGTTTTTTAGCGCTTCTTTCACGCTACGCCCTAGTACAAACTGTTTACCCATAATCTTCATCGCTGCAAGCATCGCTTGGCGGATAACAGGCTCACCCATTTTATTAACTAAACGGTTTAGTAGGTTACTCGGTCGGCCATCTGTTTTTTGGTCAAGCTTAACGATTTTACCAGTAAGCATTAAGCCCCATGTAGAGGCGTTGACCAACACAGAATCGCTCTTACTTATGTGTTCATCCCATTTTGCACCTGATAATTTATCTTCTATCAAGGCGTCAGCAGTTGCTGAATCAGGAATACGTAAAAGTGCTTCAGCAAGACACATTAAAATAATGCCTTCCTGAGTTTCTAAGCTATATTGCTGCAAAAATGCGTCAATACCGACCATAAGGCCTTTTTTATCGTATTGACGAACTTTATTGACTAATTCGTGTGCACGATTTGTCACACGGTCGATCTCTTCATCGCTGGACGGAACCAGTTTTATCAATTCTGATAAATATTGTTCTTCGTCAACGATGTAATTATCGCTGATCGCTTTGAACAGTTCGTTGAGATCGGCTGAGTCGTAATGACCAGCTAGTACTTCACTCGCTTTGAACATATTAATCACTTCCATCTTGGCCGTAAGGCATATTGCTGGGATGTTGTCGCGACAAGAGCTTTGTTGTTATTTTTGTATACAATCTAAGGTCTCCGCGCGGCCGATTATACCTGCAAAATGTGACGAGCGACACCTTTGTGAGTTGTTGTGTGATGTTTGTTTGATCTGGCGTTGTGTATGTGTGGGCTAGGCCACTTGCAGCGGGAGTTGTAGCGAATAAAATAAAAAGCCAGCGTTTAAAAACGCTGGCTTTAACACTTGAAAATAATAGTTTTTTTACCAGTGGTTTTTAGGTTACGTTGCGGCCTAGGTAGGTAAACTAAAATAATCCCTAAAATGAGACCACCGGCAGCGATAAAGCCACCTTGCTTCCACATTTCGAAACGTTCATTTTTTTGCATACTGGCAAGTTTCACTTGAGCGCTATCTCGCTCCTGCGTCGCGCTTGCTAATTCTCTTTGAGCTTTAGATAGCTGAGACTTTATTTGATTTAGCTCTTGTACGCTAGCATCTGTCGTTGTCAGTGCAGTCGATAAGTCAGCTTTAGTTTGCTCAAGCTCTGCTTTTAGTCGTGGTAGTTGCTCACGCAAACTGACCTTAGCGCTAAGCATCTTTGTTTGAACCCAGCCCTCGCGCCCCTTGTGGTCGATAATCTTGCTGTAATCGCCTTGTGCTCCACCTAATGATGTTACCTTCTGACCTGCTTCTACACTGCCCAGTATGCGGAACTGTGTTCCCGGTCCACCATGGAGGTAAATAAAAACATCATCTGAGATGTAACTTGTTTGGTTCGCAGCAAATAAAGAGGGGGAAAGTAGTAACGCTCCCACAATAGTTAGAATTCTTAACACCAATCTATTCTCATCAATGAAATTAAGCCAACATGCTAGGGATTTAAAGGTCCTAATGCAAGGGGCAATAAGGGGCATAAAACGCAAAAAGGAAGCTTGATACAAATATTATCAAACTCCCTTCATTAAATCGCAGAGTATTTCTATGCAATTAGTGTTTGTATTTAATTAAAAATACCTTTAATCATGAAGAAGAACATGATTGAAAGTGCAGCACCTGCAGGTAGGGTTACAACCCAAGACACTACAATGTTGCGCACAACACCAATATTAATTGCAGCAATACCACGTGCCATTCCGACACCTAACACTGCGCCAACTAAGGTTTGTGTGGTCGAAATTGGTAGGCCAGTTCCCGATGCGATAACGACGGTAGATGCAGCAGCAAGCTCTGCAGCAAAACCGCGACTTGGTGTTAAGTGGGTAATGTTCTTACCGATGGTTTGCATTACACGCTTACCAAATATGGCTAAGCCTAGAACGATACCGACTGCACCAAGAGGTAGAATCCACCAAACCAGCGGTGCTTTACTGCTAATTTCGCCACCACTGTTAACAACAGAAACAACTGCTGCTAGCGGGCCAATAGCATTAGCTACGTCATTTGAACCGTGAGCAAAAGCCATACAACATGCTGTTACAACCATCAAGATAGCGAACACTTTCTCAACGTTGCCAAACTGAGTTTGACGGTCTGCTTTGCTATCCATCTTTAAGCGCTTGATAGCTATCATGCCACCAACACCAACGAGTGCGGCAATAACAAAAGCCAGTGTGTAAGCTTCTAGGCTACTGAAATGCAGACCTACATGCTTAAGACCTTTAGTGATAGTCACAAGTGACATCACAAAGCCAGCAAGTGCCATATAGAAAGGCACATAACGCTTAGCATTTTCTAACGGATTGTCAGTATTGAAGATGAGCTTCTGTACACTTTGGAATATCATAAAGGCAATAAAGCCCGATATTGCCGGTGTAACGACCCAAGAACCTACGATACCGCCAACTTTGCCCCATTCAACTGCTTCTGTACCCACACCGACCGCAGCGAAACCAACAATGGCCCCAACAATAGAGTGAGTAGTTGAAACAGGCCAGCCAAGTGCAGAAGCTGCGATAAGCCACAGACCTGCAGCTAGCAAAGACGCTATCATGCCGTAAACGAGCAGCTCAGGTTGCTCAATAAAGAATGTTGAGTCAATAATACCTTTACGAATCGTACTGGTGACTTCGCCACCTGCTAAATACGCACCTGCAAACTCAAAAATCATAGCGATAATGATCGCTTGTTTAATTGTAATCGCATTGGAACCTACAGAGGTTCCCATTGCATTGGCTACATCATTGGCGCCAATACCCCATGCCATTAAAAAACCAAACAGAGCCGCTATGCCAATAAGCCATGGGCCGTTGGTGACTAATACATCAACCATGTTATTACCTTGATAATCTTTTGATTAGACGCGAGCTAACATTAGCTCTAGGCGGGAACCGACTCGCTCGGCAAGATCTGCCAAGTCGCCAACCCACTCAATTATCTTGTAGAGGAACATTACATCTACAGGGTTTAATTCAGATTCGATAGCAAAAAGCTGCCTACGGATCTTAATTTGTAAGTCATCAGTGTCATCTTCAATAGAATCAAGTTCACTGATCATTTTTGCCACAAGATCCACTTCACGGCCTCTAAAACCTGTTTCTAGTAGGTCATCGAGTTCGTTAATTGCTTCTTTTGACAAAGCGACGGCATCAAGACAGCGCTGCAAATAAGCAATAAAGGGTTCTTGGATTGCATGAGGGACAACAAGTTGACGGCCAATGATACGGCCGGAGATGTCTTTCGCTTTGTTAGCGATCTTATCTTGCTGGGTTAGTAGCTCCAGTAAGTCAGTACGTTCGACTGGCATAAACAAACCACCGGGCAGAGTTAAGCGGATTTCACGTTTTAGTGAATCAGCTTCTTGCTCTGCAAAGCTTATTTGCTTGCGCAGTTGAACTGCTTTGTCCCAGTCACCTGAGGCAGTAGCTTCGAAAAATGGGACAAGAGTAGACGCACAGTCATACACTTTGTCGATATGCTCTTGAAGAGGCTTAATTGGCGATTTTGCAAACACGCCCAAAATAGAGTTTACTGGCATTGCCGTTTACCTATTTAGGTTATTCCAATATTGGAAAAAGCGGGCGCATGTTAACCCAAGCGGCCGCGTAAGAAAACTGTGTTTTGTATTTAACTAAACAGTTTTTTATTCTAACGAGTTATATCTTAACTGCAAAGCGAATCCTACGGCGTTTTTATTACAAAAATATTACACTGTGTAGATTTAGTGACAGATTGATTAAATTTTGATGACAAGGCGAAAAATAGAGAGATGGAAGCTGAGATTGAACTCAAACTTTTCTTTAACGAGAATCAAAAAGAAAACCTTATAAATCTGTTGGATAGGGTACCTAACTCAGATGCCAAAGGTCGTGAAAAATTGACTAATGGTTATTTTGAAACTCCTGAATTGACTTTACGGCAGTGGGACATGGGTTTACGTGTTCGCGGTATAAATAATCACCGAGAGCAAACCATTAAGACTGCAGGTAAGGTTGTAGGCGGCATTCATTCCCGACCTGAATTTAATGTTGATATTGATCACGACTTTCCTAAATTAAATTTGTTTCCGGATAAAATTTGGCCTGAGGGCGCTGATATTGATCGAGTGCAGTCAAATTTAGACTGTCTGTTTCATACTGATTTTTTCCGGCAAAAGTGGCATATTTATGTTGAAGATAGTTTAGTTGAGGTCGCTTTAGATATCGGCCATATTTGTGTGGCTGATCGCTCTGAGCCAATTTGTGAATTAGAATTTGAATTACTTGCCGGTGACACAGATGCTTTGCTGGTGCTTGCTGGCATCGTTAGCCGAGAGATCCCGGTGAGATTAGGTAAAGCGAGTAAGGCGCAGCGTGGTTATCAATTAGCTGCACAGGCAAGTGCATTTAATTTAGAAGTGTTAGATTTTATTGCGCTTAAGCCTGAACAAAATCTTAAACAGGTCGCTATCAACCTACTTGAAGTCGGATTAGATAGGTGGCAACAGCTTGAAGCCATGATTTTGGATGTAGCACTTAATCCTGTGGAATTACCAATGCTGTGCTACCGATTAAGAGCTTGCATTCGTTTGCTTCGAAGTACTTTATCGCAATTTGCTTTGTTAGCGGATGATTTTGAACAGGACTTTGATTGCATTGAGCAAAGGCTAAGCTTTATAGAAGAGTCTCTGAGCCTGTATTCGATATTGGAGAAAGACGGCTCCCTAATCACTAAGTTGCCAATGTCAGATGCGCTTATGGATATTGCTCATGCAAAATTGCAGCAACTCGATATATCTGATCAGTTTGTCAA
The DNA here is from genome assembly GCF_000014885.1 of Shewanella piezotolerans WP3. Taxonomy (NCBI): domain Bacteria; kingdom Pseudomonadati; phylum Pseudomonadota; class Gammaproteobacteria; order Alteromonadales; family Shewanellaceae; genus Shewanella; species Shewanella piezotolerans. Next base: position 818,731 of record NC_011566.1, read on the forward strand.
TTTATTGGATGATATTTGTTACGGCAGGCTGCAGGTGCACCTTGTTGAGCTATTGATGCAAATTAGCAATGGCAGCGTTGTAATAGATAAAGATTTAGGACTAAGAGAGTTTGCTGATAAGTTGCAAGAAAAGTCATGGCAAAAGATTTTGGAAGTGATGCCTATAGATCACGACTTAAGTAGTCACGATTATTTGGCTGTGGCAAAAGCGCTAGATAACAGCATGTTTGTTGGGGTGGCTTATGGTGAGCTTTACTCAAACAAGTCGCGAGATCAATTTAGAACACCTTGGCAAGATCTTGCTTTAGGCATAAGAACCTTAGCTGCTTACCGCCAATTAAAACAGATTAGTGAATTAGCTTATGTTGATATTAGTGATTGGCTAGAAAATAAAGAATTAAGTTTGGTACAAGCGATGGAACTATCTCGCCGCAGTGCGATGAAAAATGAGCCTTATTGGCGCTAAGCGTGCGTTATACCAATCAGTATAAAGATTTGATCGCTCAGCGAGAGTAGATCAACTTCTTATACTGATTGGTATTAGAGATAGCTGAAAACAGACGCCCACTTTAAAGTGGGCATTTTAATACCTAAAATCAATCAGGTTTGAAAGCAAAGGGTTGATATTGTGTTTTGGAAAACTGATTGAATGCATGCCCATGTGACCATAGTATCCCCTTAAGGGGTTAAAGCCAGCTGGGACGAAGATTCCATCAAAGACCGCAATCCTGCACGCAATGATATAATGTAAAGAGTTATACCAATTGCATTAAGTATTTGACCATTTCAGAGCCCCTCAGCCTTTTCAATTCAAAGCGCATTGGTAAAGAAATGGTTATTCCCTTTTAAGCCAATGCAAAGCAGAAGTGGAAAGACTGAAGGGCTCACGTAGTGCGGCTGAGGTTAAACAAAATTGGCAAAACGCTGTATGCTTCGCTATGGGATTTGGATATACGACTAAATGGATTTAGGAGGTAGAGCGAAGCAGGATGCCAGAGCCGAGAATAACTATTAGCTCAAATTCCACTACTTGCCTACAACGTTTTGAATTCCCGCTGAATGGTCAAACTTTTAATGCAATTGGTATTAGTCTTTTTTATTGATTGACTTCTTCAGCTCTGCTATTTCGTTTAACAGCATCTGTTGATTCGCTTCCATACGAGCAAGGCTATTATGCAACTCGGAGCGGATCTCCTCGCTATGAGTTTCTAGCTTTTCTGATTCATCAGGTGAGACAAAGACTGATGCCATATAACCAGAAATCACACCAAAAAAGCTGACGCCACAAACAATAACCACACCACCGATAATGTGTCCTGCAGTCGTGACAGGATAATAGTCGCCATAACCCACCGTTGATATGGTGACTAGTGCCCACCAAATAGCATCTTCAGCGGTTTCTATATTAGCGCCTTCAACGCCACTCTCGACAATAAGCACTAGGACTGATGCGAAAGTTAAAATGGTAATTAGCGCAACCAGTAAGCTTGCTAGAGTGGCTTGGCGACGCTGCTTGATCATCGGAACAATCAAAGAGCGAGTCATACGGAGTAGTCTTACAACGCGGAGGATCTGAAATAGTCGCGCCATCCTAAGGGCTTCAATTGCAGGAATACTGGCAATTAAATCTATCCAGTGGTGCTTAAAGTAGAACATTTTTTCGTCTGCTTTGAATAAGCCATAGAAAAAGTGCGACATAAAGATAAGGCAAATACTGGTATCAATAAAGAAAAGTAAACGCCTAGTCTCACCGTCAAGTCCACCAAATGTAAGTACTAGTACTACAACCACAGAAAGCAACGACAAAAGCATCATTGCTAGTTGGAAAGGTGTTGGTGGCGTTTCTGGTTGTATTAGCCAGCGCTTCTCTGTGGTCATTTTTCGATCCGTCGTTATTGCTACGCAGTCCCTTAAAGGATTAAGCGAAGTTAATTGTCTGTACTAAATTGAACTAAATCATCTAAAACGTGCTTCTTAATCTCTAGCTGCTGCTCCGCAGTTAAGTTGTACTTTTCAGCGAGTAACGCATAGTCTTCGGCACTTAAAGACACTGTAAGGCGAGGGCGTTTTGGGCGCTTTGTTACGGTTAAACCAAGAATATCTCTGATTTGATCGGATGGGCTAACACCCGCATCAAGCGCGGCTTTACGAATGGCATATTGAAATTTCTCATCCAAATCAAAGGCTATTTGGGTTGCCTTAGCGGCTTTTTGGTTTTGTTGCCATTGTTCAGGCAAGGTGTTTTTTTGCTTGCTCATGCGTAAGGTATTACCTTTCCATTGGTTCTGCTTTATCAGTTTATGCTATCACTCATAGACCCAGAAATAAAAAAGGTTCTAAACCTTTAAGTTTAGAACCTTTTATTTATTCACCTGGCCAGTAGTCTCGAATATCAGACAAAGGACGATAAAGTGTCAACATGACATCTGTTTCGCCACCATCATAGACCTCGATATCAATAGCTTTATCTTCATCATCATCCAATAATTGGTATGATTCAAAAGGATCGCCTGTGGCACCATCTGCATCTTGAGATGGCTTTTTACCGCGATAATCTTGACGGTGAAAATAACCAAAACCAGCAAAACTTACTTGATGATATTGCGGTGATAACCATTGCTCAAACTCTGGAGATAGTTCAGCTGATAACTCTTTGGTTGTTAGCTCTGCTTTACCTGGCTCTTCAAAAATGGCGCTAAATTGCTCCAAATCGAAAAGCTGATCCACCAAACCGCGGTTAACCTTAATCGACAAGGCTAGGTAGGTTTCATCATCTTCATCGAGTCCTAGGAAGATGGTGTCGCTACCATGACCTTTAAGCACCCATTCAGTTTGTTGTTTGCGTTCATACTCATAGGTATTGACCGCTTCAACTCGCAGTTGCTGACCCCGCAGTTGCGGTGGCAGCGCAAAGCTATCATCAAGGGAGATCATGTCTCCCTTATTTAACTTTGATGGGTGATCGAGTTGACGTTTAGGTTCCTCTTTCTTGCCAAATAGGCTACTTAGAAATCCCACGTCACTCTCCTTTAGCCTTTACGGGCTTTAATGCGATCAAGTACGGCGTTAGCGTTAGACTTCTGCTCACCAATACCAGCTTCTGCAAGCTTATCATGCAAGGCTTTATCGCTGTTTTCTTCCGCTAATGTCTCAGAGGCTTTCAGGCGGTCGTCAAATGATTGCTGACGAGCCTTGATACGCTCTAATGAATCTTTAGCATTAAGCAGTTTTGAGTTACTGCCTGCAAATGAATCAGTAATAGTTGCTGTGGCTTTTTGCACGCTTTCAGTGGTTTTAACCATAGTTAGCTGGCGCTGGTAATCAGTGACTTGGCGTTCAGTTTTACGCACTAGCTCTTTTAAGCGAGTGGCATGTGCGCTGAAGCTTTCATTCGCAGACTGCTGGTCATTTAGCTCTTGATCTAGTTCAGCGATCTTCTCAGCCACTTCCAGGGCCAATGCTTCGTTACCTTTTTCAAGTGCTTGTGCTACGTAGCCTTCATGTTCAGCTACAGCACGCTTTAAGCGGTCAACTTCACGGCTGGCTTGCATCTCTTTAGCCATCACTTCAGTTAGGTCGCGTTTTGCTTTGGTTAGGTGCTTCTCTGCATCACGGATCTCTTGTTCAAAAATACGTGTTGAGTTAGCGTCTACAATACCTTGGCCAACTTCAGTTGCGCCACCACGAAAAGCAGTAAGAATTTTGTTTAGAATGCCCATAATGAGGCTCCTTTATTTAAGGTAGTCGACGAGTTCGTCGATAACTTCAAGACAGTTGTCAGATAGAACAGACAGTTCTTGCTCTATCTCTTCCATGCTCGATTGCACAGATAGTGCGCCGTAAACCACATACTTGTCATCGATCTTTGCAAATGACGAAAGTGGCATTGGGATGTTGAGTTCTAACATGGTCTCAAACATCTCACTACGACGCTCTTGATTCACTTCATCCTCGCCCCATAAATAGCTGATGCAAAGGATTTGGTTGTCCGTAACCGATACGAATACGGGGATCTCTTCTCGGTCAACAACGTTAACCTGTAAGACTTCCACGTCGCCATCAATTGGATAACAATCAAATTGAAAGCCAGTGTGGCTATTGTCGCCAAGTTCATTTAGATGGTTGGCAATGTTGTGGATATTCATATTTGTCCTCATTGACATATTATGTCTGCGATTAAAGATACCACTGCGACATAATATGTCAAGCGCTATCTTCACTGTTTAAAAATAAACCTTACTGATTTTCTAGCCAAGCCTGCTGATGGTACTGATACAGCTGGCTTGAGCCTAAGGTATTGGGTTTAATTGCTTGCTTGTCGATATAAAAATTACCTGGAAATGCAAAAGCAGCATGCATCAGCTCAGGGGTAAACCAAGCATCCGCTATGGGCAGTTGCTGTATCTCATTTAGCCTAGATTTTGCGCTTTTGCCACTTAAGGTAGCAATAGTCCAACCCCATTCGCCAAAACTTGGCACATTATGATGGTATTGGTCGACGTTAAAACCGGCTAATTCCAAAGTATTGCCGACAGAGATAAATGCATTTGGTGCATGATACGGCGATGTCGACTGTACCGTTAAGGCAGCATCACGACTCATAAGTTCCTTCAGCTTTAAATAGAAAGCGTCAGAATAAAGCTTATTAAGATCAGGGTGACTAGGGTCGGGTAAGTCGACAATTATCGCGTCGAACTTCTCCTCGTTCTTAAGCAGCTTATCGACGCCATTAAATGCATCATCAAAAATCAATCTTACTCTCGGATCATTTAGCGAGTCTTTATTAAGTGACATCAAGGCTTGGGATAGATGCGCTGGCATATCGGTATCTGGTTTTTTGAATAGCTTGACCAGCTCTTCATCTAAGTCCATTAAGGTGACTTGTTTTGGCTGCCACTTAAGCACTTGAGTGAGCCCTAAACCATCTCCACCACCAATGATTAACACTTTGTCATGCCGGGCGCTGGCAGCCAATGTTGGATGCACTAAGAAAGAGTGATAGATATGCTCGTCACTGCTAGAAAACTGCAAGCGACCATTAATATAGAGCGAATGAACAGGGCCTAAACCATTGCCGCGGAGTCGCTCTGTGAAAGTCAGCTGCTGAAAACGTGTCGCCTTGGCGTACACCACATTGTCTTTATAGAGCAGATTATTAAAGCTTTGTTCCCAAGTAGGGCCATGCAGTGCCAACAAAATGAGTATACCTGTGGCCGCTATATGTCCAGCTAGCAGAATTTTTACGTGGCGGATCTGTGCCCAAAAGCGCCAGATAAACAGTAAACCCGCGAGTAGGTTAAAACTAGCGGTTAACGCTGCGGCTAATTGGATATCAATGGCGAGCATAAACATCACCCAGATAGCCGCACCAATGCCTGCTCCGATATAATCAGCGCCATAGATAGTGCCAGCGTTATGCATCAGGTGCGCTTCAGATAGTGCTTGACGAACTCGTGCAATGAGCGGGATCTCCATCCCAATCATTAAACCTAACAGTACGCCCCAAAAGTAGGGTAAGTACTCACTGAGCTTTTGTAAGGCGCCAATAAAGCCACCATCAGGCAGCTGATCGCTGGGCAGGCCGAGCGTTTGAGCCACAATTAATGGCAGCTGCTGGCCGAAGCCAATGACAGCGGCAGTGATTAAAATGGCTAATGAGCCACATAGTGCAACAGTGAGCTCAAGTACGGCAAAGCCGGTAAAGGCACAACGGATTTTACGCGCAGCGAAAGCACCCACACCCATAGAGACAATCATCAGCCCGATCATGGTGTAAATAGCCGCTTCTAGCGCGCCAAGAATACGGCCTGCATAATGAGATAGCAGGTATTCGTAGATCAGGCCACAACCAGCAAGCACTGCCATTATTCCAAGCAGTAGTGCGTCATCAAACCAGCCAAGTTTGCCTGGTTTTGCAGTATTTGGAGCTAAGGTATCTATTTGAGGACTGTTTGGCATGCTGAGTCTATTGGGTTAACTGTATGATGAAAGTGGGAGCAAATCGCTCCCACTTTTAGATGAACACTAGGCCATTAATGCGGCGAGAATAAGTGCAATGGATATACTGATCGCCATTTCAACCGCTGCGACGCCGACATTATGTTGCTTCTCTACTTCATCAAACAGATTGATGTTAGCGAGCACTAACTTTTTGACTATTTTTATCAAAATAGACAGTGAAAGCAGCATAATGACTGAGAATATCAACCAACCAATCAAGTTAGCGATATAAGCTTCTGGATTGAAAATAATGAAGTGACTTGCAGCATTAAAGCTAAAGGCCATTGCCAGCATATACCCAGCATGTCTGATGGCTAATGCGGTGTGTCCTTGGGCTAATGCGTCTTGCATTGAGGCGCCTTGATTACGCTTAGCATAACGACTAGCGCGCACACGAGTCAGGATAACAAGCATTAACTGTGAGATAGCAAATGCGCTAAAGATAGCGATAAAGGTATAGACGGTGAGATCTTCTGCCCACATCAATACCGAGCGAATGATTATTGCGGTCGCGATAGCGGCTGCTGCATCCACAATAGCAACAGACACATTCCCCTTAACGATGAGCGCATTCTTATCAATCTCATTGAGTGCCACTTTGTCATGTAAGAAACGACCAAGCTTGATGAGGAATAAACCAAATAAACCGTAAGCGCTCATGCCTATGGCTTCCACCAAATATGACTCTGCAGCCTCACCTGTAATCGCACCAGTAAGTACAATACCTAGCGCAGCTACAGCGCCTGCAGTGCTGATCCCAAAGGCAAAGTTATCATTCTCTGCAAGTTCATGGCGGCTATTGACCTTTACCGTCCAGCCTTGCAAATAACGCATTAAGGTCAGTAGTAAAACTGCGATAGTAAGATCAATCGCTAAAATAATCAGCAGATCTGGCGTAATGCCGTTGTTTATAAAAAATGTCATTAGAGTCCCTTAATTATTTGCCTCGACGAACACCGCGAGTAGTACGACTGCTGGAATTACGAAAGCTACTGTCTTTAGAATAGTTAGAGCGGAACTTGCTCTTACTACTTGCAGTGCGTCCTGTTGAACTTGCTTTTGGAGTGCTAGTACTTTGCCTAGATAAACTGGTCGAGCCGGTACGCGACTTGGCATAAGGGCTATCAAATCTTTTGCCCTGAGAACTGTACTGCTTTTTAGTGCGCTCATAGGTTTGAGTTTGTGCGCGTGCTTGTTTAGGCGATGTATAACGGTATCGGCCAACATCATTGTAATAGCTATAGTTACGACGGCTAGACCAGCGGTCATAGCCAATTGGGCCCCGAGTCAGGTTGGAGAACATGGAATACATGCCATACCATGCCCAAAATGACATGCCATTAGAACCTGTTTGCCAACTGCCGTAAGAGGGGTTGCCGACCAGCTGGCTGCCTGCGCCAAAATCTTCAGAACCATTAGCTAATGCAGCAGCTTCGCGGCTAATAGAGTTGACTCGGGCAAGTGCTCCGTCAGACATATCAGCCACAACATTGAGAGGATCGGAGAGCATATCGTTATAAAGGCTAGGATCCGCCGCTTGATAGAGGTTCTCCACTTCAGCCAATTGCTGATCAAGATCGACAAAATTAGCCGCATCCTGAGCCTCGGTTGACCTTCTTACCAGCGAGGTAAACATTGGACCACGATTGGTCGCATCGGTTGCCAATTCGTTTAGCAGCGGTGCTAAATCGGGTTTTTGCTGCGATAGGACACTGGTATATTGCTGCAATAAATTTGCATTACGCACTTGGCCGTCATTGAGCATGGTGCTAAGTGAGTCCAATCGCTGTTGAGTCAGCTGTTGGTACTTTGCAATTTGCTCAGGTCTATCATCACCGCATCCTGCGAGCGAAAACGCCAAAATAACGGTGAGAACACGAATTAGCATTCCTGCCATGCTTTCTCCAAAAATTCAGTTAAGGTAAGGCATTAGTGATTGTCAGTCTCTTGCGGCTACTTTCTTTGCCTAGTTTGCTATTTTAGTACATGAGTTGGATCTTTCATGTGCTGAAATATTGAATTCTCAAGAGAAACAGCTTTGCTGTACTGCAATTACTAATGCTTTGGGTATAGTATTCTGTATTAGAGCACAAAAATACAATGATTGATGTTTCAAAGGCATATAAGCGTTAATTTACTCATGCAGCCAACATCAATTAAAAAACTCAATCACATTTTTATAGCACTCGAGACATAATATGTCGAGAGCCAAAATTGTTAGGGATTATTATGCGCGCGGCTTTACTGGGTAAAAGAGAAGTTTCCACTCAAATGGCTGCTAACGTTGAAAACTACTGGCAAAGATTAGTTGATATATCCCCAGAGGCGCTTGCCTCCTTATCTAAAGAGCAGCAACAAGAACTTAAAACCATGATGGCGCTGAGTGACTTTGTTGCAACTCAACTGTGTAGACATCCAAGCTGGATTGAAAGCCTTTTCACCCAGCAGCTCAATGAGCTTGAAAGAAATCTATTTGATAGTGAACTACATGAATTGTTAGCTGTGGTAAGCGATGAAGAGCAGGTCAACAAGATTTTGCGCCAGTATCGTAACCGCCAAATGGTATGTATCGCATGGCGAGACTTTATGGGCTACACCCCGCTGGAGGAGTCGTTATTAGATCTATCTGTACTCGCGGAGGCATTAGTTATTGTTGGCCGTGATTGGCTATATCAAGATATGTGCAAGTCTCTTGGCACGCCGACTAGCCCTGAAGGGGTTGCACAAAAGCTGTTGATTTTGGGGATGGGGAAACTCGGCGGCCGAGAACTTAATTTTTCATCCGACATCGATCTAGTATTTACTTTTCCTGAGCATGGTGAAACCGTCGGTGGGCGCCGTTCACTGGATAACCAACAGTTTTTCATTCGCATGGGGCAGCGCTTAGTTAATTTGTTGCACCAAGTCACTGTCGATGGTTTTGTTTATCGAGTCGATATGAGGCTACGCCCTTATGGCGAGAGTGGCCCACTGGTTGTCAGTTTTAGTGGTCTTGAAGACTACTATCAAGAGCAGGGGCGTGACTGGGAGCGTTATGCCATGGTCAAAGCGCGGGCGTTAGGCCCGTGGACCTCTGATTCTGACGAGCTGCACAATCTACTTCGGCCGTTTGTTTATCGCCGTTACCTTGATTTCTCTGCCATTGATTCATTGCGAAAAATGAAAGGCTTGATTACCCAAGAAGTACGCCGCAGAAAGCTCAATGACAATATAAAGCTGGGAGCGGGGGGCATTCGAGAGGTTGAGTTCGTGGTGCAGAGTTTTCAGCTTATTCGTGGTGGTCGCGAACCAGCATTGCGACAGCAGAGTTTGTTTGCCGCGATAGAAACCTTGTATAACCTTGGACAAATTGAGTATTTAGCACTCGATGAACTTAAGCAAAGTTACTTGTTGCTGCGTCGAGTAGAAAATTTATTGCAGGCAATTAACGACGAACAAACTCAAACCTTGCCTGCCAATGAACTTGATTGGCAGCGGTTATGTTGGGCATTTGATGCAGACAATGAGATGGATTTGAGGCAACAGATCGAAGCGGCGATGAGCTGCATACATCGTCATTTTAAAGAGACGGTTGGTGGCAATGATCAAGAAGACAGTAATGAAACTTGGTCACAACAACTATGGAATGCTCAAGAAGAAGAGACCGCCTTTGCAATTCTAGAAGAGCAAGCTGTGGATCGACAGCTTTGGCCTATGCTTAATCGTTGGCATGATACTGTCGTACGCAGAACGATTGGCCCTCGTGGTAGAGAAACGCTCGATAAATTGATGCCGCGGTTATTGTGTGACTTGTCTGCTCATTCGCAGCCAACCAAGGCATTTGATCCAGTATCAAAGGTATTAGATCAAATTCTAACACGCACAACCTACCTTGAACTGCTTTGTGAAAACCCAGGGGCTCGCCAACAGCTTGTCAGTTTATGCTGCGCCAGCCCGTGGATTGCTCATCAGTTAGCAAAATTTCCAATGCTGCTCGATGAGTTGATTGATCCTGCCCAGTTATATGACACGACATCCTTGGATGATTACAGTAGTGAGCTTAGGCAGTATCTGCTTCGGGTGCCCGAAGATGATATGGAGCAGCAAATGGAAGCACTGCGACAGTTCAAGCTGTCGCAGCAGCTGAAAATAGCTGCTGCGGATGTGACGGGGGTATTGCCTGTCATGCAGGTGAGCGATCACCTTACCTTTTTGGCCGAAGCCATCATCGAGCAAGTGGTACAACAAGCTTGGGCGCAGATTTCTGCTCGCCATGGTGTGCCTAACAATCTAAAAACCAATGAGATGGGCTTTGCGGTTATTGGCTACGGAAAGGCTGGTGGCTTAGAGTTAGGCTATGGTTCAGATCTTGATTTGGTATTCCTGCACAATGCTAAGCAAGGTGGACAAACAGACGGTGATAGAGCGATTGATGTCGGGCATTTCTATTTAAAGCTGGCGCAGCGAATATTGCATCTCTTTTCAACTCGTACTATATCGGGGGAGCTGTATGAGGTCGATATGCGTTTACGCCCCTCTGGTGCCTCTGGCTTGCTGGTGAGTGAAATTGAAAACTTTGGTGATTATCAACGCACTGATGCCTGGACATGGGAGCATCAAGCCCTAGTGCGTGCTCGCTTTATGTTTGGCGATAATAGTTTGTCGAGTCGCTTTAATGAGCTGCGCTCAGACGTTTTAGAGTCTAACCGTGATAATGCAACACTCGCAAAAGAGGTGCGCGATATGCGCCTCAAAATGCGCCAACATTTACTCAAAGTGCCACAAGGAATGTTTGATCTTAAACAGAGCCCCGGTGGCATTGCTGACATTGAATTTATCGCACAGTATTTAGTGCTGGCTCACGCTAGCGAGTATCCAGCGCTGTCTTTTTGGTCTGACAATGTACGGATTTTTGAGCAATTAGCTGAGCTGGAACTGATCCCAATCGCCAGTGCTCAAGTGCTAACCCAAGCTTATTGCTTCTTGCGTGATGAGAGCCATAGACTAACACTGCAGCAGGTAGAACCAACGCGACCATATGCCAGTGTGCAACATCATGCCGACAAGGTGGTAGAGATCTATCAGCAGATCCTTCACTAGCGCACGAGTCACAAGTGGGGTAAAAAACAGAAGCTAGGCCTAACCGCTTAGCTTTTTTGTTTTGAATCTTGCTAATTGCAAACTGCACTGCACATTAGAAAAACTACATAGCGCTACTAAGTGATAATATATTTTAATCAATAAAATCAATTTATTAAAAGGTTGGTTTGTTCTATGCATTATCTCGATTAAATGAGATAACCTCTTAGCGAAAGGGGCAAGATATGAACAGCCTTAACCAAGATTCAACCTATTCAACCTTTAACGACAACTTGACTCATTTGGAGTTATTTAGCGAAGCAGAATTAAAGCAGGCACCGAGGCAGATAAAGTTTCCAAGACAGTTCCCTATCTCATGGTTACTTCTGTTGTGTTGCCTGCTCTTGGTAAACGAGGTGACCGCAACAGAGCAACCTATAGCGGCTCTGCTCAATGTTGAAAGCTCAAAGGTTTTGCTCATTGTTGATAATAGCGTGCAAGATTTGGAGGGGTTACTACACAGGTTACATGGCGACATAGATCTACTTGTACTTAACGAAACCCAAGAGCCCTTCTCACAAATTAACCAAGCGATTGGCGATGAGCAAAACTACGTTGGGGTAGTGATGGTCGCAGCGGCCGCGAGTGATGCTATCTACATAGCAGGACGTTGGGTTGATAAACACTATCTGGTACAGCATAAAGGTGGCATTGCCCAGTTTGGTGAAAAATTTACCGCTAGGAGTAACTTAATGCTATTGACCTCAGATAGCTTAATTAACCCTAAGGGGGATGGCTTCTTAACCTTGTTTACAGGGCTAACTCAGCTGGATGTAAGCGTATTCGGTGGTGCTGAGCATCATTATCTAGCCTTTAATAACTTCGTTGGTTTTTTCTAGTTATAACAGCGGGTTAACTTGATACGTTTTGTAGCATGTTTTACTTTTCATTAACTAGGATTTTATTAAATTACTGCTACTATGCACATCAATATAACTTGGTGTTGTGTAAAGGACAATTTGATGACATACGTTAACGGGGTCAACAGTAATTTGACCAATAACTTAGATGCGTTAGCAAACGTTAAAAGTCGATTATCCGCAGTCAATACTGATACTATTGCTAAAGAGCTCCCTTCCACTTTAACGACTAAACCAGAGACCGCGGAGTCTTCGGTGACTCTGTCTGAGGCAGCAAAATCCAAACTTGCACAAGAGCAACAAGCAACCACAACCACAGAAAGTGATGAAGGGGCTGATTTAAAGTCTTTTACTTTTGGTGCGTTAGGGCTAGATCACCCTGATAAAGTCGAAGAGAAAGAAGATTCCTCTTACACTGCAGGCCAATATGTTAAAGCGGCTGCGACAATTGGCGGAATGATCGCGATGTTTATTTAATGGCTTAGTCATTCACTTAAGACACTTCTTTCAATAATCTGCATGAGTTGAATTCATTATTAACTGAAATACCCGCTTAGTAAGGGATAAACTTGGCGGTAATATGATGACATCGAGCCACCATTTTTTTGCTGATTTCGAGTGTTCGTACTCAGGTAATTGTTTTGAAAGAGAGCTGGTGCAGTATGAGTGGAATACCGTAGGTAAACTTGTTGCTGTTAGTTTTTACCGCCGCGCGCTCACTGAAATAGGTAATGCGATAACCACAACCCCTAGTTATCAGCCAAATATTTGAAGGGAAGGTAGCTGTTTAGGCTAAAGCCAAGTCGGCTACCACTTAAGATCAGCTTAGCAAGTCACCCAACTCTATATTCACTAAATGTAGTAAACCTTAATCTCTAATCTCTAATCGCGAAACGCTAAACGCTAAACCTCCTATGAGTGTTAATTGTCATCATTTAATAAAGTCATAAGCTTTAATACCAATTACATTAAGTATTTGACCAATTCAGAGCCCCTCAGCCTTTTCAATTCAAAGCGCATTGGTAAAGAAATGGTTGTTCCCTTTTAAGCCAATGCAAAGCAGAAGTGGAAAGACTGAGGGGCTCACGTAGTGCGGCTGAGGTTAAACAAATTGGCAAACGCTGTATGCTTCGCTATGGGATTTGGATATAGAATAACTATTAGCTCAAATTCCACTACTTGCCTACAGCGTTTTGAATTCCCGCTGAATGGTCAAACTTTTAATGCAATTGGTATAATATCGTTACTTTCTAAATAATTGAAAGGTAAATCAAACTGGTGTTATGGTAGCTCTTTCTATATAGAAACCTTGTTGACTTGATTGCAGGGGAGCTCGTTATGAACAATAAAGGGAGTTTATTTTGAAGCGTTTAATGATTGCAGTATTAGGTTTATTAAGCATTAATTGTGTTCAAGCAGAAGATAACAAGGCGACGATGCAACAAATTGCCCTGCACTATTTTGAGGTGATGGTTGCGTCTCAAGCACCCGGCGCGACGGAGAAAGAGCTGGAGAATTACTTAGCGTTACTCAGCGACGATGTCGGTCATCAACACATTCCCTATGAAACCGATGACAGTCGTCATCCGGATGGCAAGCAAAGTATGCGTAAAGGGATGACTTTTTATCTAGGCGCACATACCGAATATAGCGCAGAACTACTCAATCTTTTTACCTTTAACGATACTGCGGTTGCGATTCGTTACACTCACAGTGCCAAAGGGATCCATCCACAGAATAATCAGCCAGTTAGTTACACTTCAACCATGATGGAGGTGTTAGAAATTGAAGATGGCAAAGTGGCAATGATCCGCAAATATCATGAGTAAGTAGCAAGATGCTTTATTCAAAATAATGTATTCGTACAAGCATTTTCACTGCAGAACAGCCCCTAAATTGAATATTGGAGATAGCGATGATTGCGACTGGAGAGTTTTCTATTGATCTAAGCCCCGCTGAGGATGATGCTGTTGAAGCGGGTAGAATGTCATTTACTAAGTTGTTTTCTGGTGATATTGCAGGCACGAGTGAAGGGCAGATGTTGAGCAAGCGCACAGCGACTGTCGGATCGGCCGCATACGTCGCCATTGAAACCTTTGTCGGCGCTATCGATGGGCGACAAGGCGAAGTATCCTTTCACCATACTGGAGTGATGGATAAAGGTGCGGACAGTTTGTCTGTGCTGGTGGTACCAGACTCGGGTACTGGAGAGCTAGTAGGGATCACTGGTTCGATGATGATAAAGATAGAGTCCGGTGTACATCGCTACCATTTTGAATACCAGATTAATCCGCAGAAATAGCACGACTGTAAATTCACCACTGTATATTAATGCGGTAGCGCTTAATCGCTTGAATAGGCTTTTGACTGCATCTGGGTGAGCCGACTTAAGGTTCGCCTAAACTCAAAGCTTAACGCGCCGCCGGTATATAGCGCCGCCATAGGTACATCGGCTTGGATATACAGAGTGACACCTTGATCATATAGCTCATCGACCAAGCTGATGAAGCGTCTGGCAGGATCATCATTAACCGCATAGGACAACTGTCTATCGCTGGTTTCTATAGCCACAGCACCATCTTCGGTGCCACGGGCACGGATCCAGCTTCTCGGCTCACCGCCTAGTACTGGCACCGCAGACAAGAACACCACCTTAAAGCGGCTGGCGATGTCGATATAATCTAATTGGGAGCGTGGGCCATCACAAAGTGCATCAAAGTTAAACCAGGCTATCTGCTCGTTGTATTTGACAGTCTCAATCACCCGCCCATGTACAATTAGTGCTGTTGAAATGGGCGCTGAAGAGTTCGACATTGAGTCAAAGCATTCAGCAAAATCCTCTTGTTGCTGTTCAATGTCGTTAACAAAATAACGTTGTTTGTAAGCTGTATCATGTAGACGGTGGTCAACTTCACCGCTAAGGTGTAGCTGCTGCGTATGTTGGTTTAACAGCGCAATGGTGGCTAGAAAGCGTTGTCTTTGCAGGCCGTTCTTATATAACTCATCGATGGGAATATTGGAGGTAGCGACCAAGGTTATTCCTTCACTAAACAGTGCTTCAAAAAGCTTACCAAGCAGCATTGCATCGCCGATATCTGAAACAAAGAACTCGTCAAAACAGAGTACGCGGCACTCAGCTGCGATATTTTTAGCAATTCGCTGCAGTGGATCTCTATGGCCTGACTCCGCAATTAACGCTTGGTGAATACGTGCCATAAAGCGATGAAAGTGCAGTCTTAACCGAGGGATCCCCTCAACGCTGTCATAAAATAGATCCATCAGAAAGGTCTTGCCACGGCCAACATCTCCCCACAAATATAAGCCGTTAATCGCTTTATAAGGCGGCTTATTAGCGTGAGTGGATGTGAGTGCTTGCTGCAAACTATCTAAAGCTTCTAGCGTTTGATATTGGCTTTTATCATCAACAAAGTCAGGTTGGCTTAGATGCTGCTGATAGCGCGCCAATGGGCCTGATTTTTGCTGCGTAATGTCTGCAGTAGATAGTTGCAATGGTGCACTAGAAGATGTCATCGATAATTCGTTTTCTTACTCACAATGGCGCGCATTATAACAAGCAAATTTAATAAGTAATTAGAATGAATCAGTCCCTAGTCATTGGCTGACACTTCAATAATCTGCCAACTCGGTAATTTCTGTTGTAGATCCTGACGTATTTTATCCAGATCACCGCGGATCACGATATAAGGTGTACGACTGAACACATTATTGGCGATAGCTTGCAGCTCGTCAGCATTCAACTGAGCAATTTTATCGGCAAATATCTGTTGGTATGCCGGCGAATAACCTGAGGTTAACTGGCGAATGGTATCGACCTCTAGTGCCATTGGGTTGTCTTGACGAAGCAGCAGCTTACTGCTGTTATAGGTCTTTATTGCTTTTAGTTCAGCTTGGCTGACAGGGCTTTCGGTCGCTAGCGTAAGATGTTTCAGTACCCCATCAATAAAGGCACCGCTATGCTGTAACTGAGTGTTGCCATAGAATTTTATCGTACGTGAAAGTGGATTGTCATAGCAGCGACCATAGATACCATAAGTTAGGCCGCGCACCTCTCGCAAATCGTAATACAAACGGCCGCTAAAGCTGCGACCTAACCAGCTGGCTAATAGTTGGCAGTCTTGCACGCCAGCACTGTTATCTAACATGACTTGTGCTTGGTTGCTTGATGTTGTGCTCGACTTTCTAGCCAGTGGATAACCGACTCTGATTTGTGTCTGCACGCTGCCTGGCGCGTCGATTACGTAGAGATTTTTCTGTTCATTTCCGGGGGCGATATCGGGTTGATTTTTTTGGACGTCATCACTGTTATCCGTGACTGCTTTGACCGTTACTGATAATGCGGCGGTATCAGATAATAGTATATTGGCTAAGCTTTTTTCGTCGGTGAGTAGCGCTTCATTGCTCAATACAGCCCAAGATGATTGAGAGAGTATTTTATCTTTAACTGCGTTAAGGCTTGCAAGTGTTAAGTTATCGGCAAGCTCGTTGTCATTGAGCGCTTGGTTGTAGCTATGGGCATCGCCCAAAATGGTTTTTGCCCAAACAGTATCTATCTCTGCGCCGCTAAAGGCGTTGATATGTTTAGCAAGTTTTAGCTGACGTTTTACGTTGCTGATATCAATCTCATTAAAACTATCAGCTTGCCAAAAATCGCTTAAGAGCGTGGCAGCTTCTGTGGGCAGCTGATAGCAGCTAATACTGATGGCGATACTGTGTAAGGAGGGCCGAAAACGTATGCTATCGACGCAGCTTAAACTTTGTTTCGCACTAATCAGGCGACGCTTTTGTTCGAATGCTGCGAGTAAGACATCCATATTCTCAAAGGGAAGCTTGCTGTATGCCACAAGAGTTAGCTTATCAAGGCCTGATTGCGGGTTCGGAAATACAAATAACTTGCTGCCATCAACATAAGTTTGTTGTGCAACATTATGTTTAAGCTCAAAGTGCATCGCATTCACCGCAGGCGCTGCTTGGATGTTGTTAAACTGCGGCAAAGTGGTCGATGCGCTATCGGTAAACTTAATGTGAGTTTGTTGACAACCTAATAGGTACAGACCTAAATAGCTTATCAATGCGATACTTGTCAGTTTCATCCGCTGCTTTATCCAATGTCTCATCACATTACACTCTCTTCAAGCCCATCGGCAGCGCCCTTTGGCAGCCACTCAAGAATTGTCTTCGCTGCTCGTATATGCCACGGTGGCAGCAGATCGAGTCTTACTCTTTTATTACTAAAGTAACGTTCACTAACCCGTTGTAGATCGGCAGCAGTAACCGCATTAATCCTTTGCCATTCACCGGTTAATGGTACTGCGCTATCTTGTGCTGCTGTTGCTGACAGAGCGCGAGCAAGTTGCGATGGGCTATCCAGTCTTGCTAAGCGTTTGTCGAGCCAGATCTGTTTAAGTTGGCAAAGCTGCTGCGCGGCAATCGGCTTAGTCGTTACCGATGCGATAAGCAGCTCTACATTGTCGGTTAATGTATCAAGCGAGGTGCGCGCCCGAGGCACCAGCACTAGATTCGTCACTCCATGATGCTGCATTTTTAACGGAATGGAGTAGGTCAGTAGCTGGTCGGGATCTTTAAGGCTAGTGCGTTCAATGAGGCTACTTTTATTTTGAAACAGGTAAGCTTCTAGCAGCTTGAGTGCTGGCGCATCTTCTGAGCTTGCACCTGCGGTATGCCAAGCCAGTAACACCGCTGGCCAGGGGCCGCGCTCATCAATAATTTCGCCATGTACAGGTTTGGCGCTAATGTTGAGATCTGCCAACGGTTGACGTTTGTCACTCGGCTGTTCCCAGCTGGCAAAGCTATTGTCTATCCAGGTATCAGTTTGCTGAGGAATATTGCCAACCAAACTCAATTGCATGGCATCAGGCCGATAAAAACGCTGATGAAATGCATTGAGCGATGCTGGCGTTGCGGCTTTTACATCAGCCACCGATCCTATCACCGCATGGCCGTAGGGCGTACCTTCAACTTGAGATAATAAGAACTCCATTGCTTTGCGCACATAAGGTTGGTTATCGATGCTGGTGGCCATCTCCTCGAGCACAGCAGCTTGCTGATTCTTTACTGTGGTTGCAGTGAGGGCCGGGTAGCGGAAGCGATCTGCTTCTAACCACAAACTGAGTTCCAATGCTGGGGCTGGAATGGTGAGATAATAGTTGGTGAAGTCGAAAAAGGTACTGGCGTTGAACTGACCACTTAGCTCGCTCATGGTTTGGGTATAACTGTCTCCTGGCGCATTTTGACTGCCTTTAAACAGCATATGTTCAAACAGGTGGGCATAACCCGTCTGGCCGCTTATTTCATCTCTAGAACCCACATCAAACTGGCTAGCAATTGACACCGATGATGAACCGTCGATAGCCAAGGTTCTCACTTGTAAACCATTGCTTAACTGGCGATATTGGATCCGCTGCTCAGCTTGATATAAAGGCGCCGCTTGGGCGCTTAGATCGCAACTGGCATTAAAGCCTGTTACTTGCTGAACTTCTGCTGCATAAGCACTGCTACAGGCAATGCTTACAACACAAATTAGCTTGGTGAAAAAATAGCTGTATGCCGATGTTCTCAATGTGCTTCATCCTTTTGCAACGTAATAGAACGACTTAATTCTTTCTGTTTTGCTTTTATACCAATCAGTATAAAGATTTGATCGCTCTCTTATACTGATTGGTATTAGCCTAGCGTTTGTTTAAATTGGCTATTTTATGCCAATACGTTTAGCCAATCGGTGCAAATTACCTGAGTCGAGCGCTAAAGCTCTAGCTGTGGCAGCCCAGTTACCTTGGTTTTCTGTGAGTACCTGTTGAATGTACTGCGACTGAAATGTTGCTGTCGCCTGTTTTAAGGTTTGATTGCTTGGCAGTGCCTTAGCGCCAGACTTAGGTTTGCTAACAATACTTTGGGGAGCTTCAGCTTGAAAGTCAAAATGCTGCGGCGCGATAAGGTAACTATCTGATGTTGATTGCGCTCTTGAAAGCACCGCCGCACGGTGCAGGACATGTTCCAATTCACGAATATTACCAGGCCAATCGTAACCATTGAGTAGTGCTAAGCTTTGGCTATCGAGTCTTAAGCTTTTCAGGGTTAACTTCTGACGACAACGCTCGACAAAAAAACCGCTCAACAAGGTGATATCGCCATCTCGCTCTCTTAGTGGCGGCACCATTATCGGAAATACGCTGAGACGGTGGTATAAGTCTGCTCTAAAGCGTCCAGCAAGCACTTCCTGTTTAAGATCTTTATTGGTGGCGGCAATGATTCGAACATCGACCTTAAGGCTTTTATCTGAACCGACCTTTTGTAGATCGCCATACTGTAATACTCGTAATAGTTTGGCTTGCAGCCCTAGCGGTAACTCGCCAATTTCATCTAGAAAGAGTGTGCCGTTATCGGCTTTTTCGAACTTACCGCTACGGTGGCTAATGGCGCCAGTAAAAGCACCTT
The DNA here is from genome assembly GCF_000014885.1 of Shewanella piezotolerans WP3. Classification (NCBI taxonomy): domain Bacteria; kingdom Pseudomonadati; phylum Pseudomonadota; class Gammaproteobacteria; order Alteromonadales; family Shewanellaceae; genus Shewanella; species Shewanella piezotolerans. Next base: position 838,182 of record NC_011566.1, read on the forward strand.
TTACATGACCAAAAAGCTCGCTTTCAGCAACGGATTCGGGCAACGCGGCGCAGTTCAAATAAACCAACGCTTGCTTGGCACGGTTAGATAGCTGATGTATTGATTGAGCAACCAGCTCTTTACCGGTACCTGTCTCACCTAAAATCAACACATTTAGGTCGGTGCTAGCAACCACATTTAGCTCATTTTTCAGGGCATTCATAGCAGTCGACTGACCTATCATCTCCACTGGCGCATCGGTGTTAATCCGCGTAACAGTCGTTACCTCTTGCGATTGTACCGCTTGTTTTTCCAGTTTATCGATCATTAAGGCATTGCTGAGTGACGCTGCTGCAATTGCACTTAGGGTACGCAGTTCATTGTCGCTGAAGGCATTAAATTGCTGCGGATCGAAGCCATCGATGGTGACCGCACCGATAAGATCGCCATTAGCTAATAGCGGTAAGCCAATACAGGCATGCACCACTAAGTGATCACCTTGATGGGGAATTAGGCCGTCGTAAGGATCTGGCAGCTCACTGTCAGCTGGAAAACGAACAATATCACCAGCGCGAGCGATAGCTTCAAGCCTTGGGTGTTCGCTCAGAATAAAGCGACGCCCAAGCACATCTGGGCTCAGACCATCAATTGCAAGCGGATTAAATTGCTGCCCTGTAAATTGCAGCAGCGCGGCAGCATCACAGTGTAAGGTTTGCCTTATGGTATCGAGTAAGCGAGAGAAGCGGTCGTGATCAGACAGACCTGCGGTAATATCCAAGGCGATACGGGTAAGGTCAGTTTGGCTTAAAGACATAGGTGATATCCATTGCGTCGCGCAGCCGCGGTTAGCATTTGTTGAGTGTCGCGTTTTGTCTTTTTGACATTAAAGCTCAATGCTTGCAGTGTCAAATATACTGTTAAATAGAGATAGGTAATAAAAAAGGGCGCTAGATAAACTGCGCCCTTAAATTTTTGTCGCTTTACGGTTTAAGCATTTGCTGAAGCTTGGTCATTGTCCAATTCAGCGGCTTTCTTTTTGCCTATCGCTTTTTTGATAATGTCGAATAGGAAGTAGCCCATAAATAGACCACCAAAGCCAAACAATACGTCACCTGGCATACGCATCCAGACTAAGGTTTCAACCAATGGGCTATGGATCACTTCTGGGGAGCGAGCAAACCAGTAGCCATTGTCGATCACGGCGAAGAACTGCACGATCCCCACAGGAAGTAGCGACATAAACACCATTGCCGCCAAGCCAATGTTCATGGTCCAGAAAGCACCTTTTAATAGCTTTTCATTCCACTGCATTTGACCTGTTAGCCCGCGTAAGCAGAACAGCATAAGCCCCATACCTAACATGCCATATACCCCCATGAATGCTGCGTGAGCATGAGTTGCTGTGGTGTTTAGGCCTTGAATAAAGTACAGCGCAATCGGTGGGTTAATGAGAAAACCTAATACGCCGGCACCCACTAGGTTCCAAAAGGCGGTGGCAACAAAGAACATAATTGCCCATTTATAACGGATCATCCAAGGGCTTGCAGCGCGCAAACGGTAGCTTTCAACGGCTTCGAAACCAATCAATGCTAGCGGAACCACTTCAAGTGCAGAGAAGATCGCGCCCCATGCAATCACTGACGTTGGTGTGCCGGTAAAGTACAGGTGATGCAAAGTACCAATCAAACCACCAGTTAAGAAGATTACTGTAGCAAATAGCACTGCGGCATTAGCACTGCGAGCACGGATGAGCCCTAGGCGCACTAACATCAAGGCTATAACAGAAGTTGCGAAGGTTTCAAAGAAGCCCTCTACCCACAAGTGAACTACCCACCAACGCCAGTATTCGGCAATCGCTAGGTTAGTGTGCTTACCCATGAAGAGGCCTGCACCGTAAAATAGCCCAATCGCAACACATGAAGCGTATAGCACCCAAATGACTGGACGCATCTCACCCTTAACTTTTAACGCTGGGCGCATGGCTGCGGTAACGAGTGCTAACCAGATAAGCAGCCCTGCAAGTAATAGCACCTGCCACACGCGGCCTAAATCAATGTATTCATAACCTTGATGACCAAATAGGAAGTTCATGTCTAGGTCAAAGTACTGCTGTACACCTATCCATTCGCCAGCCATAGAGCCAAGGACTACAATCACTAAGGCAACCCAGAGTATGTTAACACCAATGCGCTGGAACTTAGGTTCGTGACCTGACAGTGCTGGTGCAATGTAAAGTCCTGTGCCTAACCATGCTGTGGCAATCCAGAATACTGCTAATTGGGTGTGCCAGGTTCGGGTGACTGAGTATGGCAAGATCTCTGAAAGTGGAATGCCATAAAAGTTTTGTCCTTCGACGGCATAGTGGGCGGTGATCCCACCGAGCAATATCTGCAGTAAAAACAGACCGATTGCGGTGACAAAGTATTTACCTACAGCCTTCTGAGACTTCGTCGGTTTAGTAAAGAACAAAGGATCTTGATCGGCAGGCTTGGGTAAGCTTTCATGTTTACCGCTGGCATGGTGCCAGACCAGTGCGCCAATACCGGCAATTAGGGTGACAATACTTAAAATTGACCAAACAACGTTGTCTGAGGTTGGCGTGTTGCCAATTTGCGGGTCAAATGGCCAGTTGTTGGTGTAGGTATAGTCGGTATCTGGACGCTCAGTGACAGCAGCCCAAGCTCCCCAAAATAGAAAGGCATTGAGTTTTTCGCGGCGATCTAAGCTTGGAACGGTTCCCTCTTTCATCGCATACTGTTCGCGCAGTGATGATAGCTTAGGATCGTCACCAAATAGTGCTAGATAGTGCTGTTCTACCTGTTTAATCGCTGCGATACGAGTCGCTGAAAGGGTGATATCTGTATCGCCATTGGCTTGCTGGACGACAGTGTTGCGACGAATATCTTCTCGCAGAGCTTGCTCAAGTCCCGCTTGCTGCTGTGAATCGAGTTGAGCAAAGTTTTTATTAAAGCGTTGCTTAGCGGTAATATCTAACCAAGCCTGAGCTTCTTTGTGTAACCAGTCTGCAGTCCAGTCTGGTGCAACGTATGAGCCATGGCCCCAAATAGACCCTAGTTGATGCCCCCCCATAGAGCGCCAAACTAACTGACCTTGTTCGATATCATCTTTGCTAAACAGTGTTTGTCCTTGGCTATCGACATAAGCCGTCGGGATAGGCGGCTTCTCTCGATAGATCTCACTACCAATACTTAGTAGTACGGTAAATGAAGCAATTAGCACCAGCAGTAGTGCCATTGCAGTTAGTCTTTGTTTGCTCATAAGTCCTCTTAGCGCAACGTTATTATTCAGGCGAACCTTGCTAGAGCAGATAACATGCCAACTATCTATGTTGTTGATTTATAATACTTTGGTATTTTTGTTGATAACGGAGGGTTGTCATAAAGACAATGTCTTAGTGTGTCCATATGACACTAAGTGTCTTTTTGACAATGAGTTGATACTTTAACACTGCAGCTGGAGGACTAGGCTGGATAAAAGTTGTACAAACAGTGACTTTGCTGCTATTGGTTAGCAGCAAAGTGAGCCGTTGCCCGTTGTCAATTTTACAAAGGGCGATAATGATTACTTATACAATGATGGATCTTCTGGATTAGGACGGGTTTTAAAGCGTCTATGTAGCCACATGTATTGTGATTTGTTGCGGTTAATAATCTGCTCAATGATGTGATTTCCGCGCTTAGCATCTTCAATTTCATTTTCACCAGGAAAGTTGTCCAGTGGTGCTTGGATCTCGATATTGTAGCCAGTGTCGCTGCTGTTGCGCTCTACAAAAAAAGGCAACACTTTAGCTTTCCCAAGCTTTGCCAACGTAGTGGCTCCGGTAATTGTGGCGGCTTCTTCTACGGCGAAGAAAGGGATGAAAGTGGCACTTGAACGGCCAAAATCTTGATCGGCGGTATACCAGATAACATTAGGCGCTCGTAGGCTTCGCACCATCTGGCGTAGATCTCTTTTCGGTACTAAGGCCTTATTAGAGCGTAGTCGTCCTTTTACCTGCAAATATTCCATCACCGCATTGTTGTGCGGACGGTATACGCCGACACCCGGTTGGAACTGGCCAAAGATGCGTGCGCCCATCTCTAACGGTAAACAGTGAACAGCAAATAAAATCACCCCTTGGCCATTATCGAGTGTCTGCTGAACATGTTGTTGGCCTTTTATGGTCATATGCTGCTGGATTTTTTCATCGGACCACCACCAAGCATTAATGGTATCGAAAATGGCTTTACCCGTTTGTTCGAAATTCTCACGTAGCAGAACTTGTTGTTCAGCATCGCTCATTTCGGGAAAACACAGCTGCAAATTACGTTTAGCAGTATTCACCCGTTTGCCAATAATACCCATTGCCATCCTGCCAAGCGCAGCGCCCATTTTCATTTGAATACGCAAAGGCAATACTTGTGTGAGACGCATCAGACCTACACCTAGCCAAAGGAGCCAGTACTTAGGATGATAAAGGTGAGATGAAAATTGGGCTTTTTCTACCACGGAAAACTCGAATACATTGGAAAATTACTCATTATTCTAACGCAATCTTGACCACATTTATTCAACATCATTAAAAATTAGGTACAATCAAGGTTAAATCTGTGAAAGAACCCGCCATAGTGGCGCTATTTCCTAAGTTTGAGTGCACCAAAGTGCAACAGTCATGTTGCTGTTGAGTGTGCAGAGGAACATCCCATTGACCCGATTAAAATCTCTATGGCAAGCCAATAGCGAAGTCGCACAATGGCTATAGCATTGGCTGCGGGTTTACTGCTTTCAAGTGGTTTTCTTTGGGAGGATATAGCAACCCAAAAAGCCCTCATCTGCGAACGTGACACACTAGCGACTTGTTTAGAGGTACTGCCTGAGTCTGCTAGAGTCCAGTTGCCTAATAGTCAATTACTTCAGCTATCAATGGGCGCACGTGCAGCAATGGTGTTACCGCTCCTTCACCGCGAAATTGCCGGAGTATTGGTGACTGATTTTGATAAACTGCCGCATAAGCGCAGCGTAAACTGGGGAGCGGGTCATTACTCGTTAGCGCTTAATCGGCAAGATGAACTGACTTACTGGCATGAGTTGGGTCACCTTGAAGCGATAGCGGCAATGCAAAGCTTAAATCTAGAGATAAACAGCACCTATCAACATGAGTGGCTATCTGATCTTTACCTAGTTTGGCGGGTAGCCAATGAAACTAATAGCGTGAACTTAGCTTGGCAGCAATACCATAGGCGCAATATCGATGTGATAGCCAATACCGAATTTATGTCCCACTGGAGCGTCCCTATTCTGGCGCAAGCATTACAGCGTTACAGTGTAAAGCAGCTGCAATCCTTCGATAGTTTTAATGCCTTTTTAACCGATTTTTGGCCGCTGTTAACTGTACCGAATGATGATAGTATCGCAGAATTTTCTAGCCTTATACAGCGCACCTTTGGCGCAGGTACTGTGCAACCCTTACCCGGTTACATGTATTGGCGCAAACCCGATTTAGGCCGTTACCTAGAGCCGACGTTGATTAAGATTATGGGGCAATCAAGCGCAAAGCGCTGGTTAGCGGAGCAAAGCATGCAGCCAGAGACACCGAGCATAGCTCCTCGACTGTAACTGTAAAGTCTCGCTTGGTGACTTATTTCTGGATAGGATAGATTTAACCTAGCGAGCCTTAAGATCAGTATCGAGATTAAGGTAATTCAGCTGTATTGAGCCTTTGCAAGTCGCCGTGAATATATCCCTATAGGCTCTACTAAATCATCCCTGATTTAGAAGCTTGCGCAGCCTAACTCAGATGAATAACTAGCAAGTGCATTTTAGCCGCTAACTCATTATTGGACCGATATGAGGTAGCCAGAGGAGTCTAACGAACAGTATCGAAGTTAAGCGGAAATATGGCAATCAAGCGCCATTCAGCTGCATTGAGCTTTTGCAAGTCGCCGTGAATATATCCCTATAGGCTCAGCTAGATCATCCATGATTTAGAAGCTTGCGCAGCCCAACTCAGATGAATAGCTAGAAAGTCTATTTTAATAGCTAACTCATTATTGGACAAAAGCTTGTTAGAGTTAAGGCGCTTGGGGTATTGAGTTTAATTAGGGAAAGTACGGCAAACGGATATGCAGTAACGCCCACATTAAAGGGCTTTTTATTAGTTTGCTAAAATTGTGTAGCGAAGCGAAACTGAGCAAACTGTATAAAGAGCATTCTCCTTTAGAGTGACTTGTTAGCAGCAGGCCCACACCATTGCTAGCTCATTTCTATGCTCGGCACATTGTGATATGTGAGCACAACCAGAGTCTCCAAACATATATGGTATTTCGCCTGACGAATCTATTTGAAATATAAAATTCATTTCTTTTTCACAAACTCGACATTTAGGGTATTCAATACCTTGCACCCAACAAGGCCAGCCAACTAGTTTTTCTCCTGCAAATGGCACTTCATCTTCACACAAAAAATCAATTTCATCTTCTGATAGATTTACCCCGAGATCTTCTAGTTCCATTGTGTCAGGATAATCTTCTTGCTCTCTCCAACCAACAACACTTATTTCGGGAAATGCTCGTTTAACTGGTGATTCTGTGACTTGAAAAGTATCATCTACCTCTACCGGAAGAATTCTCAATAATGTAGCTTCAGAATGCGGAGCCCAAGATTCACAATCAACTTCACAATGAGGCTCCTCATTAGTGCAATAAAACACTTGGAGAATACCGTCACCAAAAGGTGTTTTTGCTTCATTTGGAATATCAAGTGAGTTAATTTGAGCAAATAGTTGCATTGGTTCATTGCAGTTTTTACAGCATGGCCAGCCACTTCTAGTAACTACGGGGATCCCTGAAAACTTGGATTTATGCACTGACGTTTGAGCTTCTTCCGTTATAGGCTCCCATGAAACTCTTTTAAAAGGAGCTAATTTTAGCTTCAATTTTTCCCAGTATTCATCCCAAGAAACTTCTGACATTAATCCACTTCCTTATTGAAAATTGACTCTTAACTCAAACATGCTGCAACGCTCAAAGCAACCGCGCGTCTTTTCGCGTCGGATTGCCTTTGCTTGTTAAATGCTTAGCGAGCACATAAGCCAATAACGGCAACCATGAAGCAAATGCCATAAGTAACCCGGAAAGCATGTAGTTAGTTTTATTGAGGTATATCCAGCCTAACTCAGTACCCCATGGATATTCACTCAGCTCTTCTGCTGAGGCAAACAAGCCGATATACACCCCTTCACAGCCAGCAAGCGCTGTGAAAAATACACCGACGAGTATAAAGGTGATCAATATGAGCTTATTCATGATTGCCATTTAACATTTGTATACACGCCTTGCGCGTTTATCTGGTTAGATCAGTCAAAGAAACTAATAGCCAGCCATTATTAATCAACAACATAACGAGCTAAGAGCGCGACTTCAATACTTAGCCGTATTCTTATCATGAATATTCCTCGCGAAAGCGAGGCTGCCGGTATAATTTGCAAGAAATGATAAAATTTGGCTGAAATACTCTTCTGAAAAGTGCTGATGGTTAACTCAGTGATTTTGTCTGAGGAAAGTCGATTTTAGGTGATATCAATTTTGAAAAACACTGGGTTAATGGCTTCGCATATATTCGCAGCTGCTTGAGAAATGCCGTCGTCGCTTGTTGAGGTGTTCACAGTAACGGTTGAATTCCTCCAATGTACCAACAGGGCCGTGAAACAGTTGACCAAACTCTGTGACAATTTTGAGCCAATTTGCTGTTGGGATATTCAGGCGACTGAGGATGTTTTCAGCGTTCGACGAAATAGCTCCACGTTTATCATCACGAATAATTCTGCCTGTTTCATCGACTAATAGGAGATAGTCTTGCAATGAGAAACCAATGCCTTTTGGCTGATTTATCCGTTCATTGCCAATGAACGGTAATAGTTTCTTGGGCTGTTCGCCTTTCAGTGCAGCTTTGACTCTTAACTGGATACTAGTGAAGTCTGATTGCTCTGGTGTGTTAGCTATTTTAGCGCGAATAGGGTTGAGTTCGACATACGCCATACAAGCCAGAACTGCCGCTTTATCTAACAATGCTTGAGACTTGAAACGCCCTTCCCAGAAGTGCCCAGTACAGTTATCTTCATGATTAGCTTGCCTGGCAATCGGCTCATTGAGACACCGCATAAACCAGCTGATATCAATGAGCCTTGAGCGGTAAGTGGCAATAAGGTGCTTGAGTTGAACCACTAAATGCTCATCGATGACTTCACCTTTAGCGAACTGTTGAGTTAACGTCGTGCCGTTAAACAGTTTATGCCATTGCAGTACTACATCCCTATCTGACCAAGCATTAACCTGCTCGACATCGATATACAATACCACATGCAGATGATTACTCATCACCGTATACGCCGCGACATCAATAGCAAACACCTCACTGAGCTTGAGTATCTGCTCTTCAACCCAAGCTCTGCGATGGTCGTAATTTTTACCCGTGTATTTATCATCACCACAGAGAAAGGCGCGCCGAACAACACGGCTGCAGCAGTGATAATAAGGTGTGTCTTCAAGGCTAATGAGGGTTCGTCTTGGACGCGGCATACAACCTCCTTGTTAAATGCTCAAATCAAGCATAGTAGGAGAGGGGTATTTGTGCCATTAACTATGGGTGGCTATGTCTTTATTCGCTATGTCTTTATTATTGTTTTTTGTCCGTTTAAGCAACTTGTTAGGGCTTGACCTGTTTTTATATACAGCTATAATGGTACTTATTATAGGTTTCGATAAGGAAACTCTGCGTGAGTACCGAAATTAGCATCAAAGATGCAGCTAAGCAACTAAATATTAGTGAACAAAGAGTGAGAACCTTGTGTAGGCAAGGTGAACTGGAGTCGAGAAAGTTTGGGAACTCATGGATTATCAATGCTGAAAGCATTGATAAATATGGATTACGCACAGCCCATATGGTTGCAGAAGATCACCCTGCTTATAATGTCAATGAGAAGTGTAAGAAGCCCATTGCACTAAGTTTCTTTTCTGGCGCTATGGGGTTAGATTTAGGAATAGAGAAGTCAGGCTTTGATGTAAGGCTTGCCTGTGAAGTAGATAAGTATTGTAGGCAAACTATCGCACTGAATAAGCCAGATACAGCACTACTAACTGACATTAATAAATATAGTGCCAACGAAGTTAGGTTAGCTGCGGGTTTAGGAAAAGACGAAGAAATTGATTTAATAATGGGCGGGCCTCCATGCCAAGCATTTAGTACAGCTGGAAAGAGAAAAGGCCTCAATGATGAAAGAGGAAACGTGTTCCTGAAGTATATCGACCTCGCATTGGAATTAAGACCGAAATACTTTGTAATAGAAAATGTTCGAGGGCTTTTATCATGCCCTATGGAACATCGCCCACATGAAAAAAGAGGTGATGATTATCCCGAGCTTGGATTAGATGAGTTAAAAGGCGGAGCGCTGAATTTTATTATTAATAGGTTAGAGAATTCTGGTTACTCGTACTCTTTTAATTTATACAACTCAGCTAATTTTGGTACACCTCAAATAAGAGAACGAGTGATCATTATTTGTTCTAGAGATGGGGTAAAACCTCCGTACTTGGTGCCCACTCATTCTGAATTCGGTAGTGATGGATTGCAGAAATGGAATACGGTAAAAAAAGCTATTTCTAATCTAACGAGCCATGACCATTTAACTTTTCCAGAAAAAAGGCTTAAGTATTATCGAATGTTATCGGCAGGGCAAAATTGGAAAAATTTACCTATTGAAACTCAAAAAGAGGCAATGGGAAAATCTTTTTATTCAGGTGGTGGTAAAACAGGTTTTTTAAGACGACTAGGCTGGGATAAACCATCCCCAACTTTGGTCACACATCCTGCGATGCCTGCAACAGATCTCGCGCACCCAGTTGAAGATCGTCCTTTATCTGTTCAAGAGTACAAAAGAATTCAAGAATTTCCAGACAGCTGGGACTTGGCTGGGCCTATAATTCAACAATATAAACAGGTTGGTAACGCAGTTCCTATTAGTATGGGAAATGCTGTAGGGAAACTTATAATGAATTTATTAAAAGGTAATGAAATCCCAAGTTTTAATAATTTCAAATACTCTAGATACAAGAATACGAGTGATAAAGAATGGAAAGAGCAATTTTCCAAACAGGTTCTAAAGCATAAAGAATCAACAGAACAAAAAGAATTAGGGTTTGGTTAGTGCCAAACCCTAGTATTTAACGTTTTGCTTTCTCTGCGGTTATATATTGAGAAACAAAATTTTTAAATTCTGCTTCACTTAAATCATATCCCTGCATTAATTCTGGTAATTTAGCCCAGTTTGTAAAACTGGGTCTACCTTTTATAGTGTCCTTAGAAAAAGACCTAAACCACTTTTGAATCCTGGTACCATCACGAATTGCACTACTTGATGAGTTTTCAGAATTGTCTCTATTCTTAATTTGGAGTGCAATCCATTCGTTTTTCTCGTTTCTACCCAAGAAGTCAATTGCTTTTACAAACTCTCCACAACACCAGCTCCAATGACTATCACGTAATTTAGAATCCAAATATCGCTCAAGTAAATTGCCTACACAATTTTCAGAGCACATTGCATGTTGATGCTCAAGTTTAATTTGTTCACATTGCGCAGTTGTATACCCATACGCTTTTTCCATAATAACTGACACCATTTCATCCGGAACAGTACTCGGCTCTACCGGAAAATCAGACCTTCGATACCCTTCGAAATACCTATTTGCAAGAGTACTAAGCCCAGAATCAGTTTCGACGCTCGGCTTAACAGGATTATCTTTATTCGTTCTCCAAGATAGTTCATCTGGAAAATCAGAAAGAAATGAACAAACTTCTACAAATGAAGGAATCAGGCTCCTTTCATCATCATTACGACAAATATTGGCAGCGATTTCTTCTGCCTTTTTTCTATTAAAACTCAAAATACTTCCTTACTAAATTAGCGAGCAATACCAGAATAGAGCCCTAACATTTGTATACACGCCTTGCGCGTTTACCAGGTTAGAACAGTCAAAGTGTATGCACTTAAATGTCTGATTTATAATAATTTTCAACGGTTAGTTCAAATGCACCTTCTGGAAAAACGAGAATGGACACTTTGTTTGCCTCGTATCTCCTGCAAACGAGCAAGCGCGTTTTTAGTTACTTGAATTTACTATTCTTTTTATTTTAGCTCAATAGCAAACCGCGAACTGATTGCGCATAATTTGGTGATTATCCGCACAAAACCAATAATACTGTATAAAAACATAAACACTGCTCTTTCCGACTGATGAGAAAAAATATTGCAAAGAGGTTATTGCTGTATTGGACTAATTGCTGGCGTAAACTCATTTTGGGGCAAAACCTAGTTACGAAACTCGCAGGAAACAGCTATTCCCCATAGGGGTTGCCGAAGTATGTTGAAGACTCTTTATAAGCCAAAGTCCGCAGTGCTCACACGGTCTTTCTCGTGCATCCGTGCACTTCAAGACATTCAGGCATCCAGCCTATCAGATGTGGGCATAGCTTTCGCGGGACAGGCCGTTCTTTGGCATCTGACCTATATGGATATGGGAAATGTCTATATGATGTCGGGAACATCATTGACCATGCCATCACGGCATTCGTAAATCCATTTACATCAGATGTCCCATCGGAAGCGTTAGGCTATTTTGAATAAGTACGAGGAAGACAACTTCGTTAGGGGCGCTGAGGGATAGACTCTTATGAAATCAAGAGCTGGGCGCAAGCGCTTTGCCCCTTGGCTCGACTCTCTGTTACAAGAATGGGCGAAGCGCCACGACTTTTATTTTTATAGAAATGAAAGCGTAGCTTGATAAAACTAATAGAGGGCTAACTCACTTTGCCGCAAAAGAAAGTCAGTATTTATCTAACGTGATCCCGCCGTTCTCATAGCAGCAAGCCTGCTGGTAAAAGCCCAACCTTGAACAAGCCTAGCAACCATTTTTAGCTGAACCTAAGCTGAACACCTGTCAGATTGCTACATAAGATGCGAGTTTCAGCAGCATGCTTTTGATAGAGTGAGATCAATTGTAAAAGGTAACGGGAAGTATTATGCCAAAGCGTTCAAAAGCTGAAACTAAGCACACTATCGAGCAGATCTTAATTGAAGCGCAGAAGCAGATCTTAGAAATGGGCTATGACGTTATGTCTTACTCAAGTTTGTCTGAAGCAACAGGGATCAGCCGCACCGGTATAAGTCATCACTTCCCTCATAAGTCAGATTTCTTAACCCAGCTCGAGCCTAAATTTGCAAGTTTACTTATGGAACACTTAGATTTTAGTTGCCGTGATGCGTTACGAACCTCTTGGCTTCGTGCGTTAGAGTCGCCAACATTTAGCGGCATCGTGAAGCTGTTTTTCTCTATCTGCGGTTCTAGTCAATTGGATTCAGCGCAATATAAAACATTAGGTTCGCTTAATGCTAAGGCATCTGCTGAGCTCGGTGAGCATGGTTCATCAATGATTGATACGCTACTGGGGCGTAGTGCTGTGTTGTTGTTTAGTCAGAAGCAGCTTGTGTAGGGGGCAAAGTAACGCTATTTTTGCTCTCTTAGTATGATACTTGGATTAAAGTTAATCTCACCTTCATCATCAATTGTTGCGAGTTTATTGTCCTGGCTGGCAACAGCTGTGCTGCAATTATTCGCGTTACGAACAAACAATAACTGGTAGCCCAATTTTGCTAATGTATAAAAGGCAAATCGCTGAGCATTAGTGAGTTTTATCCAGTGGCTATTAGTATCCATTAGCGTCTCTTTTCTGTTTTCGATAAAAGGCGACGTTAGCTTCATAGCTGCTGTGTGTAGCATTTAAATTCACTTATATTGACTAAAATTTCGATGGCCAATGGTGATGTATAAATGAACGATAAGCAAGTGAATTTTTCGTTTTAGTTGATGGTTGGATCAGTCGCTATCTCTTTATATATTAATTATAAATCTTGTTTAGCACTGTCTCTAAAAAACACTAACAGGTTATAGCGAGCAAAGTTGTTTTTGTATATGCTTGCGGCGTTCTAGATTTTAAGAGTTGTGAATTAAATATTCAGCATCAAGGAGTAATGCACGAAATGGATGTCAAACCTCAGGTCAGCGCTGCTGCAGAACCTATCAAACGTTTCCCCAAACTTGATAATCAAGAGTTAGTTAAAACCAGTTTTTGGATTAGCCAAGTATTTATGATCATTGCCACCATCGTCGGTGTCTACCTCGCGGCTCAAGAAGGTTTATCGCAGGCTATTATTTTTGATGTTCTATCTAATAAACAGAATAATTATTACCTGCGGCATGCGCTTTATGATGAAGTGAATGACAACGTGACCATTATCAACGAATACGCAGATACAGTAGCGAAAAACTCTCCTTATGATTTAAAGAGTATCCACCCCAATATGGCCACCTTTGTTTGGGAAAATATGCGTTACTCCGCCAATACGCTTGAAACGCCAACGCAGATCTTAACCGAGACGCGGCGTTTTTATATGGCATCTGCCGATATTATTTCCAAAATGGAAACACGCTTTTACGGTGCTAAATTTGGCGCAAAAAAGCTCAAAGAGCTAACCAAAGGGGTATCTGAATCTACCCTGCCAATGTTAAAAGATAACTACCAAGCATTAGCTGTTGAGCTAAAAGCTGCTGATATTACTGTCGAATAAGGATATAAAATGACGATCATCTGCCCTGGTTGTAATAGCCAAGCGATGCGAGTGTTTGACTTTCATGGTCAAGAAGTGGATAGCTGTACTCAATGCGGCGGAATTTGGTTTGATAGTGGCGAGCTCAATGGCGCGCTGTCTGTCGCTGACAATGGTAATAGCAATGTCGGTATCGAAAACGCGTTAGGTGAGAACTTAGGTGTGTCATCTCGACAGTGCAGTCACTGTAAATGCAATATGCAGCACTATTACTTGATGGATGACTTTCAGATAGAGGTCGATGTCTGCCATTCTTGCACTGGAGTGTGGATTGATGAGCATGAACGAGAAAAGGTGGTGCAATCTCCTAGAGTAAGAGCAGCTCTAGAACAACTCAATCAGAAAACCAGTGTTAAAACTTGGCTGTTTCAATTTCTATTACAGATGCCGATTGAGTATAACCTTAAAACCAAGAGTAAGCCGTGGGTTACTTATGCTTTACTCGCGTTAAATATCATCATCTTCTTTGCTTATGGTTATAGCGAACCAGCAACAGTATGGGTGTTCGATCACTTTGCAATGCAGCCATCGTTAGTGATGCAGGGTGAGCAGGTGATGCCGTTGCTAAGCCATATGTTCTTGCATGGCGATATTATCCATCTGCTGGGTAATATGTATTTTCTCTATGTGGTGGGTGACAATTTAGAGGATGCACTCGGTCATGCACGCTTTTTGGCGGTGTACCTTTTATGTGGTTTTGCGGCTGCTTTTGCGCAGATAGCATCCGATCCAACTTCAGCTATCTTTATGGTCGGAGCGAGTGGCGCCATAGCGGGATTATTTGGTATGTATCTGCTTTGGTTTAGGCATGCCAGCCTTACCTTTATGTTTGTTATCTACCAAAAGAAACTCTCTCCAATGGTATTCTTTGCTATTTGGTTATTGATAAACCTGTTTGGCGCATGGGCGGCACAAGGCGGGGTTGCTTATTGGGCGCACATTGGTGGCTTTATTGCAGGCCTCATCATAGGTTTATTGCTTAAGGCTCGAGTGATGTCAGCGAACCCCATTTTGGCACTGCTTAACTCTCCTGAAGTGAAGGTTTCTCGATAAAAGGCAATGCGTACAAAGATAAATAAGGCCGCATAATGCGGCCTTATTTAACTATTCAAAACGTTTAGAAATGCCATTGCAGGTAAAGCGATTGATAGTTACTACCACCACTTATGCGGCCAAAGGCTGAACTTGATTCAAAGATGCCGGAGCGGTGATGAATACTGTAACCAAACCAGAGGTTTTCCATATCCCTTGAATTGAAAATATCACCCACATTGACATCTAAAGAGAAGTCTAAGTAGTTAAGCAGCTTCGATGGTTTGTAATCTTTCTCTGCAAGCTCACTCGATTCTATATAGGTCACAGTACTGGCATAGGATAAACCTTCGGCCACACCGAGTCTAAAGCGCGGACCAATCTCGAAAGTGTAATAAGCTTTTACGGCGATAATGGCTTCAGCAATATTATCCTGTACTTCAGAGTCATGGTGCCAAACTATGCCTGGGGTTAAGTACAAATCGATTGGTAGAGTAAACAGGGTATCGGTTAACTGTGTACCATAGAATGCAGAAGTCATCTGGTTATTATAAGGGTCTGTTTTTGTCTGCCATTTGAGTATGGCGTTCAGGTTTGATGGTGTTGCCCAACCGTGAGCAATACGTAGGTATTCAGTCGGCTTTTCCTGTTTAGTTATGGCGGGTTTAGCTGAATAGCTCTTTTTCTTTGACTCGGGGAAAAAGCCGAAACCAAAGAAGGACTCATATTGAAAACGGTTGTTAATACTGGGCAGATGATAAACATCATCTTCCAGGCGGCCAACACCGAACTGGCCGAGTAGATATAGATTGCTAATCACATGGTATCGAGCTTTGATACCTGCATTAAAACTCACTCCACCGCCAACGTCATATTGGTCTAAACCATAATAGAACTGATTAAAGTCAGCACTTTTCCATTGAAATTCAGCGTAAGGTATTAAGCGCCAGTCTTCAGACTCCCAAAGGTATTGTGTTCGGCTATAACCATAGCTGCGTTTATTCGAATCAGAAAGGAAGGCCAAGTCGACATCCCACTGATCTTTAACAAAGCGGTACTGTAGCCCGAAATCGAATGCTTGAGACTGGGTGTCATTTTGCAGTTCTTGCGGGATATCAACAAAACGAAAACGGGTATAAAGGTTGATTTGGTGGTTATCGTTCTTCCAAATGTGGCCAGCAGCTTCCATACCGTTTATGTAGAAATAGTCATTTTGAAAATAGATAAGTGGCAGTGTGTCATACACCTCATCTTCTTCTGTGGCATAAGGAATATCACCGCGGCGCATACCAATACCTATGCCCCAGTTATCACTCCATTGATATGTCGTTGGCAGTTGGGCTGCTTCATTGGTAACAGGAGCCGTTTTCGCTGGCTCATCATTGGCCTGAACAACACTTAACGGGGTCAGCAGCATTAAACTGACGGAGAGCGTGGAAATGAAATTTAGATTCATATTATTCTTCTTAGATAAGCGCAGCATCTGTTCCATGAGTATAGGAGTTAGTATAAGTAAACATTACTTTATACCAATCAGTATAAAGATCACTCTGCGAAAGTTTAGCAGCTTTAAGGCAAGGTCTTTAAATGTTGCTCGGTAACTGCTCTTGCGTGACTCTCGATAATCGCTCCTGCATTTTTCTAGCTTCGAGCATCCTTACTCTCGAACCAGCTGGTATCTGGCCTCCAAGGAGGGAGGAATGCCTTAAGCATGTCAGGAACATGCTTGGCCATGTTGTTCGCAATGAAGAACATAGTTAAGCTAGGTTCAAGTTCACTAACGCAGCATCCAAGCCGCTACCACTCTCTGATAAGGAGTATTTTGACTGCCTACTTCGGCAACGAATAAACTCATAAGGGAATAACCATTGTGTCATTATTCACTTTGGATTAGCCAGCCTTGAATGAGCTGGCCAAAAACGCTCTGAGTAGATCAACTTCTTATACTGATTGGTATTATGTCTGATTTTGTACATAAGCTTAACAAATTAAGATGAAGCTATGATTAAAAAAAAGACCGCGAATGCGGTCTTTTTAGATTTGTATATTGCCTTAGTCAGCTTCTTTCAAGCTTTGCGTTAATTCAACAATGGCTTTTTTACCATCGCCAAACAGCATGACTGAGTTATCCATTGCAAATAGCGGGTTAGGCAAGCCAGCAAAGCCTGGGCTAAGTGAACGCTTGACCACTACCACAGTTCTCGCCTTGTCGACGTTAAGAATTGGCATGCCGTAAATTGGGCTACCTTTATCTTCGCGTGCCATAGGGTTGGTAACATCATTGGCACCAATAACAATCGCTACATCAGTTTGCTCAAACTGCGGGTTAATCTCATCCATCTCAATTAACTGCTCATAAGGCACTTCAGCTTCTGCCAGTAGCACGTTCATGTGCCCCGGCATGCGTCCGGCGACGGGGTGAATAGCATAGAGCACATTGGTGCCACGGGCTTCCATGACAGATGCCAATTCACGCACTGCATGTTGCGCTTGTGCCATCGCAAGGCCGTAACCAGGAACGATGACGACACGCTCAGCTGTTTCTAGTAGCATCGCGACCTCTTCTGGTGATGAAGAAGTCACTTTACCTGCGTAAACTTCATCAGCATCAACTGTTTCGCCGCCTTCTGCCATCACGCCAAATAGCACGTTAAATAGCGAGCGGTTCATCGCTTTACACATAATCTGCGTCAGAATAATTCCTGATGCGCCAACCAGTGAACCCGAAATAATCAGTACTGTATTACCTGTAATAAAACCAGTGGTTGCCGCTGCTATACCCGAATATGAGTTAAGCAGTGCTATCACTACCGGCATGTCTGCGCCGCCAATAGGGATAACTAACAGTAAACCGAGTACCAGAGATACAGCAACCAGTGCGTAAATCAGGTTGATGTTGCTTGGGTCCATCACAATAGCAATGGCTAAACCAACAGCACTTATCAGCAGCAAGGCATTGAAGATCTTATTGCCTGGCACCTTTATCGGGTTACCGGAGATAAGCTCTTGCAGCTTAGCAAATGCGATAAACGAACCTGAAAGCGTCACCGCACCAATAATCACTGTTGCGCTAATAGATATTAGTGCAACGGTATGAGTGGCTGACTCAGGGTCAAGAAAGTTTGCTAATGCAATAAATAGCGATGCACCGCCACCAAAACCATTTAGCATCGCAACCATTTGTGGCATGGAAGTCACTTGGATTTTGGTCGCCATGACAGCGCCAATGGTGCCACCGAGTAATACACCAGCAATGATCCACTCATAGCTTAAAATGCTTTGATCTAATAAGGTGACTACTACAGCGATGAACATACCCAGCGCTGAAAGTTGGTTACCTCTCACTGCCGTACGGGGTTTGGTCAGGCCTTTTATCCCTAAGATAAATAAGCTCGCAGCCACCAAATAGGCGAGATAAATAATCGTCGTACTCATAGTGGCTTATTTCCTTTTGAACATAGCTAGCATGCGGTTAGTCACCATGTAGCCACCAACAACATTAATTGTGGCAAGTACCACGGCGATAAAACCAAACACGTTGACCCAAATTCCAGCGCCAGAACCTGCTGATAAGAGTGCACCAACTAATGAGATCCCTGAGATCGCGTTTGAGCCAGACATCAATGGTGTATGCAGTGTTGGCGGTACTTTGGTGATCATCTCGACGCCGAGGAATACCGCGACCATAAATAGGGTCAGTAAAAGTAAAATTTCCATTTATTTAGCCTCCGGTGTAGCAGCTTCAGGTGTTGGTTCCTGCGCTGGTAGTCCTAAAAGATCGCGTAGACGGGCACTTGCCACTTCGCCTTTGTGCGCTACGACAGTGTCATGAACAATCTCATCGTCGAAATCGAGATGTAATACACCATCGTTGTCGACAATCAGTTTAAGTAGGTTTTCAATGTTAGTGCCGTACATTTGGCTGGCGTGATTTGCCGCGCTGCCTGGCACATTTGATGGACCTAGAATGGTCACACCTTTGTAAATCACCTCTTTATCGACTTCTGTTAGTTCACAGTTTCCGCCAGTTTCAGCGGCTAGATCTACAATGATGGTGCCACTTTTCATACCATCAACCATCTCTTTAGTGATCAAGATAGGTGCTTTTCGACCTGGAATCGCGGCGGTGGTAATAACAATATCCTGCTGCGCTAACACATTGGCCATTGCTTGCTGTTGACGTTTTAAGAAGTCATCGCTTTGCTCGGCGGCGTAACCACCTTTGGTTTCCGTATTCTCTGCTTCTAAATCTAGCTCTACCGGTTTTGCGCCCACAGAGATGATCTGCTCACGGGCTGCAGGGCGGATATCATAAGCTTCAACCACTGCGCCTAAACGCTTAGCGGTTGCACAAGCTTGAAGCCCTGCAACACCGACACCCATAATGAAAGCGCGTGCAGGTTTGAGGGTACCTGCTGCTGTCATCATCATTGGGAACAAACGTGGTGCTTTATGGGCTGCCAAAAGCACAGCCTTGTAACCTGCAATAGTGGCCATAGACGAGAGGATGTCCATGCTTTGCGCACGTGTAATACGCGGTACAAGCTCAAGCGCAACCGCTGTAGCCCCCGTCTCTGCAATGGCTTGAGCATTCTTTGGTTGCGCCAGAGGATCCATCATGCCGATGATAATCTGTTCTGGTTTGATGCTTGTCTTGAGCTCTGCAAGCTGCTCGCCTTTGGCGTTAACAACAGTAATTACATCCGCGTCACTTAAGACTTGTTCGCGGGAGGCAACAGTTGCCCCTGCTGCGATATAGTCTTCATCGGTAAACCCGGCTTTACTTCCAGCATTGCTTTCAACTAGCACTTGCACATTCTTTTTTAGGAGTCGGGCCACATTGGCTGGAATAAGTGCAACTCGACTTTCTCCGGCGTGACTTTCTTTGGGGATACCTAACTTCACAAAGGTTAACCTCTCAGTTGAGGACATTCGTAGGGACAGATGTCATTTTTTATATGTAAGGCTGCATATTGTGGCGACTCTGAATTTAGACACAAGTGCATATTTTTCAATATCGTGTTTATGGTACTGGTCAGACTGAAAAATTTGCGCTAGGCCACACTTTTAGATAGAAGTTTGCTGTCATCAAGCCCACTAAAAGTGAATTCATTCAAATGTCAGATACTTTTGTAGCTTAATTTTCAATCTTTGTATATTCCAAAATGGAATTAAAAATCATCTTTTATTCTTTTTTACTTTCTTAGCGAGGCGCTAAGCTTGCCAGCATTATACTGATACTGGGCCGTCCTAATGTTGTTAAAAGAGCTTTCATCACTCGCATCACCTTTGTCTTCTGGGCAGGTCGATAAGCTAAAGCAGCTCACTGCTGAACTGAGTGCCGTTCAACTTGCATGGGTAAGCGGTTACCTTGCAGCGACTTCTGAACAAGGAACATCTGCTGTACCGCAAGCAAGTGCAGAGCAAACGATTACTATTTTATATGGTAGCCAGACTGGTAACGGTCGCGGTGTGGCGTCAGAGCTTGCTGAAAAAGCACAAGCGCAAGGTTACGCTGTTAACTTGGTTTCAATGGGCGATTACAAAGCGCGCCAGCTAAAGCAAGAAACCTTACTGTTATTGGTTGTCAGCACTCATGGTGAAGGCGATGCACCTGATGATGCTATCGAACTGCACAAATTTTTGTCATCAAAACGTGCCCCTAAATTAGATAACCTTAATTACTCCGTATTGGCATTAGGTGATTCAAGCTATGAGTTCTTCTGCCAAACGGGTAAAGACTTTGATGCTCGTCTTGCAGCACTCGGTGCGACGTCTATTTCACCGCTTATTGAGTGTGATGTTGATTATGAAGAGCTGGCTGCAGCTTGGCAGGAAAGTGTTCTTGAGGCTGTTAAGCCACTGATTACGAGTGCTGGTGCTAGTGTGGTGTCAATCGGCAGTACAGCAAGCTCTGCCACTTCAAGCTTTACCAAGCAAAAGCCTTACACTGCTGAGTTATTAGTAAGCCAAAAGCTAACGGGTCGAGATTCTGACCGCGATGTACGCCATGTTGAAATAGAGCTGGGTGAATCGGGGATTAGTTATCAAGCAGGCGACGCATTAGGCGTATGGTTCACCAACAGTGAGCAATTAGTTAATGAACTGCTTGAAAGCTTGAGCTTAAACGGTGACGAGCAAGTGGCCTTAGGTAGCGACAATTTAAGTTTGCGTGATGCGCTGATTAATAAGAAGGAGCTAACTCAGCTCTATCCCGGACTAGTGACTGGTTGGGCTGAGCTCAGTCAAAGTAAAGTCTTGCTTGAGATCAGTAACGACAAAGCACGGGTTCGTGAATACGTCAATAACAATCAAGTGGCAGATTTAGTGCGTCAGCATCCAGCTAAAGTGACGGCTGAACAGCTAGTTGGCTTACTTCGTGGGATCACTCCGAGACTCTACTCTATCGCTTCTAGCCAAGCTGAAGTGGAATCTGAAGTGCACCTAACGGTAGCTCTTGTTGAAGATGAGCGTGATGGTGTGGCGCGTTTTGGTGGAGCATCTCAATTCCTAGCCAGTGCGGAAGAGGGTCAACAAGTGCAAGTTTATCTTGAACCAAATAACCATTTCCGTCTGCCTGAAAATCCAGAAACACCAGTCATTATGGTTGGACCTGGAACCGGTGTTGCACCGTTTAGAGCATTTATGCAGCAGCGTTCTGCTGAAGGCATTGAAGGTAATGCATGGCTGATATTTGGTAACCCACACTTTGAACAAGACTTCCTTTATCAAACTGAGTGGCAGCAGTATCTGCAAAGCGGTGAACTTTCTCGTATCGATTTAGCTTTCTCTCGTGATCAAGAACATAAAGTGTATGTGCAACATAAGATTGCTGAACAAGGTGAAGCTTTGTGGCAGTGGCTTGAGTCTGGTGCGCATTTCTATGTCTGTGGCGACGCGGAGCGTATGGCAAAAGATGTGCATCAAGCGCTACTCGATGTGGTGGTCAAGTTTGGCGGCAAAACAACAGAGCAAGCAGAAGAGTACTTAGAGACTCTGCGCGCAGCAAAGCGTTACCAAAAAGACGTTTACTAATTTCCACTTGAGCAAACAGAACGCATTGATGAGGTGCTGGTACCGATTTACCAGCAGCAATAGAAAAGAATAATAGAGAGTATCTTGCTATGAGTGAGAAGAAGTTAGCAGTAAACGAATATTTAAAGACTGACAGCGATTATCTACGTGGCACCATTCAAGAAGGTTTAGACACCGCGGTAACGGGTGCGTTTAGTGAAGGCGATCAACAGTTAATTAAGTTCCATGGATTCTATCAACAAGATGACCGTGATCTGCGTAATGAACGTAAAGAGCAAAAGCTAGAGCCATTGTATAGCTTTATGTTGCGTGCTCGTGTTGCTGGTGGCGTGTGTTCGCCACAACAATGGTTAGCAGTTGATGATATTGCTTCAAACCTAACCAGCTCAAACAGCATTCGTTTAACGACGCGTCAGACATTTCAATATCATGGTATTCCAAAGCGTAACTTGAAGACGATTATTCAAGACCTTGACCGTGAAGCATTGGATTCGATCGCAGCTTGTGGTGACGTAAACCGTAATGTGATGTGCAACCCAAACCCGGTTGAATCTAAGTTACATCAGCAAGCTTATGCTTATGCGAAGCAATTGTCAGACAACATGCTGCCACATACAAAAGCCTACGCTGAAATCTGGTTAGACGATGAGAAGTTAGTCACCACTGAGGGGGAAGAGGTTGAGCCTGTTTACGGTAAGACTTACCTGCCAAGAAAATTTAAGATGGCTGTCGCAGTACCGCCAGATAACGATGTTGATGTTTACACCAATGATTTAGGCTTTGTGGCTGTTGCTGAAGAGGGTGAATTAGTTGGCTTTAATATGGTTGCTGGTGGCGGAATGGGCTCGACTCATGGTGAAGTTGCCACTTTCCCACGCTTAGCTGATGACTTTGGTTACATCAAAGCAGAAGATACGCTTAAGTTTGCCGAAGCTGTGATGACCGTACAGCGTGACTGGGGTAACCGAGAAAATCGTAAGCTGTCTCGTCTTAAGTACACGATTGTGAAACACGGCTATGATGCCTTTAAAGCGGAAGTTGAAAAGCGTACTGGAATTAAATTTGAACCAAAGCGTGATGTTGTAATCGGTGATCGCGGCGATAGATATGGTTGGAAGCAGGGCGTTGATGACAACTGGCATTTAACGCTATTTATTGAAGGTGGGCGTGTTAAAGACTTGCCGGGTCAACCGCTACAAACAGGACTAAGAGAGATTGCAAAAATTCACCAAGGTGATTTCCGCATGACCTCTAATCAGAATATTATTATTGCAGGTGTTCCCGCAGCAGATAAAGATAAAATTGAAGCGTTGGCAAGGCAACACGGGTTGATGGGTAAGCTCATAACCGAAACTCGTGGTCACTCAATTGCTTGTGTGGCACTGCCAACGTGTGCGCTAGCGATGGCTGAGGCCGAGCGCTACTTCCCTGACTTTTTAACGAAAGTGGAAGCGCTGCAAGATAAGCATGGTTTCTTAGATCAAGGTATTGTGATCCGCATGACGGGTTGCCCTAACGGTTGTGCACGTCCATTTGCTGCTGAAATAGGTTTGGTGGGTAAGGCGCCTGGTCGTTATAACCTTTATTTAGGAGCGAGTTTTGAAGGAACACGTCTAAATAAGCTGTACCGGGAGAATATTCAGGAAGCAGAAATTCTTGCTGAGTTAGATAGCCTGTTTGCACGCTATGTTGCCGAGCGAGAAACGGGTGAGACATTTGGTAACTATACCGTTCGCAGCGGTGTCGTGACCGCAGTAATAGATGCTGCTAAGGATTTTCATGGCTGATCTGCCGATAGATTCTGTTATCTCTAAAGAGGCGTTGGCAGCTTTGCTTTCAGCGCCAGAAATAGAGCAGCGTGCGGAACTGGAAAGGGTCAATGCTTTTCTTGATGAATTGACCCCGCAACATAGAGTTCGTTGGGCGCTTGAGTACTTACCCGGTAAGGCTGCGTTGTCATCGAGCTTTGGCATTCAAGCCGCCGTTATGCTGCATATGATAAGTACGGAAAAGCCGGATATCCCTGTTATTCTCACCGATACTGGGTATTTATTTAGCCAGACTTATAAGTTCATTGATGAACTGACAGAGCGGTTAAAGCTGAACCTTAAAGTTTATGCCTCTCCATTGAGCGCGGCTTGGCAAGAGGCAAAGTTTGGTTTTTTGTGGCTGCAAGGTATTGACGGGCTCGATCGCTATAACCAGATCAACAAAGTTGAACCTATGCAACGTGCGCTTAAAGAGTTAGAGGTCGGCACTTGGTTTGCAGGGCTTAGACGTTCGCAGTCGAGCACTCGCGAAGCACTACAAGTACTCGCTATTCACGGTAAGCGATATAAGGTGCTACCTATTATCGAGTGGAGCAATAAACAGGTACATGAATACCTCAGCGAGTTTGATTTGCCTTACCATCCATTGTGGGATCAAGGCTATGTTTCTGTCGGTGATACTCACTCAAGTAAACCACTTGAACTGGGAATGACAGAAGAGGAAACGAGATTTAATGGTATGAAACGTGAGTGTGGGCTGCACTACGATATTTAGCAATCTAGCTGTGGGGCACTTTAAGATCAGCTCAAGTGGTACATGAGTACATTTTAGTGCCTTTCTTCTGTGTGAGTTGGGCACTGGCTAATACTTTAACACTATAAAATAAAAAGACTTTAGTTGGTTTTCACACTTTTGTTTGAATATTTGTACATTTTTACTCACAAGGTTATGCACAGCTGTTTTTTTTAGGCTATAGTTCATCGTTCCCGTAGATGGTTTTAGGAGCTGTTCCGTATCAAACCTGATTAGGTTTAGTGGCATTTAGGCTTCCACTGGATGGTTTTTATAGTTGAGATAAATGTATATTCTCCTATTTGAACATTCATCTAAATGTTGCAGGCGGAGCTGTCAGTAACCCAACAAACCAAGCTCAATTAGTGCAACGTCAGCGCTTTAATTGAGTGCTTAGATTGGCTTGCTAGCGCCTGCTTATCCAAAGCGAGTAATCCCCCAGGTAGCCTGATGTGGCTATCTGGGGGCTTATCACTTTTCCTGACAAGCTTTCCAAAAATATCATTAAAGTACTTTTACTCATGCATCTCATTGAAAGCACTGAGTGCTGCGACTACACGACTTAATTCAGCAAGCGACAAATAGATTAAGAAAAATTTGGCCGTATTCAGCTGTAATACTAATCAGTATAAAGATTTGATCGCTCAGCGAGAGTTTAGCGGCTTTGAGGTAAGGTCATTAAATGCTCCTGCATTAATGACATTCACCACATCCATGTGGTTAGCAATGAATGAAGAGCATAGTTAAACTAGGTTCAAGTTCATTAACGCAGCATCAAAGCCGCTAAAACTCGCCTGTAGGAGTGTTTTTGGCTTGCTACTTCTGCGTTGAATAACCTCATAAGGGAACAACCATTATGTCATTTATCCGCCTTGAATTAGCGTGCCAAAAACGCTCTGAGTAGATCAACTTCTTATACTGATTGGTATTAGTGGTTTTGAGGTAAGTTAATGCGTTAAGGGCATCGTTGTTCTACCTTCAAGCTGATTAACGCAGGAGCAAAAGCGCTGAAATTCGCCTGTTAGGGTGTTTTTGCTGCCTACTTCGGCAACGAACAAATTCATAGGGGAATAACCATTATGTCATTACTCACTTTAGATAGCCTGCCTTGAATGAGTTCGCAAAAGCACTCTGAGTAGAGCAACTTCTTATGCTAGTTGGTATAATTTAGTGCTGAATCAAATGGCTAGCTGATAGAATTTGCCGTGTAATGCTGTACTATGAACCAAGAATTTTATTAGACTGTCGTTGCTTGGTGATTCTTGCGCGATGGTGACAAGATATAGCAATCGCATTGATGATGGGATTGATGGAATTATTAAATGGAGTTTTTAAATGAATAAGATGTTAGTTGCTGCGTTAGTCGCTGTGGGTGCAGGTGGATATTGGTACAGTCAACAAGGGGATGATGTCTCTGCGAGTGATAACGCGGTTATGGCATATATTCCCGCTGATACACCGATATTTTCGGCGCAGTTACAGCCTTTCCCGATTAAGTCTTATATTAACTCCTTATCTGATGCTTATAAGCAGTCAGGTGCTAACTCCTTGGGCGAGTGGGAAGCTGAAGATGATCCGCGAGCGCAGTTTTTCCTTAGCTTAACCAAGTCCTATTTAGCTGCAATGCAAGATGGCGAAACGTTTATCAACACTTTTGGCCTTGCTGAAAACATTCGCAGCTACTTTTACACATTGGGCGCATTGCCGGTACTTAAAATAGAAGTGGCCAATGCTGAGGCTATATGGGCGCTGCTGGATAAAGCCGAAGGTGAAAGTGGTTTAGTCCATGTTGCGGGTCAACTGAAAGGGGTTAACTATCGCAGCTATCCGCTGACAGAAGCGACAGATGAGGAGCAGATAAATTTGGTGGTTGCAGTTAACAACTCTATGTTAACCATGACCATAGATACCTCGTTTAGTGAAGCGGCTCTGCTTGAAACGGCACTTGGAGTCACGCCTGTTGAACGCTCTATTGTCGATGCTAAGATTATTGAAGATATCATAGCAAAGCATGGTTTTACTGATGAGGGTATAAGCTACATCAATCATCAAGAAATTATCACAGCGCTTACCAGCACCGATGGTAATCAACTGGCTCGCCAACTGACAAAGCTATTTGCGATGGCGGATGAAGATCCGTTTATAGAACTTCGCTCTGCAACCTGTAGCCAAGAGTTATCATCCATTGCTTCAAATTGGCCTCGCACTGTAGCGGGTTATGATGAACTGGCAATCTCAGATAGCGAAAGCTCGCTAAGCTACAGAGTGGTTTTCGAAAGTAACAACCAAGTTATGCTTGATGCCTATCAAAAGATGCGCGGTTATATTCCTGCATATGTGCAAGATATCAATAACAGTGTATTTAGCTTTGGATTGGGGATCGACGTAAACCAAATGGTACCTTCATTACAGGCTATTTGGGATGAGATGCTAACCCCACAATACCAATGTGCGCCGCTGCAAGAGATGCAAGCACAGATGAGTCAGCAAAGCCCGGCAATGCTTGGCATGATGACGGGGATGGCGAATGGCGTTAAAGGCGTTGGTCTGTCGGTTATTGATTATAAAATCAGTGAAGATGTTGATGCTCCAGAGATTGAAAGCTTAGATGCGGTTGTGACACTGTCGGCTGATAATCCAGCGATGCTCTTTAATATGGTTAAACCATTCGCCCCTGAATTGGCTGATATTCAATTGCCAACAGACGGCAGTGCTGTGGTATTAAACGATGTGTTACCTATGCCACCAGAGATGAATATTACCGCTAAAATGGCTGTTAAAGGCAATCATTTGGTGTTGTACTTTGGCGATAAAGGCGAAGCTGTTGCCGATAAGCTGACGACTGAAGCTGTAGCAAATAATGGCTTATTGGCAATGTCTGTGGATTATATGAAGATGTTTGCGCCATTATTGACCTTTATAGAGCTAACTGGCGAGCCCGTTCCTGAAGAATTTAAGTCGATGAAAGATTACGATATGCGCGTCAAAGTTGCGCTTGATGTTGATGATAAAGGCGTCATTATCGATTCTTCGGTGAACTCAAGAGCAACTAAGTAAAATCTAGTATCCCGAGAAAGTATTCCGACAAACGCCAGTTCTTGATAGCTGGCGTTTTTATTTTTAGCGCGAGCTTAGGAGAGATAAAGTGATTATTGCAGGGCTTTTCTTAAAAGCGAATGAAGTTAGAGTTGTGACCCTAGCTGGGGAGCGTGCCAGTCATAGCTTAGTCGCCCCTAAAGTAACAAAGTTTAGTTTACCTAAAAACCCAGCCCAAGCTGATGTTGCAGTCTTTATCGAACAAGTAAATACGCATATCGGCAGCAATAGTATTGATAAAGTGGTACTGAACCGACGCGCCACAACAGGACAGGGTGCTGGTGGTGCGGGTACCTTTTTAATGGAAGGTGCGATGCTTGCAAGGTGTAATGTTGAAATAGATTTTATTCACCCTGCAACATTACGCGCGTCCGACAAGAAGCACGCTGAATTGAAGTCCTGCAGACCAAAGACTGTAGATTTAGGTAAGGCTTACGATTTAGCATTTGAGTGCTTATCTTAAAAGAGCTCGACTGTAGGTGATCCTTTTAGATTGTTATGCGTATATTTGTCAGCTGTAATAAGTGCTATAACAATGAAAGGCGACACAAGGAATATTAGGTGGAAACTATGATTAAACAATTATCAAAGATACTTTTAGCCGCAGCGTTAGTACTGCCGCTGGCAGCGACAGCAACCGATTTAAAGGTTGGTGATACCGCACCAAATTTCAAGCTACAAGCAACTGACGGGCACTTTTACCAACTAAGTGATTACAAAGGCAAGCAAACTTTGGTATTGGCCTGGTACCCAATGGCTAATACTCATGGATGCACGCTTGAATGTAAATCACTGGTGCAAAAAGGGCATCTTATCCGCGAGTACAATGCGGTCTATATGATGGCAAGTGTTGACGAGCTAGAAGATAACCAAGCATTTGCTAAAGAGCAAAAAGCTGACTTTCCCATGTTAAGCGATCCTACTAAAGAAACAGCCAAAGCTTATGATGTGCTTAACTTTGTTCGGGTAGCGAGTCGGGTTACTTTTTACATTGGCGAAGATGGAAAAATTTTAAAGATTGATGAAGATATCAATGCTGAAACCGCTGCTGAAGATATCGCTGCGAACTTAGAGGCGTTGAATATCGACAAAGCTGAAGCTGAACTTGAAAACAATGGCGAGACAGCCCAAGTCGAATAATCTTTAGCTTGTTGGTTAGAAATAAAAAGCCACAGACTGAAAAGTCCGTGGCTTTTTACGTAAGTTGATAATGAGCTAGCGCCAATTACTTAACTGTCTTAACACCTTCTGGCGTACCCACTAGCAACACATCAGCGCCGCGCATGGCAAATAAACCATTGGTGACCACACCAACAATAGCGTTGATCTGTTCTTCAAGCTCTTTTGGGGTCATGATTTTCATGTTGTAGACATCTAAAATAATATTGCCGTTATCTGTCACCACGCCTTCACGGTATACCGGATCGCCGCCAAGTTTAACTAGCTGACGTGCCACATATGAGCGTGCCATTGGAATAACTTCAACTGGTAGTGGGAACTCACCTAGAATGTCGACCTGCTTGGTGTTATCAACAATACAGATAAACTTATCAGCCACTGCAGCAACGATCTTTTCACGAGTCAGTGCAGCACCGCCACCTTTTATCATATCCATATGGCCGTTAATTTCGTCAGCGCCATCAACATAAACTGACAGGTCATCAACACTGTTAAGATCATATACTGGAATACCAAGAGATTTCATTTTCTCGGTAGAAGCTTCAGAGCTTGATACGGCGCCGTCAATGTCCGCTTTCATGGTCGCAAGGGCATCAATAAAGTGATTAACGGTTGAGCCGGTACCTACACCAACAATGCTATCTTTTTCAACATATTGTAATGCAGCCCATCCTGCGGCTTTTTTCATTTCATCTTGAGTCATAACGAAATCCTTTTTAAAGGCAAATATTAAAAATATGGCGTTAGTATACGCTTTAAACGGCTAAAGCGTGCCTGAAATTTGTGTTTAAAGTGACAAGCTTGGCATATCATGATTAGCTTGGCTCGAAGCGATAATGAGGGTTGATTACTTTAGCTAAGTGTTAGCGAGCTAAAGTAACTTTGTAGATGGATTTTTTTGCACTGTTTGAGCCTTTGAAATGTGGTGGCAGTGCAAGTTGATTAAAGGAGTCACTATGGCAGGGGCAAGCCTATTAACCTTGTATGGATAATAAACCCACCTAATTACACTTAATTCCCAGTTTCGGGTAATGTGAGACCCAGGCTTTAGCTGCAACTAAAGCTTTCATTTGTCGTAGTTCGATTGAATGATGGATCCTCTATCGAGAGACCGATAACAAGAAAGAACGCGACAAACGACTCCAAGCAAAATACTCGAATAGTCTACTGGGTCTCGAACCCGCATTTGCAAGCAAGAGTTAGCTTATTATGAAATCAAAAACTAATCAAAACATTAACGTTGGTGTCGATACTGGTAAGTACCAACTCGACATTTATATTCGACCACTAGATATCTATTTCACCGTTTCTAACGATGAAAAAGGGATTAAAGAAGCAGTGCGCCTCATTAAAAAGTACCATCCTGAGCGTATTGTCATTGAAGCGACAGGACGTCTTGAGATGCCCTTTATCATGGCTTGTGCTAACGCCAATTTACCCTTCGTGATAGCCAATCCGGTTCACATTAAACGCTTTGCTGGAGCAATAGGCCAACGCGCTAAAACAGATAAGCTAGACGCACAGCTGATAGCTCATTACAGTGAAGCGATTAAACCTAGGCTATCAACGCTAAAGCCTGATGTCATGCAGGCTATGAGCGATCTCGTAGGAAGGCGGAGCCAGCTTTTGGTCATGCAAACGATGGAAAAGAATCGGCTTCAAATTCTCCCTCAAGAGCTTGCAATGACGATCAAGCCAATCTTAACGGTCTTCAAAAATCAGATAACGAAGATAGAAGATAAAATCGTTAAACTCATCGAATCGAACGCTGACTATCAAGCTAAAAACCTTATCCTGCAAAGCATGAAAGGAATAGGTAAAATTGCCGCAGCATCCATTATCAGTAACCTACCAGAGCTTGGCTATATTAATAACAAAGAAGCCAGTTCGTTGGTTGGTGTAGCACCGATGAATAAAGAAAGTGGACGCTTTAAAGGCCATAGAAAAATCCAGGGAGGGCGACATCAAGTTAGAACCGTTTTGTACATGGCAATGATGTCAGCAATACAATCCAACCCCGTTTTTAAAGAGACTTATCAGCGACTCGTTGCCGCAGGAAAACCTAAGAAAGTCGCGATTATTGCATGCGTAAGAAAGATGGTTGTGATCCTAAATTCGATGCTAAGAGATGGTGTTTTGTGGGAAGCGCCAAAAGCTTAAAACTAGCTATTGACGCCATAGTCTCTTGTTAGATGATATAGCCACCATTTTGGATGATGTGGCGGCGATGAGTAAAATTGCAGCGCGTAAAACTGCAGGTGTGCTAGGCGATGATTTAGCGCTGAATGCCCAGCAGGTTACTGGCGTTTCAGCTGATAGAGAATTGCCTGTTGTTTGGGCTGTGGCAGTGGGTTCATTTAAAAATAAGTGTATATTAGTCCCTGCAGCTATGCTGATTAGCGCATTTATTCCTTGGGCTGTCACGCCCTTGTTGATGTTTGGCGGCTTATTCCTTTGCTATGAAGGCTTCGAGAAAATTTATCATAGTTACCAAGTAAAGCAGCAAGGCCAAGCAGCCGCAGAGGCCTTACCCGAAGAGGTGATTGGCGACCTTAAAGAGTATGAGCGGAGAAAAATAAAAGGCGCCATCAGAACCGACTTTGTACTCTCTGCTGAAATCATAGCCATCACGCTCGGTATTGTGGCTGATAAAAGCTTAACCACCCAGTTCTTTACTCTCAGCGTGATTGCTATCGTCATGACCATTGGTGTATATGGCTTGGTGGCGGGGATTGTGAAAATTGACGATGCTGGCTTGTATTTAAGTCAGCGCCAAGGGGAAAGTTTAACTGCCCGTTTTAAGCGTCGATTTGGCTTCATGTTACTCAACTCAGCGCCCTATTTAATGAAAACGTTATCTGTAGTCGGCACCATCGCCATGTTTATGGTTGGCGGTGGGATCTTAACTCATGGCCTGCACTGGGTTAGCGAGCGCATAAGCCAAGCTGCTGCGCATATTGAAAGCCTATCAGTTGTTGGCCCAGTATTATCATTTGTTACACCGAGTATTTTAAACTCTATTTTTGGCGTTATTGCAGGGGCATTGGCAGTGATAATGATGCAACTATTTCTCAAGCTAAAAGGTGATAAACCTGCTAGCCACTAAACCCAGTAAGGGAGCGTTCGGTGGACAATAATGCTCAGCAAAATGAAACAATATTTCAAGTTAAAGTTGCGAGTTTCAACTTGTTCAATTATATCGAACCGCCGCTTGCTTACTATGATTTTGAGAATATCTATAGTGGGGAACAGTGGGCTAAGAAACAGCTTTGGTTAGCAAACTTCCTTGCTGAAAACCAGCCTGACATTATTGGTTTTCAAGAAGTTTTCTCTGCAGACGCTTTAGCGAATCAGGCTCGCGAAGCCGGGCTTGAGCATTTTGCAGTTGTTGATGAACCGACTATCGTTGATGATTTTATCTGCCGAGACCCTGTGGTTGCTATCGCTTCGAAATTTGCCTTTGAAGATGTGCAGGCAGTTGACGTTGATAGCGATTATGCCAAAGCACTGGGGCTAGAAGAGTCGTTTAAATACAGTCGTAAGCCTCTTAGGGTCACCGTTGTATTGCCAGACATTGGCCACTGCGATATCTATGTCGTACACCTAAAATCCAAAAGAGCATCATTAGATGAGTTGCCGCCCGCGCAAAGTATGACTGTAAAGCATAGCGGAAAAGCTAACTTTGGTGAGTTACTCGGACGTAATGTGCTTGGCCAATGGGCATCAGGTATTCAGAGGGGCACTGAAGCGGCGTTGTTATTTCATACTATGATGCTGCGACGAATTGAAACCCAGAATGCAATGATATTATTGGGGGACTTTAATGATTCTTTGAGTCATCAACCGCTGTCTTTGTTATTGGCTCAAGAGTTGCGATTCGAAAGAGAGGGGAGTGGGGAACTAGCAAGCTATCCTCTGTCTGATTCTTATCAGCTGTATTACCAGCGAGAGGCTGAAGTCAATGCTGAAAATATTTCAGATGAGAATTCGATGCCTTCTCAAAGGCAAGCTACCCATTATTACGGCGCTCAGGGAAACGTACTCGATTATATTTTATTGTCTCAAGACTTTAACCCCCATTTTCATACCAGCACCGCAGAAGTTACCGACTACCATACTGAAGACCGCCATCTGATTAACCCTCAGTATGCGCGGGACAGTCATAGCACCGATCATGCTCCTGTATTGTGTACAATCCACTCGCGGCGATAATCTTATAGTGCTATCGACTGCATCATCTTTTTTGGGTCTATCTCTGTTTCCCTTTTCTGAACCGCTCCTTTCATTAGTATTATTACAATTCAATCTTATTGGTATATTGTATTCACTTTGTTAGTATATTGTATATCTTGTGTTGTTTTGGGATGAACGCAGATTCTTCCAAGATAGCCTCACTAATAAAAACAATAATTACTTGTAGGGAGTTAGAGTATGCCTTTTCGATTATCAGGACTCAGTATCGCGTTGTGTTTAACGTTGACGGCTTGTGGTGGAGGCGGTGGAGATGATACTCCAGTTCCTGTACCCCAGTAGTGCCAGATCCTGTCGTGCCGGATCCTGTTATTCCTGAAACTCCAGCTGCAGGTTTAATCTCTCTTAACTCTGCAATCAAGCATATTACACTGACTGAGCCACGCGCATATTTTGTTGATGTTACCGAGGCTGCTCCCACTTTGATCGTTGGGCTAATGGCCGGTGAAGCGGGGAAAAATATTGGTAATCCAGCGCTTTATGTTAGAGCAACCAATGAAGCGTCCAGCGGTGAGAGTGGTGAGTTTGACTGCGTATCAAATTACACTAGCGGTGAGTATGAATATTGCGTCATCGATAATGTAGAGCCTGGTCGTTACCATATTCTAGTCGACGCAAGCGCCAGTGATGCCGCTGTCGATGCCACGCTTTATACCAGTACCACTTTATTTAACAGTAGCAAGCGCTGCGATGAAGTGGATGTTCAGGTACGTGCCCAGGATTTAACTGCAGCACAAACTGATGAGGTGTGTCGTTCATTAAGGGACACTAAAGCACGTTTTGATACCACCTTGAGCGCTGCAATCTCGCCTGCATTCGGTGATATTGTCGAAGGTGATAAAAATGACATCACTAACGTTAATATTTTCTCAAGTCGGCGCAATCATAAATTATGGGTTGAGCATCTTTTTAATAATGACAATGGCAGTGGTATTTACTTTGAATCGGAAGCCACTGATTGGTTACATCGCTCGGATGTGTTTACCTTTAATGCACTTGAGTGGAATGGTGGTAGGTACAAAATTCGCTCTCTGGATCATGAGTATACCCATGCGTTAGATGCCCGTTATAACAAAGAGGGTGAATATGACGAATCTAAAGGTTTTAGTTGGTGGAGCGAAGGTTTAGCTGAGTACATTGGTATTCATTACAATAACCCTTACCAAAACATGACCACCGCAAGCGAGACGACTAAATACAGCTTACAACAAGTCTTTAACGGTGCTGCTAATGCCTACTCCTGGGGGCAATTGGTGGTAACGTTCTTACTTGAACAAAAACCAGCCATTGTCACCCAGATACTAACCCAGATGCGTGCGGGTGAATGGAATGAGTTAAAGTCATTATTGGCGCAGGTGGCGACAGACAGTCAGGCTGATTTTGAAGCTTGGTATCAAGGTCAACTACGCTCTGATTATGTGGCAAGTGTAACTTCTATTACAGTTGGTGAATTTACAGAGCTAACTGGTCGTAGTGGCCGCTTGTATGTTGTTGATGTTGCTGCTGGTACAGATTCAATAACCTTTAGCACCTCTAGTGGTTCTGCTGACATTGATTTATATGTGAATCAAGGCGCAGCTTTTCACCCTAGTGACGCTAATGCTGCAACGGCTCAATCGGTCACTAAAGATAGTAACGAGGAGAGCGTAACCATTACTAACCCAGTAGTGGGCAAATACTACATTGCCGCTGGCGACAGTTTCGCAGGCTCAGACATTATCGATGCCTATTTGTCAGTGTGTGTGGGTAGTAATTGCAGTGTCGCTTTACCAGATCCAATGGCAGTGACTTATGAAATTGAACCATACATGCCATATTGGCCAGCAAAAGGCACTATTGGTAGCTGTAATTTAGCACAAAGCTACAGCAGTGGCGCTGGTAACGCGACAGGACTGACAATTACTAATACAACAGACAATAACGTGGATGTTTACTGGGTAAGTCGAGACTCTGGTAAAAAAAGCGGCAGTGCGTATGCTTCGCTTGCCAAAGATGCGGTTTACACTGAAACATTTTGGAAGCTCGGTGATCGTATCATGCTAACGGATCCTGCTGGAGAATGTTTAGGCGTTGCGATTCTAAACGATACAAATAATGAATTTTCGCTAGTAGTAGAAAACTAATCTAAAACTCAACCTTATCGATAAAGCTCACCTTAATCGGTGAGCTTTTTTTTGCCTCAAATTTACAGTCAGACCAATCAGTATAAACATCTTCTCGCAAAAACTCGCCAATCTGGAGCGTTTTGGGCTGCCTATTTCTGTGCTGGACAACTTCACAAGGGAGTACCCGTTCTTTCAGTTGTTCGCCTTGAATCAGTTTGCCCAAAACAGCTCTGAGTAGATCAAATTCTTATATTGATTGCTATGAATAGACTTGAAATCTTACTGTTAACAAAAGCTTTACCAAAATGTCACAGATGTGTAATAGTGGCTATTTACCATCCTGACTCATTAGACCTCGTACCACTAAAATAAAATTAAGGGAATAATAATAATGAAACGACCTTTCTCACGAAGAGATTTTCTTGCTATGTCAGCCAAAGGCGTAGGCGCTGCAGTTGTATCATACGGCCTGATGGGCTGCAGCAGCGATGATGACGACGAAAACGTTATAGCTGCTGAGTTTCTACACGGTGTAGCCAGTGGTGACCCGAGCCATGATGCGATTATTTTGTGGAGTCGTGTGTCGCCATTGTCCGCTGGTGATATCAAAGTATCCTGGGAAGTCGCCACCGATAGTAGTTTTAGTCAGGTAGTGACTAATGGTGAGATGGTCACTAATAGCGACCGAGATTACACTGTAAAAATTGATGCGACTGGGCTTGAGGCTGGAACCCAATATTTCTACCGTTTTAAGGCTGGTAGCAATATGTCTCCTCCAGGTATGGCTAAAACATTACCTCAAGGTGCACTCGCGCAAGCAAAATTTGCCGTTCTATCATGTGCTAATTTCCCTGCAGGCTACTTTAATGTCTATGAGATGGCATCAAGAATGGATGATTTGGATGCGGTTATCCATCTAGGTGACTATATCTACGAATATGCTCGTGGAGAATATGCCAGCGAACGAGCCGCAGAGCTT
Source organism: Shewanella piezotolerans WP3 (assembly GCF_000014885.1). Classification (NCBI taxonomy): domain Bacteria; kingdom Pseudomonadati; phylum Pseudomonadota; class Gammaproteobacteria; order Alteromonadales; family Shewanellaceae; genus Shewanella; species Shewanella piezotolerans. The sequence continues at coordinate 874,117 of NC_011566.1, forward strand.
GGACGTGAAGTATTACCTGAAGGCGAACTATTTAGCTTAGCAGATTACCGTACTCGCTATGGGCAATACCGCAGTGATTTGAGTTTACAGAAATTGCATGCCCAAACCGCCTTTATAACGGTTTGGGATGATCACGAAGTGGCTAATGATAGCTGGCGTGAAGGGGCTGAGAATCACAATGACAATGAAGGTGATTTTGATGCGCGCAAAGAGGGGGCATTACAGGCTTATTTCGAGTGGTTACCGATTCGTCCTTGGCGAGAAGGGAATCACGAAGAGATCTATCGCAGCTTTCAATTTGGTGATCTTGTCGATCTGCACATGCTAGATACAAGACTGCTAGGTCGAGATAAACCCCTTGAATACCCAGACTATATGGATCCTGCTACGGGTGGGCTAGATAGCGCACGCTTTATGGCCGATGTTACCGACACCAATAGAACGATGCTTGGGCAAGAGCAGCAAACGTGGCTACAGTCGACGCTATTGACCTCAACCGCCAAATGGCAAGTGCTCGGGCAACAAGTGCTTATGGGACAGATGATGCTTCCTGCAGCAATAGCAACGCAGCAATTGTCTATTCCTGAATTTGGTCAATTAGCCGCACTAGCAGGCTTTGCAGCAAGAGCACAGGCAGGCGATCCGACATTGACCGCTGATGAGCTCAAGTATCTGCAGTCTTATGGCGATAAGCTAACCCCTGAAGCGATGGCGCTGTTGCAACTACCTTCTATTCCTTACAACTTAGATGCTTGGGATGGATATGCCTATGAGCGTGAAGTTATTTTGGCAACCGCAAAGTCATTGGCGAAAAACCTTGTCGTGATAGCGGGTGATACCCATAACGCTTGGGCCAATGAGCTCAAAGATGCTGCTGGCGATGTGGTCGGGGTTGAGTTTGCAACAAGCTCAGTATCATCACCTGGGCTCGAGTATTACTTAGGAATTGAAGCTAAAGATATACCCGCGACAGAAGAGGCAATTCTTGGGCTTGTCGATAGCCTTAAATACGCAAACTTAATGAATCGCGGAATGTTGACGTTAACCTTCACACACGACGAAGTTCGCAGTGATTGGCGTTATGTCGATACCATTATGACCCGCGGGTTTGTGGAAGATATAGCGCGTAATCATTCACTGGTCACTAAAGCGGGCACGCCTAGCTTGGAAGAGCTGACTTAGGCAAAGTGTCTTAAAAAATAAAATATCCCCGTTCTACCTGGAGATGCAGAATTCAGTGGGAATTTTATGGGCTTTATACCAATTGTATTAAAAGTTTGACCATTCAGCGGGAATTCAAAACGCTGTAGGAAAGTAGTGGGATTTGAGCTAATAGTTATTCTATATCCAAATCCCATAGCGAATCATACAGCGTTTGCCAATTTGTTTAACCTCAGCCGCACTACGTGAGTTCCTCAGTCTTTCCACTTCTGCTTTGCATTGGCTTAAAAGGGAACAACCATTTCTTTACCAATGCGCTTTGAATTGAAAAGACTGAGGGGCTCTGAACTGGTCAAATACTTAATGCAATTGGTATTGATCACGGCATTGATTGCTACTAATGGTCACTCCCTTGGTAAATCAATAACACTGAGTAAAGCCCATTAAAGCCCATCGCAGAAGGCTTTGTGCCAGCCCACTTCATTGTTACAGTCACTTAAAAAGGAGTAAGCATTTCTACGTTAATGCGGTTAGAATTGCACTGGCACACAGCCTCTGAAACGAGCAGCTTCAAGTAGAACGGCTATAGATATTTAATAAATGGCTGCCTTCAGGTGGCCGTTTTTATGGTAAGTGTCCACTGCACCGGCCCGGGTGAAGTGCTTTCGTTATACTGCAATGAATCCTATCAGCATAAGAGTATATTGCTCACCGCTATCACTAATATAGATCTATTTAATGGTGGCAATCTTTAGAGTACATATTCAATTTGATTGGCATAAGCCACAACTTTGCGCCATTTTTGCAGCATTAGTGCAGTTTTTAGTATAAAATTCGCCTCCAAAATCGGGTGGGTGCCTACACTTTAAACAGTTGCGCTAGGACTTCGCTAGCGAGAGCCTATTTCAGAGTTTGGAATAGTGGCTAGCAACTGCATTTTTGAGACCCAAAATAAGATAACTATACCAAGATGGGGACGGTCAGATGTCAGATAAACGCTTTATAACGGCGCAAGAATTACTAGAAGATTCTTTTCGCTTAGCAGCACAGGTTTATGAAAGTGGATTTCGTCCACAATTTATTGTGGGTATATGGCGTGGTGGCGCGCCGATAGGGATTGCTGTGCAAGAGTTTTTTGACTTTAAAAAAGTAGAAACTGACCACATTGCCGTTCGTACTTCTTCTTACTATGGTATTAACCAGCAGAGCAAGCAGATCAAAGTACATGGCTTACACTATATCGTTGAGAATGCTAACGCAGACGATGGTTTATTGATTGTTGATGACGTGTTTGATTCAGGTCGCAGTGTTCACGCGCTTAAAGATAAGTTAAGTGACTTGATGCGTTTGAACATGCCAAAAGATGTGCGTATTGCTTGCCCATACTACAAGCCTAAAAATACTTCTGTACCACTAACACCTGATTACTTTATTCACGAGTCTGAAGAGTGGTTGGTGTTTCCTCATGAAGTTGCCGGGCTTTCAGCTGAGGAGCTAGCTGAAGGGAAAGGTGATTTGAAAAATATTAAAGACTTATTCGTTTAATTGATTAACTGAATAAGAAAGCCACCGTTAAGGTGGCTTTTTGGTATCTAGAGAAACTTTATAGTGAGGCTATAGTTTATCAATGGCTCATCTTTGACTTTATCAGTAAACATTTCTGTTCTTGTCCAATAGCCTCTTTTAGCGCTCTATCTGTGCCATCAGAGAGTTGACTGTTGCTTTGCAGGTTTTGCAATGCGCTTTCATTGGCGTAGCTGCAGTTTGTTGGGATAAGGTATTTGGCATAACTACGCATAAATACTGGCCCTTTCTCACTGTCTAGCTTAGCGAGTGTTGCTAGGCGTTGATCCGCCGTAACTGCGCTCAGTGCTTTTTGTTCACTAGGGTATAGGTTTTCAATGATACTGCGCTGCTTAGAAAAAGGCAGGTTTGTTTGTTGCTGGATGCGAGTTAGCCACTGACGTTTTTTCAGCGCGTCAGGGCGAGACACTTCGGCTGCAAGAGCTGATTTTTGTCCTGCATCACTGTTGTCGACACCGCGCTCTTTTCGCAACCAGTACATAGCCGTTGGATGATCGTAGCGATTTAAATGAGCGATCATCAACCAGCGAAGATCTTGATCTAGCACTAACCCCTTGATACTGGCTTTATCGCTGAGTAGCGCATCGATATGATTGAGTGCATCTTTACTGCGTGCAAAACTGACATAGTTTTCAAACCAGCGACGCTGAAAGTCTCTGCTATCACTTTTTATCATTACTTTTCGAAGGCTCATCTGTTCAATGGCCCTGATGGCTTGCTTGGCAAAACGTTGATTGCTCGGATCCATCTTGTCGAGATAACTCCGAGTTTTTGATAAACTCTTAAGCACTTGCCCTACAATGGTTTGGTCTGCTTCTCCTGGTAAATTGACCAGCACGGCACCGATATAATCGTTCAGAGATAAGCTGCCATCTTCAACACTATCCCACAAGCTTTGCCAGAGCATGGAACGTAGCAATGGATCTTTCACAAGGCGCAAATTTTGTTTTGCGGTCTTGAAAGATACAGGATCAAGGTTGACCTTAACGAACCCCCAATCTTGATAGTTAGGGTAGACAAGATCTGGGCAGTGTAAACCAATTAAACGAGTGACCTTAGTCGTGGCACCTTTATAGGTCACAGGCATACTAATATTATGATGCAGACGGCTACGCCCTTGAGTAAATAAACCTATTTGAACCCGTTGTTCACGCAAGGTCGATAGGGCACTATTAGGAGCTGACTGCGTCAGGTTAAACTGTGTAATGCGGCCATTTTCACAGCTGAAATCGGCTTTAATGCTATTCACCCCAGCTTCATAAAGCCATTGTTGACTCCAAGTGGTGAGATTTTTATTCGCTGCATTTCCTAGACTTTTAATGAAATCATTGAGCTCGGCATTTTGATAGCTGTATTGCTGTAGGTAATCTTGCACACCTTTCTGAAAAGCTTTCTCGCCTAACAAATGGTTTAGTTGCTTTAGTGCTGAGGCACCTTTTGAGTAGGTGATCGCATCTATATTATCAAAGGCATTTTGGCTACTCGCAACGGGGACTTCGATAGGGTGAGTGCTAGTTTGGCTATCTAAGTGGTAAGCACTTTGCTTGTTATTGGCATAAAAAGTACGCCATGCATGGCTAAACTCTGTGGCCTCAGCAGTAGCCAAAGTCCCCATAAATGAAGCGAAGCTTTCATTGAGCCATAGGCCGTTCCACCACTTCATTGTGACCAAGTTACCAAACCATTGGTGAGCCATTTCATGCATGATGACACCGGCTAAACGCTGTTTCTGCGCGGCAGTCATTTCGCTATTGAACAGAAAACGACTTTCGCTAAAGGTGATTGCTGCAGCATTTTCCATGGCACCATAAAGGAAGTCTGGTACTAATACTTGGTCGTATTTTTTAAATGGATAAGGGATGCCGAAATAACTGTCGAAAAACTCAAGCCCTTGTTGAGTATAAGTAAACCAGTCTTGAGGTGTGACTTGATCTGCGACAGATTGACGCGCAAATAAGCGAAGCGGATAGGGGCCACTATTATCGGCCCACTGCTGGTAAGGGCCTGCATGCATTGAGAAGTTGTAAGGACTCAACTTAGGAGATTGCGGGAATTGCCATTGGCGAGTATCCCCAAGCTCAGTAATTGAGGACTCACGCATAGCACTAATGACAGTCCACGCTTTTGGTGCTGTGACAGAGAGCGTAAAGTTTGCTTTTAGATCTGGTTGGTCAAACACGGCAAACATCTGCTGCGCTGCAGCAGGTTCAAAATGAGAATATAGATAAACCTTGCCATCGATTGGATCGACAAAGCGATGCAATCCTTCGCCGTTGGTGCTGTGCTCTCGACTAAATTGCACTTCAACGGTGTTATTACCTGTACTCAATAAGCCCGGGTTTAAAGTGATATAACTGCCGTTGTAGTTTGGGTACACCTTTTTACCATTAATACTAAAATGGCTAATGGTAGCTTGGTTTAGATCGAGTGTGAGTGCTTTGCTTGTGTCACTTAGGTTGAAGTTAACAATCGTGGATGCTGAAAATCGACTTTCGCCGGTTAAGCTAAAGGCTAAATCATATTTTACATCCGAGATCCTAGCAGAGCGCTGCATGGCTGACTGTTGGCTAATGTATGCTGTACCGTCTCGAGCTGATATAGGCTCTCGTGGTGTCGAGTTGCATGCACTTAGCACGATAGAGAGTAGAGCAACCAGTACAGTATAAAACAGCTTCAAAACAGCGTCCTTCTAATAGGCGAATTGGATAAGTTGCATACGGTACCTTATTTCTTCGATGTGCAGAAGTTTAAATAAAAAAGCCAGCGAGATGCTGGCTTTAATTACTTAGTTAGCGAGTGCTGACTTATATTACATTCCTAAGAACGATTTAGACTTAACTTTGCGGATCTCTTTTTCATCAGACCATTCAATCAGGCCAGTTTCTAGATCCATCAAACGCATAGTCATCTTGTAGTAAACATCTTTAGTGCTGCCATCTTGCTTCACAATGCTAGATAGGTTGCCGTATAGCATGTACTGTGCACCTATTTGACGACCAAAGCTTATCGCCGTTGATGGGTCAACCATGCCTGAATTGTTCTGGTAATCTAACTGCTTACGAACAGAGTCAACTTTGGTCATGTCAATGAAGCGGAATTTGCCAGAACGAAGCAGCTTGTTGCTGATTGAATCTGTGACAGATTCTGTATCGATATGCTCAGAGGTTTTGTTTTTAATCTTATCAACAAAGATGATTGGACGGTCGTTAGCGGTAATCGCTACAACGGGTGGAAAGGTCAGCATGCTATCGACCATTTTAGCTGAAATAGCTTGTAGGTCAGTTGAACCGAAGTTCTCATTGACGGTTTCCACTTCAGTGGCATCACCGTACTCAACTTTTGACTGACACGCAGACAAGCCAATAACTGCCGCGAGAATAAAAATAACTTTTAAATGTTTCATAGTAAATTCCATACAAGTGATTGCTAAATGATTATTGAATAAAAACGGGTGTAATTGCCAGTATCAATGGCCCATATAAGTGTGGTGCGGCCAGTTTCAACTTTAATCGTATTTGCTACAGCATTGTCGAGCTTAACCGAATAGCTGCCAGCCTTAACATAACTTCGGGCAATTTGTGCTTGCTCAGGCAAGGTCAGCCAACTGCGCCTATCGGCTTGCTCTGATATAACGTTAAAAATCTGCATAGCAATTGAGGCGTAATCAGTTTGATTATTTCGACGTTTGCTATCACTTTCAACACTGCGTGCCATTTCAGACTTGGCATATACTCGGGCAGCTTGTCTGACTAATGCAGCAGGAAGATCCTCTTTGAGCGCGGTGATGGCCAATGAATCTATATTGGCAATAGGCGCTGCAATAAGCACTGTCCCAAGTCCTTGTATGCGACCAGGCTTGACCGATTGCTTGGTTGGGAAGTATGTCGCCAGCGAAGCGGTTTGCCAATTACCATGAATGGTAAAAGGCACTGTGAGACTTTGTTTCTCCGGTACAAATCCTCGCTCGAGCATGATGATAACTTGTCCTTCATCTTTTTTCGGAAGTACGGCGTCACCCCAACGTTTTTTAAATTCGTCATACTGTGGCATTGAAAGCTGCTTAGCTAATCTGACTAAGTCTCTTTGCAAGTATGGATTATTCGGTGAAATCTGTGCTGCTTTTCGGTAATCAATATAGGCATCATTGGGTTCACCTAAGACCTCGTGCAACATGCCTGTAGTGTAATAACTATAGGCATTTAAAAATGAACTGGTGGTACTGCCAGCGGCCTTGCCAAGTTTATTGACTTCAGCATCGATGGTGCCATTTGCCATTGCTTGCACAGATTTATTGGACTTTTGATAACGAGCCTGTTCAGAGCTCTGTAGTTCATTACTGCGACGCACCTCGACTAATGCTCCCTCAGCATCACCACTGAAGAGATAGTTAAGTGCTTGGTATTGATGCAGCATTACCCTCTCATAACCTGGGCCACGGTATGGGATCACATTATCATTGATGAATATACTGGTTGCGGTGGCTCCAGCATCAGTTAGGCTGAGCTTTGCTTTATCATCAAACACTCGGTAGGCATTAACGGCATCTTGATAAAAGGATTTACTGGCCTCAAAGTCACCAGCTATCTGAGCCGAACGTCCTGCCTCTTGCGCATACAGTAAACCATCGGCGCTGGTTATTTCAGACTCAACAATTTTTGCAGCTTGTTGCGGCGTTGCAGAATTAAGTTGCGCTTTTACCGGTGCAATTTGGGACGGATAGTTGATGAATACGCTATTAAATGCACACCCACTGAGGCTTAGCATCATAGTCGTTAGCAGCAAGATACTTTTCATGCTAACGCCTCGGTAATGTCTGCTACTAGCATTGGCTTCCTTGTTTGCTTGTTTGGAAAATAGATGTGAGCGCTAAAATGCATTATAAATGATAAAAGAATTCAGACATGCAAATTAATATAAACTTACAAACTTCATCTATATACCGCTATATATACCATATCGAATCTGAACCGAAGATGAATGCAAATAACCCCTTTGTCACTTAAATATAGCAAGGGCTACTGCTGAACAGAAAACTTCGCTGGTTAACTTCGTGTATTTAATAATGTGGCGGTGGCGTTTCGTCAGCTTGGGACGCCATATTACTTGGCTCAACAGACTGAAGTTTGTTCAATAATAAACGCAGCTGCTCTTGTTGTAGTGCGACGACATCGTTTAGTTTTATGACTTGCTGGTTGAGCTCTTCGATAGTGCCATCTTGGAATGCCAACTTCATCTCTAGCTCTTCAACTCGGTGTTCTATGTTATCCACGTTAACCTCTGATGGATTGGCAAGTACTCAATGTACTTGCTTATGACGATCTTAATTAGCGCTGGAGTATACAACGCCTTGCAATGTTTGGGGATAGCCGCGCTTGCAACTTGTTGAACAATATTGCGCAATAAGCGAAGGTTGTCTGCTAACAGTAAGCTAAAAGTAAACAAAAGCAGTTTAAGTAACAATTGTAATCAATATACGATGAACTTGCTTTGCCCTTTGTTGTCTTCTTAATGAATCTTTGTTCATACTAGTGTGTCAGTCATTCAGGCTAAAGACAGCTAAAGTATGTAATATATTAATCTGTATTGGAAAAGTGGCTTTAATCACAGCCGTGCCGCTTTTGTTTAATCAGATTGGAATAACCTATTTAACTAGTATAAAGTGGTTCGCCTAATAAAAGTAAAGGTTATAGTAACCACGTGTAGATGCTGAGGAAGCTTTAAATGAAATCTCTTTATAAATATTCACTAGTGGCTTTGGCCGTTGTTGGCCTTACTGCGTGCAATCAAGAGCAAGAAGCTGTTGCTGCTCCGGCCGCAGTCGAATTGAAAACCGAAGCGCAAAAAGAAGCTTACAGCGTTGGTGCGTCAATTGGCACATACATGGCTGGTCACATTAAAGAACAAGAAGAGCTTGGCTTAGCAGTAGACAGAGACCTTATCGTGACAGGTTTCAGCGAAGGCTTGAATAGCGAGCTTAAGCTTACTCAAGAAGAGATGCAGACAGTATTGCAGAGCCTTGATGAAAAGCTAAATGAGAAGCGCCAAGCACAAGCTGCAATTCTTGCAGAAAAGAGCTTAGCTGAAAGCACTGCTTATTTGGAAACAAACAAAGCCAAAGAAGGCGTGACGACGACTGAGTCTGGTTTACAGTACGAAGTACTCACTGAAGGTACTGGTGAGAAGCCTGTAGCTGCTGACACTGTTAAAGTCCATTATGTTGGTACACTAACTGACGGAACTGAGTTCGATAGCTCAGTGGCGCGCGGCGAGCCTGCAACATTCCCACTTAATCGTGTTATTCCTGGTTGGACTGAAGGCGTACAGCTAATGTCTGTGGGTTCTAAGTACAAGTTCGTTATTCCTGCTAACTTAGCATATGGCGATCGTGATACTGCAACGATCCCTGCTAATTCAACGTTAGTATTTGAAGTTGAGCTATTAGATATTGAAAAAGCCGACTCTACTGCAGAAGCAAGCGCTGCACACGCTCACTAATCTCCACCTATGGTGAAGAAAAAAGGACGCTTTGGCGTCCTTTTTTGTGCCTGAATGGCAGCGGGTTTACGCTTACTGCTTTTTCTGTGGTGGGAATTGAGCCAAAATCTTGCTGACTGTTGCATTGGTTTCTTGCGCTTTCTCTTTCCCGCCATCATCGAAGCTAAATTTATCGCTACCTCGCCAAATAAGTAGCTTTGTCTGTGGGTCGAGAATATCAATCTGAATAGTTTGAATATTAGCCGTATCACTGCCTACAGGTACATCGACAGTGGTGCCGATACTGCCACCACTTGAACTGCCCCATGAGCCCGCGCCTAGGCCAATTGAAAAACCGGAATCCTTCGGCTTATCATCAACTCTAAATCCATAAGTGACTAGAAAGTCAGCATTATCATCTTGTTGAACAAAGCCCTGAGTTGTAAGAGCTGTTGCAATCAAGTGCTGTATTCTAGCGGCACTTAAAGGATCGGCCGTTTGTGTTGGATTAATCTGGCTAAAACTCTTTAGCGGAGCAAAATTATAGTTGAGGTCGTAATCATTTTTTGGGGTAGAGCTGCAGCCAAGCTGAGCTAATAGCGGTATTGATATTGCGCAGGTGAATAGAATACGTTTTAGTCTGTTCATTCTCGAACCTCTCATTTTAGGTGGCAACGCCTTTGTCCTACTAGCCTACAACTTTGGATTACTTAGTGCGATGAATGTATTTGGTTAAAGGTTAAGTATAGTCATTTTAGTTAGATAGGCAGTGCTAATGTAGCTAATGGAATTGGTATTAATCCTTACATAGTATATGTTTAGGGTATGGAACAGTTAGAGTTTTTTGAAATCCCCAGTCCCTGTATTGGTGTTTGCCAAAGTGATGCTAGGGGATATTGTAAAGGATGTTTACGTAATCGAGACGAACGGTTCAAGTGGCTCGAGTTTTCTGATGCGCAAAAATTTGATGTCATTAGGCTGTGTAAGCAGCGTAAGCGTCGCCGCCAACTTGCAATGCTAAAAGCTAGAAAGGCACAGCTGGTTGAAGAGAGAGCGAAGGTAAACCCGAGTTTAGATTTTCAAGAACACACCGCTGAGACATTCGATTCAAAAGATTTTAAATTAGACTAGTGGATTACGACTTGAGTCCATTGCTGGCGCTATGGCTTATGCCAAATTAGCGTGAATTGGGTAAAACCTGGCTGACTCTCTAGTGTAACTCTGCCTTGATGTCGCTCCATTATTCGCTTGATAATGGCTAACCCTAAACCATGGCCCTTATTACCATTAGTGCTGGTTTCACTGCGATAAAAGGGTTCAAAAATTTTGAGCTGATCCTGCTGCAAAATCCCTTCACCATCATCAGTTACCGATAATAGAACCTGTTCAGCTTGCACACTTATTTCAACGGCGATTTTGTCGACGCAAAATCGCTGGGCATTGGTAATTAGATTCTGTAAAGCACGCTCAATTAATGATGGTTCTGCCATAACCTGTACGGCTATATCTGTTTCAATTAACTCTATAGGCGTTGAATGATGTGTTTGCAGACGACTGATAGTTTGTTTTGCGAGACTGTTTAACTCACAACGTTCAAACTGTAGCCCTTCTCTTTGGCTCTCTAAGCTTGCGTAGGTAAGTAGCTCTTGCAGCAGGTTTTCCATCTCCTTGATATCGAGTTGCATCTCATCGAGAAAGGCTTGGCGACGTTGAGGATCTGACTTCGGTAGGCAATATTGTGGGATCAATGCTAGGGCGAATTTAAGACGGGCAAGCGGCGTTCGTATTTCATGAGACACTGCATTTGAAAGGTGTTTTTGGTTTTCAATCAATGCACTTATGTGTGCTGCCATATCATTAAACGTTGTCGCTAGCGGTAATACTTGTGAGCGCTTAGTCAGCTTAATGCGGGTATTCCATTTGGCTTGACCAAACTCTTTGGTTGCATTGCGCAGTGTTTTCAAATCTTTAGATAGTGGCCAGACCCAGATAAGGGCTACAAAAGCTAAGGACAAATAAAAGAATATATTATAAAGACCCCGTAAACTTGCGTCAGGGTCGAGCTCTATCGGCCCTGCCATTAAGATCTGCTCGCCTACCGCAATAAATTGTAGCTCATGGTTGATGTCATATGGGGTGGCGATCACGGCATTGGTTTGCACCATTTGATCTTCTGAGAATGCAACTTGATCGGCATCGAGTAATGCTAGCGGGAATTTGGGGTTAGTATTGATGCTTTTTAGCATCTCATGTCGTTGAGCATGGGGGAGTTTGCTCAGCACTTGCGCTAAAGCAACTAAAGGTGCGTCTAGCGCACCTTCTTGATCGACATTCTTTTTCCAAAGACTATCTAGCGTCCAACCTATACCCAGAAAGCCAAGGCTTAACAATAAATATAAGCTTAAAAATAGACGCTTCATTTGTGACTAACTTGAAAGTTAGTTATTCCATGCTTCCGGTGCGAATAGATATCCCTGTCCCCAAACTGTTTTGATCCTAAAAGGTGTTTCTATGTTGTCACCGAGTTTCTTTCTTAAACGCGAAATACGCACATCTATCTTTCTATCTTTACCGTCAAAGTCGATATTTAGCAAATATTGATAGATATACTGGCGGCTCATGACTTGGCCTGCTTGCGAAGCGAGTAACCACAATAGTTCAAATTCATGGCTGGTAAGATCAACTTCGGTCTCGCCCAAGCGAATGGCTTGAGTGTGAGGATCGATACTTAGTTTACCAAAGCTTAAGCAGTGAGATTCAACCTGCGGCGGCTTAGCCTGGCGACGCAGCAGATTATTAATTCTGGCAACTAACAGTGCTGGGTCGACCGGTTTAACCACATAATCATCAGCCCCTAGCTCTAGGCCTTTAATTTGGTCTTCGTTTGAACCTAATGCACTCATCAATAAGATAGGGCCAGCAAAGTAATCGGGTAGCTTCTCACAGAGCGTTAAACCATCCATACCAGGCAACATAATGTCTAACAGGATGATGTCAGGTTTATAGTTGATGAGACGGGTTAAGACTGTGTCTCCGCGACGTTCGACTTCGACGTGCATTCCATGCGACTTTAAGTAATCTACGATCAAGTTGGCCAGACGAATGTCATCTTCTACGAGTAGGACTCTATGCGTAGATTGAGAGTTGGTCATTAGAATAAACTCCATGGGTTGCGGTAGCGTCGCCTAACCTGAGGTGACGAAGCTTGGGTAACTTTTAATTTTACACCTGCAAGTGTCTCGTGGGTATCTTTGTCTATCATGACAAACTGAATATCTTTGTTTGCACTGATATTCACCGCTAAAGAGTTAACATCTGGTGAACTGTTGCACCATTTTTTTAGTTCTTTGTAATCAGAAAGAATGCAAATAGGACGTTCGCGTAACAATTCCCACCCCAGTACAACTTCAGTATTGCAGGTTTCTTCATCTGCGCTAGTAATACAGATCTCAGGAGATAGGCTTAGAGTTGCTGCCAACGGCTCATCTTCACCTTCATCGGCGACAGCATAGCCGCTCAACATGGAGCAGAAAAGTAAGGGAATAGATAATTTTTTAGTTAGCGATAGCACTGATATTAAAACCTGTATGCTGCGCCTACAAAATAGGTAGTTGTGTAATCTTTCTCGACTAATGGACTATCAACAATTGCATCGGCAATGTCGGTATAGCGGGCAACAAGCAGTAAATTCCAATTCTCAGTTAACACATATTGTCCTGTAAATTCGATACTTTGATTCAAAGCAGACTCGGCTTGGTATATCTCGCTCCAATAGGGGCTTTCGCTCGGCCTGATACCGTAGTAATAGTCAACGACTTGTTCACTCTTCCAGTCTAACACAGCTGAAAATTCAAAATTCCAGCTATCTAGCGGAATATTATAAAGCCATTTTAGCTGAGCTTCTGTTCCGTTATGCACATTAAAAAGATCGTGTGCAACAGAGGCTTTCACTATACCAAATCTTGTGTAAAGAAAAGCCTCTGCTCCGCCAAGATAAGTAAAGTTTCTATTTGTTAATTCACTTGTATCGATTTCCGGCTCGCTGTTAGTGGCCATTATTGAAGGGCCATTTGTCGTTGCACGTTCGACACTATTACCTTTTAGTAGAAAAATATTAGAAGGATCCCAGCGATAGAAGAATGCGCGGTCTGTACTAAAAGTTCCCACTAGGTTAACGGTGTAATTCTCGCCTTCGGTGAGAGTGTAACCGATATTACCATTATCAAAAAACCATTGGTCGCCATAGTAAGCAATAGTAGGAATGGCATAAAGAGGAATATCATCAAAGTCTTTGAGAGGGTTGGACTTTTCACCATAACCAAGTGCAATACCGATATCCCAACGACCCACTTCAATGCAGTCGCTGTTGTTATCGCAACCCTCACTGCTGTTGCTAGCATGGGCTGTGGTTGTTAAGAAGCTAATGCTTAAGATTAGCGCCAATAAATAATGCATAGATTGATATCGACTTATGATTACAAAATTAACAAATGAGAATATAGAGTATCACTATTTGCTAATGGCAACATGAATGAGAGGAGATTTGTTGCAAAGTGATACAGGTCACAAAACAAGCAGGCCCGCAGTCAGTTACTTTCCGTCAAAAATACTTAAGTCATTAACTGAATAAGAATGCTGAGTAATCGGGAAGTTTAGGTTATTGAATAAACAAGGTTTACTTGGATACTTTTCAATTTATGTAAATATGCGTTACGGCTGTTTTTTTTGCTATTTGTAAATATTTAGGCTGTGTTTTTGCCATTTTACAGTCAATGTAACCAAGGCGTTAGTGGTGATTTATTTTTGAATGGTTGCATTATTTGTGATTGGCCTCACATTGACACAAGCTTACAGGCGTTACTTTCGAGTACTAGAGGCCACTTGTTATAAAAATTGTATTAGGAGCTGTTGATCTTACTAAGTTTAAACTCACTAAATAAAGTGGGTAACGCATTCATGTTGGAAAAAATAAAAGCATTAAAACGAACCCGAAGGATCGCGCTTCTTGGCTATTTTTACTGTGTTGCAGGTTATTTGTGGAGAATAACTAAACGGCATAGCCGCCTTGTTGAAATAGCCAATAAACTACGGCAAAACAACCGAGAAAGATCAAATGCCCCTAAGCAGCGGCAGTACAAATAGCTGCTAATGTCTTTGTTGTAGCAAATTAAACTGCAGCATGAGAAACTGCTATTTGGCTGTTTCTCTGCACAAAGTATTCAGTTCAGCGCGGCTCCTTTTTGCCTGACAAAGGCTGTTGCTGTTTCATCAAGACTACGTTTTGATAGGTAGCTGACGCTTTTTGCTTGCTTAATTAAAAAGCCTTGCTCAGTCTCTTTGACTGAAACGATATCTTGCCAAAAAATGGTGCCTTTCACATAAAATGAGTCATTGGAGACACCTTGTTCATCTATGGTTAAGGTCACTTCGTTGTTGGCTGCCTTACTCATCATCTGGCGCAGTAGCCACCACGGTTTTTTGTAGCGGATATTTAGCGCTTCTAAAACCCCTAAAGCGATCAAAAACCATGAGGCGTAGGCATTGATCCCCGTTAGTAGTAATAGCACACCAACAAGGGAAAAGATGATGGCCTTTCGATATGCACGTATCGATGTATCTATAGTGACAGATTCATCAAAGCACTCACTGAAGTGACTTTTATCTAAGGTGTACTGTGTGGTGTAGCTATATTCAGAATTCATTGGGGCTCGTTCGTTTGATACTTGGGTGCCAGCTTCGCTAGCAATTGGCCTAAGTTTGCATATAGTTGATTAACTCAGGCTTAATCACGCTATATTGAAGCAAAGTGCGATAATGATAAAGGGATTAAAACAGACTATGGCAACGATACCGAAAGATTTTGTTAATTATAAATCAACACCGCTATTTGATAAGAATACAGTGCCGAAGATGTTCCTGCATCTGCATAACACTAAGGCAGGAGTATATACCTGTTCTACTTGAAGATGCAGGATTCAGTGGGAGTTTAATCGACTTTAATCAAGACATTGATTGCCATTAATGGTCGTTCCCTTAGTAATATCAATAACACAGAGTAAAGTCGATTAAAACCCATCGTAGAAGGCTTTGTGCCAGCCCACTTCGTTGTTGCACTGACTTAAAAGGGAATAACCATTTCTACGCTAATGCGCCTAGAATTGAACTGGCACAATGCCTCTGAACCGAGCATCTTCAAGTAGAGCGGGTATATGGGCAGATCCACGTGTTAAGCGGCACGGTTAAATTTTATGGCTTTAAGGATAGGCGAGCAGAGGTAGAAACCGAACTACTGATAGAGGTCGGGCAAACTGCTATCTCGCCACCGCAGTATTGGCATAAAGTTGAGTTACTCACGGCTGATACCCAGTTTCGAGTCGATTTTTGGGCACAAGCCGACTCAGCCATAGTGGCAGAAAACCAAAGTGAAAGAGACGACTAACTAGTCGATAGTCGCGCGGATGTAGGTTGTGACTGTGGTGAATGATAAGTTAACTTATTAGTGGCTAACTGGCTTTATCGCTAGAATGTCGCACTTTAATTGATCGATGATTACCGATGAGGTGTGACCTTTTAAATCGCTGATAAAGCCGTGATGTTCACCTGCGCCAATCACTAGCAAATTGGCGTTACACCTGCTGGCGATTACAGGGATGACGTGATCGGGAAGTCCCTGTTCAAGGTGTAGATGGTCACTGTCAAGTTGGTAGGCTTTTGCTGAGTCAACCAAATGCCCCCAATGCTGACTTCTTTGTTCTTCATCGCTGATGAAATTTGCCTCACGTTTGATGGACATGCTCCAGTTTTCCAGTTGATAACAATTGAGCAGGTGTATGTCATTTTCTAGTAGACTCGCTAATTGCTGGCTATCTTCTAGCAAATCCTGATTCAATTCTCTATGAGCAATGTTAGAGCCGGCCGTTTCTAATGCGGTTAAAATGTGTCCCTGCTTTTGCCATGACTTATTACCGACGATTAAAATTGGTAGATTGCTTTCTCGCAGTAAGTGCTCTTCGCAGCTAGGCAAAAATTCACTGACTATAGTGTTATGGTGCTGATTATTTATCATCACTAAATCATAGTCGCTAGCATTGGTCTCATTAAGAATCGCAATGTGGTCTTTGGTGTTCTTAATTTGCTTAACCTCGACTTCGACTCCTAGCCGTTGATACTTACTGAGTAGCTTGTTGACAAATAACATTGGATCGAGCGCATTATCAGGGATTAGACCTAAGCGGTTGAGGAAGTTGTTATAAGGTTTCTCCACTTTTAAGGCTGTGACCTTAGCTTTGGTTTTACAGGCAAGTTGCAGTGCTTTGTTCAAGGCAAATTGGGCGACTGAATTGTTGTCGACTAGCGCTAATGTATGGTGGTACGAGATCATAGTGAAATACCCCATCTATCTTTCACTCTATTTCGAACAACTGTAGTTGAAAGTCCAGTAAACACACGGCTTAGCTAATATCGAATTACGCTTAAAGTTTGCCTTGTAAGTGCTTTTCAATCTAATTAACGATAACGTGCTGAATTCACTAACCACTACACTAAGTTCATTTCACTCATTTAAATAAATTCAAAACTTAAAATTGAGTAAATGTAATGTTAATTAACTTTAACCTGACATTAACCTAGTGAGTCGGTAAGGTTTTTAGGGTCATCAAGGAGTAGTGATATGCCAACAACCGACAAAGGAAAAAAAGAGCTACTGACATCTAAATATGCCAGTTTTGAGCTAAATGATCTGCTGGAAATGCAGACTGAATTTGCGCTAATAGAATCGGTGTCGCAATCGAAAACACTAACAGCAATGCTGTGTATTGGCATTGCTTTTTTTAGTGCCTTTGGACTTTTCTTACTTCATATGGCACCAAGCTAGAGCTCATAAATACTGCTAAAGCAGTTTGTTCATCACGGGCACCAATCGACATAAGAGAGGCTAAGGAGAAGCGATGTTTGTATTTGCAATGGAACTTGCGTTTTGGGTTGTGTGGGATTTAGTACTCTCTTTTGTCTTGTATTTTACTGGGGCAGTCGTGATCCGTATATTCACTTTTGGTAAGACCTGCTACCCCTTAGCACCAAGCAGCTTTTTTCAGCGTCGGAAAATACAGAAAAGGGATCCTTTTAATAGCGCCTTCATTGTTGGCTTTCTATTTTATGCTTTGTTGTTTGCTGCTGCGATTTGGTTTGCGTAGAGCGGGCTTTAGGATACGCTTAGCTATAATTAAGGTTCAAACATCTGTTTACATTCTGACCGTTCAACAGTAGCTTAGCGTTAAATAACAGTTGCTAGCAGAATCAAATGACAATTAGAAAAACAATTTTGATCACTGGTGCCAGTTCCGGCCTTGGCCGTGGTATGGCCCTTGAGTTTGCGCAAAAAGGGCGAGACTTGGCGTTATGCGCGCGTCGAATGGACAGGCTGGAAGCCTTAAAAATCGAACTTGAAACGATTAACCCCTCTATTAAAATCTCGATAAAGCCCCTAAATGTCACGAATCATCAGCAAGTATTCGAAGTGTTTGATGCCTTTAATAAGGAGCTTGCAGGCATAGACAGGATTATCATTAATGCTGGTATGGGAAAAGGAGCCTCAATCGGTACTGGTCACTTTGATGCAAATAAACAAACCGCTGAGACCAATTTTGTTGCATTAATTGCTCAAGCAGAAGCAGCTATGCAGATTTTTAGAGCGCAAAACTCAGGTCATTTGGTGACTATCTCTTCGGTGAGTGCAGTGCGGGGTTTTAGGCGAGCGATGACAGTTTATGCGGCGACCAAGGCTGCAGTGACTTCGTTGACTGAAGGGATCCGCATTGATGTGATGCACACGCCGATTAGTGTCAGCTGTATTCACCCTGGTTTTATCCGCAGCGAAATCAACGACCACGTAGAGAAGGTGCCTTTTATTGTCGATACCAACGTCGGCTGCCGCGCCATGGTTAAAGCCATAGAGGCTGAAAAAGCCAATAGTTTTGTACCGAGCTGGCCATGGGCAATACTACATTGGATATTGCGAATAGCGCCCAGTTCATGGGTTAGAAAAATGAGTTGATTAGGCTCATTGTTGTGACATCGTTGGTTTTGATTATCAGTAGCGATTTCGCTCTCGGGGAACATCGCTAAGGTATTGCACAAACTCTACTTCATAACCATCAGGGTCAATGTAATAGGCATTGCGGCGAAAAGGGTCTTCTGCGCCGTCTTTATCGACGGGATGGCCAATGGCGGCTAGTCGCGCAATGACGCCGTCAAGATCGTCCACCACAAAAGCAAAATGAGCCAGCCCAACTTGGTGGCCTGTTAAGTCTCGGTTGTTGCCAACACCATCGTCATTGAAAGTCAGATATTGATAGTCATCACCAAAGTGCACCCAGTTCCGATCCACTCCATACCACTGACTAACACCGCCGCCACGGGTTTTCCAGTGAGGGAAAATTGCTTGATAAAAGGCTAGCGTTGTTGGGATATCTTTTACCACTAAATTTAAATGTTCTAGATGCATCATAATGTGCTCCTTGCTGTTGCTCTTTGGGTTAACTTAGGTATTACATGCCGTAACTGTACTCTTGTTGCTTAGGGTAGGGCTTATCTTGATGATTAGTGCGAATAACGGATAAAGCCTCGCTGTATTGCGCCAACATGTACAGACAGTAGTCGATGCGTTCACGTAAATGCTTATCACGATCATCAATGGCTTGCTCAGTATTTAATACCTGCTCGACATTACGAATAATGAGGTGATCAGGTGTTGCAACCAGCTTATTGTTTTTTAACGCATTCATTCTCAATTCTGCAATGGGGTAGGCACCACTAATGCCGCTTACTACTGAGACTAACAACGCAGGTTTGTGCGCCGTATCTTGGTTATCACACATTAATAGAAAGTTTTTCATCAGTGGCGATGCCATTCCGCCCCACTCAGGGGTGATCAGTATTAGTGCATCAGCACGTTTTACTTGATGTGAGATAAACGGCCAGCGACTGCCGTCGGTTGTTTTACTCTCGGGATCGCCATCCCAAAAAGGCAGTTGATATTGGCACAGTTCAATGTGTTTCACTGTATGACTCGGCAGCATCTGTTGCATTAAGTATTGAGCAACTTTGGCGCTTTGCGAGTCCTTTCTTTGGCTTCCGCTAACAATAACTAATTCCATTTAAGTAAACCTTTTTGTTTATTAAGTTTTAAGTAAAGTAATATCTTTACATAATAAAGTAAAGAAAAAAGTTTACATAAGAGCTGATTCAGTAATAATGTGCACTAAGCGTTAAGGGGAAACTATGAAGACCAGCGACAAAATATTGCAGATGTTAAAGACCCAAGGGGAGTTGACCGCGAAAGTCATCGCCTCCGAGCTCGGCTTAACAACTATGGGAGTGCGTCAACACCTTCAAAGCCTAGAAGACAATAGTGATGTGATATTTGAAGATAAAAAGGCCACTCGAGGCAGGCCGACACGTTATTGGTCATTAACTCCAAAAAGTAATAGCCATTTTTCAGACCGCCATGAAGAGCTTACGGTGCAGCTGATCGATTCTGTAAAAACGATTTTTGGTGAGCAAGGCTTAGAGCAACTTATCGCCCATAGAGAGGATGCTTCTTTTAAGCTTTATCAATCAGCTTTAGATGATGCTATCGATCTTCCTGCCAAATTAGCTGTACTTGCTAAACTGCGCACCGAAGAGGGCTATATGGCTAGCGTCGAAACTGGTGACGGTGTCTTTTGGTTGCTAGAGAATCATTGCCCCATTTGCGCTGCTGCATCGTCATGCCTTAACTTTTGTCGCTCTGAGCTACAACTGTTTCAAAGTCTATTGCAACAAGATGCTAGCATTAGCCGAGAAGAGCATATTATCGAAGGTGCTCGGCGTTGTGCCTATAAAATTGTGCCGCTAAACGGATAATATTATGGAATCTAAACGAGCCCGGCTAGATAGGTTCATCAGCGCAACCAAAAGGGTTAGTCGCAAACACGTTAGAGTGCTACTGGCTAAAGGCCTTGTTAAAGTCGATGGTGAGATAGCCAGAGATATCGATCAGATTGTTGATGAGTTTTCCCACATCACGTTAGAAGGTGAAGTCCTACAGGCCAATACACCGATTTATCTGATGTTGCATAAACCTGTGGGGGTGGTGAGTGCCACTGTTGATGACAAGCATAAAACGGTCATCGACCTACTAAGCCACCCTGACAAACAGCAGTTACATATCGTCGGCCGGTTAGATCTCAATACGTCAGGCTTACTCCTGTTAACTAATGATGGTCGTTGGTCAAAGCGATTGATGTCACCTGAGCATAAGGTAGCCAAGCTTTACCGTGTAAGTTTGGAAAACCCAATAGATGCAAGCTACATTCAAGCTTTCCATGAGGGGATGTATTTTGAGTTTGAAGATATCACCACCTTGCCAGCTAAACTCGAGATTGTGGATCCCCATACCGCGTTAGTGACACTGATGGAGGGGCGTTACCACCAAATAAAACGCATGTTTGGTCGTTTTCGTAACCCAGTAATTGGACTGCATCGAATTTCTGTTGGCGAGATAGTGCTAGACTCGCAACTATTAGCAGGTCAAAGCAGAGTGCTCTCAACCGCCGAAATTTGCAGTTAAGCAATCGTCTTTGTTATCCATCTGCGAATACGGATGCGAACGGATTGCTTGGCTATCTAAATATAACCTTAAGTTGATCTCGCCGTCAGCAGATTACTGCTTTATGCTTATCCACTTCAATTTATCATTGAGCTGGTTTAACTCTCTATTAATGTTTAATTTAGCATTGATACCTGCTGCTTTTTCGTGCTGTGACCTAAGCCAAGTTATTGAACTTTAACTTGTTCGCAACGGCGTGGAACACGCTTTCTTGCCTGTCGCTATGCTATACCTATAATTAAGTATTCAACTAGACGTTATGCATCATGTTAAATGAATCTCTAAAAAAGCTCTCTGAATTAGATATTTTTTGCCTTATCGTGTTTAAGACTTTGTATGAGAACGGCCATGCAAATACCACCGCTAGTGAGCTGCAGGTATCAGCACCTAAGGTGAGTCGCTGCTTAACTCAATTGCGTATTACTTTTAACGATGAGCTTTTTTACCGTCGCCTGCAAGGATTAAAGCCCACTCCCTTAGCCGAGGCTTTATATGAACCTATTTGCGGCTTCTACCGAGTTGTTAACTATATTGAGCAAGTGGCCTTTGACGAGGACAAAATAACGCAAATACCCTCGCTCAATATTGCAGTCACTCAGAGCATCATGAGTAGTTTAGCCGTGGCGATTAGTGAATATGCAGAACAAGAGGCGATGGGGAAAGTTCGCTTACATTGCTGGGACAGTCATACGGCGGAACGAATCCATAACGGTGAATTGGATTTTGGCATCGGGTTTGATACTTCAATGACCTCTGAGTTGGAATGTGAGTTACTTGGCTCGGTCGATAATGTGCACATTGCCGCTAGGGTGCAGCATCCTATATGGCAGTACATGCCTAATATCACGCTAGAGCAGATCGCTCAACAACCATTTTTATACCTCGAAAGTAAAGGGTTTAATGATAAGGTCGATCCACTAGAAATGTATTGTCGCAATGCAAGGGTTGAGCTTAAGAGTGTCGATAAAGTTGCCAGTCGAGAGGCATGGTTTTGTCATCTGATGACCATGGGAAGTATCGCATTTTTGCCCGCTGTGGAGGCTGGTGTTTGTAATAGTATTCCTTCTCTGAGAACCGAATCACTGCCTAAAGAGCAAGTGAGTCTATTGCACGGTGATATGCTATCACCTCAGTATTTTATTGTAGAGCAAGAGGCTAAAAACCGCCGCTACACTATAGGTCAAAGAGAAATATTGATTCAAATAGTTGCAGATCTACTCCACACTTATTAGTCACTTCATACATGCAGTCTATGTTAATTTCAATTAATGAAATTGCCATTTTCACTAATTGGAATTTCATTAATTGAATCTTTAAATTCTAATCACAAGCTGTAAACAAAATTGTTTCACATATCTCGCATTCTTTTATATTCAATTTACTGCGTATGCAGCAAAATAATACCTATAAAGGGATAAGATGATGAGAACACATAAGAAGTCTTTATTGGCGATGGCACTAGTCACTGCCATGGGTTTAACAGGTTGTAGTGATGGCGATGATGGTAAAGATGGTGCACCTGGTGAACCAGGAACTCCAGGTACTCCAGGAACGCCAGCTGGAATTACTGTCGATACCGTTGCCAGTGCTGCTGACTTTGTACTGACACTCGCTCCAGCTGACATAGTCGTGGTCGGCAGCGATGACTTTTCAATTAAGTTCACAGTAACAGGCAAAGATAGTAAAGGCGAAGCAATGCCTTTTACCGGTTTAGATAAAGTGGCGCTTTATGTGATGAATCAAGCGGCCAATGAAACGAATACCGGTGCCCCAATTCTCTGGCAGAACAATGCATTAGCCAATGAGTTTGGTTCTAGTATGTACTGTACGCCAACAGGAAAAGCCACTGCTCGAGGTGGTGCAGAAGTTGATGCATGTACCTTGGTAGAGGATGAAGCCAATCCGGGTACTTATATGGGTACTTGGGAGCATGAAGGTAATGCTCCTGTCGTGCTCGCTGATGGTGATGCCAATAACCTATTCCGCGTAATGGTACGTACTTATAACGTAGTGGATGCCAATGGTGTTGGTATTTCAGACAAGCTGCTATCAACACCCGTTGATTTCATTCCAGCTACGGGTGAGCTTGCTGTTTCAGAAAAAGACTCTGTTTCCAATGCGGCATGTATTAAGTGTCATAGCCAGATGGACGGATATGCAGTCACTGACATTCGTATTGCCAACATCGGTGCTCACCATAACTATCAAAAAGTTGAGAACTGCGTCGCTTGTCATAACCCAGCTTATGCGGGCGGTGAAGCTGATCCAGAAAAAGGTTGGAACGCCAACTGGAACGCGATGATCCATACGCTGCATGCCGGCCACCACCTTGATCTTACAGGCGAAGCTAAAGAAGAGTTTGCTGAAATAGGTTTCCCATCAGAGTTAAATGAATGTACCACTTGTCATGACAATGGCAGCCAGTGGAACGACAACGTTTACGCTGAAGCCTGTGTCTCTTGTCATACCGACGTTAACTTCGAAACTGGTGAAGGCCACAAGGGCATCGTACCTGAAAGCGATGCGGCTTGTTCTGGTTGTCATAGTGCAGGTAGCTTAAGCCCTGTACTAGCGCATAAAGTTGGCGTGCGTGCGATGGCGACTGATTCTATCGAAATTTCAGTTTCAAATGTTAGTTACACTGAAGATGCGCAAACAGTCACGATTCCTGAGAAAGAAAGCTATGGCACGATAATTCCTGAGCATGACGAAGTACACGATGAAATCGTGGTGACCTTTGATGTTTCAATTGATGGTGCCCCTGTTGCCGACGGGTTTGAGTTCACAGGCTTTACCAAGTATGACGTAATGAAAACTGGCTGGGTGGATGCAAATGGCACTTACTTCGGCAGCGCATCTGTTAATCTTAGTGGTGTTGCTGCAAGTGCTGGTAAGCTGGTTGTTACCCAATTAGACAACTATGATCTCGATGGTAAGAGCATTGCTATTACGCCGCAATTCTCAGTGTGTGCCGACTCTGAAGGCGCACTCATTGAATGCTTAGATGCAAATGGTGAGGCGCAATATGACGTTGGTTACGTTGCTATTACCATGGCTCCAGCATATTGGAACTTGGCTAATGCTGATGGCAGTGATGCTAACATTTCTCGCTTCAGTGACCCCGCACGCGTGACCGCCGACGAAGCTAAATGTAATACTTGTCATACCTCTTTAGGTATTGCGAAACATTACGGTGATGAACGTTTTGACCAGTGTGTTGGGTGTCATAACGATACTTGGGGTGGGTCTTACCATGTACAACCTGAGTATAAGACTGATGAAGTAGATGCCGATGGCAATCCTATCTTCAAGCCAATTGAAGGTCTGAACTACAATACTCGTGACTTGTTTGCCGTCGCTCACCGTTTCCATTCAGGACTTTGGGATGACAACCGTGGTTTCCCTGCGATTCATATTGACGCAAATATGGAAACTAAAGGGTATCCGGCGGTAGCAACTAAATGTTCTGCTTGTCACAAAGATGGTGTTGAGCTGTTTGCTGCAGATGGTGGTCTAGCTTCAGGTAAACGAGCAATTGCAGTTGATAGCACGGCAACAACATTCATTAGTCCAACAGCTGAAGCTTGCCGTACTTGTCATGCTCACTCTGATGCGGCCGCAATGGCTCACTTCAAGAGTAACGGTGCTGTCGTTGATGGCGAACCTTCATCGACTGCTAATCTACCTGTAGAATCTTGCGCGACTTGTCACGCTGAAGGTAAGACTTACGGTATCGATAAGATGCATGCTGGAGGCGCCCACTAACTTAAAATTATAAAAGTATCACCCGTGGCGAGATCCCCTGCTTCTCGCTGCAATTGAACCTCTTGGGAGCCTTCGGGCTCCCTTTTTTGATGCAAATCATCTTTCTGTCTGAATAGAGATTAATGTATGAGTTTGTGAGCAAGCGCAATAATTAACCACGAAAACCAACGAATAACACCATTTGCTAAAGTGCTAACTCGGTGAGGTTGTGAGGAAGATCCACTTTTATGAATAAGTGAGGGATGGGTCACTCAGGTGGGCCTGGGTAAAGGAATTGCGCAGCGTCTCAGTGTAAACCTTTGATTTTAAATGGTAACATTCTATTATTTGGGTTTTCTGTTCGTCATTTGCGTGGGGGCTGGAAGATTGCTTGCTGTTATCGCTTACTCTAGAATCCGCGGCGCTAAGATTAACCATTGTTAATCTAGTGCGGTTAACCGCAACCGCTACCTATTTGATTGACCACCTCCTGTAGGGGAACTTAATGTCTACACAGCATACAAATTCGTTGGCAAATCCTGCGCCACTTGGCCTAATGGGTTTCGGCATGACTACCGTTTTGCTTAATATCCATAACGCTGGTTTTTTCCCTATTGACTCAATGATCCTAGCTATGGGCATATTCTATGGTGGCATTGGACAAGTACTAGTGGGCATGATGTGCTTCAAACGTGGTGATACCTTCGGTACTACAGCGTTTACTTCCTATGGTTTATTCTGGTTAACTTTAGTTGCGCTTATTGTGATGCCTAAAATGGGCTTAGCAGCAAGTCCTGCAAGCTTCATGGGCTGGTACTTAGCGTTATGGGGCATGTTCACCGGCTTTATGTTTATCGGTTCAATGCGTTACCCACTGGCGAAACAGATCGTATTTGGTTCGTTAACCATACTGTTTTTCCTGTTGGCTGCACGTGACTTTACCGGCAGTGAGCTTATCGGCACCATCGCTGGCTTTGAAGGTATTTTCTGTGGTTTAAGCGCTATTTACTTCGCTATGGCGCAAGTGCTTAATGCTGAGTATGGCAGAGTGATTTTACCGGTTGGTAAAGTACGATTTGCTGCAAGTGTACCTGTGGTAACCGAGGCGACGCCATCGTTAAAAGCGGCGTAAGTTTATTGGGCTAGAAAATAAAAAAGCTGACATTCATGTCAGCTTTTTTGTAAATTAATCTTGATACTGATTAATTAGGCCTGCTGTAGCCTGTACAACCATTTACCGTAGAGGTAGATCCCTACCGCTGAGATAGTGCCAATTGCTGCAATAATGTACCACGCCATGCCGATGTCATGCGTGTTATAAAGCAGCGTTGTTAATGCTTGTGCTGACTCGCCAGTATAGGCAACCAGGGTAGTGAAAGCCTCGCCTTGGGGGATGGCAGCTACATCGCTGGCGCTCATGCCACGCTCTTCAAGTAACTGCAAAGAGAACACTTCCTTAGAGGCAAACATTTCGTATAACTTAGGGGCAAAGAAGCCTTCTAATGTCCAGCCAATACCTTGCGGCAACATAACAAAGCCAAGATACATGGCCTTTTTGCCTTCAGGGGCAATGTTACCCATGAACTCATTTTTCTTCGGACTAATCATCATTTCGCCGAACGAGAACATGGCAATCGCCAACACCATCATCCACGCCGCATTCGTGGCGCCAATGAGTATAAAGGCGAAAATACTTAATAAGCAGCCCGCTAACATCGCTGAAGTGATGCGGTACTTCGCGGTGAGCGCTGCTACCAAGAAACACGAGGTCATGATCATACCCGCATTGAGGTTAAGCATGCCTTCCGGCATCACTTTAGTCCCTGAGTTGTCTAGGCCGAGCCAGAACTGGAAGAAACCATTAGAGGTACCTTCAGGACCAAATAGTGAGGTTACAATCACACTGGTATCAACCCATTCGGCGATATGAATAGGTAATACGTCAAACAGTGAATTAAACAAGAACCAGAATCCAGCAAATACTAACATGTAGTAGATCACAACCGGCTTCTTAAGCTCATGCAGTGCGTCGCGCCATAGTGCATCTTGCTTAATCTCACCCGATTTTATTTTACGGTTGCGCTCCAAACGCTCCTCTTTACCAGGCTCTTTATAAGCCAGTAAGAAAAGGAAGTTAAGCGAGATAATCGCAGCACACGCATAGAAGACGTTATCCCAAGAAAGCTGGCGCATGTGCACTGCTACTAGCGGACCTAAGAAGCCACCAATATTCACTACTTGGTAGAAAATCCCCCAGGCCATCGAGGTGCTTTGCCGCCCCGTTGCCAGGACTAAGGTGCCTTGAATCCCTGGTTTGAAAATACCTGTACCACTGGCAAGTAGGATTGCACCGAACATGAAACCCCAGAAACTTGGGAATAGTGCCATCACCAGGTAGCCGGCAATCTTAACTAACGTAGAGGCAAAAATCGTTTCTTTATAGCCGACCCTATCGGAGATACCACCAGTAAATACTGGTACGAAGGTTTGCATTAACGCCCAGATGCCGATGATTAGGCCATAGTCACTTAAGGTGATCCCAAGGCCGCCTTCAGAAACTGGTGCTTTTGCATAAAGACCCGCACTGGCTTTTACTCCATAATAAGCGACTCGCTCAACCAGCTCCATGCCGCCAACTATCCAAAATACGTAGCTTAAGCTGGCAATCGAGGCCCACATTCCCAGCTGTTTGACTTCCCGTAGGTCGTTATCTGCGTAAGCATCTTTTGACTCGCTCATAACTTTCCTTTCATTGTTTTAATTATTTATATTTATTATTGCTTTCGTATTGAAGAAGCATTTTTTGTTGGTTCTGGGTAGATTGAACGTAAGAATCTTTGCCAAAACGCTGCAAGCTTGTGATTGCAGTCGACACTTTACCTAATTTGGTGACAAACACCAATGCGTTAATGGCTGTTTGAGAGGAACTCATGCTATTGAGCGAAAGGAAGGCACCATAGAGTTGCTGTAACAACAAGCGCATAGCAGTAAATGTTGAAGCTTTATGCAATAGAGTTTAATGAAAGCCGATGGTTTGGACTAATAAGTATTATCCAATAACTGAGGCAAATAACGGCGCCATGAGCACCATTGCAATGCCCGTGAATATCATGGTTAAACTGGCAATAACTCCCTCTTGTCTACCTATTTCACTGGCTTTTGCTGCCCCCGCACCGTGAGCTGAAGCGCCAAGGGCTACTCCTTTTGCAACAGCACTGCGAATTTTGGCCACTTTAAACAGTGGCTCACAGATCAGCATTCCCATAATACCGGTTAATAAAACCAGCATAGCGGTAAGCTCAGGTATACCGCCAAATGCTCCCGTTGCCTCTATTGCAAATGGCGTTGAGACCGAACGCACCATTAAGCTATTGGAAAGCTCTGTGGGCATGGTGGTTAACTGCATCAATAACCAAGAGGTGGCTAACCCAAGTAAAAGCCCAACAATCACACCAACGCTTAAGGTAATAGGGTATTGCTTTATCAGCTGGCGCTCGCGGTAAATCGGCACTGCAAAGGCGATAGTCGCAGGTGCTAACAGTGCGGCGAGCCAGTGGGTATATTGAAAGTAACTCGCAAGCGGAATTTTTAATATCACCACGGTGACTAAAATGGCCAATGGAGCGAGCAAAATGGGGGCAAACCATACCCGTTGCTTGCGGCGATAAAGCGCTTTACTGCCATAATAACAGCCTAAGGTTAATGCTAGGCAAAGTAGCGCTAATAGCGTGAGGTTCATAAAGATACTCCTGAAGCCGTATGTGTTGGCGCTATTTTTACAGGAGCCCTTAGTAACTGCGCATGCTTACGCTGTTTTTGTAACTTTAGTTTACGTTCAAAATTAAATAATCTATCTACGGTAAACGCAGTGCCAAGCAATACTAAGCAGCTTGCTGCTAACATCGAGCTGATCAGCGTGACGCCATATTGTTCTAATATGTCTTCGTATTTTAGAACGGCGACTACCGGTGGAATGAAAAATAGCAGCAGGTCGCCAATCAACCAAGCCGCGCCACTGTTTACCGCTTTTTCTGGAATGACTTTACCGCAGAGTAATAACAGCAGAATGGCGAGTCCTATCACGCTGCCGGGTAACGGAGAATGCAACCAGCTAGCAAGTTGCTGGCAGCTGTAAGCAAATAAGCAAAAAAAGCTAACTTGGGCTAGCAGCAAAAACAGTTTACAGAGTTTAGATTGGATAGCGCTGAAGCTAAGGGGCATAACGAACCTGATTTTGAATGCTGTTTAGAACTGACTAAAGTTTACTCCTGACTCGTTAATTAAAAAAATGAATGTTATTGATTTAATGTATTCCTAAATGGAATTAATGGCGTTAAATAAATCGCTGACAGGCCATCAAAAAGCCCCAAGTTTATGGGGCTCAAATCGGTTATCTATTATCGCTACATGAGGTAAGCGCTACTTGGTGACAACCCACAGTGCATGCAGTAATCCTGGGATAAAGAAAAGTAGACACAAAATGATATTGATAAGCAGATCTTTACCTACGCCACTTTTTAGAAATACTGCCACTGGCGGCAGTAATATTGCGATGATGATCAGTAACAGTTTATTGGTATCCATAAAGTCACGTCCTTAAAATTATTCAGTTCGATAGTTTTTGTTCAGCCATTACTAATTAACATAGCTTGACTTAAACTTAATGCAACTGAAGCATTCTGTAAATATCTCAGCAGTATGGGCAATAGCCTTAAAAGGAATCAACAGACCCTAAGGAGCTAATCATATAAAGGGACTTATTCTTTTTAATCTGACATCAAGTGTTATTGCCTATCTAACTAGCTGGAAGTGAGTATATGGTTTTGTTACTTCTAGTACCTCATATTAGCGAATAAAAAGGGCAACCCGAAGGTTGCCTTTTTTGCGTTACTTTAGCTGAGTTTCCCCAGCAGAAATGCTTAACCTTCCAATTTCGCCAATTCAGCTTTTTGCTCAGTAAGCTTTTCAATATCACGTTGATATTCAGCTTGCTTGGCACGCTCTTTCTCAATCACGGCTGCTGGCGCTTTGGCCACAAAACCTTGGTTAGAAAGCTTACCTTCAATACGCTTAAACTCAGCAGCGGCTTTTTCAAGTAGCTTGTCGATACGGGCTACTTCTTTAGCGACATCGATAAGACCCGCCATTGGTATGAGTAGCTCCATGTCACCCACAAGCTGTGTGGTCGACATTGGCGCTGTTTCACCGTCCGCTAGAATCGTCATAGACTCAAGTTTAGCCAGTGTCTTGAAGAAGGTCTGGTTCGCTGCAAGACGGGCTTTGTCTTGCTTGCTCACACCACGAAGTAGTGCATTTAGTGGTTTAGATGGCGCAATGTTAAGTTCGGCGCGAATGTTACGTACCGCAGTAATCACCTGCTTAACCCACTCAAGATCTTCCATCGCTTGAGTGTCAACTTTATCAGCTTGGTACTCAGGGAATGCGGCAAGCATTAAGGTGTCACCTTCAACACCGGCCAGCGGCTTAACGCGTTGCCAGATAGTTTCAGTTAGGTAAGGCATCATTGGGTGCATTAGGCGCTGCATCTGCTCAAGCACGTTCACCAATGTATGGCGTGTACCACGTAGCTGGGCGTCAGTACCGTTTTGCATCACAGGCTTGGTGAGTTCTAGGTACCAATCACAGAACTGGTTCCAAGTGAACTCGTAGATAGTGTTCGCTGCAAGATCGAAACGGTAGTTTGCCATATGCTCGTCATAGGTTTTAACCGTTTCGTTAAACAGACCTATGATCCAGCGATCAGCAATCGACAGTTCCATTTCTCCCGGCTTGCCATCAACAAGAATTTGGCCACAATCTAATGCTTCGCCAACAGCATCATCAGCAGCGTCTTCTGTTTGCACTTCAGTGTTCATCAACACGTAGCGAGATGCGTTCCAGATTTTATTACAGAAGCTGCGGTAACCATCAAGACGTTTCATGTCCCAGTTGATATCGCGGCCAGTAGACGCCATAGACGCTAGGGTAAAGCGTAGTGCATCAGTACCGTGTGCTTCAATGCCATCAGAGAACTCTTTACGGGTACTCTTTTCAATTTTGGCTGCCATCTTAGGCTGCATCATGTTGCCGGTACGTTTTTCCACTAATGCTTCAAGATCGATACCGTCAATCATATCTAATGGGTCAAGTACGTTACCTTTAGATTTCGACATCTTATTGCCGACTTCATCACGGATAAGCCCGGTCACGTACACGGTTTTAAATGGCACCTGCGGCTTACCGTTTTCATCTTTGATGAAATGCATGGTCATCATGATCATGCGGGCAACCCAGAAGAAGATGATGTCAAAGCCAGTGACTAGCACGTCAGTTGGGTGGAACGCTTTAAGCTCAGCGGTGTCTTTTGGCCAGCCAAGTGTAGAGAAGGTCCATAACGCAGAGCTAAACCAAGTATCGAGTACATCGTTGTCTTGGCGTAGTACTACTGAATCTGCAAGTTTGTGCTTTGCACGAACTTCCGCTTCATCACGGCCAACATAAACTTTACCGGCTTCGTCATACCAAGCTGGAATGCGGTGTCCCCACCAAAGCTGGCGCGAGATACACCAGTCTTGAATGTCACGCATCCAAGAGTTGTACATGTTCTCATATTGCTGTGGCACAAACTTAATGTCGCCGTTATCAACCGCTTCCATCGCGGTTTTCGCCATAGGAGCAACCGATACATACCATTGGTCGGTAAGTAGTGGCTCAATAACCACACCAGAGCGATCGCCGTAAGGGACTTTCAATCCATGTGGATCAATTTTGCCTAACAGACCTAAAGTCTCAAGCTCGGCAACAACCGCTTTACGCGCTTCAAAACGATCAAGGCCAGCGTAACGCTCAGGTAGCGCAGCGTCTAATTCATTATTGGCCGTGCCATCGGTGTTAACGACTTCAGCAGATGAGCGGATAGCCGCGTCAAAAGTCAAAATGTTGTACATAGGCAGTTCGTGGCGCTTACCGACTTCGTAATCGTTAAAGTCGTGTGCAGGGGTGATTTTCACACAACCAGTACCAAACTCCATGTCGACGTAATCGTCAGCAACAATCGGGATAAGACGGTTTACAATCGGTAGGTGGATGAACTTACCAATCAGTGAAGCGTAACGCTCATCTTCTGGATGCACGGCAACCGCACTATCACCTAACATGGTTTCAGGACGGGTGGTGGCGATCTCTAAGTAATCTTTACCATCGCTGGTCAAGGCGCCTTCTGCAAGCGGGTAGCGGAAATGCCACATGCTGCCTTGTTTTTCTTTGTTTTCAACTTCTAAATCTGAAATTGCAGTGTGCAGCTTAGGATCCCAGTTAACTAGGCGCTTACCACGGTAGATAAGGTCGTCTTCATACAGGCGAACAAATACTTCTTGTACCGCTTCAGACATGCCTTCGTCCATGGTGAAGCGCTCACGATCCCAATCAACTGACGCGCCAAGACGACGTAGTTGTTTAGTGATGGTGCCACCAGACTCGTTCTTCCAGTCCCAGATACGGTCGATGAAGTTTTCACGGCCTAAGTCGTGACGGTTTAAACCTTCTTCAGCTGCGACTTTACGTTCAACCAACATCTGTGTGGCAATACCTGCGTGGTCAGTACCGACCTGCCAAAGGGTGTTTTTACCCTTCATGCGCTGGTAACGGGTCAAGGTATCCATAATGGTATCTTGGAAAGCGTGGCCCATATGCAAGCTACCCGTCACGTTTGGTGGTGGGATCATGATGCAATAGTTGCCTTGAGACTCGTCGCCGTGTGGCTTGAAGTAACCTTTCTCTTCCCAGTTTTGGTAAAGAGACTGTTCGATAGACTGCGGGTTATATGTTTTTTCCATGGGAGCGTGCTTATCTCAAACTAAAATTAATTGGTTGTATTGCTCAAGTCTTGGGTCGTTAACGCTATCCCAAGAGTGCGATATTGCCGGTAGCGATCGCGTGCGATCGCTTTATGGCTGTCGTCGTTGGCAACGAAGTCGATAATCTGCACAAAGTTTACCGCAAATTGCGGCACTTGGTCTGCAAGATTAATCAGAACATGACGATTTTTGTTGGCCCCAAGCCGATCAAAGCCTATTTCAACTGGGGCGCCGCCTGTCGGGCCTTCACCTTTAAGGTTATGGGGCACGAAAGATTGCGGTGCTAACTGCCATAACAGTTCATCGATGGCATAAGCTTGTTCTTTGTCAGTGCAATGAATATAGACCCATTGCTGATTAATAAACGCCTGTCGAGCCAATTCACAGGCAAAATCGTATACCTGCTGCAACGCCAATAATGGCTCATGGCGCTGGGTACTTTTGCCGTTAGGCATCAGGTAAAACAGAGTCTGCGACATCGTTTATTCTTTGGGCCTATCTTTGGGCCTAAGTGTACTTGGCTTTTGGACTGACGAAAGAGGAGATTTTACACTAAAAGTCGCTTAGAGATCAGCCCCTTTTTCTAGAGGCCAATGAGTTTCTGGATATGATGAGCAATAATTCCAAAGCTAAGTGGTACAATGTCGATAGAAAGCCATTTTGAACTTTTGTAGCTTTTTGTTTTTAAATTGTTTTATTGGAATTTAGCTTCCGTGTGAATAGGAGTGGGCAAGACTATTAGTCTTTTTTAAATATTGAGTTTTTCTTTTTTTGATTTAAATACTTTGGAAGTCACTCGCGCTTTCTTCCTTTTCTCATTAGAAAGTGTAGGTAAATTAAACCTTCTACGTTCGTTATTGACTAGCACTTCAGGCATGTTTTTCTCACAATAATGAGCGAATTGCTCTAAATAAATGCGAGAATATGCACCGTTTTCAATAGTTAAAGGTTCATCTAAATCAAGTCTTTTATGCTTTACCCAAGCTTCTAGGGAGTACCATGTGGATAGATACATAGGGCCCCAAATATTCATAAAGTGATTTCTTGAGATCAAGTTATGAAGAGCCATATAACCTATGCGCTGGAGTTTAACACTTACCTCTTGTGCTGCGGCTAATTCTTCTTTATTCCAGCTGCAGTCGTAATGTTTAATATGTTCACCAGGACAGTTGCAAAATGAACGAGTTTTGTGAGCATCAGTTAGAATTCGAATAGCAGGCTTCAAGAGATCCATCTCTGTCATAGCCCACCTTAGAATATCAGCGTCTCGAGATAGCGAAGACTCCTTAATATTACTCGAGCCTTGCTTCAGTCCGTATAGAAGTAATCCAGTTAAAATAACCATCAGAATATTGGTTAAACCTGAAACCCCGTTCCAGTCAAATGTAGTTAGCTGTACTTTAAATTCGTCGAACATAAGTCTTTGCTGTGGATAAAAAAATTAAAGTAACATAGGTGACTGATTATGCAAATTGTAACTTGTAGGTATTTGTATCAGAAGTTAAGAAATCAAGGTCATAATTGCTTTTTTTTTGGGGGGGCTATGTTAGATATTGTTGCAATCTATCACTGATGTGGAATTACCAGACATTATCCGGTTTTATGCTAGTTATAGGAAGAAAAAAGGCATCAAAAAAGTATTGCCTTTCAGGTGAAATAGAATTGCTCCCCGCATTTTCTTATAAAGAGTCCGACTACGTCGGTATTCTGGGGGGCAGGGCAGAAATTGCAGGCATAAAAAAAGGGCTATCAGGTAGGATAGCCCTTTTTTATTGATTGAATTGCTCCCCGCATTTTATTTATAAAAGAGTCCGACTACGTCGGTATTCTGGGGGGGGGAAATTGGGAATACAGTAAATTTTAGGTACAAAAAAACCATCATAAGTTGATGGTTATTTTGTTTGTTTGAATTGCTCCCCGCACTCTATTGATAAAGAGTCCGACTACGTTGGTATTCTGGGGGGGGAAATTGGGAATACAGTAAATTTTAGGTACAAAAAAACCATCATAAGTTGATGGTTATTTTGTTTATTTGAATTGCTCCCCAGAATACCGACCGCTGGCGTAGCCCTTGAACCGTAGGTTCAAGGCGGGTAAACGAATACCTCCTAAGGCTTCTCGATACGAGCCGAGCTTGCACAATGTCAGTAAAACGTTCACCCTGGGTTTGTAAATATCGGCACAGGGACATTGCCAGCTAGCGCGTATCCCAGGGAGCAAAACTTGCATTCGTAAGCAGGTCAATTGACCTTTAAATGGCTTACGACAATAATTCTTTCATCGCTAAATTTGCTGTCGCAAAAATTTAGTGAAGCTGATTATAACCTTTTTAATCGCTTTTCGTAGAGCGTTCAACTAACGCATCTTCTAAAGTTGACTGCAGCAAACCGATTTTTTCATCCATCTGCTTGTTATAATCTTGATTCTTCTGCTGTTCTTCTAACAGCTCATAACCAGTATTTAATGCTGCCATAATCGCAATTTCTTCACGGCTGATATTGTTAGTGCGCGCTTTAAGCGACATTAACTGCTTTTCAAGATTATGTGCGACGTGCCTAAGTGCTGTCTCTTGTCCATCCGGACAAGCGATAGAGTAGGTGCGCCCCATAAGGGTAATTTCAATCGCCTTGTTACCCATTCCTAAAGGAATCCTTAAACCGTGTACTTGAGCGGACTATATCGGTCTAAAAAGCAAAGTGCAACACGATATCCAACTAAACAGGAATAGTTTAGATTAATTGTTGTTTAGATAGCCATTAGCGTACAAACATGAAGCGCTTTGGGCGCTAGTGCTAGTTGAGCTGTTACTTAAGTTACCGCTAGAAATCACCATTTATCACCAGTTAGTTGCAATTGTATATGCAGCAACAGATCTTGATTGCTGTTTTTGTGGCTAAATCGACAAACTTTTGCTGACTTTATGGTGGCAACTCTTGGTCGTAACAGTCACTTCTGCTAGCATGAGACCAGTAAATCTTGTCACTGGAAACGACTTTATGGCGACTCTACCAACGCTGCGTATGGATAACCTACTTGCGGCACTTAATGAAGCTGAAATTGGTCAGCACCCTGTTGAAGTTCACGGCGCATTAGTGGGCTTAATTTGTGGTGGTGTAGAACAATCCTCTAAAGGTTGGACTCTGCCGCTATTAGAGCTGATGAATGATGGTCAAGCACTGCCGCCAAAACTGCAAACTATGGTTGAAGAGCTTTATCAAGATGCAGTGACTCGTCTATCCGACACTGACTTTGGTTTTAGCCCTATGCTTCCTGAAGAGGAAGAAACTTTGGCAAAGCGTGTGGAAGCGCTATCGCTATGGGTACAGAGCTTCCTTACTGGCATCGCCATTATTCAACCTAAATTGAATAAAGCCTCAAAAGATGTTCGTGAAGTGATTCAAGACCTATCGGAAATCGCACAAGTTGAATTTGACGTTGCAGAAGACGAAGAGTCAGAAGCCGCACTTATCGAATTAATGGAGTTTACCCGCATGGCCGCATTGCTCTGCTACTCCGAATTTGGGCCAGCGATAGAAGACGACAAACCAATTGATCTTGGTGTTTTGCACTAAACGTTCGTCATTCAAACCGCCATCGCATTTATGCCATGGCGGTTTTGCTTTCTAGCTAGCATTAAATCAGTTATCGGGTTAAATATTCCATGACTAACACCACTACAGTCGAACAGGTCGATATCGCTATTGTCGGCGGTGCAATGGCTGGCGCTACTCTAGCGCTTGGCTTGACACATATTGCCAAGCAAGCGGGGCGGCCACTGAAAATTGCCTTGATCGAAGCACATCGCCCTAATGATGAGCACCCTGGTTTCGACGCCCGCTCAATTGCGATTTCTCACGGCTCTATTTTTCAGTTAAAAAAATTGCAAATATGGCCACATATTGCCGCGCTTGCCAGCGAAATCAACCATATCCATATCTCTGAACGTGGCAATTTTGGCATGACGGAGCTTAGCAGTGACGACTTCCAGCTGCCTTATTTAGGTCAGGTGGTTGAGCTAGAAGCGGTCGGTCAACAGCTGTTTAACCAGCTTGAACAAAGCGATATTCAATTACATTGCCCTGCGAGCTTGAGTGAAGTAGAGGCGCAAGACGATCAACAACTACTTACCTTAAGTTGCGGCCAGAAAATTGCCGCTAAGCTGCTGGTGGCCGCAGACGGACTTAACTCCAAAGTACGTCATGCTTTTAACCAGCCACTTGAACAGGTCGATTTTCAGCAAAGCGCTATCATTACTAATATCCATACTGAGCAGCCACACCAAGGCTGGGCTTATGAGCGTTTTACTCAAAGTGGGCCATTAGCATTGCTGCCGATGGCAGACAGAAATGGCGAGCATAGATTGTCGATGGTGTGGGCGCTATCGCCTAATGAAGCCGAGCAGATGCTAGCAGCGCCTAAAGCTGAGTTTATCGAAAAGTTGCAGGCAACTTTTGGTTACCGAGCAGGGCGCTTCGTCGATATTGGCGAGCGCGTTAGTTACCCCTTGATGCTGTCTTATATGCAGCGGCCTATCTACCATCGCACCGTATTTTTAGGCAATGCTGCGCAAACACTGCACCCAATTGCGGGGCAGGGCTTTAACTTAGGCCTACGCGATGTGGTGAGTTTGTTGCAAGTGATAGAGCAAGCGCTTACTAATGTCGATGGCTGCGAGCTTGATGTGGGGATCAATCATATTACCCATGACTACTTAGCTCGTCGTAACGCCGACAGAGACAGCACTATGAATAGTATTGAGTTCTTAGTTCGTGGTTTCTCTAATGATCACTGGCCGTTAGTGTTAGGTCGTAATATCGGTTTGCGTTTACTGTCATGGTTTCCGCCACTTAAAGCGCCAGTTGCCCGTAAAGCCATGGGCTGGACGACTAGCTGAACCACTTGGCTGAGAGAGTCAGCTTTGTTGATATTTTAAATTGCTATAAAGAGTAAGGGTAAAAGATGTTAAGCACAAAAACTTATGATGTCGCCATTGTTGGCGGCGGTATGGTTGGTTTAGCGACGGCCATAGGCTTGGCAATGAAAGGCGTGAGTGTGGTTGTTATCGACGCAGGTCAAACTCACGCCGTATCTGGTGCACCTAAACTCAGAGTCAGTGCGATTAACAAAGCCAGCCAACATTTACTGACTAATATAGGCGCATGGCCGTACTTGGCGGCAAGTCGTATTAGCCCCTACCAAAAGATGCAAGTTTGGGACAAAGACAGTTTAGGTAAAATCGATTTCGATGCCCAATCGCTGGGTGAAACTCACCTTGGGGCGATTATCGAGAACGATGCCATCGCCTTTGCACTCGCCGAACGCGCGGCAGAGTTCGATGAGCTGACCTATATTGAAAACCAACGACTAGAGCGTATTGCCTTTGGCGAGCGTGAAGCTTGGTTAACCTTAGACAATGGCGACAGCCTTAGCGCCGCATTGGTGGTTGCTGCCGATGGCGCTAATTCGTGGGTGCGCGAGCAGTGTAAGATCCCAATGACCTTCTGGGACTATAACCATCACGCTGTGGTCGCAACCATTCGCACCGAGCTGCCCCATGGTGACACCGCAAGGCAAGTATTCGACAGTGAAGGGCCGCTGGCTTTCCTACCTTTATATGAAAAAGATCTCAGCTCTATTGTCTGGTCAGTATCGCCAGACAAAGCTAAAGAGCTACAAGCATTAGATGCTGTGCAGTTTGAGCGGGCATTGACCGCTGCCTTCGACGGTCGTTTAGGTATGTGCTCGCTAGAAAGCGCCCGCCAAGCGTTTCCGCTACGTATGCGCTATGCACGCCACTTCGCTCGTCACCGTTTGGTACTGGCTGGGGATGCGGCGCACACCATTCATCCATTAGCTGGACAAGGGGTTAACTTAGGTTTCCTCGATGCTGCCAGCATAGTGCAAACCGTGAGTGAGCTTAAAGAGCAGGGCAAAGATATCGGCGATTATCGTCATCTACGTAATCTAGAGCGCTGGCGTAAAGCCGAAGCACTAGAGATGATAAGTGCAATGGAGGGCTTTAAGAGGCTATTTGAAGGCAGTAATCCACTCAAAAAAGCCATTCGCGATATTGGTTTAAATCTGGTCGACAATTTTGCGCCATTGAAAACACTGTTTATTCAACAGGCTCTCGGCAACAAGAAAAGTCTACCTGAACTGTGTAAAAGTGAATAAGATTAACATTTAGCTGTTTTAGCTAAAGGTGAATAACTCTTTAATTTCATAGGCTTGTTATTTTATCCAAGCAAAGCAGCGTTTTAGTGTAAATAAATTACATGTGTAACATGAGAAAAACTAATGACGAAACTGTTCGGATTAGAAAATTCTTTTGTATACAAAGGCAATACTCAAGGTATAATTTCGCCGCATTTTAATACGACCAAATTGATCTGGTGACTAGCACCCTACACCAGTTGCAGACTTGAATACCCCAAAGAAGGGATAAAAATGGCTAACAAAACTGTACTTTTTAACAAGCACCTAGAATCAAATGGCAAGATGGTAGATTTCCATGGTTGGGATATGCCACTTAACTACGGTTCTCAAATCGAAGAGCACCACGCTGTGCGTCAAGACGCTGGTATGTTCGACGTTTCTCACATGACAGTTGTTGATGTGATTGGTGATGACGCTTGTGCCTTTTTACGTAAGTTGCTAGCCAACGACGTAGCCAAGCTAAAAGTACCAGGCAAAGCGCTATACGGCGGCATGCTTGATCACAATGGCGGTGTTATCGACGACCTGATTACCTATTACCTTTCAGATACGCAGTACCGCATCGTGGTTAACTCAGCGACACGCGAAAAAGATCTTGCTTGGATCAACGAGCAAGTTAAAGGTTTCAGTGTTGAAGTGACAGAGCGTCCTGAACTGGCGATGATCGCTGTTCAAGGCCCTAACGCAAAAGCAAAAGCAGCGACAGTATTTAACGACACGCAAAACGCGGCCGTTGAAGGCATGAAGCCATTCTTTGGCGTACAAGCTGACTCACTATTTATAGCAACAACAGGCTACACTGGCGAAACCGGTTACGAAGTTATCGTGCCAGAAGCTGAAGCTGAAGCGCTTTGGCAAGCTTTCCTAGACGCTGGCGTTAAGCCATGTGGGCTAGGCGCACGTGATACGCTACGTCTTGAAGCGGGCATGAACCTTTACGGCCTAGATATGGACGAAAGCGTAAACCCACTTGCTGCAAACATGGGCTGGACGGTTGCTTGGGCACCAGAAGATCGTGACTTCAACGGTCGTAAAGCACTTGAGAAGATCAAAGCTGAAGGCGCTGACAAGTTAGTCGGTCTAATCATGGATGCTAAAGGTGTTATCCGTCACGGTATGTCAGTATTCTTTACCGACAGCGACGGTGTTGAGCAGCAAGGTACGATTACTAGTGGTACATTCTCGCCAACACTTGGCTACTCAATCGCAATGGCACGTGTACCAAACACTATTGGTGATGTGGCAGAAGTTGAGATGCGTAAGAAGCGTGTACCGGTTAAAGTGATTGCACCTTCGTTTGTACGTAACGGTAAGCAAGCATTCTAACCTTTCTGGATTAATACTGGTTACTTCGGTTTAGGTTCTAGTAAAGAGTGTTGTCGTCAGTGCTGACGGATGTGTTTTCAAAGCATCAGTCACAGCGCTGACTCTTAACATTAGACCGAACTACCTGCGTATTAATCGCAGAAAAGTGTGCTGAGATGAGTGTCTATCATCTACAACACATAATATTTTTAGGATTTATACGAGTTACTTAGGCCTACTAGCAAATTAGGATGAACTAACTAACGTATTAATCGTAGAAAAAGCATAAAGCTGACTTGCTTTGATTGATGGATAGCGCAAGTCAGCGTAAAATTTGTGGTTACATCGCG
Organism: Shewanella piezotolerans WP3; assembly: GCF_000014885.1. Classification (NCBI taxonomy): domain Bacteria; kingdom Pseudomonadati; phylum Pseudomonadota; class Gammaproteobacteria; order Alteromonadales; family Shewanellaceae; genus Shewanella; species Shewanella piezotolerans. Next base: position 914,454 of record NC_011566.1, read on the forward strand.
TATAAGTAGTAACGTTGACGTATACGTCACTTTATACCCTAGACGGTTAGCGTTAATATCTACTGCAAGCATGAACCGCTGCGCCTAAGCGCAAAACTGATAAAAGCCTTATAAATCAGTGTAACGTCTTATAATATTACAGAATTAGAACAATCGAATAAGGATTAAGACCAATGAGCAATATCCCAGCAGAACTAAAATATGCTTCTTCTCACGAGTGGGTTCGTAAAGAAGAAGACGGTAGCTACACAGTAGGTATCAGTGAGCACGCTCAAGAGCTATTGGGTGACATGGTGTTCGTTGAACTTCCAGAAGTTGGCGACGACGTTAACGCTGGTGAAGACTGCGCAGTGGCAGAGTCTGTAAAAGCAGCATCTGACATCTACTCACCTCTAACAGGTGAAGTATTGGCCGTTAACGAAGCACTAGAAGATTCTCCTGAGCTGGTTAACAGCGATGCATTTGGTGATGGTTGGTTCTTCCGCGTGATGCCTTCTGACACCGCTGAGTTAGAAAACCTGCTTGATGCCGAAGGTTATCAAGCGGTTATCGACGACGAGTAAGTCGCGATAATCAACAAAGCCCCACTCTGCTAAAGATTGGGGCTTTGTTCGTTATAAAGCATGTCACCTTTTACCTATAAGACATGCCACAGAACAATCGAATTCTAAACAACGAGACCGGTAGCACCGCCCCCTACAGGCAGGATACTGGCAAATATGGAACTAGGTTACTCATGACCAAAGAAACCCTTACGCAGTTAGAGCAGCACGAATTATTTCTTAGCCGTCATATCGGTCCTGGTGCCGAACAGCAGCAAGAGATGCTGAATTTTGTGGGTGCTGAATCGTTAGCAGACTTGACCGGACAAATCGTGCCAGAGTCTATTCTGCTTAATCGTGACCTCGCCGTTGGCGATTCATGTGGTGAAGCTGAAGGCATGGCTTATATTCGTCAAATTGCGGATAAGAACAAGGTCTTCAAAAGCTACATAGGTATGGGTTATCACGGTACTGAAGTACCAAGTGTTATCCAGCGTAACGTGCTTGAAAATCCGGGGTGGTACACTGCTTACACGCCATACCAGCCAGAGATTGCTCAAGGTCGCCTAGAAGCAATCTTGAACTTCCAGCAGCTATCAATGGATCTTACCGGTCTTGACCTTGCGTCTTCATCATTGCTTGATGAAGCGACTGCTGCGGCTGAAGCCATGGCGTTGTCTAAGCGTGTTTCTAAAGCTAAAAAAGCCAACATCTACTTTGTTGCTGACGATGTATTCCCACAAACACTAGATGTAATAAAAACCCGCGCTGAGTGTTTTGGTTTTGAAGTTATCGTCGGCCCTGCAGCCGATGCCGCTAACTACGAACTATTTGGTGCCTTGTTCCAGTACACCAACCGTTATGGTCAAATTGTTGATCACAGCGAGTTGTTTGCCAAGTTGCATGAGAAAAAGGCGATTGTATCAGTGGCAGCCGACATCATGTCGCTAGTGATGCTTAAATCTCCAGGCTCTATGGGCGCCGATGTGGTATTTGGTAACTCACAGCGTTTTGGTGTGCCAATGGGCTTTGGTGGTCCTCACGCTGCCTTCTTTGTATCGCGTGATGCCTACAAGCGCTCCTTACCGGGCCGTATTATCGGAGTATCACAAGATACTCGCGGTAACCGTGCACTGCGTATGGCAATGCAAACTCGTGAGCAACATATCCGCCGCGAAAAAGCCAACTCAAACATCTGTACTGCACAGGTGTTACTGGCCAATATGGCGTCGTTCTACGCAGTATTCCATGGCCCACAAGGTCTTAAGGTTATTGCCGAGCGTATCCACCGTTTAGCTGACATTCTCGCTGCAGGCCTAACGGCTAAAGGCGTGGAACTGGTTAACAACACTTGGTTCGACACGCTCTCTATCAAAGGGCTAGATGTTGCTGCTGTTGTTGCTCGTTCAGAAGCCGCTGGCCTTAACCTACGTATCGATAGCGATGGCATTGTGGGCGTTAGCGTCAGCGAAACCACGCTACGTACCGATGTTGCCGAGCTATTTGATGTGATTTTAGGTGCTGGTCATGGTCTAGATGTGGCAGCACTTGATGAAGCTATCCTTGCTAACGGCAGCACGTCAGTGCCGGCTGAGCTTGTTCGCACCGATGCCATCTTGACTCATCCAACGTTTAATCGCTACCAAAGCGAAACAGAGATGATGCGTTACATCAAGCGCTTAGAGAACAAAGATCTCGCCTTGAACCACTCAATGATCTCACTGGGTTCATGCACCATGAAGCTAAACGCAGCCACCGAGATGATGCCTATCACTTGGCCTGAGTTTGGTAACATGCACCCATTCTGCCCACAAGACCAAGCACAAGGTTACGCCGAGCTGCTTGAAGAACTATCGACCTGGTTGGTGGATATCACAGGTTATGATGCGGTATCACTGCAACCTAACTCAGGTGCACAGGGTGAATACGCCGGTCTGCTAGCGATTAAGCAATACCACGAGTCTCGTGGCGATGCACACAGAAACATCTGTTTGATCCCACAGTCTGCGCACGGTACAAACCCAGCTTCAGCACAACTTGCTGGCATGAAAATCGTAGTTACCGCCTGTGATAAAGCCGGTAACATCGACATGGATGATCTACGTGCTAAAGCGGCAGAAGTGGCTGACAACCTGTCATGCATCATGGTGACCTACCCATCGACTCACGGTGTGTATGAAGAAACCATTAGCGAGATCTGCGAGGTGATTCATGAGCACGGCGGTCAAGTTTACCTTGATGGCGCCAACATGAACGCACAGGTAGGCCTAACATCACCTGGCTTTATCGGCGCTGACGTATCACACCTTAACTTGCATAAAACCTTCGCTATTCCACATGGCGGCGGCGGACCAGGTATGGGCCCAATTGGTGTTAAAAAGCACCTTGCGCCATTCCTATCTGGCCACGCAGTGGTTAAGCATGGTCTAGAGTCAGACAACAACGGTGCCGTTTCTGCTGCGCCATTTGGTAGCGCAGGTATCCTGCCTATCACTTGGATGTACATCAAGTTACTCGGTAAGAAGGGTCTGCGTGAGTCAACGCAAGTGGCACTGCTTAACGCTAACTACATGATGAAGAAACTGTCTGAGCATTACCCGGTACTTTATACAGGCCGAAATGACCGTGTTGCCCATGAGTGCATCATCGATTTACGTCCACTTAAAGAGTCATCAGGTGTGACTGAGATGGATATCGCTAAGCGTCTTAACGATTACGGCTTCCATGCGCCAACCATGAGCTTCCCAGTTGCGGGAACCTTAATGATTGAGCCAACAGAGTCTGAGTCTAAAGTTGAGCTAGACAGATTCATCGAGGCGATGGTGGCTATTCGCGGCGAAGTTGCCAAGGTAGAAGCCGGTGAATGGCCAGCGGACAATAACCCGCTGCACAATGCACCGCATACCCTAGCTGACATCATGGACCCAGCGTTTGATTCACGTCCTTACAGTCGTGAAGAAGCCGTGTTCCCAACGGCAGCGGTTAAGTTGAATAAGTTCTGGCCAACGGTTAATCGTATTGATGATGTGTTTGGTGACAGAAACCTTTTCTGTGCTTGTGTGCCAATTTCTGACTACGAATAAATGACTACTTAACCTCGGTAATACGGCTTCAGCCTCAGGTTTTCGCTGCTCATTGACTGGAGTCAACTCCGCGGCGAAAACCATCGGCTTCCTTGTCTTACCGTCGGCAGTAACGTCATTTGTATGAAACGCACCCTTAGTGGTGCGTTTTTTATTGGGTTTTTTATGGCCTAAGGCCACTAAAGTCGTGGCGCTTCGCCCACACCTGACCAAAAAGGGGAAAGCGCTTGCCCCCTTTTGGATATCCCTCAGCGCCCCAGACGAAGTTGTTTCCCTCGTACTTATTTCGAAATCGCCTAACGCTTCCGATGGGACATCCTGTCTCGCGAAAGCTATGACCACGTCCGTGTGGGCATTACGGCTATTTCTTCAACGTACTTCGGCAACTTCGATGGGGAATAGGTGTGTTCTGTAAGTCTACGTTGAAAGTTTATTCGACAGTGGTTGCATCATGCGATATTAGCCAGCAGAATCAGCTTTATAGCGCTTGAATTAAACCAATTGATTTAAACCAGAGCAAAGTGACGATAAAAACCGATGATCCAGACTGATATGCAAGAGCAACTTCCTATTACGATTTTGGCTGATAGCCGCTTTTCCAGTTCGCTTAAACCTTTGTTGACTCAGCTGGAAATATGGATCAATTTCCAAGCCTTAAAGGCGGATTGGTTTGGTGATGAAGCCTGTATCTTGTCGTTTGAGTTTACCTTGATTAGAACGATTGAAGAGCATGCGCTGAAAGCGAGTGCTGCTAGTGAAAAGGGCGCTGAGGCTTCTAGTGGTAAGGGCGCTGCGGCTTCTAGTGGTAAAGAGTGGAACGTCGAGTCAGGTTATGCTTACTCTTATGACTGCGATAGCTTAAAAACGACTGCTTTTATTGCGGTTGCTGACTTGCTTGAAGCGGGTGTAGGAATAGAGCAGGGGATAAAGCAGCGGTTGGTGAGTGTGGCTAATAGTGTTGGGGCAGAGCATGGGCTGTTAGGGATGTCATTGTAAGCAGCTGATAATTGCTGCTGTGACTAGCTACAGCTGCGTTGAACCTCGGCTCCAGTGCTTGTTGGGTAAAGGTTTACTCTGATCCACTTATTATGTATTTTGTACATTACGTTTTTAGAAATCGACATCGGATGGTTTCATTTCGATGTGAGAAACAGCGGTGACGTTGTCTGTTGGCCGCCAGATAAGGGGATTCAAAACAGTCAGTGAGTAATTGATTGTAAATTGTAAGAAATGGTACAAACTAAATGCAGTTATCACTAATCGGAGTTAGATTTTTCCAAAGCGAATTTGAATGCATCACCAATATCTTCTGCGTACTTTCTAAGTAAATTCATCAGCACGACGTTATCAATATTCGGATTAAACTTAAGCAAAGTTAAAGTAATCTGCATTAGGCTCAAGGCTGTAGAATGTGCAGGGTCGCACATGCCTGAACTACTCTGTCCCACAATCAACACATCATCTTCACATTCACTCAGTGCAAGTCGACTCTTCGTGCCTTTAGATCCAGCATGAACGTTTTGACTTGCCATTTTATAATATGGTCGCATATGCTCTAACTCTACGTCTTGTTCCAAAGCTCTGAAACCAACGCTTTTAGGAGTCCTATCTGGAAAATATATCGCCGCCCAACCGTAATGAGTTTCAAATCCTTTGCCAAATTCTTTCTTAGCAGCATCGAACATTATTTTATAGTTATCGATTATGCTTTGTTCGGGTGCTTTTGAATTCAATCGATGTTCAAATTTCTTATGCTCTTTCATTCCGTCATAGCAATCAATTATTTCATGAGCATCAAATCGCCTGGCACATTCTTCACCATGCTTATCAATAAACATTGCCGTCACATTAACTTCGTGTAATGCACGCCAGCGTGCATGTGCAGCATCGGAAAATCCGTTCTTTAAGAGACATAATATTTCATTAGAAATGTGACATGCTCTAGCATGATGGCGAAGCAAAACAGTAAATAAGAACAAGTCTTCATTTTCACTACCATTTTGCATATTACGGTGCAAGTCCACCCCAGACTCGATACAAATTCGTATATGAGTTTCCAATAAGTCGAAGCCAGTTTGCCATCTAGATTCATTGAGTTGAGTAAATTCAGAAAATTCGTTTCTTTGTGACTTGAGCATTTCGACGCCGCTAATATTCAAGTTTCCACGGAGCAAAGCAGCCTTTTGGCTAGCAAATTCAGTAATGAATTTCTCGTTATCTGGTTGAGCCAATCCATTTAAAGCTAATTCAGCGAGGGCTTTATTAAGCTCTTCTGTTAAAAAATTCATTTAAAAGCCATAAATATTAGGATGATAAAGAAATAGTATCACCATTTCCACGATTCGTGATATGACTTCAGAATAGTACAAGCAAATAATACATATAACTAATCATAGACGCCCATCATTAATGCATGTTTTTGTGCCTCTTACTAAGCTTTAGGTATTGCTTAAGTAAAAGGTTGTTATGCCCCGTCCCAGAAGTACGCTGATTAGCCTTGAGCTTTTTACTTAACAATCAGTCCTTATTATCATTGTTGTAGCCGAGTAGTCCGGCGTGCATGCTGTTGAAACAAAAAGTGTGTGGTGATGACAAATTCACAGGCAAAAATTACGACCATCGCCGTGGTTGGGTTGAAGCACAAATACTGAAGTTAACAGACGTGTTTGCGATTGGCGTAGCTGCGTATGAACTCTTGATGGCAAAAGGGGAGTAATCATTTACATGTAGTGCTTTATATTGATTAATAATGGGTGGCTTAATTGACTGTTCTAAATGGCTGAAAAATAAACACAAATGTATTGAGGTAGACTCTACCTCTATTTTCTTTAGCATTATGAGTGGTTATTAATAATAGCTTTAGTTGTCGAACCTAATAAAGTAACTGTTTAATTATATTATTTTTAATTTAAGAGTAAACGCTTTCAAATATTTTTAACTTTATCGCTGTTTTACACTTAGCCACATCAATTAAATAGGTGGTTAAATGTTAAATAAAAATTTGAAAATTACAGCGATAGCAATGGTTATTGCTAGCATCTCTACCTCAACTTTGGCTGGTGATGAAATAGATCCTCGAAGTGAACAATACGCTAAGAAATTTCCAAAGCAATATAAAACTTGGAAAAAGACTATAGAGCAAGATAAGAAGATTGATGAAGTAAAATCAAATCCAAATCTTGCCGTATTGTGGGCTGGTTACGCATTCTCTAGAGATTATGATACTCCGAGAGGACATCAATATGCGATCACAGATGTACGTGGAACGTTAAGGGTAGGTAGCCCGGATGCAGAGCATAAAGATCTGCAGCCTATGGCTTGTTGGTCATGTAAAGGTCCAGACGTTCCCCGACTAATTACCGAACAAGGGGAGGATGGATTTTTTAATAATACTTGGAGCTCAGCTGGTGCAGAAATAGTGAATACTATTGGTTGTCAGGATTGTCATGAGCCAGGTTCGTCTAAGCTTCGGGTATCCAGGCCTTTTGCTCAACGTGCGATGGATAAGATAGGTAAAGAGTGGGACAGTGCATCGAAAACTGACAGAAAGTCTATGGTATGTGGGCAGTGTCACGTTGAATATTACTTTGAGAAGGGTAGTAAAAAAGCAGCTTTCCCATGGGACAATGGCGTTGAAGCCGACAATGTAGAAGAGTTTTTCGACTCTATAGATTTTGTTGATTGGACACATCAAATCTCAAAAACTCCCATGCTTAAAGCCCAGCACCCAGATTATGAGACATGGAGTTCAGGCGTTCATGGCCAAAACAATGTCACTTGTATCGATTGCCATATGCCTAAAATTACCAATGATAAGGGGCGTAAGTTTACCGACCATCAAGTCGGTAATCCGTTTGATCGTTTCGAGCAGGTCTGTGCTAATTGTCACGAACAGAGCAAAGAACAGATGGTAGACGTTGTACAAAAACGTCAAGCAATGATTAATGGACTTAAAGATCGAGTAGAAATTCAGTTGGTTCACGCTCACTACGAAGCTGGCGCTGCGATTAAAGAGGGAGCATCTGAAGCAGATCTTAAGCCAATTCAAGACGATATTAGACATGCGCAATGGCGCTGGGATTATGCGACTGCTTCACATGGTATAGCAATGCACAATCCAGAAGAAGCGTTAAGAGTACTAGGAACAGCAATTGATTTGGCCGCTGATGCGAGGGTGAAGCTGGCTCGATTACTCGGCAAGATGGGCATCAAACAGCCTGTCGCTATCCCTGATATATCAACTAAGGAAAAAGCACAGAAAGCGATAGGCTTAAATATGGATAAGCTAGAAGCCGAAAAAGCTAACTTTTCGAAAACTATTCTGCCCAAATGGGATAAAGAAGCTAAAGAAAGAGAGTCAAAACTTAATAAGTAAAAGATAAGTCCTATACGATAATGTCTTATCTTCATTACCCCACCGACAATAGTTGTTATCGTATAGGCATTAACGACATAAAAAAACCGTAAGGTTTTTTATGTCGAACCCGTCAGGTACAGAGTCAATATTATTCCTGAGCCTATTTATTTTATAGCTACGGCTACAATGTTCGCTGGTTTTGTCTATCTTTTCTCTCCACATAACTGCTATTTAGTACCAATATTTTGGCAAGCTCGTTAATCATTTGGCTTTGATGAGGCTCATGAGCTGCTTTGGTTCACACTCCTATGTTTCGGTATTTAATCGGCAACTTACAGCCTCTTACTGACCTACTTTGTTATCGATTTCAGCATTAATTTAACAAACGAACAAATTAATGCGCTCCAGGATAAATCCCATACCTAGGGGCCAATTGTTTCAACTAATAAAGGGAAATGATGATGATAAAGTTTAACGGGCACAGTGCCCATAGCAAGACGCTCCTCGCTGCTATGCTTCTCAGTCTTTTGAGTGCATGTGGTAGCGATGATAACGCTGAACCTACCGTCCCAGGCAATGCCCCACCGATCGCTAACCCGGTGGAAGCACAGGCTATTTTAGGCGGTAATAGTCTTATCGATGCCTTGGCTAACGATACCGATCCAGATGGTGATGCATTGACGATAAAAGCTGTAACAGTATCGGAGGGGATGGGAGTTGCATCGATTGAGGACAATATGATTTTGTTCGAACCTGTTGAGGTCGGTACCAGCAAAATCAATTATATCATCTCAGATGGTAACGGTGGGGAGGCTGAGTCAATCGTCACGGTTGTGGTGACATCTGCTGGGCTGGCCTATGTCGGTTCTAATACCTGTATCTCTTGCCATACGGACAAGGAGTCTTATTTTGAGACTGGCCATAATTTTAAGCTGACTAAGGTAGAGGGGGAGGAACCTATCTACCCTTTTACCTCGCTTGCAGGCGCTCCTGAACTATTGGACATAGACAATACTCTGGGCAACCCAGCGGGCTGGCAGGACATTAGCTATGTGATTGGCGGCTACAAATCTAGCGCGATGTTCATCGATCAAAATGGCTATATCATGTCTGGTGATAAAGCAGGCGTTGGAGTGGCACCTAAAGGGGGGCAGATCCCCTATGCATATGCTTATCAACCCAATACTGCACCAGATTCACACCCCTACGGTTATTGTGGCAGATGCCACACAACAGGTTGGCAGGATTACACTGAGAACGATAACCGAAACCCCAATAGACAAGATGATATGCCAGGGATGGACGGCACATTTGCTATGACTGGTGTTCAATGTGAAAGTTGTCATGGCGCCGGTAGTGAACATATTAAGACGCCTTCAAAACAAAATATTGTTAAGATTGCAGATGCACGCGTTACTGACGATTTCCTTGCAGAGGATATGGGATATGGTAAGCCTGCAACCTGTACTGAGTGTCACACTACTGATGATGCTGTTAGACGTTACCCAGATTATTTGTCTCCCTTTGACCAAGTCTTTGGTGGAGTAACCCAAGGTGCACGCTTGAGCCTGAACACTGGTTTTGGCCCCGAAGGGCGCCGAGGTGGTCGTGGTGGCCGTCATGCGGGTACAACCATGATTGGTACCGATCCGGATACTGGTGAGGCTATGGGTAAGAAGAAGGACTTCACTTGTTCAACTTGTCATAATCCGCATCAGTCTGAAAAATATCAAGATCAACCAGGCCATGGCAACGCCATGGTGCGCGAGTGTACTGATTGTCATAATAAGGAATTTGCTATTGAGGCTTCCGTTCATGAATTCGTCGCTAAGTGTACCGATTGCCACATGCCTAGTGAGTCTCATCTGTTCAAGATCGATCTAGATGGCGCAAAGGATGACCCAAGACACTTCTCGGCAGATGGTAATTACATGAAGCCCTGGCTTCGTGCATACGACAGCTGTTCAGGTTGTCATGAAAATGACTATGATGAGCGAGCCAATCGAATAGGGAAAATACATTTATAGTCCCCTTTGGCCAGCGGCGATTTGTCGCTGGCTAATCAGTCCCTTCACAGAAACTCTTTTAAGGAGGTGCTATAGTGGCATGCATGAACAATTGCGATTCAATTCCTAACATTCACTACCGATCTCCTTCTAAACAGAGTTCTGGTATCGAAGTCATGGATCTTGAGTGCTTTCGGGAAAGGCTCAATCGTTACGAGTTCGACCCATATCAACCACATCGAGTGAGTTATTTCTGCTTCCTGTTTATCAGCAAAGGGCAAGGGCAGCATCTTATTGACTTCAAATACTACCCCTACCAATCGGGTAGTGTTATTTTTGTTAACCGCAATCAAGTACATGCCTTCGATCCTGAGGATTTACCTCAAGGGACTATGGTCAATGTTAGTACGGACTTCTTCTCTGATAGTGCGTCTAATATACGCACCTCCTACTTTGCACCGTTTCACCAAAGCATGGCGTCATCACCAGTGTTAACGGCACTTCCTGAGGATTTAAGGGAGAGCTGCAACGTGTTGTTAAAGGAGGTTAAAAAGGCGATTTATGAGAGGGCTGAAGACGATGTGGTGGTGCAGCTACTTCTTTCTAGCTTATTGATCAAATTAGGTCGGCAAAGAAAGAGTCATCTTAGCCACTTAAGCGAGCACCAAAAGGAGCGCTTTGATCTGTTTATTAGTTTAGTGGAGCAACATTTCTTTGAGGCCAGGGAAGCCCTTCAGTATGCTCAATTGATGCACACTAGCTACAAGAACTTAAATCAGCTGTGTAAATCATGTTGTGGTCGCACAACCAAGCAGTTAATCGATTTGGGGATCACGCTTGAGATCAAGCGAAAATTAATCATGGATGGCCTTTCAGTACAGCAAACTGCCGATGACCTTGGCTTTGAGGATATCACTCACTTTAATAAATATTTTAAGCGATTAACTGGAGTCACTCCGGCAGCTTTTAAGCGCGGAAATAGGAAATAAGTGAATAAGTGGGGTCAGAGTATACTTAACTTCAATCTAAATGATTTGGTGCTTTTGAATATGCATGCTCGTCACAGTTCCGTGATGAATAAATATGGAAGTTTGATGTAAATCAATTGCTTGTATGAGTCTTTTCATTGGCGAACATAAGAGTTATACACGTTTCTTCCCTGTTGGCGGTGTCTCTATTGTTTTGCACTTTTTACAAGAGATTAGAGTCTTGCCTGCATTTCCTTAGCTGGCCAAACAATAACCTAGAGTTTGTATGGCTTTCAAGAACTAATCGTCATTATTAGTGTAAATACTTCGCTTTCCTAAATGCTTTAAATTTCTAGCAAAAAACGCTGTTTCATCGAACTCAGCAGCCTTTCTATCTAATAGCTTTTAACCACTTAACGGCGGTAAAGACTTGCTTTGAGCGCTGATTAATAATGGGTAGCAATAGCTAAAAGGAAGGTTATCTGAAGGTTTTGAAGCAGAAGAGACGCCACCACTTTTCATTTTTATGAGTATGAGAACTGAATTACATTTTAAATCAATGGTTTTAATGTTGCGGTAGTCTCTGTCTGCGCTTAGGGGGCAGTAAAGAAGCTACGCTAGAAGGTTATCAGAAGGAGGTCTTGGTCCCTGTTAGCTATTGTCATGGTTCGAATATGTTGACTAGTCCAACTCGTCAATAAAGTTGGCTATGAAAGAAATGGAGTTCATTATGTTTAATAAAAATTTTGCAGATATATGTTCAGAAGACCTTAATCTATCTTCAAAAGTTAAGGAAGTAGAAGCAGCGATTTCGGCAGAAAAAATAGATTATAGTTTTCTTAAAAATATTGATACTAAGAAGCTCCTTGAAGAAGTTCTTCAATTTGAAAAAACTAATAGAGGAATCGATTGGTTGAGCTTTTACAGTGGAGACCGAAGTCAAGATCATAAAGTTGATCGTTTATTATCGGGTTTAGGCTTGAAACTAACCTCAAGTAACCTAATTGAATCTTTTGATGATAACGATATTCCAAACATTGCAATATCGAACACAGAGGATGAACATGATCTCAATATGGTCTGTAGCCTTAGAGGCGAAGATATTAAGAATTACCTGGTATATCAAACAAAGAACCTACAACTTGCTTCCAGCCAGGGAAGTGCCCTTAATATGGGAATTCAAGTCGGGGCTGGGGGTATATTGGGTATCGGTGTTGAGTGGGGCTTTTATGCAGCAAGAGAGGTTTATAGAGGCGCTACTGTCAGGGCTGCCTGTGGAATTGCAGCTCAATCTTTAGGTAAGGTCGCTGCATTTAATGCAATTACAATTGTTGTTGTACTCGCCTTAATTCCGATATTTATATTTATGGATAAACCTGCCGAAGTTTTATCGTTAATCGTGAACCGAACTAACTCAACTATAGATTTGAAGGATTTCTACTTTAAGCACGGAAAGCTAGTCAACAAGCCACGAGCAAGAGAGAAGGATACGTTATGCTCTATAGGTTCAGGTGAGGTGATAGGCGAACTAGAATTTGCATTGGCTGGTTTTCTATTATGTAGCAAAAGGGATTCCGCATTAATAGGAATGGAAGGGGCTGTTAAACTCGACTTCACCAAGCAATCGGTAAAGGAAAAGTTTAAGAAACCAGTATTTTTAGGATATTCCGTGCCGTTAGCCTCTGGGAAAAATAAGTGCATTATTGATAGCGTTCAGTGCAACAGTTCTAAGGACTTCTTTGAGCAAGAGTACTCCGATTTTGGAATTGGAAACCAGCTTAGTGATGCAGACTTCCACCTGCAAACTTATATGAGCAGTGGAAGCGGTGGTCAACCTGGAATGATTGCTGTCGTACAATCTAAGTAAGCATAGCTGGAGTATTCTTACTTATCTTGGGATTGAGGATAGCTTTTATCTGCCAAGACTCGTTCTAGTCTTGGCTCTTTCTTTTTTACTAACCAATCATAGATACCCATCATTAATGGCAGAATAGCGAGCTCCTAAGACTTAAAATGGTCATTTATTGAGTTTGTTAGCGTAAATTAAGTGATTTTACCCCACGCTTTCAATTACTTATTAAACCCCCCTTATTCACTTTACCTGTCTACTTTTAACCTTGCAATCCACGATGTCACCTCGGTGAACCAATTGTAAATTTTGTTGAGATTAATTATCATTTTCATTAAGATCTCGGCCTTTTTAGCGTATTTAGATTTCTGCTTGTATTAACAATGAGGCTGAAGATTGACCAAATGTTTAAATTAAAATACCCAGGGTTGCTGCTCGCGATGTCCCTTACTGCTCTACCTACTTGGGCTGAAGATCAAGTACAGAAAAAAGCGGCTGATGATAGTGAAATGGAAGTGATTACTATCAGTGGTAAAGGGCTGATTTCATACGTCAGTGCTTCTGCTGCTAAAACTGATATGCCGATTATTGAGACGCCATCTTCAATTTCAGTATTAACGGAAAAGCGTATTACTGACTTGGGTGCAGAAAATGTACAAGACGCCATTGGATACGTGGCTGGGGTTTATAATGGCCCCTATGGCGTCGATACTCGAGGTGATTGGGCGCAAATACGAGGTGTGTCACCGCTGCAATACCAAGATGGGTTGCAGATGATGTTTGGCAATTACAATAATGTGCGTACCAATCCATATATGTTGCAGCAGATAGAGATCCTAAAAGGTCCATCATCGGTACTCTATGGCCAAGGTTCAACGGGCGGTATTATTAACTTAGTGACTAAACGTCCGCAAGCAGAGCAAAAAGGGGAGATTTGGGCGCAAGTAGGTAGCTATGATCGTAAGCAGTTAGCTGCAGACGTGACGGGAGCTTTGGATGATGATGAAACCTTTTTGTATCGCTTAACCGGCCTATATCGTGACAGTGACACTCAAACTGATCACGTAGAAGATAATAGTTACTTTATTGCGCCTGCTCTGAGCTGGTTTGCGACTGACAGTACCAAAATCACTGCACTAGCCAATCTACAAAAAAATGAGTCCGGTTCTAGTACCCAGTTCTTCCCACATGTTGGTACGATATTGCCTGCTCCTAATGGCCAGATCCCAAGTGAACGTTTTGTTAGTGAGCCTGGCTTTGATCAATATGACACTGAACAGCGTGCAGTGACATTAATGGTTGATCAAGACCTGAATGACTACATGTCTATTCACTGGGCAACTCGTTATGTTGATAGCGAATCAACGTACCGGACTATGTACGCTTGGCCGTTTGCATTACAGGCGGATGATCGCTCATTGCTACGCTCTATTTCTATGAGTGATGCAACTGCAGAGGCGTATACCTCAGATCTGCGTCTACAAGCACAGTTTGATACTGGCGATGTTGAGCATAACCTAACGTTTGGAATCGACTATCAAGATGTTGAAATTGATACTGATCGACTGTTTGTCTGGAACGGCGGTGGTTTGATTGATATCTATAACCCCAAATATGGCGTCAATCCTGAAAGTTATCCTACAAGTGCAGATATTCCAGATACCCCTGCTGAAAACAGCAAGCAACTTGGGGTTTACCTGCAAGACTCTATTAAATTTGGTGGCTGGGTGATCAGTGGTGCGCTGCGTCATGACAAAGTTGAATCTGAAACGGCTGTAGTTGGCACGCAAGACCAAAGTGCCACTACCGGTCGACTCGGAGTACTTTATAGCTTTGATTCCGGCATAGCACCTTATGTGAGTTATTCGCAGTCTTTCTTGCCTATTTATGGTTCTAATGAAGTGGGTACGCCATTTAAACCACAAGAAGGTGAGCAATATGAGATTGGTGTTAAATACCAGCCGAGTGGCACTGAACATCTGTTTACCGCATCTATTTACGATATTACCGACAAAAACCGTAAACAATCAGCAGGTCCAGATTTAACCTTGCAGCTTGGGGAAGTCGAGATCCAAGGCTTGGAGCTAGAAGCGCAGTTAGAGTGGGATGAGATTGACGTTTATGCCAGCTACGCCTATACCGACTCAACTAAGCACTCATCGACCACTGGTGAAGATGGTGCCAAACTTGCTGCTATGCCGGATAATATGTTGTCGACCTGGGTGACTTACCGCCCACAGTCATTCTGGCAGGGTTTCAAGGCGGGTGTTGGTTACCGCTTTGTAGGCGAAACTTCTGATGGCAGCATTGACGTGGTATTGCCAGATGGCACCGTTGCACATAAAGCGCTTGCAACCGATAGTTACCACCTGTTTGATATGATGATTGGTTATGAATTTGACCAGTTCGATATTAGCGTCAATGTTGACAATCTTACTGATGATACAGTGATTACCAGTTGTTTAGCTCGCGGTGATTGTTTCTATGGGCAGCGCCGTACTATCAACGCGAATGTGAAGTATCGCTTCTAAGTGTTATGTAGTGTGATTTAGTCACTTAAATCAAAAGCCATAGCAACCGCTATGGCTTTTTTTATGCAAATTAACCCATCATTAATTTAGTTATCTCCGATTATCTTTTACATAGATCTGCAAGGCATAAAAGCCTGTTCCTTTTCTCTTGTGTATATCGAAGAGTTCAGTTGCTTTAATCAAGTTAATAAGAATAACTGGCTTGGTTATAGCGTTCGTTAGTACTAACTCCCTAAATAATATTGCTCGCTTGTGCTTGAACTACATACTAATTTTCATTCATTTGAAATATAATTTTTACTTTTGCGAGTCTATGATGAAGCCATTAAATATTACTTGGAAAGTGGGCTCTGAATTGCATGAGGGCATGACTGAGTTGAGTGCTTGGCATAATTTTAACGCGTACGGTAGTGTTGGGTTTCTCACCCAAGAAGACCTTTCCATTACAGATAACATGCAGCAATGGTTCATCGATAACGAGCAGCGTATTTATGCACTTGTCTGTGATTATGTGAATGAAAACTATCAAGAACTACTTGAGGAATCTGAATTTCTAGATGTGTTTGATGAAGACTCAGAGCTTTATGAGACACGTTGCGGCGCGGTGAGCAAAGAAGATATGCATGCGGGAAATATCTTTAAATTAATGCAAATATCAGCATTTGTTTTGCATCACCCTGACAAAAGTGCTGTCGGGATGATTTTTGAATGTGCTTGGGATGAAGAACATGGCTTTGGGCTTGTAATCCAAGCTGACGAGATTATTTCGCAAGGCGGCGAACAGGTCGTGTATAGCGAGCTATAGTCCGCCTGCAAAAGCAATTGGAGGCGGTAATTAGGAGCAATCATAGACCCCATCATTAATGGCGTGAATAACGGCCTTCTACTCTGATTTTAAAGCGTATTTAACAAGGAGGTTGCATGCCGAGGAAGAGATGAACTCTCGTTAGTATTGTGCTTTCTGCTTGGGACTAATAGTGGAGAGTTTTGTTAGCGTGATTTGACGCTGAAACCACTGTGGCCTGCATCTTGGTTGGTGTTTAGGTTCTTTTTGTATAGTAAGCGCATCATTCAAGATAAATTACCCTAAATGAGACGCTTACTAAGCACTGCTTTCTATCTATTGGTTGGATTGTGGAGCGGTAACTTTAGAGTTAGAGCCTGTCGACACTAATGCGTCAGAGAATTGGTTGCTATACGCGCAGGAATCAGCAACTGAGGTCCCGTCCGCTTTAGTCCACTTAACTTTCTTGCCATTTAAAAAGGTACACGATACTTCAATATCATGAATTTTCGTATTTTCAACCTCTAGAGGGGTTGGTCGCTAATACAACCATATCTGCTAGTTTCCCTTCTTCTAGAGAGCCTACTTCATCATCAATATCATGTTGCATTGCTGGGTGGATAGTAATACTCATGAGCGCTTGATAAGGGGTTAAAGTTTCTGCAGAATTGAGCGGTTTTCCATCTCCCTCTAATTCTGGGTAGCTCCAAGTATTGCGAGTAACTGCCTGCTCTACAAACCAAAGCGGGTAAAGCGGTGTAATTGACATGTCGCTGTGTAGAGACAGCGGAATGTTCTTATCCCATTCAGTTTTAGTTGGGTCGATATTCTTAGCTCGTTGATTGCCTAGCTCATTTTTAAAGGAATCTCCCCAGTAGGCAACATGACCAATCAAATGGCTAGATGATAAGTTAGGTAAGTTTGTATTTCTTGCTTGCTCAATCAATGCCGGAATAGCTAAAGGATCTGATTGTCCACCGCTAACAGTTGAATGAATAAGTACACTGGGTAATTCTGCAAAGCTG
This sequence comes from Shewanella piezotolerans WP3, assembly GCF_000014885.1. NCBI lineage: Bacteria > Pseudomonadati > Pseudomonadota > Gammaproteobacteria > Alteromonadales > Shewanellaceae > Shewanella > Shewanella piezotolerans. Next base: position 931,599 of record NC_011566.1, read on the forward strand.
TCATAGGTACTAGAAAGTTCTTTTAGTGCCGCCACCGAATTCTTTATCGCTTGGTCACCATTTGCATGAATGTGTATGTACCAATCGTCTTTTGCGTACTTTCTCAAATTTTGTTCTATCTGATCCTTGGTGTAATTTTGATGCCCTTTATCATATGACTTACATAGTCCATCTTTAGAATAGGCTTCTGATAAATCACCACTGCATCCTTGTGTTGAACCATCAGCCCATAGCTTTATACCTTCCGCCGAGAATAAGCTGTTATATTCACTATTTACAAAAGGGACTTTTTCAATAGAGCAGTCACTGGGTTCTGAACACCATTCACCATCCCATGTATACAGGGTTCTGATTCGTGCTGGCATATCGGAGCGTTTTGCCATTTGTTTATAATTATTGATTAACTCTAAGTTGGAACCACCACCTTCAGCAAAGGTTGTCACCCCTTGTTGGGAAGCTACATTCAATACTTGAATCATGTCATCCTCTAAGGACTCTGGCATGATAATACTGTCTTTCAGAGTGTTTAATAGTGGATAAAAAGCAGACTCTTCTTTCAGCAACCCGGAGAACGTCCATAATCCGGGCTTACTTTCTACTATTCCCCACTCTCCATCTGGAAACGCATATTGATAAGCAGCCATTTGTTCTGAAAGTTGCATTTGTTTCTTGCTACCTGCACAAAGAATTGGTTTTCCCTGTGAGTCATTAAAGAAATCAATCTGTGCTTGAGTCAATGAAATTCCTGTTTTAGATTCATAGTCTTGGCTTTTTATATTAAATTTGTAATTACAGATCCCTGCGCTTTTAAATGCCATCTGGTTCACATATGCGAGGTGTCCCGACTGATCTAATATGAACACTGGAGATGTTTTAAAAGCGGGTCTATCTTGTAGAAATTTAGCAGGGTAAGCTAAAAACTCTCTATTAATATTTAAAGATTTTTCATCATTTAACAACATGCGGGAAGGGTCCATACCATTTCCCAAGTACCACCCTTCTAGCATAGGTTTACTTGCGGCTAGAACGTCCATTGCATCATCCAAATACAACAAACAGTTTTTATCTGAACCCGGTATATTATTTTCTTTGTATAATAATCCATACCCTTGTTCATATATCTTCTGATATTTATCGGGCAAACATGGCATCAAATTTGTCAGTTCAGCTCCAACAACGGTCAGCTGAAGATGAGCGTGGGGTTCGATAAAACCTGGTAGCAGGGTTCTACCTGCAAGATCAAGATACTCAACCTGAGAACCATCTGGAATGCTGTTTATTACAGCTGTGGACTTACCTATCGCGGTAATTTTGTCCCCTTTTACAAGTAGGGCGTAGTCTTCGTCATATATGTGTTTTTTTGAGCTATCTCCCATGCTTCCTTGCATTGTGAGGATATTCCCCCCGCTGATAAACAAGTAATTATCATTATCAGTTTTGCTCGAGGTTTGTTTAGTATTTCCACTGCAGGCCACTAATAAGAATAGTGAAGTCAGCATCATATATTTTACATATTTCATCTAAATTCCTTAATTTCCATTTAAGTTAATTTATTATTAATACGGCACAGTTTTTATCCATCGCTGTGAGTCGTTAGGTGTTCTGTTAATAGGGAGTGTAGATAAGCTAGGAGCGTTGCGCCTTCTATTATTCTTCTGATGCAGTAAATTGAATTTTTAAACATTTCAATACAACCAATCATAGATATCTTATTAATATTGAAGCGTTATGTTTCCCTTTCTTTGCGCTTTAATAAGCGTGATCTCGAGTAGCTATTACTTTAGAAAATGTCAAAAGTTAAACCTTTCCTAACCCTGAAACGTACTTTCTGAAATATTTTAAGTTACTGATGTATAAGTTTAAAACTTAAAGTTCTCTAAGAGAATATAATCAGAAGGTTAATTGTTCCTATTGCTCTAGTCTTTATAGCGACAGTCAGGTTGAAGGGCTTGCTAGCCACTCAAATCAGTTTGTTGAAATGGATGTTTTAAAGACAATTAATCAAAAGGAATTATCACATGACTCAGGTACAAAGCTCACAAGAACAGATCCAAGGTGTATTTAACGTATCTTACGAAATTACCAATCATCTACTCGGAGGCGTTTCGCTACATGTGGATCTGCATGTTGCTGGTAAACAGGTGACAGGGTTTGGAAGAGTCTTCCAGGCAACCAGTAAGCCTGTGAATGTTTTATCTAAGCTCAACGGTGAATGGTCGTATATGTGCACTATGTCATCGTGCAATATTCTGGTGGTATTGGATGGTGTCGGCCTTAATGGTGCAGAAAATACCAAGGTAAGAATGTCGCTGGCAGATAATTGGCAGTCAGGTGCTGCGAGTTTTCAATACTTGTTTAATGGTGAATGGCATGAATGTGAGATTGCCAAAGTTGAACTATCAGAACCTTCATCGATATCAAAATTGGCAGAAGTCACAACGGAATATGCTAAGAAAACACTAGTATAAAGTCGTGGTCATAAGGGAGTCACTATTGCTTTTCAAATCTTTAAATAGGTTGAAGGCAGGTTAAGGTACTTTAGCTGTTACTCCCATTTGAGATATACACGTTGAACTGCAGTATACAAGCTGATTGTTTGTGTACTGCTTTTTAATCAGTGAGTAGCCCTCAGACTCAGACCCATTTTTCTATTTTTACAGGTCTGTATATAGCCGTGTAATACAACTATTGATTGATACTCGCTGCAATAACCCACAACTAACGGGTTAGTCTAAATGTTGATTTGGATATGTTTACTTCACTAACAAGGATGAATTTTATGTCAGAAAATATAGATATACGCGTTGTAATGGACCCAAGTAAATTCCCGAATAATATAGGTGGAAATATTAGCCTTGATACACCACTCGCTGAGATCCCTGTTCATAATGGTACAAATGGTCTGTGGATGATTTGTGAGTCAGATAATGTCATTAGTGGTAATGCCTCTGCTTACAGCTTGCGTATTAAAGCTGCTCAAGGTGATGTAGTCCGCTGGTGGGATAGTCCGCTTACGGTAGAAGATAAAGAGAAGGATATGATTATTGTCGGGTTTTACACGAGTAATAACCAAGTTGTGCCTGGCTTTACATGTAAAACTGCTTGGGAAAATATTTTTTCAACAACACAGGCAAAGGCCAAAACAATTGGTGTGGCGACAATAAGCTCTGGCTTTTCATTGCAATCGCTGCAAGGTTTGGAGTTTGGTATGATCGCAGCGCCTCAAAATTATATTCGAGGGGCTATCAGCGATGCTGTTGATTCTGCATTAATTGGGAAGTCGATCCAGTATTACCTTGTTGTTGCAAAACTGGATGTGAGTAAGGTAGGGGAGTCTAAATTAGAAGCTTTATACCGCATTGATCCAACAATCACTATCGCGAATTAGAACAATCATAAACACTCACTGTTTATGAAGTGTTTCACGCTCCGACTTGGCACCACATGATGCCTCGTCGGAGGTTTGTTAGGCAGTTTGCTATCTACATTCTCCACTATCCTTGATTCAGCTCTCGCTGACTTAAATCGCGCTTGGTAACAAGCGCGTCAGGCTTTTTCTGTAGGGTGGATTACTCTTCCTTTTACTCAAAGAAAGTGCCGACTTAATGTTCCAGAACATATTAGAACCCATCAGCACCCTATAAATGTTGTAAAAGCTTTTTAACTTATTGAGTTGGAAAACCCATATATCAGACGGCTTGAAACAATTTTGGCCATGAATGGTATAATGGGGAAGTATCAGACTCTCGCCGTATTTGCACAAAAAAAGCGGCTTACATCCGTTAATGCAAGCCGCCTCAATTATCTCTCTTCTCTTTACTGCTAAGTAAAAGCTATTAATCCTCTCTAGCTAAGCCGCAAACTTACTCACAAAGCCAATAAACAGATAAGACGCCAGTAGCACGCCTACCCAGAGCACCATATTGCCAGCTGGGTATGAGCCTGAAAGCAGGCCGCCTAAGCCTTTATGCTTGCTAGCAATAAAGCGTTGGCATTGGCTTAGTCTACTCGTCACCGCGTTGCGTAGCGCTCCGTCGGCCTGCCAAATAACCGCAAATACTTTGGCAAGTACATTAGGAATGGCGCGCCTGTAGATCCAATCCACATCTAAATTAGTCGAGCGCAGCTCTGGCGGATACATGTTTCTCAAGTTTAACCAAACAAAGGCTAAGGCTGAGAACAGTAGCAGCTGAGTTTGGGCTAACACATGGGTCGCATCATATGGGTTGTAACCCGTATCATATGGCAGCAGCGAGTATAGCGCTTGCGGATAGATACCGATGGCAATACACAAACTCGCAGCGATAAACATAGCGAACAACATATTGCGCGGTGGATCGTTAGCGCGTAGACCTGAGTCGTGGGCGAAGAAGGCAAAGTAGGGGATCTTGATCCCTGCATGGTGGAACACGCCTGCTGAGGCGAACAGTAGCATCAACCAGATCCAGTCATAACCGTTTTCAAGTGCTGCTGACATCACCATAGATTTGCTGACAAAACCACTAAACAGCGGGAAGGCTGAGATAGAGGCCGCACCGACAATACAGAGTATAGTGGTCTTGGGCATGGTCTTATACAGGCCGCCGAGATCTGAGCCGTTCATTCTGCCGGTCATATGTAGCACCGCGCCCATGCTCATAAACAGCAGACCTTTGAAGATCACATCGTTAAAGGCATGTGCAATGGCACCGTTGATTGCCAGTGCAGTACCTATCCCGATCCCGACCACCATAAAGCCCACTTGGTTTATCAAGCTATAGGCCAGTACGCGGCGAAGATCGTTCTCGATGACTGCAAAGAAGATAGGGAAGCAGGTCATGGCTGCGCCAATGTAAACCAAGAGCTCTGTACCTGGGTAGGCACGCGCTAGGGCATAAACGGCGACCTTAGTAGTAAATGCACTGAGGATAACCGTACCCGTTGGCGTGGCTTCCGGGTAAGCATCTGTGAGCCAGTTATGGAAAAACGGAAAAGCACATTTGATCCCAAAGGCGATAAATATCAACCAGCCAGCGATACTCTCTAGGCCAATATAGTCAAAGGCCAGTGAGCCTGTTTCAGAGGCATAAAATAGTGCCCCTACTAGCAAGATGACGCCCGATAGCACCTGAATGATCAAGTAGCGCATACCAGCATGATAAGAGCGGGAGGTTCTACGCGCCCAGATCAGAAATACTGAGGTAAAGGCCAGTAGCTCCCAAAACACAAATAGCGTCAGCAGATCACCAGCAAATACTGCGCCTAGTGCACTACCTGCATAGAGCATGGCGGCAACTTGCTGTACGGTATCTTTAACATGCAGCGAGTAGATAATGGAGATGAATGCGGCGATATGAAATACATAGCCAAACATCAAACTCAGTTTATCAGCGCGATAGGGCACTAATTCATAATCTAAAAATGTCATCTGCAGGTGAATGCCCTCTGGCACAGTCCACAGGTGCATTGCGCTAATGACTGGAATCGCCACCATTATCGCACCGCGTAGCTTGCCCTGAGTCAGTGCAGCAATAAGCCCGCCTATAAAGAACAGGGTAAAGGGCGGTATCTCAAGCATCCACATTGTGATCACCTACTTTTTTGTTTTCATTCTGAATGTTGGCACCCTGATGGGTGTTTTCATCATTGTTATTATCAAGATCGTCATCATCGTAGTAATCCTCTGAACGCATCAGAAAGGTGCGCATCCAGCGAGCGATGACCACCAAGACTACACAGCCCACAAAGCCATAGAGGGGGTAGAAGGCAGGCAGGTTTTCCCAGCTATGATAGACATGGCGATTGATAACAAAATCAAGCACGACAACAAGTACACAGCAGGCATAGAAAATATTCATAACCCACTTAGTATTTTTGGGGTTATCAAAGAAGTACTGCTTTTGCTCTTTGTTGTTCTCTTTATTAGTACTTTCCTTGTTATCGGGCATGGCTGACTCCAGGTACAGTTAAGATGGTTTTGGCCAATTCATAGAGAGGTTGCGGATAGATAAACAAGATTAGGCAACCCAAGGTTGTGATGGATAGCGCGACTAATGACACCATTGGCGCCTCTTTGATGCCTGTCTTTGCTGCAGGGTGGTCCTTACCTGGGAAGAACGCATGGTAGGGAATAGGCAATAGGTAAGCGATATTGAGTAATGAACTCACCATCAATACCATCATAATGACCCAATAACCTGTTTCCATGGTGCCCATCAACAGGAACCACTTACTCCACGTACCGCCTGCAGGTGGCACGCCAATAATACTTAGGCTAGCGATAAAAAATGCGAACATGGTGACTGGCATAGTAAAGCCAAGGCCACGCATCTCACTGATTTTAGATTTATGGGTTGCAACCAAGATTGCACCTGCACAGAAGAACAAGGTGATCTTGCCAAATGCGTGGGTTGCAATGTGCATTGAGCTGCCGATAACCCCTGATGAGGTGGCCAGCAACGCGCCTATGGTGATATAGCCCAGCTGGCTTACAGTTGAGTAGGCTAATCTTGCTTTTAAGTTGTCCTGACGCATCGCTACAATCGAGGCGAGCAGCACAGATGCGCCAGCTAGATACAGCAGGAAGTCGGTTGTCGGCAGGTTTGGCAATAGCTCGATACCAAAGATAAACACGCAGACCTTTAATATGGTGAACACTCCAGCCTTAACAACGGCGACGGCATGCAGCAGCGCGCTCACTGGAGTTGGCGCCACCATAGCGGCAGGTAGCCAGCGATGAAACGGCATGATGGCCGCTTTACCAATACCAAATACAAACAGCACCAGTATTGCGCCCGCTAAGCTAGTATCGACATTATCGCCAAATACGCCGCCTGCGGTGAATTCCAAGGTGCCGGCCACAAACCAAGTTAAGATAATCGCTAACAGGAAGAAGGCAATAGAGGTGCCAAGCAAGATACCAAGGTATACACGCCCCCCCTGTTTGGCCTTTTCAGTGCCAGCGTGAGTCACTAATGGGTAAGTGGAGAGGGTTAACACTTCGTAGAAGATGAACAGTGTGAATAGGTTGGCAGAAAATGCCAGTCCCATCACTGCGCTTATCGCTAAGGCGAAGCAGAGGTAGAAGCGGGTTTGGTTATCCTCACCGTGGCCGCGCATATAGCCGATGGCATACAGGGTGGTGATAAGCCAAAGAAAGCTAGCAATAAGGGCGAATAACATGCCGAGTGGCTCAACCATAAAGCTGACCTCTAGCCCAGGCAGCAGTTGCCACCAAAACACCTCGATAGATGCGCCAGCACTGAGCCCTTGATAGAGGTTTATCACACAAAAGAGCACCGCAAGACTGAAACTGATGGTTACAGCCTCACGAAGGTTGGGATGTTTTCCCGTTGCCACAATCGCCAGTGTGGCGAGTAGAGGCAAGATAATGGTTAGCTGCAGTAACAGCTCCAACGATAGATTCATGGGTTAATTCCAAACAAGCTTTGAGAGGCCGCCTGTGCCACCTGCACACTAAGACGGGTATCGATGCCAAAATAGATATTAGCCAGTACCAGTGCCCAGACTGGGGCAAGGAAGGTCCAAGGGGCTTCCTGGACCGGTTCACGACCCGGCAGAGGGGGCTTAAAGTAGGCAATCTCAACGATGCGCCAGATATAAAGCACAGCCAGTAGTGAGCCCAGTAACACGAGTACAGCTACTGGCCACATTCCCACCTCTACGGCGGCAACAAGCAGGTACCATTTGCTGACGAAACCAACGGTTAATGGCACGCCAATCAAACTCAAACCAGCGACAACAATAGCTGCCATGGTGAGCGGCATCTGCCTACCTAGCCCTTGGAACTGACTAAGTTGTGCACTGCCGATGCGGTACACCACTGCGCCTAACGCTAAAAATAGCGCGCTCTTCATCAAAGCGTGGTTAAACAGGTGCAGCAGGGTAGCCATTAGGCCTGTAGTGGTTTGGATGGCATAGCCAACGATCATATAGCCAACCTGAGCGATGCTCGAGTAGGCGAAGATATGTTTGACATTGGTTTTATATATTGCGGCAGTAGATGCTGCGAATATACCGACCAAGCCGAGCACCAAAAATATGTTTTGTAGCGGTAGGCTAGAGAATGAGAACTCGATACCAAATATGGTAAAGCTTAAGCGGATCAGTAGGTAAACCGCCACTTTGGTTGCCGTAGCAGCAAGGAAAGCGGTGACTATTGAGGGAGCGTAAGCGTAAGCATTCGGCAACCATAGATGCAGAGGGAACAGTGCTAGCTTCAGACAGACGCCGACAATCAAAAAGACAAAGGCGGCAAATACAGTGCGGGTTTGGTTAACCTCGACAAGCCGGCTGGCGATATCAGCCATATTCAGCGTGCCTGTCATCTGGTACAGCAAGCCGATGCCGATCAAAATGAAGGTCGCGCCGATAGTGCCCATGATCAGATATTGATAGGCGGCCCAAAGGGCGCGTCTATCTTTGCCAAGCCCAATCAACGCATAGGCTGATAGCGACGATATCTCCAAAAATACAAATACGTTAAACAGATCGCCAGTGGAGACGATGCCAAACATACCCGTTATAGACAGTAGGTACAGGCTATAAAAGAGCGTGTGGCGATCTTCTGCTAGCTCTTTTTGAATGCTGGTATGTGCTGCAAATAGCACTACCGTACCTATGGTTGATATGATCAGCAATAAGAGCGCATTGAGTTCATCGATGCGATATTCGATCCCCCAAGGGGCATCCCAGCCGCCAAGCTGATAGATGATGGTGCCAGAGCTCATTACCTGTTGCAGTAAAAATATACTATTGGCGCAGGTAAAAGCGCTCACGAGTAGGGCAAACAGCCATACCAGCTTAGAGCGGTTTAGGAACAAGCATAGAGGCGCAGCCATCAACGGCACAATAACTTGTAAAATAGGCAGATGGGCTAGCACGATGTTTTATCCTCAGTGAGCTGATCTTGAATTTGAATCTCATCTTCCTCGATAGAGCCATAGGACTCTTTGATTCTTACGACCAGAGCAAGGCCGAGCGCCGTCGTTGCAATACCAACAACAATTGCAGTGAGAATAAGCACATGGGGAAGAGGGTTAGAGTAGCGAGCCACACCTTCAGCCAAGATGGGAGCGCTACCGCTATCGACATTGCCCATACTGATGTAAAAGATAAAAACCGAGGTTTGGAAAATCGTTAAACCAACCAATTTTTTGATCAGGTTGCCATGGGCGATAACGATATAGAAACCGATCATCATCAGCAGTACCACTATCCAGTAGTTATAGAGTCCTAGAAACATCACTCTCCCCCTTTTTGTTCAGTACTGTTTGCTTGAGTAACGTTTAGCTCTGGACTGCTCAGCTCAGTGGCTTGCTGTTGAGCTTCTCTGCGACCTGCAAAGTTAAAAAAGATAATGATCATCACTGCGGTAACAGTGAAGCCTACTCCCAACTCGATAAGTAAAATACCAATGTGCTGACCAGCAATAGGATCGGCAGCAAGTACGTTGTAATCTAAGAAGTTACCACCGTTAAATAGCGAGACGACACCGACACTGGCATAGAGCAGCAAGCCGAGAGCTGCGATAAGTTGGACAATCGATTGATTGAAGACGCGCCTAGCGGTGTCTAACCCAAATAACATGGCATAGAGGATGATTGCAGCAGCAAAGATCACACCCGCCTGGAACCCGCCACCAGGACCAAAGTCACCGTGGAACTGCACATAGAGTGCAAACAGCAAGATAAATGGGATCAATATTTTGCTAACAATACGCAGCACCATATGCTGCTCATGCATCTGCTTTTCACTGCTCTCATCTATTTGAAGTGGCTTGCGACGTAGAGGTAGCGATAGCAGTGCCAACACGCCAATCCCCGCAGTAAAGATAACGGCGACCTCACCTAAGGTGTCAAATGCACGATAGCTCCCAAGTACTGAGGTGACAATGTTGGGGACACCGACCTCCTGCATCGAGTCATTAATATAGCGAGGGGCAACATGTTGATGAACTGGTGCGTCGAAACTGCCAAAATAGGGCATATCTAAGGTGCCGTAGATCAGCATGCCACCTGTAATAAATACCACTAGCAAAGCCAGCAGAGGTTTATGACGTTTAGGGGCCTCACTGCGGCCAGTCATGGTGATCGCTGCCAGCATCAGCAAGCCTGATATTCCGGCACCTACGGCGGCCTCGGTAAAGGCCACATCGACAGCATCGAGTACAACAAAGAAGCTTGCGGAGAGTAAGCCGTAGATCCCAGTTAACATCACTACCGCCAACAGATCTTTGGTCCGCACAATGGCAATAGCAATAATGACAAGAAAGCTTAATAGAACGACATCAACTAAAGTTTCGATGGCTTGTCCCCTCCTTTGTTGCTTGAGTCGTCGATCACGGGCTTTAAGTTGTTGCGCAGTGCAGCTTTGGCCAATGCATGACTTGCTGTAGGGTTGATAAATAGGGTGAACAGTAAAATCATGATCAACTTAAGTAGTACTAGCCCGTCAGGTGTTATTAACATCAGCCCTGTGAGTATCAGCCCCGCCCCTAAGGTGTCAGTAACCCCTACAGCGTGCATGCGAGTATAGAAATCAGGGAAGCGCAAGATTCCAACCCCACCTGATAGACAAAGAAAGCTACCTAGCAGTAGACATAAGCCACTGCCGATCTCGAGTATGAGACTCATTGTTTATCCTCTTTAGTCGGTGCTTGCTGTTGAAGCGAATGCTTGAACTCAACTGAATCAGAGAAGCGAAGTACGCCGATAACACTGATAAAGTTGATCAGGGCGTATACCAGAGCGATATCGAGAAACTCTGGACGCCCCATCAAAAAGCCCAGTATCGAGATCAGTAGCACTGTTTTAGTGCCAAACATATTAAATGCCAGGATCCGATCGTAGAGCGTAGGCCCCACGACACAGCGAATGATCGCTAGGAGCATGACAACAAGAATTGCGATTGTGGCTGCAGTTAACATCGGCTTTCCAATTCAGTGACTCGGCGATCCATTTCGCCAGTTTTTAAGGTATCAATATTGTCCTTGATCAATGCGTGTATGGTCATACGATCACCGACTATGTCGACTGTGACTGTACCCGGCGTCAAGGTGATGGAGTTGGCGTAGATAACCTTGCCGAGATCTGTGCGCTGACTGACATCTATCGTGACAAGGGTTGGGGAGATGCTGCTATTGCCAAGCCAGACATGTTTGACCACCGAGATGTTAGAAATAATGATCTCTTTGGTTAGCCATATCAGGTAGCTAGGCATGTTTACTGAAAGGTGAATAGGTTGAGACTCATGGTCAATCACATCCATTCTATGTGCGATGTAGAGCACCAGCAGGATCGAAGCGGCTCCTAGTGATAACAGTAGTGTGTTGCTGTAATTTGAGTTAACCCACCAAAAGAGGGACAAGCTTAAACAGAGGCTGAGAGTGTGGCTCGGCAGATTCCTCGTCGTTTTATCTAAAGTATTTTTGTCTAAAATTATGTTATTTTTCATGTTTACTTTCTACCGTTACCAATAAGTTCATTGGGGGGGGAGGGCTAATACAAGGCAGCGCAACTAAGCTTTATCTATGACTTACAGACACGAATATTCAGCTTCAAGAGCATTGAAAATTTGCGTGTGTAGCAATTGCATTGATTCGAGCGGATATGACAAATGTCCAACAAGGCGCTTTGCTATGAGCTCAACATTTTTATTTTTAGGTAGGCATAATTGGACAGGTTGTTCCTTCGATGTGCGTTTACCTACCCGGGTTTGATAGGCCCTATCGAAAAATTCTCCTGATGTTTCACGTAAGACGTAATCAGATTTTGGAGCTAATGAACCTGCTAGAAACCCCTGAACGTAGTGAATACAAGAGCTAGCAGGGGTATTCTCTAGTGACATGCAAGAATCAAGTACCACTTGCTCCTCTTCTGCAGGAGTTTTTGAAGCTGAAAATACTGAAAAGGATAAGGTCATTGTCAATGCTAATGTTAAAAGCGCTAATAACAGGCTGTTCTTCATTTTAACTCCTTGTTTATACATTTACTTATTAGAGTGTCAGTAATTTAAAGTGTCATTTATTTATAGTGATTAGCAGTTGTAATATATTATTAAAACTATTCCATAATGTCAGATCTAGACACGCTCTACAATGACTAAATATTCATTTTTACTAATGTTTGGCTGTTTATATTGTAGTGAGCACTAGCTTGTCGAGTCTTGTTTTATAAATATCATTAGTCACTTTTACTCACTATTTATATTTTTATTGTTGTACATAGCCACTTGTTGACCTTGATAGTTAAGAGCAAATCGCTATTTTGTGTAAACTCGGTTATTGTTGAATGACTCATCGGGAATTACGAGGTGTTTAGGTAGGCTGTTGTGTTTACTTGCTTTTTTGCTTGCTATTTACATTTTTCTGATGCTGTTTCTGAAATGGTTAAGTTTCGATTTATGTTAAGTTAAGCTCGTTTGTGGTTATATTTAAGGTTATTTTAAGCTTTGGCGCCGGCTAAAACTGTATATTGGTTAGTAATTTATTTCACTAAGAGGGAATTACTCAATAATGACTAGGTATTACAAGAAGCGTTTTTGATTAACTATATTTAGCTTGCTGTTGTTATATTATTGGCTCCAAACGAAGTTGAACATAATAAGTTTTGTTTTTGTTGATTATGCGGGGAGCTGGTTTTTCTGGTCTTATTTTTTACTTGTTAGCATTCTATCTAATTTCTAAATTTATTATTTTAGGTAGCACTATTGTCGGATTTTTAGGGGTAATTGAAAGGTAAGCCAGAGCAGGCGTACTTAGTTCGTTGGCTTAGCCTAAAAATTTAGTTACTCAGTTCCACTTGTTAGTTACGCTTCAGCGAGAGAGCCTATTTAATCTGGGCTTCTTCATCGGAAAGTAATACCAATTGCATTAAGTATTTGACCATTTCAGAGCCCCTCAGCCTTTTCAATTCAAAGCGCATTGGTAAAGAAATGGTTATTCCCTTTTAAGCCAATGCAAAGCAGAAGTGGAAAGACTGAAGGGCTCACGTAGTGCGGCTGAGGTTAAACAAATTGGCAAACGCTGTATGCTTCGCTATGGGATTTGGATATACGACTAAATGGTCTATTTTGTTCCATACAAAATAAAACATTCCGGCCCTCCTTGGCGGTCAGATTTAGGAGGTACGAGACCAAGGATGGTCGAAGGTAGAATAATGCAGGAGCAATTATCGAGAGCGAAGCAGGATGCCAGAGCCGAGAATAACTATTAGCTCAAATCCCACTGCTTTCCTACAACGTTTTGAATTCCTGCTGAATGGTCAAACTTTTAATGCAATTGGTATAACCGTATCAGTTATAAAGGCAACCAATACAGATATTAATGACATCGTACAAAAGCATTTCGACTCGACTATGGGTTTGCGACGACGGCAGTCATTAGTGATGGGGGCGTTCGACTGATTGTTGTAAAACGAGTATGAAAGCGTAAGAGTAATGAACTCTAATATAAAAAATATGTGTTGGCCGTTAGATCAAATAATATCGAGGGACGATGTTTGCGTCCTTGTTGGTGATGCTTGGCAAGATTGACCAAATTGGTTTAGCCCAAACCATAACAACACTACTGCAACGATAAGCGCGACCCACCATGGTAGTCCAAACCCAGAGGCTATACTTGCCAAAAGTGCAACAGCTCCAACAACTAGTGCATAGGGCATCTGTGTTCTGACGTGATCAATGTGGTTACACTGAGAAGCCATAGATGACAAAATGGTAGTATCTGAGATCGGCGAGCAATGATCTCCCCATACCGCGCCCGCCAATACGCAAGAGATTGAAGAGTATATGATGTGCATATCAGAAGGGTTAACCGTGCCATTGCTGGTAGACACTAAACTCCAGCTGACAGGCACAACCAAGGGCATCAATATTCCCATCGTGCCCCAACTGGTTCCTGTTCCTAGGGAAATCACGCCAGCCAAGATAAAAATAATGGCTGGGAATATAGCGGGGTAGATCCCATCACCAATTACCCCTGTCAGGTAGTGGGCTGTATGCAGTGCTTCGGTAATTTCTGCCAGTGTCCAGCTTAATACCAGTATTACAAGTGCTGAGATCACTCGGCTTAATCCACTTACCCAAGCATTTATAGTGTTTTCTAACGATTGAATGCTCTGGCAGACCGTCATTATAATGGCTGCCATTGAAGCCAGAAAACCACCGAGTAATAAGGCTGTTAATGAATCCGCACTGGCGAGTATTTCTGTAATAGTCTCTCCTTTGCCAGTTAAACAAATACCTAATATAACCGTACAAATTAAGATGAAAATGGGAAGCAGTGCATTTAAGGAACTAGATTGCAGAGGCTGAGTTTCGGTTGCAAATACCTCACTTGTATCTGTTGCATTCTCGCCTGAAACAGCTCTTTTTTCAGCGGCTAACATTGGGCCAAAGTCTTTACCTGTGTATGCGATAAAAACGACAAATAGTAATGTCAAAATGGGGTAAAAACTGTAGGCAATGGAGTTAAGAAAAATAATATAGGGTTCGTTTAAAGCATCAATGCTATTAATAGCATCTCCAATCAGCCCCACTTCATATCCAATCCAAATTGACACTAGCGCAATCGATGCTAAGGGAGCTGCGGTAGCGTCCACTAAATACGCTAGCTTTGCTCGTGATACTTTCATTTTGTCGGTTAATGGGCGCATGGTATTGCCAACAATTAGCGAATTAGCATAGTCATCAAAGAAAATAATAAAGCCCATAAAAACGGTGCTTAGCTGCACACTCCTGCGGTTATCGGCCCATTTTTTTATATGTTCAACCAGACCTATTAAGCCGCCGTTGCTTGAAATCACTCCAACCATTCCGCCAATAAATAACGTAATTAAGATTATTGATATATGACCAGTATCTTGCATGACATTAAGGACATACTTTTGTGGGACGTCGATTAAGCCGATAAAAAGTGAGCTTAAATCTTTGCCTGCAATTACCCATGCGCCAAACCAAATACCTAAAAACAAAGAAATAATAACTTGCCGAAGAATAAAGGCTGCTGCAATTGCAATCGCTGGAGGTAATACTGAAACCACACTTGAGCTTTCTTGAGTAGTGCTAGGAGGAGAAAAGTGAACGATAGTCGCAGAGAAAATAAGAAGCATAATGATTGAAATCCAGCGTTTCATATCCATGTTTGCTTCCCACTTTATCAATCTGTCTCGTTATTGAGGGGGCTAAGCGTGTTAGCCACTGCGCGGCATGTCATCGCAGCCTGTTAAGCATAGCTGCGTATAGTGTCTAATGCTCAGTGTTGATGATTTTGAGTGTAGGTGAGGAAAGTCGTAAGCACAAACAACCCTTAGCATTGATGGCATTTGCTCGAGTTAATTTCGTTGGGCGACAAACTTGATCGCCCAACGCCATTGTTGCTTCTCACTATTTTATCAATCTCTTGATTTAATTTATCTTTATGTGTGGTTTTGTTAGGTGCTGCTTCCACTTTTTTTAATCTTTAGGTGTTGCTTAGGTAAGAGCTGGTTATGCTTCGCCCTAGATGATTTATCATGGTGACAATGGCCTATTTTTAGTGTTCGGAATAATCCATATATTGTTGTCAATGGAGCCATTCATCAATTCAATAACAACATTATCGATAACTTTTAGGCCTGATTTAGCCATATTCTCAAAGGTATCAATGCCGTCATTTGGAAAGTTTTGCCGAGTTCGGTGAATATTAAACTGATAGGCAAACTTTCTATCGAACGCTTTTTCTATCCCTTGCTTGCCTATCATAAAGCCGATGAGTCCGCCCCATGTTGCGGTTGGGTTATCTGAGTCCCAACCAGCTAATGAGCCAATTTTAATCGTCTGTTTTATATCGCCTTCACCATAATGCAAACTGATGATACTGGCAGCAAAGTTAATGCCTGCTGCAAAACAGCCATTACAGTAAAGCTGTTTGGAGGATATATCATAACCATCTTCTTGATTTATTTGGTATCGCTGGTATATCAAATCCCTTGCTTGTTCCCACGGTATGCCTGAGTCATGTAATTGTGTGACGTAATCATACATAGCTGCTGCGTAGGTAGTATCAGGCAATACTTGGCGAGCCTCAGTTGCCATCCAAGATAATTGCTCTTTTATCGGCAAATTTTTATCTGCAGCTGATGCAAGTGAGTGCATAACCACATAAAATTTAGCTATGTACTCGGAATCCTTTCTTGCTGTCGTTTGTATTGGCAGCTCAGCCATTTTCAGTGCTATGTCTGGTCTACCTGGGGCGAATAGCCCAAATATCTCAGTGGTTAGCTGTGCGTCTATCATGTCAAAGTGTTCGTTGTTACTCGGTGCTCCCGTTGCTGGTGGCAACATGCCTTGTGCCATTAAATCAAAGGCGCGTTGGTTTGACACCCATAGGTAATTCTCTTCATCTTTTTTTATATGTTTTAACCAGCCTTCACGGATCTGTTCAGCAGTCAATATGCTGGTGTTATGAGTGACTAATAGGTGCTGGTACATATACTCAATATCAGTATCGTCATCAGATCCCCATACTTCACCAGGCTCTCGGAAAACAAAGTCGATAGTGTCTGATAAGTCGCTAGGAACCCCTTGTCCCCAAATACTTGGCTGGTCAGGTTTTCCCCAATCTTCTCTGGTATAAAAGTCCCCGGTTTTGGTTTCACCTATATCACCAATTTTGTCCATTTCTGTCACCAGACCTGTCCAGTTAGCAATAGATTGCCCTAGCCAAAAACCATAAAGCTTATCTCCATAGCTATCTCTGGAGATCTTCAAGCTCTTAGGCGCGGGAGCAGCCAATTTGCCGGTAGTGTGGGCATCCTTTGTACTTGAAGCAAGCTGGCTTGAGGTTTGACAAGCACTCAAGGGAAGCAGGGTAAAAAGCAAAACGAAGAGCAATTTCATATTTTTCACTCATAAAATGAAAGCGGTTACATTTAGGGTTACTATAGTGGTTAGCTTTGTTAAAAATCAATAAATAAAAGAATATGTGGATGAGTTGGCGGCTGAGTAAAACTTTATTATTTGGTTATCTTCGGGCTCATGCTGCGCTTAAGTTTCAATATGGATAACTGAAAGAGCAAGCAATTCTTCAGAATCAATTATAGATATCAATCATTAATTGCTTACTTAAATCGAATCCAATTTCTGTGTAAATCCGCTTAAAGATGGCTAGCAATATTAAGTGTTAGCAAGTGTTAATCAAATGTATACAAACGTTTAAATGATTGCTTAAATGGCTGCTGTGTCTTTGTCGTATTTGGTGAAAATATTTGGGCGGCTTTATCGTTAAGTTGTTATTTAAAATCAAAAATTAGACATCCGGAATAATAAAAGCATCCAGCAGCTATGACTGACGGATCAACACAATAAAAGGATATTTTAATGCGTCTAAATAAGTTAGTGCTAGCATTGGGAATGGCATCAACCGTTGCTCTAAGCGGTTGTGGTTATGACGAAACAGATAAAAGTGACTCGCTGTTTGTCCCTGACCCCACTGCAGAAGTGGTCCCACCGCTACAAGCTTTTGCCCCAGAAGGTCAGCTTAAAGCGCAAATTCGCCGCACCACTTATGGGGTGCCACATATTAAAGCCGATAACCTTGAAAGCTTAGGTTTTGGCAGTGGCTATGCCCAAGCACAAGACAACCTATGTGTGCTCGCCGATGGTTTTATTAAAGCCAATTCAGAGCGCTCAATGTATTTTGGTCCTCATGCTTCGCTTGATTTTACTACTGGTTTACCGACGACCGAAGACAACGGTAACTTAATTTCTGACTTTGCCTACAAAGCACTAAAAATTCGTCAGAAAGCTGAAACCGAATACCCTAATTTTAGCTATAACTCTCGCGCGTTAATGCAAGGTTTTAGTGCTGGTTATAACCAGTTCTTAGCCGATGTTGAAGCGGGTACCCAAACAGCAGAACCCTTTTGTGCAGGTCAACCTTGGGTTAAACCTATTGATGGCGTAGACGTTGCCAATTACTTATTTTCGATTGCATTACTTCCTGGTGCGGCTAACTTCCTTGATTTAATTTTTTACGCCAACCCAGGAGATGGACAAGAATACTTACCGCGTATCGTTGGCCCTGCGCCAACGCAAGCGCAAACAGCCTTCATTCAAGATGTGAATAGTAAATTTGTCGCTTACCAAAACAGAATAACGACACCAGAAACTAACCCTAGAGATTTGGGTTCAAATGGCTGGGGTTTAGGTAAAGACAAGACGGCAAACGGTAAAGGAATGCTGCTGGGTAATCCACACTTTCCACATACGGGTAACTTACGGTTCTGGCAGTCGCACTTAACGATCCCAGGACATATTGACGTCATGGGTGGCTCATTAGTGGGCATGCCTGCAACAATTAATATTGGCTTTAACAAAGATGTCGCTTGGACGCATACCTTCTCTACAGCTGAGCATTTTGTGCTTTACAATCTAGAACTCGTGAGTGGCGATCGCATGCAGTACCTGTTTGACGGTGAAACCATGCCTATCACCAAAGAGACGGTGCAAATTTTTGTCAACGGCGGTCCAGCAGGCATGCTAGTGGCGGAAAAAGATATCTACACTACGCCAAAAGGCCCAATTGCTGAAGCGCCAGCCACGCAAGCACCATTTGGTTGGGATGATGGCCAAGCTTTTATGTTGCAAGATGCCAATATGGCTAACAAAGATCCTGTCGATCATTGGCTAGCCATGAACCGGGCCAGCAACAAAGCGGAGTTCAAACAAGCCTTTAAAGACTTCGATGGCGTAATTTTTAATAACACCATGTATGCCGATAAAGAGGGGAATACCTTCTACATCGACGACTCAACGGTACCAGGCTTATCTGGCATCGCTATTAGTCTACTAAAATCGAACCCAGATATCATTGCAGCGCGCCAGCAAGCGGGCTTTACCATTTTACCGGGTAATACCAGCATGTTTGCCTTTGATAAACCAATGGCCTATGAGTACGCACCTAAGCTTGAACGTAGTGACTTTGTGCAAAACTCTAATAATTCATTTTGGTCAACCAACCTCGAAGCACCGCTTGAAGGTTACTCCGCTATGTATGGTCCTGAGCGAGGTCAGCAATCACTGCGCACACGTATGGCACTTAAGCTCATGAGTGAAGCGGCAGGCGATGATGGCAAGTTTACGATTGATGAGTTAGAAGCCGCAGTTTTGGGTAATGATGTATACCTAAACAGTTTGGTGCTGAGCGATTTAATCGGCCAGTGTGAAGCGCAAGGCGATAGTCCTGTTATGGTAAGTGCAACGCAGTCGAAAGATATCTCAGCTGCTTGCGCCGCCCTTAAACAGTGGAATGGTAAACAGGACAACGACAGTATTGGCGGGGCACTGGTACGTGAATTTGCTCATCAATTTGATCAAGCAACTATGCTGACTGTGCCATTTGATTATGAAAATGCTGCAACAACGCCAAATACTTTAACCACAGATGGCAGTGCGCTAGTGGCATTAGCCAAAGCGGCACTGAATGTAGAAGCCGCAGGCTTTGATGTTGCAGCCGCAATGGGCACTGTACAGTTTGTTGAAAAGTCTCTGCCAGATGGAACACCTTCTGGGACTAAGTTACCTTGGCCTGGAACGCATAATGCCGAGGGGGGCTTTAACGTATTCTCAACCCGCTTATCGGGCGATGATACCCTAGTGCCACAACACAGTTATGCTGCTGTAATGGACGCTGTAACAGGTGATCCATTAGCATCAGGTTTATCAGAGCAAGGTTATGGGATCCGTTATGGTTCAAGCTGGATGATGGCGGTGAGCTTTACTGACCAAGGCCCAGTGGCTAAAGGCATACTGACATATTCGCAATCGAGCAATATTACGAGCCCACAGTTTAATGACCAAAGTGCGCTATATTCAACCAGCAAGCAGTTCCGTCCACTGTTGTTTACTGAAACTGATATTGCTGCTGCGGTTGAATCAACCCTTGAGCTAAGTTCGCAACAGCAATAAGTGCTTAATACCAATTGCATTAAGTATTTGAGCAGTTCAGAGCCCCTCAGCCTTTTCAATTCAAAGCGCATTGGTAAAGAAATGGTTATTCCCTTTTAAGCCAATGCAAAGCAGAAGTGGAAAGACTGAGGGGCTCACGTAGTGCGGCTGAGGTTAAACAAAATTGGCAAAACGCTGTATGCTTCGCTATGGGATTTGGATATACGACTAAATGGTCTATTTTGTTCCATACAAAATAAGACATTCCGGCCCTCCTTGGCGGTCAGATTTAGGAGGTACGAGACCAAGGATGGTCGAAGGTAGAATAATGCAGGAGCAATTATCGAGAGCGAAGCAGGATGCCAGAGCCGATAATAACTATTAGCTCAAATTCCACTACTTGCCTGCAGCGTTTTGAATTCCCGCTGAATGGTCAAACTTTTAATGTAATTGGTATAAGTTGTTTACTTAGTTTTTTGTTAAAGGGTTATGTTGTCTTTATTTGAATAGGCTTGTTTGAATAAGTCTAGATACAAAAAGGGAACGGTTAAAGCCGTTCCCTTTTTGTATGGATAATTTAAACATCATAAATAAATAGAATAGACTGCCAGCATTAACTCAATGTGTTAATTGCAGCCACAAGAAAGCGTAGCTAGTGCTGCGCTTTAGTTGCAATTTGGCTCGCTTGAGTAATCATTAATTCTTCAGCGAAAGCATCTGTTTGATCTGGGCTTGTTCTGCATCAGTTAGCATAGTCTCGTGGGCGACTTGCATGCTAGTTGGGCAACGGCTTTCATTGTCTAAGGCCTTGTCAAACACCTGGAAGTGGCTACCTGATACAGTCTGGTATTGGCAAACTAACAAATTCTGATCAGTTTTGGATTTGACTAAGTCAGCCGTTACCGCAGTATTGGGTGAGGCATGAACGCCGCCAATTGAGACAAATAAAGTCAGTGCAATAGCCGTTACTGTTTTCACTGCTGTAGCTAACATATTGGTTAAATTTTTCATCTGTCGCCTCTGCTTAATCATCCTAATTCGATAATGAATATAGCTGCAGAATGCTGTACCGTAACTTAACGATTAATTAACTGGTTAAAGAATTGATAAGAGACTGCAATCAGTAATACCAATCAGTATAAGAAGTTGATCTACTCAGAGCGTTTTTGGCACGCTAATTCAAGGCCGGCTAATTCAAAGTGAGTAATGACATAATGGTTATTCCCTTATGAGTTTATTCAACGCAGAAGTAGCAAGCCAAAAACACTCCTAAAGGCGAGTTTTAGCGGCTTTGATGCTGCGTTAATGAATTTGAACGTAGAATAACTATGCTCTTCATTCATTGCTAACCACATGGATGTGGTGAATGTCATTAATGCAGGAGCATATAATGACCTTACCTCAAAGTCGCTAAACTCTCGCTGAGCGATCAAATCTTTATACAGATTGGTATAACACTATGTTCGTGTCCCTTCGGGCAAGCTTAAGATGTGATTGAAATCGGAGAGTATTATGCCCCACGGGTTTATGAACACCGCGGGGCTTTGTCTTTACTGCAGTCGTTATCTGTTCAGCACAAATTGATCAATTTGATTTTGAGCTAAAGCTTGATTCATTGTGCCCTTAAGTAGCTTGTACATTAAAATAGAGGCATCAATTTCAGTTTTTCGATTGGTTAAACTTTCAATATTTAGTCCTAATGGGATATTAAGTGGTAGTACCGCCGCCAAAATCTTCAGTAGGTTACTGTGGTTAACTTTAATTGATTCATACAGAGGATCGTCGGCCGACAAAATACGCTCGCGAGTGGCTTCAGGAACTGATACACCTAACCAGTTGATAAATTCTAAGGTTTTAGCGCTACCACAGGGGGAAAATGTCAGAATTACCCGATTTGGCTTTATATTATTAAGCGCACATTCCTCAGCGTAGCTGGTTAACATATCGATAGTTGCTTGGGCGTTATACACCGCCTGGGTGATGTAGTACTCACAGCCTAAAGTGGACTTACCTAATAGGCGAATATGTTCATTTTTTTTACTTAAATGACGCTCTGCAATTGCCACTCCACCAAGGTAGAACTCTCTAGAGTGCTCGGCTAACACACGGTAAGCGTCATTTAAAGGCAATGAACTTGTTGCTTGAGTCGATGGCGAACCGACTAATACTAAATCTCTTACATTATTTTGATACCAAGCACGAGATAACCATTCATTAAAGCTCTGCTCATCAAGGCCTGCGACGCTCTTATAGGCGATAACAGGCTTGGCGGACTTTTGATTAAGCAGCTGCGCGTAGGTGCCTGAGTCATATGTGGCTTTAAACGGAAAAGGCCTAGGTGTATCAATTCGGCTAGTTTCATCTTGAATATCGTAAATAATTAAACCATCGAAACTTATCTCATCAAGACGGGCTAACAACTTATCTGCAATGGTACTGACCGATTCAAAATCTGTATCAATTTTAGGTGGGGTTGTACCAATAAAGTAGATCCCACGGTGATGATCGGACGAACGCTGTTTCAATGATTTTTTCATGTTTAGCCGTCTAGATGGATATTAGGTTCCATTGTGTCCTAAATCGCGACGATTGTTAAGGCTCAATAAGATAATTTTTTATCATGTTGAAATCAGTATGCCACTTTGGTTATTTGCTTAACTTTGCTAAGCCTCTGGTTTTTTATGGGGGAGCTGCGGCGATGGGCTTTACTCGGTGTTATTGATTTTACCAAGGGGGTGACCATTAGTGGTAATCAATGCCGTGATTAACATCCTTTAACTCCCACTGAATCATGAATCTACAGGTAGAACGGCGATAAATACCTTGTTTTGCTATGGCAAGTTTTAGGCTTAAAAGTTAATTAATTGCAGTTGAGGGCTCTACAAGAAATGTTTTGAGTCAATATCACGGTTGTTAATCAAAGTATTATAAGGTTAGTCTGTAGCGCACTCATTGTTGGTGGCTTGACCGCTAACTGAACTAACTTCAGAGAGGTTTTGTGGACTCGATTACTCAAGCGGCTTTAGGCGCAACAGTTGCAGGTGCAATTGCAGGCAGGCGTTGTAATGCCAAGGTGTTATTAGCAGGTGCTTTGCTCGGCACTTTGCCTGACTTGGATGTCTTTATCGATTATGGCGATGATATCAGCAATACGGTAAAGCACCGTGGCTTTAGTCACTCAATATTGATCTTACTGCCGTTTTCCTTACTTGTTACTGGCCTGTTCCAACGCTTTAAACCTCTCCCTGACTGGTCCTTTTCTCGATTGTGGTTGCTGGTCCTTCTTTGTTTAGTCACGCATCCTTTGTTGGATACCTTTACCAGTTACGGCACTCAGTTATTATGGCCGCTCCACGGCTACTACTCTTTATCGAGTGTCTTTATTATTGACCCGCTCTATACCTTGCCTTTACTTATCGCAATAGCCATTGGGTGGGCTCGCAAAGCGTCACTCAGTCGTTATTGTTTGATAGCGCTTGTGGCTTCCAGCGCTTATTTAAGTTGGAGTTTAATCGCTAAGCAGATAGTAGAAGAAAGAGCATATGCAAGTCTCAAGCTGCGTGGATTCAGTACCGAAAAGGTGTTTATTGCGCCCACACCGTTTAACACCTTGCTTTGGCGTGTTGTTGCATTAGATGGAGAGCATTATTGGGAAGGCTTAGCATCGGTGCTCGATAGTCATCCTGATATTGAATTTATCTCTCAATCTCGCGGCGAATGGCCGTTAGTCACTCAGCCTGAGCAGCTGGTGGCATTGCGCGATTTCACCGGTGATTTTGTCCGTTATGAGCAACTAAATAAGCAATTGATTGTGACTGATCTACGCTTAGGCATGTTTGGCAATCTGGCTTTTAAATTTCAATTTGGCAGTCAAGATGACAGCGGTGAATGGAGACTCCAAGTGCCAGAACGTTTACCGCAACCCAGTATTCAAGGTGAATTAAAGTTATTACGTGATAGGGCGTTGGGCGATCAAACGATCAATGCTAGCCTCGGCCTGTGTACCTTACCGTGCGCGAATATGTAATGCTCATTAGTGTTAATTTCGCGGTGTTTTCCGTTTAGTGATTTCTCAAATTTGGAGTAGATATGTCTCAAGCAGTCGTTATTACAGGTGCTAATCGTGGTATTGGTTTGGCGCTAGCCACTCTTTATTGTGCTCAAGGTCAAAATGTTTTCGCTTTATGTCGCCACTCATCTGCTGAGTTAGCTGCATTAAACGTTAACGTAGTGACCGATATTGATGTGGCGACGGACGCGGGGATTGCTAACATGAAGCAAGCTTTAGCGAATACCAGCATCGATCTATTGATCTGCAATGCTGGTATATTGCGCGATGAGAGCTTAACTAATCTCAACCTTGATACTATTCGTGCTCAGTTTGAAGTTAATGCAGTGGCGCCATTACGAGTCGTTGCAGCGTTAAAAAACCAACTGTCTAGTGGTGCAAAAGTGGCGATGATCACCTCTAGAATGGGCTCGATTGAAGATAACACTTCTGGAGGACGTTACGGTTACCGTATGTCGAAAGCTGCACTCAATGCCGCTTCTATGTCATTAAGTCATGACTTAGCTGCCCAAGAGGTTACGGTTGGCATCTATCATCCGGGTTATGTGCAAACTGATATGGTCAATCATGGTGGAGATATCTCTGCTAATGAATCCGCTAGCCGCATTGTCGGTTTAATCGAGCAGCTTGATATGAGCCAATCTGGTGTCTTTAGGCACTCAAACGGTCAAGTATTGCCATGGTAAGCGCAAATTAAAAAACAGAGAGTAATTATACCAATCAGTATAAAGATTTGATCGCTCAGCGAGAGTAGATCAACTTCTTATACTGATTGGTATTAGAGGCAGGGTTGTTTGTTATTTCGAAACAGCTGACTCTGTCTTCAGATTTTAGTGTCAATACTATTTTATGGTGATTGAACGGCAATGGCGTCGACCACGATAGCCGCTTTGCATACTTGAACTTTGTATGCTTGATGTGAATTTTAGAGCATTAGTCAGATGTTTTTATAACATTAGATCTTCATATGTAAATTGTAAGTGATAATCATTATCATTCAGTTGTTTTTTCTTTATACTCGCCGCCATCTTTTCTTATCTATGAGAATACTCTGGTGTTATCACGTTCTATTAAGCTGTTTTCATTATCTTTTCTTGCTCTATCGATTCAGTCACATGTTTATGCACAAACCGAAGTTTCGGCAATGGACTCAACCTCTAACACACAAACAGCCAAAATTGATGCGACAAACAAGGTACTCGGCGCACCTAAAGTTGCAGCGATGGAGGTTATTGAAGTCACTGGAAGAGCTTATCGACGAGGGTTAAAACTGGCGCCACCGGGCACAGCGGTTATGACCATGAAAGAGGTCGAGGAGCAGCAATCAACGCAGTTTGCAGAGCTGGTTGACCAACTCCCCGGTGTCAATATTGATGGCGGGACGCGTGTGGGCGGGGAGCGCATTAATGTGTGGGGTTTTGGTGATGAAGAAGACCTTAATCTGTACTTAGACAATGCTCCTCTAGGTTTTGAGCAATATCGTTATGGTTCGTTTTTTGTTGATCCTGACTTGATCAAACAGGTTCAGGTGATAAAAGGTGCGCATGATGTTCGCTCTGGTAATGGTGGTTTTGGTGGTTCCATGTATGTTACTAGCAAAAGCGCTGAAGACTTTTTAGATGCTGGAGAGCATTTTGGCGCTCGTCTTAAAGGGGGCTACAGCGACAACAATGACGAGAAACGCAGCTTAATCAGTGTATATGGGCAATTTAATCGTCACCTATCTGCCATTGTGAATTACACCTATCGAGATGCAAATGATACAACGCTGGGCAATGGTATTTGGGGAGACAATGTCGCTGAAGAGGGGCAGCCTCCTGAACTTGATACTGGTGATGAAGCTAAACTGCGCTACTCTGGCTACCGTCAAAACAGCTTATTAGCAAAAATTGACTTCGACTATGGCGACCATTTGATGTCACTGTCGATGACTGATTATAAAGATGAAGGACAAAAACCTTGGGCAAACCGCCGTGGTCAAATGCCCACGATTAGTGATTACAACATTAAAAAGTACGGGGACTATGAAACTGCGCTGTTTGCAACGACGGCTCATAATACCTATAAAGACACCAACTACTCATTAAATTACCGCTATACACCAAATAATGACTGGATAGATACTCAGCTAGTCGTGTCAACCAGTGATAACCAGCGACATTGGGTACGCCCTGATATCGCATGGGAAAAAATGTACGTCTCTGTGGGCAATTTTGGTCATGAATCTTGGCTTGATTACAAACGTTCATTTGTTGATATTAATAATACCAGTTGGTTTGGCGATAATAGTCTGCTGTTAGGACTTCAATACCTAAGTTCAGACCGCGACTCATTGGTGTACAACAAAACTTATGAAAAGAAAGAAGCCAAGAATTTTGGGTTGTATACGCCTTATTATCAACCCAGTGGCAAGCAGCAAACGTCTAGTGCTTATGCCGAGTTTAATTACCGGATTAATGATCAGCTTGCAGTAAAACCTTCAATTAGATATGACTACATCCGCAGTGAAGGCAAGGGCAACTTGGCCGCAGATTATAACGATCTCTCAGCGGGTCATGATTATAGCGCAGTGTCACACTCTGGCGTTTCCCCCCGCTTAGGAGTCCACTATGAGTTGAGTCAACAGACGCAGTTTTATTTTGACTACGCCTATACGTTACAAGCTCCGGTTATCGACGATATCTACACTGTACAATACGCTAAAGCGAGCAAGGCTATCACCTCAAGCCGTGATCTTGAGGCTGAACGATTACATGCTTATAAACTGGGGCTTACGCAGTTAAATAGTGGCTTATTGGCGGATAACGACACCTTGTCTACCCAGCTTACCCTCTATTACCACAAAGGTGAAAATGATGTCGCGAAACGCTCTGGTGTAAACTCAGTAGAGCAAGCACAAGGTTATAATACTAACCTTGAGGGTTATTATAATCAGGGGGCTGATTTAGTCGTTAACTACCGGTATCAAAACCTGTTTGCTGATTTGGATGCCTCCTACATAACGGGTAAACATGATGGTAGCTTGAAAGACTCAACTGGCGAAGATGAATATCTAGCAGATCTCGCCCCAACGAATATCGGTTTAAAACTTGGCTATTACCTAACAAACGACTTAATGTTTGCTTGGCGGGGTAAGTGGTATGACAGTAAATCGGAAGATGAAATGCCGACTGAAAGTAGCTTCAGAACGGATCAACCGACAGATGCTTATTTTGTACAGGATCTCTATATTGCCTTTAGCGGAGAGTCTGGTGCGTTAGATAATTGGGAAGCCTACTTAACGGTAAAAAACATAACCAACCAGTACTATAAGCCTTATATGGGCGATGGTGTGGCGGCGGCAGGTCGTGACATAAGAGTGAGTGTTGCTTACACGTTTTAATTGCTAATGAGTAAAAAAGGCCACAGATGTGGCCTTTTTTATCTCTAAGTCAATAATGTCATTTTACTTATTCTTTATCTACCTGCATCCAGTCAACGGTTACGCCAGCTTGGTCAAACATATCTTGGCTTATCTTAATCTTTTCACCCCAGCGAGACAGGAAGTCTTGGCTTGGTTGAGGACTGTGCACAGTGCTTAATCCTGTTTGGATGATCTTGGCTGCGCAGTTAGGGCAGGGGAAGTGGGTCACCCAGATCTCACAACCACTAAGATCGCGTTTGGCATAGAGTATGGCGTTCTCTTCTGCATGCAGCGTTTTGAGCAGTTTCATCTCGCGGTTGTCGGTTTCGGCGCTATCGGAAACCCCATGTGGGTAACCATTAAAACCTAAAGACACAATGCGGTTATTCTCAGTGATCACTGCGCCCACTTGAGTAGAGGGATCCTTACTCCAAGATGCAACGAGTTCGGCCATTTGTAAAAATCGTGTCGCCCATTTTGTCATCATCTATCAAGCACTCCTATATCTATACTACTGAATAAACTACTCAATCTACTTGCTATTCTCTATGGTGAACAATGATAAAGCAACCTAAAGCCAAGCTACTTTAGTTAATCAATGTATATCGAGTGAACACTCACGTTGGGCTAGGGCTTGTTAGTGTTACTGAAGGAGTCGTTTGGATGTTAGATAAATAGTTATCTACCGATTGTGCTGGTAGAGAATAGATCAAGCGCTATCTCTATCCAGCTAAGTACTCTTCTCGGCCCTATTAAGCCTTTAAGGTTGTGACCTGCTTCACAAAAGAAAGGCTTGTACATTGCTGTGTGTTGAACTGGCATGAGGGCTGGTTTTATACTCCGCGAAATTATCGAAATCTTAATTTTACCTTAATATTTAATCGATAAATTTAGTAAGGGATTCAGGATGAACCCTCGTTATCAGTCGTTAAGATTATGAGTGTGAGCTTGTCCAACAATCTGATTTTTAGAAAAAAAATAACACAGTCTGTATGTGACTCTGTTCTCATGCAATATCACATTGTAGATCCCAATAAGCCGCTTATTATTACGTTTGAAGCTATGAGTAGTGGCATAAGTACTGATAAGTTTGAACAGTGGAATGACACCATTGCTACATTTGGTTTTATAGAGAAACTAGGCTACAACGTTATCTCTTTTATCCATAAAGAGAACACTTATTATCGCTCGGAAGAGTTTGTTAATTTCATCAAAGAGCTAGCCGAATCACTGGATATATTTAGCACCAAAATCGGTTATGGCATTAGTCTTGGAGGGTTTGCCTCTGCCCTTTTTGCTAATGGTTTAAAGCTAGATACTTGTTTGCTACTAATGCCACAAAGTACGTTTAGCAACAAAATAGCGCCGTGGGAGCCAAAAAGTCGTTCATCATCTAAGCATGAAGAGTGGAATAATGGCTTCTATAATGATGCAACGACTTGCTGTTGCCCTGTGACGATAATATATGACCCCTTGTATCCAGTGGATGTGAGCCATGTAAAACGTTTTTCTTGCGATATCACTCATGTTTATCTATACGGGGTCGGTCATCGAATACCTCGTGCGTTAAATCACATGGGGATCCTTTCAACGGTAATCCGTTGTTTTTTATTAACAGGCAAAGTCCCGAATGATTACTACAAACTTATTCGCAGACGAAGATATCTTAAATATTATCTAAAACATCTGATGAAGAACCCAACCGGTAAACTCAGTTTGAAAAGACGGTGGGTGTTTATGCAGTTGTATCTGAAGTTATCAATTTCTAAGACATTTTTAGCGACTTAATGTTTTTGTTATTTTTATTATGAGGATTAGTACCCATCAGTATAAGAAGTTGATCTACTTAGAGTGTTTTTGACGATTAATCTTTATGCTGATTGGTATAAGCCCGAAAAAAGAGCCTAAATTGAATAGTTAGGCTCTTTACAGTACTAACAAGTGTTAACAGCAACCTTTTGGTTGGTGATTAACTTCTCTGTTTGATGACTATTTTAGTTTTACCACTTCGACATCAATCCAAGCGCTAGCAGTGTTCTCTGTACCACCTTTAGCTGTAGGAGTAATTTTGAAAGCTCCTGAAGGATCAGTAAAGCTCTTACCAATTACCAATGGCGCATCAGTTTCATCTTCTTGATTCCAGTTGGCGTTGCTCTTAGAGTTTGGTGTCATGTCTAGTAATTTAGATATGTGCTTCCACCAAGAGCCTGGATCTGTTTCCTCTTTAAACCCTTGAACATTGACTAGAACACCGTTTCTTAATAGTGGTGTACGAGTTTGAAGATTAGCAGGAGTGCCTTCCTCACCGTGGGCCGAGGTTCTATATTCAACCCAGTAAGTCAGTGCATCGTCTGCCGACTTTAGACGAATACCGATAATGCCTGGTGTGTTGGTGCCAGAGGCTGAACCGTGGTCAAAAGCATAGATACGGTAAGTGCCCGATGAGGTCACTACTGGTACTTGTGTATCGTTAATCCAATCTTTGAAGAAGCTCTTATACATTAAGTTCATCTCTTCAAAGTCATGGCCACCCATACCCATTAGATCGAATACATTGCCGTAGTCACGAACGGTAGCGGAGTCTGAAATTACAGCATTTCCTGCTTCTACTGAACGTGCATGGTGTAAACCAAATGCATGACCCATTTCGTGAGCAATGGTACTGCCTGCATGGGTATAAAGCTCAAGTAATGGTGGGCTTGCTTGTGAGTTAATTGAAGTTGCATCAGTAGGGCCAATTTTCGGCGCGGTGATCATGATTAGCGTTGCTTCATCTGGGAAATCTGGTTCTATGCCTGCAGCTTCAATAGCTGAGCGGTAATAAGGTTTCCAAGAGTTCTTATCATTATCGTATTGCGACTTAGGCGCAGGTACCGTATTGAGCGGCTTAATTTCCCAAGTGACATTAAAGTTTCCGTATGATTGCTCAGTGAAGTAAGCTTTAACCTTTTCCATTTCCTCATTAATTTTAGCGGTAGTAAATTCTAATGGAGTATCTTGGAACTCAAATGGGAAGATAATAAGATTAACACTATTATGTCCCCAGCTATCGTTGCCGTCACCCGTATCTGGAGCGCCAACTGTTTCGCGGCAAGACGTTTTGTTGAAATCAACAACCACACTTGCGCCTTTAAATAGACCTGCTAGCTCAACATAGTTCCAGCCACTTTGCACTGTATCTGGGTTATTAATGATGACACACTCTGTATTGCCAACATGTTTAGAGACTATGCTGTCGTCACCCGCTACCGGCTGATCCGTTGCTTTGCCCCTTAATGTTAAGTTACCTAAACCATGCTTAGTGGTAATCGCTAGGCTGGTAATTTCAGGCTTTTGCCATAAAGAGATCCCAAATGTATGTCTATAGTTGGTTGCTGCCACACATACTGGTACACCATCGGTGAGCTGTGTTGCTGTTGTTGGCTCTTCTGTGGCACAAACATCAGGTAAACTTCCTACAGGTGTAGGGTCTGGATCAGGATCTACAACTGTACCGTCAAACGATACTGTATAATCCTCAAACTCGCCTGAACTGACGTTGGTACAAGGCGCAGTAAGTGCCTGGTTATACTTCATTCCAACACGCATGCGGGTAGTACCGGTAGTGCCTTGTGGTACGTTGATTGTACCATTTACAGCTGCATTACCACTGAGGTTAGACACGACTTGCTCGCCGGCATCTAAGAAGTCTCCGTCTTTGTTAAAATCAATCCATACTCCCCAATGTTCGGTGTAAGCATTACCGCTAAAACCTGGAGTTAATGTGATTGTATTTGCGCCTGCTGATAACTTGGCCGTTTGCGAAGTGTAATCGGTGTAATTACCTTGTGCAGAGGTGTTATTAAGGCCACCCACTTTAACACCTGCAATCCACTCATAACTGCCGCCACCCGTAACGCTACAGTATCCTGCTGGAGGTGTGGTTGAGCCGCCAGTGATATTTGCTGTTGTCGTCGAAATACCTGTTGCGCCGCCATTATCTGTCACCGTTAGCGATACAGTGTAGGTGCCAGCTGTATTATAAGTATGGTTTGGGTTCGCTGAGGTGCTAGTCGTGCCATCACCAAAGTCCCATAGCCAAGATGAGATAGTTCCGTCACTGTCCGAAGAGGCATTGCTGCTAAAGGCTACTGAAGCACCAATATCCGCAGAGTATGGACCATTAGTTACGGCAGTAGGGGAAATATTTGAACCGCCATCACCGATAGAAACGGTGTAATCTTCAACTTCGCCAGAGGCAAAGTTTTCACAGGCGTTCGCCACAGCTTGATTATATTTCATCGATACACGCATGCGCGTAGTACCAGAGACGTTTGCAGGCACGTTAATCGAGCCTGTTACAGCGCCTTTACCGCTGCCAGTCATGACTTTCTCGCCGCTATCAATAAAATCGCCATCATTATTGAAATCAATATAAACAGCAAAGTGCTCTGTGTAGGCGTTGCCAACGAAACCGGGTGTGAGTGTAATGGCATTGCTGCCTTGTACTAAGTTGGCGGTCAGCCCTGAGAAATCTGTGTAAGCTGCTGTGCCGCTTGACGCGTTGTCTAGATCGGCAATATTTACGTTGGCAATGTATTCATATTTACCACCACCAGAGCTAGCACAATAGCTTGCCGCTGCTGACAAGCCTAATATACCTACATCATTTTTTATTGGTGGAGGTGGGCCATCGGTGATTGTAGCCTGCGCGGTAGGGCTTATTAATGACAGTGTGGTAAAACACGCTGCAAGCATTAATGAGCTATTTTTATAGTTCATTTTAAATAGTCCTTATACATGTAAGATTAACTTCCTAATTTGTATTGGTTTTTATAGTTTTTATAACCTAACGCAGTATTAATAGAATAACGGCTTTCTATTAACATTTTGTTAACAACTGGTTGTCGGAAGATTAGCAGAGGTATGCTGGATATTGTATATTTCGCATGTTGAATATTTTTTGATAAAAATTTATTTATAAAGTGGATATGACAAAACTATGATTATTAATAGATTTTAATAAAACTGTAACATTATAATTATTGGTTATTTTATATACTACATCTGCTGTGCAGATTGTAATTTCCGGAGAAGGGAGCCAGTGAAAACAGATGGGAGACCTGAATATTTGTTGCGCCTTCAACTCCAAGCCATAGAAGTTGCTAGCTTTTTTATTTGTTTCACGACTAGAAATGACAAGGGCCAGCCAATACTGTTTTATGCAAGCATTAGCTTTTAGTTGATGAGTTGCTTGGTTCGCTATCAAGACGTAGGGATTGCGAGCGTATTGACTGTGGGAGGAGGGCAAACGGTTAGGCTTTATTTATTCCGTTTGCCAGTCTCAGTTTATTACTCGATGGGTTAGTCGGCGATGGTCGGTGCACCGATCTTAGTGTGCACTGCTAAATATTTGACTAAATGAAGGGCGCTGATGGATCTCAATTGGCATACTTAATTTTCGGGCCAAATCACTGGCTGCAATGAGTCCACGAATATGGTGTTGTTGGTGATCGATGACCAGCATATGGTGCAAACTATTTTCTTTTAATATACGCACGATGTCACTGACTTTTGCCGTAGAAATTTGCTCATAATCAAAAGCCTGAAGATCATCTCTGCTTACCATTACATCAGTAACGAGTAACTCTTCAATGGTATGGTTCATGTTTTTTGCTGTAAGTAGCATGTTGAGATCCGATAATTCATGCATAGTGATTACGCCCAGAAATTTATCATTCTTGTCGACGACAAGGCGCATATAGGCATGGGTTTTCTCCATAATTTTGCCAGTTTCAACTGCACTGGTTGATGCATCAACCACAATTGGACGAGCGACATCAAAATCGGTAAAAACCTCTAATGCAGGCGAGTCTAAGTAAGCGGTCTCTGTTTTGCTAGACCACAATAGATGATCGACAGAGGCGGTGCTAAATAATTGTAAATTTCTCATAAGTTAACTCCAGTGCATTAAAGGGTATTTGAGTATTATCGCCCTAGCTGCCAATTAGCAGCCTGTGCGGTTTTACAGAGGTGTTATCGAGAAAACCATCATCTCGAAAATAGAGAATGCGCCGCCTAAGCATGCAATTCAAGAAGATGAATAACAATTAACTTTGGTTAAGCAAATGCTTAAGTTGTAGGTGTTAATGTTAAAAATCCACAGCGGTAGCGATGATTAATACTATTATTAAGCAGGTGTTTTTAGGCAAGTAGTTACTTATTAAGTAGCTATTTCTAAACTGGTAAGTACAACTATGAAGTTGTCGAGGCTGCACTTAACCCTATATCAGTGAATATAAGTAATAAAGCTGAAAAATATTTTTAATTTCTCACTACTCATTATAATTGAGGCAGTTGTAGTTGCATCTTAGTGATTAGTGATAAGTGGAAGTTAAACTGACCTTCCACTTATATTTGGTGTTTAATATAAATTAATATAATGTTTTATATTAATTTAGTATCCTGCACACTTTTTAAACTCAGCTTCGCATACTCTTTCATTTGCACCAGCATCTCTTTCAACACACGCCATAAATTCAGCTAAACATGGTGAAATAGCAGAAGCGCCCGTAGAAATTCCAAGAGATAAAGCGAAAGATAGCATTAGTATTTTAGTTTTCATAATTAGTCCTTTAGTATTATTTAGTGTCCATTTAAATTTAATAACAGTATACAATTGCCGCTGTATATCCTTGGGCAAGTCATTAATATCTGGCTTTTGTTTAGTACAGTCAATAGTCATAAAGGCTTAATGGATTTTAATTTAGGTCATCATAAAGTGCTATTCGTTGCAACGGCTTATTTTGTTGTTGAGAATTGATTTTTGATGCTGTAGTTTTAAGTTGAATTATTAATATTGCTGAGTGCGACTATGAATTCAAAGGTAAAAGGGTTAATTAAAGCGATAGTTGTTTATTCATTGCTTATTATAGTGGGAACATCTGCAGGGTATGGGATTGTACTTGGGTATAATAAACTTAATGAGCCCAAAATTGTGCTTGTTGGTGACTATGGAGAACATTTTAAAAATACAGATAAAAAGGTGGTGATGTACGGTACTGACTGGTGCCCAGTGTGTAAGCGCACAAGAGATTTCTTTGCTAAGGAAGGTATCGAGTATAAGAGCTTAATCCAGAAAAAGACAGCGCTGCATTTCAGATGTATAGTCAATTAGAAGCAAATGGTTACCCTGTTTTTGTTATTGGCAATAAACGTATATTCGGTTTGGAAATAGACGAAATTAAAAGTGCTTTAGCTGAAGAAATATAGTTAATAGTTAGTTTGTCTACAACTCGAATAATATTAGAGAGTAAATATATTGTTTAACTATGTACTTTATTTTGGTCGCGCTCAACCTTTATGATGACTAAGTCCTTGTTCAATAGAAAGCGAACCATAGTGATCCGCTTTCTAATTGCTAGTATTACCTAAGGTTTTAAATTTTTAGTTGAAACAAACCTTGGTGTAATCGCCAAATTTAGGGTTGTCGCCTGATACATAGGCACAACCGGCTTTAGTATCAAATACCATCGACTCGACAGTGACGAAGTCTGAGTCATATTTTGTTAAGTTCAGTGGTTTTTGTTCTAAAATAAACTGCATTCCGCGCACCGTTCTCTCTTTGGCGTAGTTGATGAATATATTTGCCGCATCTTCACGGGCAAAGGTATCGGCAAATATCATATTTGCTTCTAGTTCGGTTTTATCCTCTAAGAATGTTGCTCGCATCTCAGCTGTATGATTGCCATGACCTATCCCTGACTCTCCGCGCACTAGGCGTGTACCGTTGGTCGTCATTTCGATTGCGCCATGGTCGCCATTATCGTCGGCTATGGTGAAGCTAATCGCTACCGGAGTGGTGTAATCTTTTAGTTTATTGAAAGCGTCTTCAACGCTTTTTGAAGCTGTGATTGCTGCAAACACTGCATCGGGGGTGACCACATTTTTAGTCTCTACAGTGGCTGACGGTGCACTTGGTTCACCCATAAAGTTTAAAACTGCAGCAACGTGTTTACCCATGCCTTGAAAGTGACCGCCATCGGTTGCTAAGAATATACGCTCGTCAGTTTTGATTACTGTAGTTTCAGCTGTTAAAAGGTTATTGATGTTCATATCATTGTTTTGTGCAACGATACCTGCTTCAGCAAAAGCGAGTGTGGTACAACCACGCATAGTCTCTACGGCACCTTGCAGCATGGTTAAATTATCACCCGCAGTGACAAAGCTTTTGTTAATGTCCCAGTCAGCTTGTGCAATTGCAGCATAAAGTTCATGGACTTTAACACCCTTTATTTCGGCTTGGCGTTGCATCAACTCAGCATATTTTGGTGCGATGGCTTGGTTGTTTGCCACTGCATTTACTGCAATGTCCAATACGGTTTGTTCAGGCGTTAGGCGGTGTAGAGTTGCTAGATGTTGCGCCAGTGCTTCTTGCCCTTTTCCTGACAAGTCAACGACTTCTGCGCCCACTTGATGTGCGGTGCGATCTGGTGCGTAATAATCTAGCGCTTCCCCAGGTGCTTGCTTTGCTGAGGCAGCGAAAGAAAAGGTTCCGATAGTGCTAGCTAGAGCAACGGCAACGGTAAGTGTTTTGATAGAGTTTTTCATAATGTGACCCTCGTTTTAAATATTCTTGATTGTTGAAAACAAGGTTATTATCTATAAGTTTTTAAATACTTGTTAATAGCTTTCCTATGGTTTATCCATAGGGTTGTAGGAGAGTGAGGCATGAAGGCTAAATGGACTACAGTTAAATTCTCAGGGCTTTTTAAGAGAGTTAGATCGGAGCATCGATAAAAGCAAACTTAGTCTGTGTTCGCAGCATTGATAATTTTAAGTACCAGGCGGATATCTTAGTGTTGCAGAACTTAGCTTATTGAAGGCTAGGATAGGGAGATCCAGAGTGGATTTTTAAGTTAGCTAAATTGATTGGCATAGTAAAACTGGAGTATATAGAAAATCGTGTTATTTAAGACTTACTGTATCTCTTTGTCGTTGAACATTACTGAGCGATGCCAATAAGGTCTGCATCGACTTTGACACTGGCCCACTCACGATCAATTTCCCGAGCAACAATATCGGCAGTCTCATCTTGAAAGTTATATGGTTAACCACCGATAGCTTAAGTCATTTTAACTTTTAGAGTAACGTGCGAATCATCTCCCAAATCTAGTGCTTGTTTAACAGAGTGAAAGCTTGAGGTGCATTTGGAACTAGACCCCAGCGCGCTGTATTGCGCGGGTGACGACAGCCACTCAGTGCATTGGGTGTTGCTGTGTGCAGGCTTGATGCTAGCGCTAGAATGCTGCTAATGAGTTATATTTTTTATGTTTTCTCCTTATTTTCTCTACAAAATTTAGCTAAGTCACAGCGGCAGAAATTAGTATTAATACAGGCTAAGGCGTTAATTTAACTATTATGCTTAATAGATACAGTTAGCTTCTATAGCTAAAATTGATACGAGCGTTGAATGAGTAATATTAATTATTATGTAGGGTGACAACACACATTTATTGCGGTCGCTATTGAGCATAAGGATGCTATTGCCTACAATGGCGCACGATTTGTTTTATTTTTTACTACAGGCCACTACCATGACCGACACGACTTCAAAACCTGCTTTACCTGATCGCCTATCCGTTAACCCACGTAGCAAGCACCATGTGGAAGCTATTTTTGAGCACGATATTGGTATTAAGCTTAATGACAAAGAGCGTTTTGATGTTGAAGAATATTGCATCAGTGAAGGTTGGGTAAAAGTGCCATCACATAAAGCGTTAGACCGTCGTGGCCAACCGCTTATGATGACAGTTAAAGGAACGGTTGAAGCCTTCTACAAGTAAGAGTTGTTACTTACATGAGTAAGCATTACTTAGCTCTATATCCCTAAGTATTCAAATGCTTGCTAATAAAGCGGATCAAATGATCCGCTTTTTTTATACACGGATGTATCTATCCCAGCTCTTCAAGGTAATGAAAGAGAAAGAGCGTAACACGGCGCTATTTCCGCAGGCTCATCATTGAAGATATAAAATAAAGTACGCAAAAACGGGGCGAGGAAGTAGACTAAACAAAGTGTTATTACAAGGAGGGGAGTATGTTCACTCGTTTTGTACTAAACCTTATCGCGGTCGCTATCTGTACTGTTTTGTTATTGGTTGCTAAGCCTGTCATGTCTGACGTCATCGCCGATAATGCTAACATTACGATTAAGCTGGATCGTTACCTTGGAGGAAATGATACTAAGTTGGCTGCTAAGGCGGCGCTTAGCTTTAACTTCAGTAATGGTGCAAGCGAGAATGTATGCAGTATTATTACTACCGACAGTTACTTGCGCTATTCGAATAATCGACTGGAGAATATTAACCTCAGTGAACCCAATTTCTTTTTTGATTGCCATTGGGACGACACCTATTACTTCCTATCTAAACGTTATCGAACTTATGCTGAAGTTATCATCAAACAGCCCGATAACCAGTTCCCGATGTCGATGCATATTGAGGCTAAACTTGTCAGTTTAACAGGCGAGAGAGCAACAATTATTAGCGGAGATATCCCTCTTAAAAGAACAATTGCGAAAAAGTAAAGTTTTGCAGAAAAGTAGTGCTAGTGGCTTTGCTCTATAAGGATACAACCTATGAATATGAGCAAGAAATAATAGTTATCGAATAACGGTTGAAGAGATTATTACAGCGGCTGATAGGACTGCTAGAGCCCTTGAGTTTGACGATAGGGAAGACCTGTTTCAGCTGGTAGATAATTTAGCGTACTAGCGAAATAGAACAGACGCTTGCTGTTAGGTTAGCCGTCGCTCTTTGCTTATTGGGGCCAATGTTGGTACAGAATCGTAAGCCCCAATTTTTGTCGAATTTATGCCGCATTTTAAAACATTTATGCTGCAATTAAAGAATACTATTAAGTCTAAACTGGGCTGAGAAGTCGTTTGATTGTTCCACACTTAGCAGTGGCCAGGAGCCTAAAATCAGCCGCTCATTGGGTGACGGCTGATGCTGTTTAGGCTGACAGAACGGTTATTTTTTGGCTCGCAGATGTTTAACGACATCAAAGGCGGCTTGGTATTCTTTGTTAAAGTGATCGTATGGTGCGGGCAATTCAGACTGCACCATGCTGTTGATTGCGATGATGGTGCCAGACTCAGGGTCAGCCCAAATTAATTGTCCCGCCCAGCCACTGTGACCTACACCATATTCATTCATAATGGCTGACTTATAGTAATGACTGTCTATATGGGTCAGCTGCGCCGGAACAGGCTGACCGGCTTTTGCAGCATCTTTGATATCTTTTGCTACTTGAGCTTTATTGCTAATCAGCAAACGGCCATAACGTGCAAAGTCAATGGTCGATGACATCATTGAAGCGCCAACTACTGGTGTGCCAGCAAAATCGGTACCCATGAACATGGTGTTTTCTCCGCCAACTTCATGAAACAGATCGCGGACTTGTTTAGCTAAAGGCTCGCCGGTTGCAGCTTCTACTAACCAGCCAACAACGCTAGTATTAATGGTGGCGTAGTTAGCTATTTCGCCCTGCCATTCATTGCTGTCGCCCATTGATGTAATTGACTCGATCCACTCACGTAATTCCATGCGATCGTCATTTCGTTGCATACCTATAACGCTTTCGTCTTTGTCAAAATTAGCCAGTGCGTCTTTATCACCTGTGTAAGCTGCTAGCTCAGCCACTGAGTGATTTACATTCATCGCGGCAACATCACCGACAGTTCGACCTCTAAAACCACTGCCTATACTCGGTATATATTGTTCTACTTTGTCAGTAAGCTTTATTTTGCCCGCTGCAATGGCCTTATTTAGCAGGATATAGCCTATCGATTTAGTTGAAGACTGATCTGAAAAGGTGGTGCTTCTGTCGTGGCCGTTTCTATATTGTTCCAACAGCACATCTCCCTCGCTATTCATAATGACCACTGAGCCCGTGGCTGGATGATTCAATAAGCGAGCGAGTGACGGGATCTCATGCAGCTCATAATCTCGCTTTTGGTGGTTAACTTGAAACACATCTTGGGCATTCACTGCCAGCATATTAGGATAAAAATCTTTCATCTGTGCTTGGCCGATATGGCGCTGCTGCTGCCAAGTATCAATATTTAGTGGTACTTGGTTTGACGGAGTATTGTTAGCTTGTGCTAAGCCCATAGTTGTTGCTAAAGAAACTGCGATCGCTACTGCTCTAATGTTCACCTTCATAGTGGTATTCCTCAAATTGGTTAATAGCTGTTGTTGAATTTATCGTTATTATCTATAGTTGTTTCGATACTAGTTAATAGGTTTCCTATGGTTTCACCATAGGGTTGGTTTGAGGGAACATCATGATTAAGCCTGATTTACTCAAATGCTTTATTGCAGCTGCTGATACCGGTTCATTTTCTGCAGCGGGTCGATTGATCGGAAAACACCTCGCTACGGTTAGCGGTAATATTGCGCGTTTAGAAGATGAACTTGGGGTGCTCTTATTTGACCGTGACGGTAAATACCCGCAACTGACCGAAGCTGGCTTAAACCTTTATGATGGCGCCAAGGTTGTAGTGGATAGTGTTGAGCGTTTTACCCGTAATGCCAACCAGCTTTCTGCGGGAGTGCCTGCCACTTTTACATTAGCTATTGATGAAAATATTGATTTCCAACCAATCGCTAAGATCCTTAAACAGGCACAACAACAGTGGCCATATTTGCGTTTTAATGTCGTTTGCCAATGTGTCAGTGACATTTTTGCGGCCGCGCGCGAGGGTGAGGTAGACTTAGCACTGACTCCGAGCCTTGAGGGAAACAGCCAGTTTTACGAGTTTCAAGCGATTGGACATTGCGACATAGTGATAGCGTGTAGTAAGCAGCATCCACTGGCTAAAAAACGTCAAATCACTAATGACGACTTAATGGCGCATACACAAATATTAGGTAGCGCACTGGATAAGCAAGACTCTTTATATCAAGTGAGTAAAATGTCGCCTTCAGTGTGCTGTGTAAATGGTTACCACAATACGTTGCAACTGGTGCAAGCTGGTGTAGGTTGGGCGATGCTTTTTGCGCCGCAGCAAACGTCTGTAGCTGACATTAAAATTTTGGCTCCTGAGTTTATGCAAACTCAGATGCAGATCCAATATGACCTTATCTGGCCGAAAAATCAGCCGTTAAATGAAGTGCATCAATTCTTTATCAAAGGTATTAAACCGATTTTTTCTAAGGCTTAATGCCTATTTTCAAGCTAGTTAATACGTTAAGTGCCGTGTCTTTTTCACTCCTGAATCACCGCAGGAGCATATCTTCAGCTCGATCCATTCATTAGTTGTTCAATTGAAGCTTATCGTTTTTATCGACGGGGCAAATGTAAGCAATTTGTATTCTAAATTTAAGAATTAAATCATATTCGAGGCGTATTGTGTTGCTACTAGGTAAAGTGTGGTCTACCGCAGCATTCTTAATATCGTTTAACGCTACCATTAGCATCGAATTATGCATGGTTAACTTATCTCAAGGAGTATTTATGTCCCTTAGCCATCAGCAAAAAGTGTACATTCCCAAGGACGTTAGAAGTAATCAGTACATCACCGCAGAAATTAAAGTCACCGATGCGTTGCTGGCCCATTTCCCAGATTACAAAACCTGCTATCAAACGCTAAGCCGCAATATCTTCAAGCTTGCGGATCAGACTGAGCTACACAATGTCCATGTGATCACCAACGATAAGTTACCAGTAGTCCGTTTTCATACTGAAGCCTATTGTTTCCCTACCGCGGAACAGATTGTCTTTTTCTATAACCCGGAATACCATGAAGCCCAAAGCTTGCACAGCCAAGATGATTACAAGGCGCGTAAGATCCGCATCGTATTCTTGGCGACGGGTGAAGATATTCGAGCAAACTCAGCGAGCTTCCATATCAAGGTTCAATCCTTTCTTGGCAAGTTGACACCGCTGTTACCAGAGAAAGATCTGACGATTAAAATTCGTGATCACCAACATTTGTCTTACGATCTGTTTGCAGCGGCGAAAGGTAATAAGGCGACCTATGGTTACAAATTGCGATCTATTAGCAATAGGTACAGTGCAAGAAGTTGCCCTTTGCCTGAAGGCCACGGCTCATTGTGCTATGTCACGGTAAAACTACCATTAAGTCGTCAGTTAAAGCAGTCGACATTAGCTGAAGCGACTGATGACTTCACGCCTTTATATCAAAAGCTTGAAGATGCCTTTGTTCAAGCAACGGCCGCCAAGCAACTGAATCGAGTGGCTATGGTGGCTAACGGATTGACTCCGCTGGTACGCAATAGTAAGTACGATCAAGTTGATGGTACTGACGAAGTGCAAATGCTTGGTTTTGACCCTAATATCGAAGAGCAGCAGTTTATTAGCCACTGGGATGGCAGTCGCTTAGTTGAAATGGTGAGCTTTACCATTGCGGCTGGTGCACAAGATTCAAAAGATGGCGCTCTTGGCCGTTACTTGAATCGCGTTGAAGAAGCCCTTAAGCGTTTAACCTCAGAGCTTGAATTAGATAGATCACGCGATGACCTTATCGTGAGGTTCCATCAGCATATTAGCTATCAAGTGCCAGAGCAGCTAATAAGTTAGTCTGCACATAAGATGTAAGTGGGAGTGTTTTTCCCACTTACTTTGTGCTTGATATTGCTCTCATTGAAGCGCTTTATTTTCTTCTACATCGCTACCACTATTGGCTAAATACCTCGTTAAAGATGCTTTTAAGCAATTCAACTTTACTGGTTTCCCGTGGATTATGTTTACACACCATTGACAGATTAAATTGATAGCTGGCGCTGTGTTGATGAATAATTTTTAGCTGCTTAGATGCCAGCTCTTGCTGGATATAGCTAAGGGGCAGATAGCCGATATAGCAGCCTGACAGGATTAAGGTTTTACGGGTATCAAACTGATAAGCCTTAGCGGAGAGGTTTAGGCGTTTTAATTGCTCCCTGCCATCAATATCAATATCAACACCAGGATGAACAGCGGGGACTTGAGCGAGCATGTCGGCACTTATCTCACCATCTTCTAGGGTGAAAAAGGGATGGGAATGGCCGCAACAAAGGTAAATAGGTTCATTGTAAATCGTCTGATAATCCAGCCCTTCAACCTGCTGATAGCTTGGTAATAGCCCAATATGTGCTTTCTCTTTTAGTAGACATTTCT
Source organism: Shewanella piezotolerans WP3 (assembly GCF_000014885.1). Lineage (NCBI taxonomy): Bacteria > Pseudomonadati > Pseudomonadota > Gammaproteobacteria > Alteromonadales > Shewanellaceae > Shewanella > Shewanella piezotolerans. The sequence continues at coordinate 974,159 of NC_011566.1, forward strand.
CGATATGTTTAAGGGCTTCATTATCGAGTACCAGGTGCAGCTGTGGTTGAGTGCGGTGCACTTTCTCAATGACTTGAGCCAGCTTTAACTGCATGCGGGTATCGAGCTGGTCGGCACAAAGTATAATAAGTTCACCACTCAACTCTTCACCTAAGTTATTAACCAGTCTCGAAAAGTCATTGAGTGAATCAAATAGCTCAATGCAAGCATGATAAACCGCTTGGCCATCTTCAGTCAGTGCAAACCCTCCTCGGCCACGGCTGCACAGTTTTAGTTTCATACGGCTTTCTAGATTAGACATATGCACGCTAATTGTTGAGCGAGTGACGCCAAGCTCAGCTTCCGATGCGGAAAAGCCGCCATTTTCAACAACGGTGCGAAAGATCCGCAGTAAACGTAGATCATATTCAGTCACTGCTTTGGGGATGATTGAGCTTTTGCTACTCGTTTTTATCATCTGCTTATCTTCCAATTAGGATAAAGTTTTATCGCCATAAAACATAAGGTTTGTTGTTTTGTATTTAACCCGAGTTACTTTTACGATTCAATAGCAATATGAATTTTTAAAGCCTGTTTAGTTTTGCCAAAGAAACGGGCTCCATCATTAGATGAAATGACGCGCAGGAGAGATTATGCACCAAGTGAATGATTCAGGATTAGTGAAGCTGAGCTCTTACATTGACGGTCAATGGAGTGAAGGGCTGGAGCGTTTCGATGTGATTAACCCTGCCAATGATCAAGTTGTTGCGCAGGTAGCTAATGCGGGCACGGCTGAAACAGAAGCTGCAATTGTTGCCGCTAAGCGTGCTTTACCTGCTTGGTCAAAGCGCTCGGCTAACGAGCGGGCGGCAATTATGCGCCGTTGGTTTGAGCTAATGATGGCAAGCCAAGATGACCTAGGGCGTATTTTAACGCTGGAGCAAGGTAAGCCTATAGCTGAAGCAAAAGGCGAAATAGCCTATGGCGCAGCCTTTATTGACTGGTTTGCAGAAGAAGGCAAGCGAGTATACGGAGATACGATTCCCGCGCCAGCCAGTGATAAGCGTATTGTAGTGATTAAGCAACCTGTTGGCGTGGTCGCATCGATCACCCCTTGGAACTTTCCCAATGCCATGATTGCTCGTAAAGCAGCTGCGGCGTTAGCTGCGGGTTGCACCTTTGTGGTTCGTCCATCACCGTTAACACCACTTTCAGCTTTAGCGATGGCAGAGCTTGCAGAGCGAGCAGGTGTCCCTGCTGGAGTGTTAAATGTGGTGGTTGGTGAAGATGCGGTTGGCATGGGCAAAGTACTAACCGAGCATCCAGATGTGGCAAAATTTACTTTCACCGGCTCTACTGCTGTGGGCAAAATACTAATGACCCAAACCGCTAGCAGTGTGAAAAAAATATCGATGGAACTTGGTGGCAATGCACCTTTTATCGTGTTTGATGACGCCGATATTGATGCTGCGGTGCAAGGCGCAGTTATCTCAAAGTATCGAAATGCTGGTCAAACTTGTGTTTGTACAAACCGTATTTTAGTGCAGCAGGGGATCGCTCAAGAGTTTACTGATAAGTTTGCTGCTGCAGTTGCCGAATTACAGGTCGGTGATGGTTTTGCTGATGGGGTTAATGTAGGCCCGATGATCAGTGCGCAGGCAGTTGCTGGAGTCGATAAATTGGTGCAAGACACACTTGCGGCTGGGGCTAGTTTGCTTAGTGGCGGTAAGGTCAGTAGCGCTGGTAGTCACTTTTATGAGCCTACCATAGTGACAGGTGTGACGAATGATATGCCACTGGCCAGGAATGAGATTTTTGGACCGGTAGCCCCGATCATCAGTTTCGAAACTGAGGAGCAAGCTCTGACACTGGCGAATGACACTGAGTATGGCTTAGCGGCGTACTTTTATTCTCGTGATATTGGCCGAGTTTGGCGTGTCGGTGAAGGGCTAGAGTACGGCATGGTTGGCGTTAACGAAGGTATTATTTCAAATGCAGCAGCACCATTTGGCGGAGTGAAGCAATCGGGCAATGGTCGTGAAGGCTCTAAGTATGGTCTAGATGATTATATGGAAATAAAGTATCTGTGTATGGGTGGCCTAGAAAGTTAATCACTTGTCAGTATCAATAGGATTAAAGTAATGACAAACATCAGCTTGCAAGAGAGAAAAGTTAAGGTGATCGCTCGCGGTCAAGGCAATGTGTATCCGGTATATGTTGATAGAGCCGATAACGCTGAACTATGGGATGTTGATGGCAATCGTTATATCGATTTTGGCACGGGGATCGCCGTATGTAATACCGGTCATAGCCACCCAAAAGTGGTGGCTGCAGTTAAAGAGCAACTCGATAAGTTTAGTCACAGCTGCGTGATGGTGAATCCTTATGAATCAGCGGTTGAGCTGGCAGAAAAATTGACCGAACTGGCCCCTGGCGATAGTGACAAAAAAGCTATTTTCGTTACTACGGGCGCTGAGGCTGTAGAGAACTGCGTCAAGATAGCGCGGGCTCATACTGGGCGCCGTGGAGTGATTGCATTTAATGGCGGTTTTCATGGCCGAACCAATCTGACCATGGCTTTGACGGGAAAAATTAGCCCTTATAAGCACTTATTTGGGCCTTTTCCTGGTGACATATATCACGCCCCCTTTCCAACTGAGCTACACCATGTATCAGTGAAAGCATCGCTGAAAGCACTCGAGAACTTGTTTAAAGTCGATATCGCACCCACAGATGTTGCGGCCATTATTGTTGAACCTGTGCAAGGGGAAGGCGGCTTTTATGCTGCACCTGCAGAGTTGTTACAAGCGCTACGAGCATTGTGCGATACACACGGTATTGTGCTTATTGCTGATGAGATCCAGACAGGCTTTGGCCGCACTGGCAAGATGTTTAGCTTTGAGCATGCAGAGGTTGAGCCAGATCTCATCACCATGGCTAAGGGAATTGCGGGTGGTTTTCCAATAGCGGCAGTAGTAGGTAAAAGTGACATCATGGATGCGCCGCTCCCCGGTGGGCTTGGTGGTACTTATGGTGGCTCGCCAGTAGGCTGCGTAGCAGCCCTTGCGGTACTTGAAGTGATTGAGGAGCAGGGGCTAGTCAAACGTGCAGATCAGATTGGTCAAATCTTTAATGAGCAGCTTTCATTGCTGCAATCTCGCTATCCTAAGGTGATTGCAGAAGTTAGAAATCAAGGCGCGATGATCGCTATTGAACTAGTTTGCGATGGCGATAATGAACAGCCAAATACTAAACTGACACAAGCGATAATAGCTAAAGCGGCTGAACATGGACTGATACTGCTAGCGTGTGGCTTTTATGGCAATGTTATTCGGTTCTTGCCTGCTCTAACTATTGCGGATGAGTTAATTTATGAGGGCTTAGACAAATTTACTCAGTTGTTTGCTGAACTGACTGACTGAAGCGAGTAAACAAAATGATAGGGCTTGATAGACGTTGACTATCAAGCCCTTTTTTGTGGCTACAAAATGGGGAAATTGAATAATCTTGCCTATGCTTATTTGATAGGAACGCGAGTCAAATAAAATCATAAAGGAAATGATCATGGCAAACCCAATTGTGGCAGCAATAATCCCTAAAAATGTCAGTCTTAATAAAGGGGAGGAGTATTACTTTTGCACTTGTGGCCGCTCTAAGAGCCAGCCTTTTTGCGATGGCTCCCATGCTGGCACAGAGTTTACCCCAAAAGCGTTTACCGCTGAGCAAACAGGGGATGCGTATTTGTGCCAGTGTAAGCATACCGCTAACCCTCCCTATTGTGATGGCAGTCATAAACAGTTTGATAAACAACAAATTGGTAAAGAGGGGCCAGGTGTACAGATCCAAGCTGCAACAATGCCAATTGCAACGGCGACCAAAGAGGAACCTACGGTTGAATTTATTCATCAGTTAGCACGAGATGGCCTATCGAAAGTCGGACACCATGGACCGATGACCTCTATGGGAGTGCCGCGCTACCAGCTACCAGAATGGGATCAACTACAGATAATGACAGCGCAGATGGCATGTAAACCCTTGCAAGAGAATGTTGTAGTCAGCACTGAGTTAGTGATTGGTCCGAAGGCTAAAAAGCCTCTACGACTTAACATTCCGTTATTTGTCTCAGATATGAGTTTTGGGGCACTTTCTGAAGAGGCTAAGATAGCTTTGGCGAAAGGAGCAGAGCTGGCAGGCACTGGTATTTGTTCTGGGGAAGGTGGCATGTTGCCAGAGGAGCAAGCTGCTAATAGCCGTTATTTTTATGAACTGGCTAGCGCCGAATTTGGTTTTGATGAAGCGAAGCTTAAGAATGTACAAGCCTTCCACTTTAAAGGTGGTCAAGGGGCTAAAACAGGCACGGGAGGGCACCTTCCCGGCAATAAAAATGTCGGCAAAATAGCCGAAGTGAGAGGCATAGAGGCCGGTACTGCAGCAGTTTCACCACCGACTTTTAAGGATCTGGTAAGTGTTACTGATTTCAAATTGTTTGCTGATCGTGTACGCCAAATCACAGGTGGGATCCCTATCGGTTTTAAACTGAGTGCTAACCATATCGAAGCAGACATTCAGTTTGCACTTGATGCCAGTGCTGACTACATTATTTTGGATGGTCGCGGAGGAGGCACCGGTGCTGCACCTGAGATGTTTCGTGATCATATTAGTGTGCCAACAATCCCCGCACTGGCGCGGGCCCGAAAGTATCTCGATCAGCAGGGGGCTAGTGGCCGAGTGACCTTGATTATTACTGGCGGATTAAGAGTTCCAATCGATTTTGTAAAAGCGCTCGCTCTTGGCGCTGATGGGGTTGCGGTATCAAACAGTGCTATGCAATCGATTGGCTGCGTGGCGGCGCGTATGTGTAATACTAACAATTGCCCCGCTGGGATTGCCACCCAGAGAAAAGATCTCCGTCAGCGATTAAACATAGAGAAATCTGCCACTCAACTGCAAAACTTTTTCCAAGCTTCGACTGAGTTAATGTCTGTGATGGCTAGAGCTTGTGGCCATGACTCATTAGCTAAGTTTAATCAGCATGATTTGGCTACTTGGCATAAGGAAATGGCTGAACTTTCGGGGGTTAAATACTCAGGGGTCAGCGAGTTAAAGTAGGGTTTTAATGCCAGTATTGCTAACTAGCTTTGAGTGGCGATTGTTTCCATTTCAATTGCTGGTTAGCGATAAAGAGATATTCATCACCAATATGGTCAATTGATATTGTGATCTGTATCATACGCGCCAGATAATTTCATATTAAGACTGACAAGATGAGCCAAATCAATAAACCTGCGACCAATGCACTGCTAAAACAAGCCCATAACAACATGCCTTTAGGCGTTGCTGATAGCTACCGCTATTGGGGTGAAGACAATACTGTATTTGTGAAAAGTAGCTTGGGTTGCACCATTACAGATGCTGACGATCAACAGTTTATTGATTTTCGTCTCGCTTATGGTCCAATCATTTTGGGTTACCGCGATAGCCGTGTAGATCAAGAGGTGGTTGCGGCGATAACCGAGCGCGGCACCATTTCAGGTTTCTCAACCGATTTAGACTCGCAAGTGGTTGAACTGATAAAGCTGATGTGCCCAAATATAGAGAAGATGCGTTTTGCAAATTCTGGCACTGAAGCTGTTATTGGCGCCGTGCGCACAGCCCGTGGTTTTAGTGGCCGCAACAAAATTGTTGTCGTAGAAGGTGGTTTTCATGGCCTATACGACGAGATGATGTGGAAATCAGATGTTGATAACTGGGATAACACCACTGAAGCTGCACCTAAGATAGCCTCTTTTGGTGGCGGAATTCCTGAGGCGAGCCGTGAGCATTTAGAGACGGTACCGCTAAATGACTTTGCTGCTATTGATGAAGTATTTGCCCGCGTGGGTGAAGACATTGCAGCTATCGTCATTGAACCAATTTTGGGTAACTGTGGCAGTATCGCCTCTAGCCAAGAGTACATGCAGAAGTTACGTGATATCTGTGATGCTAACGGCAGCTTGTTGATTATGGATGAGGTTAAAACAGGTTTTCGCGTCGCAAAAGGCGGCGCTCAAGCACTTTATGGGATCCATGCAGATTTGACCACCTATGCTAAAGCAATGGGCAATGGTTACCCAGTTGCCGCTTTTGGCGGTCGAGCCGATGTGATGGACGTGATTAGCTTTAACAAAAAGGGGGTCACCCACGGTGGTACTTATACCGCGAATATGATTGCTCTTAGTGCAGCCAAAGCGACACTGACTATTTTGAATGAGAGTGATGCGTATGACAGTATCAATAAAGCCGGCGCAGATATTCAGCAAGTATTGTCACGGGTATTTAGTAAGCACGGTATCGAGCATAAGTTTGCTGGCCCTGATGCGATGTTTGGTATCCATTTTGGCAGCCAAGTACCGCAAAACTACCGTGATTGGAAGCAAACGGATAGTGAGCTATACACTGAGTTTGCGATGAACCTGATACAGAGCGGTATTATGCTAGAACCTGACTCACGTGAGCCTTGGTTTATTTGTGAGGCCCATAAAGATATCGACTTGGCCAAGCTAGAGCAGATTGCTGATGCTGCCATGGAAAAGGCGATTGCCGAGCGCAGTTAAGTTTTAGCATTGTTAACTTGCAGTTGGTATTAGGGATAAAAAAAGAGGTTAACCATAGGGTTAACCTCTTCTGTCTCAAAAGTAGCTAATAAGACACAGGTTGATGATCTTTACGTAAAACTTTTATACCAAGCTGGTTAGCATCTCATCTGAATATGACACTAGTTCGTTGCCTTGCCTTACTTTGGCAACATAATCTGGGTTAGCAATAAAGGGTCTACCAATGGCAAGCAGATCGAATTGGTTGTTACTAATTGCCGCACTGCCCGTTTCGGCACTATAACTGCCAACTCCCACCAAGGTTTTGCTGTAAACACTGCGCACATAACTTGAAGCGCTGCCGCCTAGATAGTCAAACTGCATCGCATCGTCAAAAATACCGATATGTAAGAAAGCTAAGTCACGCTGCTCTAGCTCTGCTAAAAAGTAGTCAAAAACGGCGCGATCTCTATCGTCGCTCGCCATATTAAAATAAGCCCCAGGGGACACTCTAAGAGCGGTTCTGTCGTTGCCGATGCGGGCGCAAATTGCATCGACCACGGCCAATGGGAAGCGCGCCATATTTTCAGGGCTTTGACCATATTCATCGCTGCGATGGTTACTACCGTGATGTAAAAACTGATCGATGAGGTAACCGTTTGCACCGTGGATCTCAACGCCATCAAAACCTGCATCAATTGCATTGGCCGCCGCTTGCCCATAATCAGCGATTAATTGCGTTATTTCATCATGGCTAACAGCTTTCGGAACTTGATAACTGAGCTCACGCATTCTAGGCACACTGCCTTCAACGGCAATAGCCGATGGAGCCAATACGTCACTGGTGCCTGACTTTTCGAAAAAGTACGGGTGAGCGACTCGACCTGTATGCCAAAGTTGGGCGAATATTTTGCCACCTGCTTGGTGAACGGCATCGGTAACTGTGCGCCAGCCATCGATTTGTGCCGCGGTAAATAAGCCGGGAGTATTGGGGTAGCCTTGTCCATCGGGGCGAATAATTACCGCTTCAGAGATGATAAGTCCAGCTTCTGCACGGCGGGCGTAGTAATCAGCCATTGCCTGAGTCGGCACTAATTCATCGTCTGCCATGCAACGAGTCAAAGGGGCCATAAGAATGCGATTGTCTAAGGTAATGGTCTCGTTGAGTGCAAATGGTTGAAATAGATTGTCAGTCATGGTGATCTCCGTTTCTTGAATGAACATTCAAGATATTCTTATTTGAATAATCATTCAAGTATTATTTTGAACAAACATTCAAAATTAAGTACACTGAGGTTATCGCGTTTAGACAAGTTAACCTTTGGAGCCTCAGACCGCATGCGCAATGCCGAATTTGATAGAGAAAAAGTATTGAGATCTGCGATGACCGCTTTTATGGATAAAGGTTATGGCAAGACCAGTATGCAAGATTTGACCAAAGCCACGGGGTTGCACCCAGGCTCTATCTACTGTGCATTTGATAATAAACGTGGTTTGTTGATTGCAGCATTAGAGCAATATAAAACTGATAGAAGTGCCGAATTCCAGCAATTTTTCTCAGGGAACCACACTGTACTTGTTGAGCTAAAAGCGTATCTGGACAACATAGTGCAGGAGTGCATTAGCTGTGAAGCTGCAAAAGCCTGCTTATTGACTAAAGCGCTCAATGAGATGGCGCAGCAAGATGAAGATGTGCAAAAAATCATTACTGAGAATTTAGCGAATTGGCAGCAGGGGATTGCAGACGTGATTGCTAAGGCTCAGGCTAATGGGGAGCTCAGTCACGAACGTGATAGCCAGCATCTGGCGCGCTTCTTAGTCATGGGGATTTATGGCTTACGAACCTTTGCCCATACTCATCCGGAGGCTGAGACGCTACAACAGCTTGCGGAGCAACTTTTCGCTGACGTTACAGCTTAGCCTTCAATAAAGTTGGTGTACTTATGCCGACTGCTACGCTTATAAAAGATTTCCATTATTGCGCTAAATGGTGTTTGAGCTACCGCTAGCTGTTTGTTGATGGATTGTAATTTTAACTGGGATCATCTACCCTGTTTGTTCATTTTAAGGGCATTGCATAATGGTTTAAGGAGTATAACGCGAGCGATTATACTCAGTGCAGTAGCTACAGGAGAAGCATGCCAGACTCTGATATATCACCTCAATTCAATGCAAAAATGGCGATCACCGATTACAAGAAAGTAATCCTAGATGCCGACAACTACTTCAATAAAAACTTTACCCACGTTGCTATCGACGAAATTGTAAAGCTGCGGGCAGATTTTTTCGACTCCCTTTTACAACATCTCTGGGTTTGTGCCGAACTCCATAATGAAAACATCTCCCTTAATGCCGTTGGTGGTTATGGCCGTCAAACACTGCATCTGCATTCCGATATCGATATTTGTGTATTGTTTGATGGAAAGCTCACAGCGGAGCAAGAGGAGCATATCGGCCAGTTTTTCACGCAGTTGTGGGACATAGGATTAGAGCTCGGCCACAGTGTTTTAGCATTGAGTGAGACAGATAAGGCATGTAAAGATGATATTACCGTTGCCACCTCACTGTTTGAAATCCGCCATTTAAGTGGTCCTGATGCCCATGCTAAGCAGGTATTAGGGCGATTATATGGTGATGATCTTTGGAGCAGTGAAGCCTTTTTTAAAGCGAAGTTCACTGAGCAAGATGAACGTCATCAAAAAGCTCAGGGCAGTGCTTTTAGTTTAGAACCTAATCTTAAAAATAGCCCCGGCGGTATGCGTGATATTCAAACCCTTATCTGGGTTACCCGCAAATACTTTGCCGCCCAAGATATGGCGGCCCTTAGACGATTTGGCTTCTTTACTGCCGACGAACACGCAGAGCTACTAGAATCACAGCACTTTATTTGGCGCGTTCGTTGGGCATTACATGCTGCCGCGCAGCGCTCTGAGAACCGTCTGCTCATAGCGCTTCAAAGCGATGTGGCAAGCTTGATGGGCTTTGGTGATAATAGTCACCTTGCTATTGAAAAGATGATGCGCCAGCTTTACCGAGCAATGAGGCGTATTAGTGAGCTTAATCAAATGCTGCTGCAGTATTTTAAAGATGAGATACTGGTACAGCTCGATAAGAAATCCACGCCGATAAACCAACATTTTGAGATCAATGGCCGCATGATCAATGCTCGTCACGATGATGTCTTTGTTGACCGTAAGCAGCTTATCGCGCTGTTTATTCATATTGCTGAGCATGCCAATGATATTGATGGTATTTCGCCGCAAACTATTCGACTGATCCGTCAGGTCCGACGTCGCTTGTTGGGCGACCTGCAAGATTTTTACCGCTGCCGCAAAGAGTTTCTTGCGCTGTTTAGGCATCCGCAAGGGATGGGACTTGCGCTGTCATTGATGCATAAACACGGCATTTTAGCCTCCTACTTGCCGCAGTGGCGTGAGATTTGTGGTCAGATGCAGTTCGATCTTTACCATGTCTACCCCGTAGATGAGCATACTCACAAGCTGCTGAAAAACCTATATGCGTTAAGTGGTAAACCTGAGAATACATCGCTGGTACAACCGGCGGCAGTATACAAGTCGATAGAGAATAAAGAGGTGCTGCTATTAGCGGCATTATTCCACGATTTAGCAAAAGGGCGCGGCGGCGATCACAGTGAGTTAGGCGCGGTTGATGCGCTGCAGTTTGCTAAATTTCATGAGCTAAAACCTTCGCAGGCTAAAGTCATTGCTTGGCTAGTTGAAAACCACCTGTTGCTGTCGCTCTCTTCGCAGCGTCTCGATATTTATGACCCGTCAGAAGTGAAAAATCTCGCCAAAGCGATAGGCACAAAAGCTAGGCTCGATGCACTGTATTGTTTAACTGTTGCCGATATTAAGGCGACTAATGACGATCTGTGGACCAACTGGAAAGCCACCTTGCTTAGAGACCTTTACCTGTCGATAAGCTATGCGTTGCGAAATGGGTTAGAGAATGTGTTGGAGCAGCGAACCATAGTTCGTGAACACAAAAACGAAGCATTAGAATTGATGGGAGTCAACGAAACGCCAGAGGCGATTAAGCAGCTTTGGAAGCGACTACCCTTGTCATTTTTCAGTAATGCTCAGCCTAGCGAAATTGCTCGTTACTCGCAGGCGATGACCAAATATCCAGCCGATAGAGCACTTATTTTACTTGATGAGAACACCACTAAAGGCAGTAGTGATCTGTTTGTTTATATGAAGGATAAGCCAGGGCTGTTTGTGACGCTATTTAATACTTTGGCCTCGCTACAGATCTCAGTGCAGCAAGCGCATATCTCCAAAACAAAAGATGGTTATGTGGTGGAGTCATTGAAAATCCTTGATTATGATCATCACCCGATCAGAACGGCTGGGCGGCGTGAACGTATCAAGCAGAAACTGAAACAGGTACTGTTTGAAAACAGAAAATTGTCTAAGAAACGCCAGAACAGTAATCTGGGCTCTTTTGCCAGCGAGCCTAAAGTAGAGTTTTTGCATTCTCGCAAAAAAGACAGAACGCTGATCAGTGTGACTGCGCTAGATAATCCACAGTTTATGAGCCATTTCTGCAGCGGGTTTAGACGCTTTGAACTTAATATCCACTCAGCAAAAATCACTACAGTGGGTGAGCAAGTGGATAATGTGTTCTTAGTCTCAGACAAAGATGGACAATCTTTAGATGAAGAAAACAAACAGGCATTAAAATCCTTCTTTGTTGATTTTATTAAAGAGCAAATCCCCGCTTAATCCTCAGTAAATTAGCTAAGTGTTTAGCGTGGTATTGCACCCGCTAGAGGCTTAGCTATGTTTTATTATCGATTTATCAAATAGCTGTTATCTCTCTGTTTCTAGTGATTGATATGCTTGATTTGAAACGAACCGTTTGGGTCGCTATTCAATTAATACCAATTGCAGTAAAAGTTTGACCATTCAGCGGGAATTCAAAACGCTGTAGGCAAGTAGTGGAATTTGAGCTAATCGTTATTCTCGGCTCTGGCATCCTGCTTCGCTCTCGATAATTGCTCCTGCATTATTCTACCTTCGACCATCCTTGGTCTCGTACCTCCTAAATCTGACCGCCAAGGAGGGCCGGAATGTCTTATTTTGTATGGAACAAAATAGACCATTTAGTCGTATATCCAAATCCCATAGCGAAGCATACAGCGTTTGCCAATTTGTTTAACCTCAGCCGCACTACGCGAGCCCCTCAGTCTTTCCACTTCTGCTTTGCATTGGCTTTAAAGGGAATAACCATTTCTTTACCAATGCGCTTTGAATTGAAAAGGCTGAGGGGCTCTGAATTGGTCAAATACTTAATGCAATTGGTATAAAACCCTTTAATAGCTCACAGTTTTTTCACTAGCGAGACTCTAGGATATTGGGCACTAGTCCTTGTAATAGTAACCGTGATGGAGTTTCCCCATGTCTAATGCCGTTCATTCCCCAAGACCGATTATTCTTGATTGCGACCCTGGTCATGATGATGCAATTTCTCTTATTCTTGCTCTGAGCAGTAAGCAGTTGAACCCGCTAGCGGTGACCACTAGTGCAGGTAACCAAACTCCAGATAAAACTCTGAATAATGCACTACGGGTGTTGACTATGTTGGGGCGCAGCGATATTGCAGTTGCTGGAGGCGCGGTTAAGCCATTAGCGCGTGAACTTATCATTGCCGATAATGTGCATGGAGAAAGTGGCCTAGATGGCTCAGAACTACCAAACCCAAATTTCGAACCATTACCATGTTCTGCTATAGAGTTGATAGCGCAGAAGGTGCGGGACAGTAGTGAACCTGTGACCTTGGTGCCATCAGGGCCGCTTACTAATATAGCCTTATTTCTTGCGACTTACCCTGAGCTGCATAACAAGATAGAACGGATTGTGTTGATGGGCGGTGCTGCAGCTGCTGGCAATTGGACTCCAGCTGCAGAGTTTAAAATCTATGTCGATCCAGAAGCTGCTGACATGGTATTTAAAGCGGGGATCCCAATTACTATGTGTGGCTTGGATGTAACTCATCAAGCGCAAATAATGGATGAGGATATTGAGCGCATAAGAAAAATTCCTAACCATGTGGCCCAGTGTGTAGCTGAGCTGCTGGACTTTTTCATGATCTATCATAGAGATCCCAAATGGGGCTTTGAAGGGGCACCTTTACATGATCCTTGTACCATCGCCTTCTTACTTAAACCTGAGCTGTTTAGCACTTATGATTGTTGGGTAGGTGTAGAAACCAAAGGCGAGCACACCCAAGGCATGACAGTTGTTGATCGCTATCAGTTGACGCAACATCCACATAATACTCAGGTACTTTGCGATTTAGATCGAGAGGGCTTTGTTGATCTGATTGTTGAGTGTTTAAACGCTTACACTGATACCTGATAACAATATAGAGGAGTATGAGCGATAGGCTTCTATCGCTCTTACTGTTAGCTGATTCAACCTTGCTGAATCACAGTCGAGCTACTGTTGACTAATGTCGATGACAATTTTGCCAACGTGCTGTTTTTGAGCAAATGAGCGCTGTGCTGCTGGGATATCTTTTAAAGCATAAACCTCTGCAATCAAGGGTTTTACCTTGCCCTGCTCAATATGCCTAACTAGTGCCTGAAATACTCCCGCATGCAATACTGTGCAACCAAATAAGCTGAGATCTTTAAGATAAAGTGTTCTCACATCTAAGTTCACCATTGCGCCGCCAATGGCGCCTGCTACAGCGTAGCGTCCGCCTGGGCGAAGTAGCTCTAGAAGTTGTGGCCATTGTTTACCAGCAACGAGGTCAATAACTACATCAATAGTGTTGCTGGCTAGCACTGTCAGCAGCTCATCGCTGCGATTGATGACTTGATCTGCACCGACGCTCAATAGCTGTTGTTGTTTCTCTTTGCTGGTTATAGCAATAACAAATGCACCGCGAGCTTTTGCAAGCTGCACCGCAGCAGAACCAACACCACCTGACGCGCCCGTAATAATACCAATCAGTATAAAGATTTGATCGCTCAGCGAGAGTTTAGCGGCTTTGAAGTAAGGCAATGAATGAAGAGCATAGTTATTCTACGTCCAAGTTCATTAACGCAGCATCAGAGCCGCTAAAACTCGCCTGTAGGAGTGTTTTTGGCTTGCTACTTCTGCGTTGAATAAACTCATAAGGGAACAACCATTATGTCATTTACCCGCCTTGAATTAGCGTGCCAAAAACGCTCTGAGTAGATCAACTTCTTATACTGATTGGTATAAGCACTCGTTCCTGTTCTGAGACATTGGCCTTAGTCAACATATTCTCTGCAGTAGAGTATGAGCAAGGGAAGGAAGCCAGTTCGATATCTGAAAGAGCGCAGTTGATTGCGTAAGCATGTAGCGCATCCACGCTAGTGTATTGTGCAAAGCCACCATCGCACTCAGAGCCAAAGTACCAAGGCGACGTCAATTGCTTGCCATTGATGTGAGTAATGCAAGGCTCAATTAGTACACGTTGGCCGATACGTTGTGGATCAACATTTTTGCCGACGGCAACGATTTCACCGCATACATCGGCACCTTGAATGCGTGGAAATGTTAGTGCTTGTCCTGACCAACTGGCATCTCTACTGTCAGCTGAGCTTTTTGAGTACCAAGCTGTACGGGTATTGATATCGGTATTATTCACGCCAGCGACTGAGACTTTAATTAATACTTGGTTATCGAGTATTGTTGGCACAGCTACCGCTGAATTATGCTGCAACATATCAAAATCACCGTGGCCGACTAAAGTCATCGCCTCCATCGTGTCTGGGATATTGCCTGGAATCGAGCTAGATGTTGTCAGTTTCATTATTTTGGCTCTAATAGAATGTGGGTAAGTTGCTCTGCACTGGCAATGGTAGCTTCGCCCATTAATGGCCAAGCGCTCGCTATCCCTTCATGCACTAAAAAAAGTGCTTCAGCGCAATCTGGACGTTGGCTTTGCTGCGCCAAAAACTGTTGCACAGCTTGCTTGTGACTATTGACCACTTGCCTGATTTGCTGGTTTTCTGGAAATGCGGCAATAGCCTGCATCGACATACAGCCGTTAGGCGCAGATCCCTTCATCCATTGTTGAAGTTGTTTAAAGGCATGAATAACAGCTTCCATCCCAGGTGCTGGCGCATCTTTGGCTAAAAATGCAAGATAGCGTTGTTGGCGGTGATCCAACGCGGCAATAATCATCTGCTCTTTTGAAGGATAATATTTGTATAAGGTGCGCAGGCTCACTCCACTGGTTTTCTGCAGTATAGCTACGCTTGGTTGTGCAAAGCCGTGTTGAGCAAAAGCAGCTTCAAGATTGGCAGCGATCTTTTGATCTGGCATGGTATACACCTTTAAAGTAGAGCAAGTATTCTACCTGGGGTAGAGCGTTCATTCTACCCGTGTCAACTTCAGCTATGTATTTTGTATGCTTGCTCACTTAAATCACAGTAAGCATGATGTTCAAGGGTTAAATAATTTTTGAGATAGCTGATTTAATGATTAGGGGCTGTTGATCTTTCGAGCTTAGTTTTTGTTCGGTTCTTTACCGTAAGGAATAATGTTTCTAGTACAAGGCTTGAGCGATAAAGCTTAGCCGGCTAAGTGAAAAGCTCATAACACCGTAATAGAAGCATTGAATCGAACCCAAAGGGCCGCGTTTCTTGGCTATGTTTACTGTGTTGTAGACTATTTGTGGAGAATAACTAAACGGCATAGTCTCCGCCTTGTCAAAATAGCCAATAAACTGCGGCAAAAACAACCGTGAAAGATCAACAGCCCCTAAATATCGATTGAATTAATGTGTAAAATGGCGCTATGAATGAAAACGTCACCATCTCACTTCCTGCGCTTATTCATCGAATAGGGAGAGACTCAGCTAACCAAGCTAAAGCACTCGCTCGGCTACATAACTGTGAGCTAAAGCGTGTACGTCGCTCACGTAACTGGGCGATAACGGGAGAGGCGATGAAGGTTCAATCATTTAAAGAACAGTTAAAATCTCAAACCAGTAGCGAGTGGCAATATTTAATTAAAAAGCTCGAAACAGCGCTACTGAACCACGCTGATAAATTAGAGCCGTTGTCAGTCAAGCTGGCCCGTTTAATCAGAGAAAACGACAATATTACGCTTGCTGAGCTTATGCATCTCACCGATTGCACCCTAAGTGAAGCCAGAACGGCACGCTTTAATTCAGATAGTTGGTAGGGTACTGCAGGACTCAGCCTTATCGCTGAGTCTTTAGTTTCGGTATTTAAGCTGTTGGTTTAACTGGTTGGGTAATAGTATTGCTGTTCGATACTTGGCTTAAAAAAAAGCGTTCACGGATCACATCATAAACCCAGTTAAAGATAATCGCGTACACCAGAAAGAAAATCACTACGCCTAAATCCATAATGAATACGGTCCAGAAATCCAGTTGTAGCACCCACATCATCAAAGGGAGTGTGGCGACAATCATTCCAAGTTCAAACCCTAGTCCATGTCCTAAGCGCATCCGTAAAGAACGCTGGATGCGGTTTTGACCAAAGATACGGTCAAAACCTAAGTTATAGATGTAGTTCCATACCATGGCGATTAACGACAAGCTAACAGCTAAGCCAGTGGCTGATTTTGCTCCTGTATCGGTAAAGACCATCGCTGCAGTGATGACGAAAACCAAGGCAATCGCCTCAAATAGTACGCTGTGTAAAATACGCTCTTTAACATTCATAATCAGTCTTACCTAAGCTTGTTCAGTAGTTCTTAGGGGGTATAATCATCAATATTAGAGAAAGAATCTAGTTAGTTACTATCAGGAAAAGTGATATGTATAACTTGGAACAGTTAAGAATGTTTGTTGAAACTGCCGAATCGGGTTCATTTTCGGCTTGTGCGAGACGGCTCGGCAAGGTGCAATCAGCAGTGAGTCAGGGAATAGCGAATCTTGAGATAGAGCTAAACACTAACTTGTTTGATCGCTCTAGTCGTAAGCCCTCTTTAACGGCACACGGTGAGAGGTTGCTGCCTTTTGCTCAGGCCATTTTACGGCAAACCTATGAGTTAGACTCAGTGACGAATGCGCTTAACCTTTTCCATGAAACTGAGATTAAGCTAGCAATCGATGATGCGCTTCTGCCGATGATGGCGCGTATATTAGATTCCTTTGCAGAGCATTTTCCAGGTACTAATCTGGAGCTGTATGCAGTTGCGACTCCAGATGTATTAAGCTTGGTTGATGGGGGAAAAGCAGATTTGGGTTTGATGTTTGCCAGTAGCGAATTCCCACAGAAAGTTGATGTTTGTTATGTTGGTAATATGCCTTTTAATGGGGTGGTGAGTCCTGCCCACCCATTGGCTGAGCTTAATATGGTGACCGTTGCTGATCTGATCCCCCACCGCCAATTGTTGATCCGAAGCCTTGATGGGCAAGCGTTGGCCCACAGCCCAATCGTCTCTTCACATATTTGGTGGGGCAACAGTTTCAATGCAATCAACGCTTTAGTTAAACAGGGGTTAGGCTGGGGTTATGTTCCTTCTTATATGGCAGAGCAGTATGAGCGTCAAGGTGAGATGGTGTGTTTGCAACTTAGCTTTGATCATAAACCGTGGCGAGTGCCCATTGACCGCGTGATGGCTAAGCAAAAAACTAAAGGGCCAGCGTTAACTTGGTTGGCTGATGCTGTGACGGATCTGTTGGATGGTTAAAGAGGCAAAGCTAGCTGTGTAGTTTGGCTCTATGTCGCGATCTCTATCAGCGATAATAGGCCTGTTTTTTCGACTCTATTTTGCTCTGCACTGGATCTCTGGAGTTAGCGTTTGATCCTAGAAAGGTTATTGCTTTTGCTGAGACTAAAGCACTGCAACTGCAGCAAAAGTAATAATAGATAACTATTGGTAATTAGGGGCTGTTGATCTTTCGAGCTTAGTTTTTGTTCGATTCTTTACCGTAAGGAATAATGCTTCTAGTACAAGGCTTGAGCGATAAAGCTTAGCTGGCTAAGTGAAAAGCTCATAACACCGTAATAGAAGCATTGAAGCGAACCCAAAGGGCCGCGTTTCTTGGCTATTTTTACTGTGTTGTAGACTATTTGTGGAGAATAACTAAACGGCATAGCCTCCGCCTTGTCAAAATAGCCAATAAACTGCGGCAAAAACAACCGTGAAAGATCAACAGCCCCTAATAACATCTTGAATAAAAGGTGAAATAAGCCAATGTTTACACCTGTGCCTATACTTCATTTACCGCAACGGTCAGGTTCTGAGTTCATATTCTGTTAGTATAGCGCGCATAATAAAAACAATATGCACGCATTTGGGAACCATGAAAGAATTTATCATTATCGGCGCAGGTCAGTCTGGGCTATCTATGGCTTACAACTTATCAACCAATAACAAAGATTACCTGATTTTAGACGCCAACGAACATATTGGCGCACCTTGGCTAAAACGTTGGGACTCATTAAAGCTTTTTACCCCTGCTGAATATAATCACCTTCCCGGAATGCCATTTCCATTCCCAAAAGGCTATTACCCGAATAAATATGAAGTTGCTGACTACCTAAAGAGTTATGTCGAGAAGTTCTCAATGCCGATTGAGTTTAACCAAAGAATAACCTCGGTTAAGAAAGTGGATGGTATTTTTGAAATAACCAGCGATACTGCAAGCTATAAAGCTAAGCAGTTGATTATTGCAACTGGTCCGTTTCATACTCCCTATACGCCTGCTTGCCATGTTGATATCGCGCCAAATATTACCCAACTTCACAGTGAGAACTATAAGAGCCCTGAGCAGTTACAAGATGGCGATTGCTTAGTGGTTGGGGCTGGAGATTCTGGTGTACAAATTTTGTCTGAAATAGCAGAAACCGGGCGTAAAGTGCATTTTTCTGGCACCGATAAAATTGCTGCTATTCCGCAATCATTCTTAGGTAAAACCTTATGGTGGTGGTTTACCAAAATCGGCTTTTTATCAGTTTCACGCTTTAGTAAATTAGGCCAATGGCTCAGTAAAGGCGTACAGCCAGTTATTGGTACTGATGTGAAGTCCTTGCTAGCAAAAGACAATGTTATCCATATGGGAAGGACTTTGTCTGCAGATGAAAGCAGCATTAAGTTTCAAAAAGGCAGCGTGAGTAGTATTAAAAATGTCATCTGGGCGACAGGCTTTAAACCCAACTTTTTCTGGATTGAAGATATCTCTTTTGATGAAATGAACTACCCGAGCAACTATCGCGGCGTAAGTAGCGACGTCGATGGGCTCTATTTCATCGGTTTACCTTGGCTGTATACCCGCGGCTCAGCAACGCTTGGTGGTGTATGGAAAGATGCTAAGTATTTGATGAACCATATTCAAGAAATCAGATAACAGCATGAAAAAAGCCCCTCTGTCTATACGGCGATATAGGGGCTATTTTTTCTTTTAGAGCTTTTGCCTGCGTGCGAATAAATATACTCGCCCGCCCAATGCAGGACTCTTTACTCTGGATCGTAATCCAACACTGGCATTAACCAACGTTCGGTTTCTTCGATACTCATACCTTTGCGCGTGGCATAATCCTCTACTTGGTCACGACCAATATTGGTCACGCCAAAGTAACGTGATTTAGGGTGAGCAAAGTACCAACCTGATACTGCAGCGGTTGGGAACATCGCATAGCTTTCGGTGATATTAAGGCCGATAGTCTCATCGGGCTTTAATAGATCCCACAGCAGGCCTTTCTCGGTGTGATCCGGGCAAGCGGGGTAACCGGGGGCAGGGCGAATACCTTTGTATTTTTCACGAATAAGCGCTTCGTTATCAAGAGTTTCGTCACTTGCATAACCCCAGAACTCTTTGCGTACGCGCTCATGCATACGCTCGGCAAATGCTTCAGCTAATCGGTCAGCCAAACATTTGAGCATAATGGCGCTGTAATCATCGTGTTCCGCTTCAAAGCGTGCCACATGTTCATCAATACCGTGGCCTGCGGTAACGGCAAAGCCGCCCATGTAATCGGCAACGCCTGAGTCTTTTGGTGCAACAAAATCGGCCAAACAGAAATTGTCGTTACCGACACGCTCAATCTGCATCCGCAGGTGATGAGTGGTCATCTCCAATTCAGTGCGACTCTCATCGGTATACAGCTCAATATCATCGTGGTTAACGGTGTTAGCTGGAAACAGTCCGATAACGCCTTTGGCTGTTAGCCACTTTTCACTGATGATTTTTTGCAACATCGCTTTACCATCACTAAACAGTTTTCGCGCCTCTTCGCCTACGACTTCATCATCTAAAATCTGTGGAAAATGACCATGTAGCTCCCAGCTTCTAAAGAAGGGGGTCCAATCGATACGTTCAACTAAATCTTCTAGTGGGTAGTCATCAAAGACTTGGCGCCCAAGTTGATTCGGCACGAACGGCGTATAGTTTTCCCAGTCATGTTGACAGCGGTTTTCACGGGCCGCTTCGAGAGAGGTGATCACTTTACGCTTGGTTTGCGACAGACGCTTTTCGCGCATTACATCATATTCTTGATAGGCTTCATCAATTGTTGCTTGGCGTGTATCGTTATTGATCAACTTCGACACCATAGGTACGGCGCGTGAAGCATCAGCAATATAGATTGCACCTTCAGGTGAGTGAGGCGCGATCTTGACGGCAGTATGGATTTTAGAACAGGTTGCGCCGCCAATAATCGATGGAATAGTTAAGCCCGCTTTATGGAAGCTTTTAACGTTATGTACCATCTCATCTAGACTTGGGGTGATTAGCCCTGACATGCCAATAATATCGACATTTTCAGCCTTGGCGACTTCAATGATCTTCTCAACTGGCACCATAACGCCTAAATCAATCACTTCATAGCCATTACAGGCGAGTACCACACCAACAATATTTTTACCAATATCGTGCACGTCGCCTTTAACCGTCACCATCAAAATTTTGCCGTTAGACTGACCGGCGACTTTTTCAAGTTCAATGTAAGGGTTGAGGTAAGCCACGGCTTTTTTCATCACTCGTGCTGACTTTACCACTTGTGGAAGGAACATTTTGCCAGAGCCAAATAGATCGCCAACGATGTTCATGCCATCCATTAACGGCCCTTCAATCACATCCAATGGTCGGCTGGCTTGTATGCGTGCTTCTTCGGTATCTTCATCAATAAAGTCGGTAATACCCTTGACCAACGCATGAGCTAAGCGCTCATTAACTGGTTTTGTACGCCACTCTAAATCTTCCTTCTTGGCGACTTGGTTGCCGTCACCCCGGAACTTTTCGGCGACTTCTAACAACTGCTCAGTGTTACTTGAGTCGCTAACGGTGCAGGGCAAGTTCTGTACAATGGCTTCAACCCGCTCTTTAAGTTCGGGGTCAATGTCATCGTATATCGCTAGCTGTCCGGCGTTAACAATGCCCATGTCCATACCGGCTTGAATTGCGTGATAAAGGAATACAGCATGAATCGCTTCTCGTACCGGGTTATTGCCACGGAACGAAAAAGACACGTTAGATACACCGCCAGAGATCATTGCGTGGGGCAAGGTACGTTTAATCTCGGCAGTGGCTTCAATAAAGTCGACCGCGTAGTTGTCGTGTTCCTCAATTCCGGTCGCAATGGCAAAAATATTCGGGTCAAAGATAATGTCTTCTGGCGGGAAGCCTACTTTGTCGACCAGCACGTTATAAGCACGAGTACATATTTCTACTTTACGCGCTTTAGTGTCGGCTTGGCCTACCTCATCGAATGCCATTACGATGGCGGCGGCGCCGTATCGTTTCACGAGTGTGGCTTGTTCGATAAACTTCTCTTCGCCTTCTTTTAGCGAAATAGAGTTAACGATGCCTTTTCCTTGAATACACTTAAGGCCAGCTTCAATCACTTCCCATTTAGAGGAGTCGATCATGATCGGTACCCGAGAGATATCTGGCTCTGAGGCAATAAGGTTGAGAAATTTATGCATGGTATCGCTACCATCGAGCATGCCTTCATCCATGTTGATATCGATGATCTGCGCGCCATTTTCGACTTGATCGCGGGCGACACTGAGCGCTTCTTCATATTCGCCGGTTTTAATCAGGCGTAAGAATTTAGCCGAGCCAGTAACGTTAGTGCGCTCACCAACGTTTAGAAATAGTGAATTCTCATCAATCGTCAGCGGCTCAAGCCCTGATAAGCGGCAAGCCACTGGAATATCTGGCAGCACTCGAGCAGGGTGTTTGATAACGGCTTCGCGGATAGCGCGAATATGGGCAGGGGTTGTACCACAACAACCGCCAATAACATTTAAAAAACCTTCCAGCGCCCATTCTTCGATCACTTCACTCATCTGCTCTGGTGTTTCATCATAACCACCAAACTCATTGGGAAGACCTGCATTAGGATGTGCTGAGACAAAACACTCAGAGATTTTGGACAGCTCCTCTACATATGGGCGTAGCTCTTTTGGCCCTAATGCACAGTTAAGCCCGATAGTTAGCGGTTTTACGTGACGCAGTGAGTTGTAGAACGCTTCTGTTGTTTGTCCAGTAAGCGTGCGACCTGAGGCGTCTGTAATCGTGCCAGAGATCATAATCGGCAGACGAAAACCTTGAGCATCGTACACGGTTTCAATGGCAAATAACGCGGCTTTTGCGTTGAGGGTATCAAAGATGGTCTCAACCATAATGATGTCTGCACCACCGGCAATCAATGCATTTATTGATTCAATATAGGCTTCAACAAGCTCGTCAAAACTCACATTACGGTAACCTGGGTCGTTAACATCTGGGCTGATTGAACAAGTTCGGTTGGTCGGGCCAAGCACACCCGCAACGTAACATTGGCGGCCTGTTTCGGCTTCAACTTCATTGGCAGCTTCACGTGCAAGGCGAGCACCTTGTAAATTTATCTCCGCCGAATGTGCCTGCATATCGTAGTCAGCCATGGCGATTCGGGTTGCGTTAAAGGTGTTGGTTTCGATGATGTCTGAGCCAGCCAAAAAGTAATCTTTGTGGATTTGCTTAATAGCTTCTGGCTGAGTGAGCACCAACATGTCGTTGTTACCCTTTACATCACAATGCCAGTCTTTGAACTGTTCACCGCGAAACTGCTGCTCTTCAAATTTGCGATCTTGGATCATGGTGCCCATCGCACCATCAAGCAGTAGGATCCCTTCCTCTAACTTTTTAGTCAGTACTGCTAAAACCTTGTCGGCAGTTTCTTGTGTGTGCGGGACTGGGCTCAGGGTATGTGTTGCCATAAAAAATTCCTACCAAATACAGAGTCGCAAAATATAAAATGCAGTAACCTTGTCCATTCTTATCAACTACAAGCTAGCATTACTAGCTTAAGTTATTTATGTTTGGACATTTATACGTATAGACGTCCATAATACGTGAGTCGCTAGCGAAAGTGCAACCCCTAAAACCTGATACTTTTTCACTTGGAATACGTGACGGTTTACTTGTAAGTGACTGATAAATATAATTGGTTGGAATGTTAAGTGCAGAATACGAAGATAGTTTTACTGCGTCATGGAGCTTGTGAAGGCGGTAATGTTTTACGTGGCCATACGGATGTTGTGCTGAGTTTAGCTGGAAAAGAGCAGCTAAATGTGGCGTTTTCGACACTTAAAAATAGTAAAACCTGTGATTTGGCTAAAAACAGCAAGATAGATCTGGTGGTGAGTTCACCATTACTGCGCTGCTCAGAGCCTGCTCGCGCTTTCGCCATACAACACAATATAGATTTTGTTGAACAGTCTGGCTTTATGGAGCTTAATTTTGGCGATTGGGATGGGCAGCTTTTCACTGAACTTTATCAGCAATTTAGTGAACAGCTAGATGCCTATTGGGCAAACCCATGGCAACATACGCCGCCAAACGGTGAAACGATGCAAGCTTTTGAATCTAGAATCGACAATGCTTGGGACGCTTTACTTGAGCGACATAAAGGTAAAGTCATTGTGCTCGTGACCCATGGAGGAGTGATTAGGCACTTAATGGCTTAATCACTCGGGCTAAAACAGTGTGCAGGGATCTACAGCGCTCTTAAATTGCCCTATGCCGCGACTGTGGTTATCGATGCGTTAGATGATGGTTGCCAGCGTTATTTAACCCTTAATTGGGGACTGGAGTAGCGAGTAGTTGATCAAGTGCAATGCCTTATTGGCTTTGCATGATAAACTGTCACATTATTACCTCAAAAATGAGGTAAACCACACAAACTAAATTTGAGTTAGGTGCCTAATCGCACAAATTGGGAACCGGTGGCCGAAAACGGCTAATGAGTCCGGACTGTACCCGCAACTGTATGGGAGTGAATTCGTTTTCGCCCCAAGTCAGATACCAGCCTAACTTTGCCATATTGAATAACTTGAGCGGGCGTCTCAAGGGAGTTTATTAGCACATGCTTTGCAGTTTATTGAATGTCTAATCAGCCATCTGAAACAGTCCTTACTGTTAGCGGCTTAGGCTGGAAATTACAGGGTCAGCCCATATTATCAGACGTCGAATTTAGCTTAGCTAAAGGGCAGATGCTGGGAGTTATTGGACCCAATGGTGCGGGCAAATCCAGTTTGCTGCGCTGCCTATATCGCTTTATCAAGCCGACAAGTGGTGAAATTCATTTATTTGGTCAACCAATCTCTGTGTTATCGGCAAAAGCGTTTGCTAAGCAGATTGCGGTAGTTCTGCAAGATACGCCGCATCATTTTGAGATGACCACAACTCAGCTTGTCAGTCTTGGTTTAACGCCCCATAAAAGTGCGTTTGAATTCACCAGTGCAGAAGACCGGGACGTTGTCGCTCAAGCTTTAGTTAAAGTGGGTTTGGTAGATAAAGCTAATCAAGCTTATGAAAGCTTATCGGGTGGAGAGAAACAGCGAGCGCTGATCGCTCGGGCAATTGTTCAACGACCACAGCTATTGATATTAGATGAGCCAACAAATCATCTTGATATCCGCTATCAAATCCAAACCTTAGAGTTACTGCACACACTTAACATTACGGTTATCACCTCTATTCATGATCTCAATCTCGCCAGCGCCCTATGCGACGAGTTATTACTTCTTGATAAAGGGCGCTGTTTGGCAAAAGGTTCGCCCAAAGCAGTGTTAACGGAGCAGCGTATTGCGGAAGTATTTGATGTGTGCTGCGAAGTTAGGCCACATCCACAACATGGTAATCCGCTTATCAGCTATTTCTACGGCTATGATCCGCGCAGTATAACGCACCAGGGGATAGCTGACGGAGCGACAGATGCCTAACACTTTATCCGTTACAGCACAGACAAAATGGCAGCAGTCTTATCAATTACTATTGCTAATTACGCTATTGCTAATCGCTGTTATTACACCGTTTGCCGCAACCAGTTTTGGTGCAGCAAATATCTCAGCAAACGATGTGTTACAGGTATTTGCTCACAAAGTTCTCGGCTTAGGTGAAAACCAAGGTGTTACTGAGCGGATTATTTGGGAACTAAGATTACCGCGAGTGCTGCTCGCATTTATTGCTGGAGCGGGTTTATCTATTGCCGGTAGCGTGTTGCAAACAGTCACTCGTAACCCGTTAGCCGATCCCTATCTTTTTGGGATTTCCTCAGGAGCATCGTTTGGCGCGGTGGTGGTGCTGACCCTCTTTAGTCAAAGTATTTTGTGGCTTAGCTTACCACTTGGCGCCTTTGTTGGAGCCAGCTTGTCGGTGCTGATGGTGCTTAGTTTATGTGGGAAAAACCTATCAACACAGGTGGAGCGCATGCTGTTATCTGGTGTTGCAACCTCCTTTATGTTTGGCGCTATGGCGAGTTTAATGCTGTATTTCTCCAGCCCTCAAGCCGCCGCATCGGTGCTGTTTTGGAGTCTCGGCAGCTTTGCTAAAGCAAGTTGGTCTGGGTTGATTTTACCCGCCGTTATCGTGTCGATTAGTACACTCGTTATTCTGCTATTTAAGAGGCAGATCATAGCGATGCGAGCGGGAGATGAAACTGCACACACGTTGGGGATTAATGTAGGACGATTGCGCTTATCTATGTTGTTATTGTGCTCGCTTATTACGGCGATATTGGTTGCCAATTGTGGTGGTATCGGCTTTATCGGATTAATGGTGCCTCACACGGTGCGTTTACTTTTCCCTGGTCGCTATCCATTGCTGTTAACTGCAGCGATAGGCGGGCTATTCATGGTATGGGTAGATGTATTGGCGCGCACAATATTGAGTTATCAAGAGCTTCCTGTTGGGATTATCACATCGGTGATGGGAAGTGTGTTTTTTCTGTTTATTTTAAGCGCCCGCAAAGCAAAGCGAGCGTAAGTTAATTGTCGTTTTATTTCCCTTTTTGGGGATATGTCGGGAGCATAAGGTTAAATGTTTAATATTAAGCCATTGAGTTCAGAGTTTGAAGAAGCAATTCAGCAGAAAATTGATACTAAAACTAAACCTTTAGGCGCGCTTGGTGATTTAGAAGGGCTCGCTCTGCAAATAGCCAAAGTGTTAGGTAAAGATAACCCTCAAATTAACAACCCAAAAATGATGGTCTTTGCCGCAGATCACGGTATTGCCAGCTCGGGTGTATCAATTGCACCCAGTGAAGTGACCGCCCAAATGGTTAGAAACTTTATGGCGGGTGGGGCTGCTATCAACGTATTTACCCGCCAGGTTGGTTTAGAGCTTGAGGTCATAGACTGCGGAGTATTACAACCATTCGATAGTGACAGTGGGGTGATTGATCAGCGTTTAGGTGCGGGAACAGGCCCTATTCATAAGCGTGCCGCGATGACGCTTGGTGCGGTAAAGCAAGGTTTTGAAATGGCTGCAGATCGCATTCAGCTGCACCATCAGAATGGCTGTAACCTGATAGCGCTTGGTGAAATGGGTATTGGTAATACCTCTTCCGCTGCGGCAATTATGTCTGTATTAACGGGAGTCGCTGCGAGCGATTGTGTGGGCCGAGGCACAGGTATTGATGCTGCCACATTTAAGCGTAAACAGATGTTAATAGAACAGGCTGTGTTACTGCATCATAGCGAGCTTGATGATCCAATGCAGGTATTGGCTTGCATTGGCGGCTTTGAAATTGTGCAGATGACAGGCGCTATCTTGGCCGCTGCTGAGCGTGGCATGTTAGTGGTTATTGATGGCTTTATTGCTTCGGCCGCTGCGCTGGTGGCGGTCAACATTAATAGTCATTGCCGAGATTATATGATTTTTTCCCATCAGTCTGATGAGAAAGGCCACTATTTGATGCTCGAATATATGCAAGCCAAGCCATTACTTAATTTAGGCTTGAAGCTGGGAGAGGGCACTGGTGCGGCATTGGCTTTTCCGCTGATCCAAGCCGCTGTTAATTTTTATAACCAAATGGCGAGTTTTGAAGACGCAGGGATAGAAATTTAATGCAGTCTTGGCGACAGCAACTCAACCTGTTTCTTATCGCTATGGGGTTCTTTACGCGGATCCCTATGCCAAAATGGGTTGAGGTCGATGCAGAAAAATTAAATCAAGCCAGTCGCTATTTTGGTTTAGTTGGCACTCTGATTGGTGTGCTTAGTGCTCTCGTTTATAGCGTAATGTTGCACTGGGTGTCGCCTAGTATTGCGATTATCTTCGCCATGATAGCGAGCGTGCTATTAACTGGTGGTTTTCATGAAGATGGTTTAGCTGATACTGCCGATGGTTTAGGTGGTGGTTGGACAGTTGAAGCTAAGCTGCAGATTATGAAAGACTCCCGCCTTGGTAGTTATGGTGCATTGGCGTTAGTACTGTGCTTATTGCTGAAATGGCAACTGCTCAGTGAGCTCGCGTTGTTTGACCCTAGCAGTGTCAGTTTAGCGTTGATTCTAGGGCACACATTAAGTCGGGTAGTTGCAGCCAGCTTTATCTTTTCAGAGCAGTATGTTTCCGATGATGCCAGCAGCAAAAGCAAGCCGCTGGCAATGCAGCAAAGTATCAACGAGTTGTCTATTTTACTGGCTACAGCAGCCATTTCGCTCTTGTTAATATCATTTATGCAAGCTTTAGTACTTATCTTAGGGCTATTGAGCGTGCGGATTGCATTAGCGTGGTGGTTTAATAAACAAATTGGCGGCTACACCGGCGATACACTTGGGGCGACTCAGCAAATTGCGGAAGTGGTTTGTTACTTGTTACTGCTAATTGTAGGAGCGTCTTGGTGATCCATTTAGTACTCGGTGGCGCACGCAGCGGTAAGAGCCGATTTGCAGAACAATTAGTGGCTAACTGGCAGCTAAACACGCCAAAGGCTGAGTATATTTATGTTGCAACTGCGCAGGCTTTAGATAAAGAGATGCAAGCTAGAATAGCCCATCATAAAGCGCAGCGGCAATCCGCTGCTTTAGGGTGGCAAACCATTGAGTCACCGCTGCATTTGAGCGCCACTTTAAACAAGTATGCTAATGTAAATAGTGTGATTTTGGTTGATTGTTTAACCCTTTGGTTAACGAATCATCTTCTTGATGAAGCAAGTGATTGGCGCACAGTAAAAGCTGACTTACTGACATCGCTTGAATCATTCCCCGGTCAGCTGATCTTGGTTAGTAATGAAGTGGGCAACGGCATTGTGCCAATGGGCGAGTTAAGTCGTCGTTTTGTCGATGAGGCGGGCTGGCTACACCAAGATATAGCGGCCTTAGCTGACAACGTGACCTTAGTGACTGCTGGGCTTCCACTGAGTTTAAAGTCGACCTAATATTTTGAATTTTAGCTTGAATTTGCGGTCGAATGCTTGCCAATGCAAACCTGCTTAACCTTTTGTTAAATATGCATACTGAACAATAACACTAATAACTATAATAAGAGATCGACATGACTAAAGTACTGATGGTGCAAGGGACAACATCTGATGCTGGTAAAAGTACCTTAGTAGCGGGATTGTGCCGCTTGTTTGTGCGTCAAGGTTGCAAAGTGGCTCCTTTTAAACCCCAAAATATGGCACTAAATAGCGCCGTCACCATTGATGGTGGGGAGATTGGCCGTGCTCAAGCATTGCAAGCTGTGGCCTGTCATCTTGAACCGCAAATCGACTTCAACCCTATTTTATTAAAGCCTAGTTCAGATACCGGATCGCAAGTTATCGTCCATGGTAAAGCCTTGATGAAGATGGAGGCGGAAGACTACTTCGGTAAAAACGCCGAAGGTTATCGCGTTAAAGCTATGGCAGCGGTTAAGGAGTCATTTAAACGCTTAAGCGATGAATATCAAATGCTGTTTGTTGAAGGTGCTGGCAGTCCGGCAGAGGTCAACCTGCGTGAAGGCGATATCGCCAATATGGGCTTTGCTGAAGAGGTCGATTGTCCGGTTATTATTATTGCTGATATCGACAAAGGCGGCGTGTTTGCCCATCTGGTTGGCACATTAGCGCTACTGAGTGAATCGGAGCAGGCGCGAGTCAAAGGCTTTGTGATTAATCGTTTTCGTGGTGATATTAGCCTGCTGCAGTCAGGCTTAGACTGGTTAGAACAATATACCCAAAAGCCTGTATTAGGTGTATTACCCTATCTACATGATCTGCATCTAGATGCAGAAGATGCACTGATCGCCGCGCCAGATAAAAGCATCAACACTAAACTTAAGGTGCTGGTGTTGGTATTACCTCGTATTAGTAACCACACGGATTTTGATCCACTAAGGCTCAATCCTCAAATCGAATTTGAGTATGTGTCATTGCAAACGCAATCTCAGACACATGCGCAAGGTACAGGGCAACAGCGTCATTCTCGTTTGCCTCCAGCGGATTTGATTATTATCCCTGGCAGTAAAAATGTTCGCGCCGATCTGGAATTTATTCGTGAACAAGGCTGGGATAAAGAGATCGAAAAGCACCTGCGCTATGGCGGTAAGCTACTTGGGATCTGCGGTGGTTATCAAATGCTTGGCCACCTGATTGATGACCCCGAGGGTATTGAAGATAACGCAGGAAGCAGTGAAGGCTTAGGTTTACTGCCTGTGGTCACGGAACTAACAAGCGACAAGGTGTTGTTGCAAGTTGAGGGCGTATTGTCGCTGTTAGGGAAACAAGCAGAGGTTAAAGGCTATGAGATTCATTGTGGCCGCTCTAACTTGTTGATGAAATTGGAACAGCCATTAACGCTAACACGACGGGCCGAAGATCATCAGCAAAATGAGTCTACAGCAGTAAAACGTTGGCAGAGTGAAGGTATGTTATCTGTTGATAATCAAATTTTTGGTACTTACATGCATGGCCTGTTTGACTCACCGCAGGCATGCCAATTGTTGCTGCAATGGGCGGGAATGCAAGATGCTAATAGTATTGATGTAAACGACATTCGTGAGCAGCAACTTAATCGTTTAGCGGATGTGCTCGAAGAACATTTAGATCTAGATGCAATGAATGCCATCTGGAATTAGGGCGGTTGCAGAAACAGATTTTTATTTTTGAAATGAAGAAGTAACACAAAAGGATAGGTAATGAGTGATTCAAAGCAAGCTGACAATGGCGAAAGCAAATCAGCAGAAGCAGTAAAAGCTGAGCGCCATAAAGCACGCCAACAACGAGTCAAAGAAGGCGTTGATGCCAAGATTGCCAGAGCCACAGAAGAGAAAGGCATTTTGTTGGTGCTAACGGGCAATGGTAAGGGCAAGTCTACATCGGGTTTTGGCACGGTTGCACGCGCAGTGGGTCATGGTAAAAAAGCGGCTGTGGTGCAGTTTATTAAAGGCAACTGGGAGTGTGGCGAGCGCACGTTACTTGAGGGGGCTGGAGTCAGTTTCCATGTTATGGGCACAGGCTTTACTTGGGAAACCCAAGACAGAGAAAAAGACACCGCTGCAGCTGTTAAAGCTTGGGAAGCGACAGAAAAACTGCTAAAAGACGACAGTATCGATCTCGTGATGCTCGATGAACTGACTTATATGGTCAGCTATCACTACTTAGAGGTTGAACGAGTGATTAAAGCGCTTGAAAATCGCCCTAAAATGCAACACGTGATTGTCACGGGGCGAGCCTGTCATCGAGCGATTGTCGAGATAGCCGATACCGTGAGCGAAGTGCAGCCGATAAAGCACGCGTTTGAGGCCGGTATAAAAGCCCAGCCCGGCTTCGATTACTAAAAATGGCTATTAGTGTCGCTGAAAGCATACATTGACATAAGATAACCATAGTATGACAAATTTAAAGCATAGTTTGACATAAAATGATGTTTTGTATTTTAACTACATAATTCAAAGTTATATAAATCAATTGCTTAGAGTGTAGATTAAAGCGTACCCTGACAAATTTGACAAAATATCGAGCAACTGTACACTAAGTGTACTTAAGTTGCTCGAGTTTTGCGCATGTATATTCGAAATTTACGTAAGCCTTCGCCCAATAAAAACGTCTTTAAATTCGCGAGTGCAAAAGTGAGCGAAACGATAATGTGTGAAAGCACATTGGAGTTCGATGCATGTTTCCATCATGAATATAATGAGACAATCGAGACTTTTGGCAGCCAGCCGAAAGGGTTTTATTACCGTTTTGAGGGGAAAAGGTTACCTTATACACCTGACGCGATACTTCACTATATTGATGGGACGACAAAGTTTCATGAATATAAACCTTACAGTAAGACATTCGACCCTATTTTTAGAGCAAAGTTTGTCGCTAAGAAAGAGGCTGCTCAGGCACTCGGCACTGAGCTTATACTTGTTACAGATAAGCAAATTCGTGTAAATCCAATCTTAAATAATCTCAAGTTATTGCACAGATACTCCGGTATCTATGGTGTGACTGATATTCAACGTGAGTTGCTACAGCTGGTTCGAAAATCAGATAACATTCAACTGGCTGATGTCGCTAGTGAATATAATCTTCCGATAGCAGAAACACGTTCTTTTCTCTATTCATTAATCAATAAAGGCTTGATAAAAGCAGATTTGAATCAAGACGACCTTTCTTGCAACCCATCTGTTTGGTGTCATGCATAATGGACTTTGCAGATGAATTCACAGAGTCTACGTCTGCCAAAAAGCCTGAGACCCCAGCGCAATACGTCAAGCTAGATGACGCTGAGTTACTTAAGCGCGATCTTGATACTTTCCCTGACTTCCTTAAAGAAAAAGCGCTCGATAAATACAAGCTGATTAGTTTTATCGAGCAGGAAAACTCAGGGGGCTGGACGCAAAAAAAACTAGACCCAATTCTTGATAGACTGTTTGAAGGCAATACTGAAAAACGACCTAATTGGCGTACTGTGGTTCGTTGGCGTAAGAGTTATATCGATAGTAATGGTGATTTAGCTTCTTTGGTTGTTAAGCGCCATAAAATGGGCAACCGAAAGAAACGAGTGGAAGGCGACGAGGTATTTTTTGAGCGAGCATTATCTCGTTTTCTAGATGCCAAAAGACCCAAAGTGACAACGGCCTACCAGTACTATAAAGATGTCATCACCATTGAGAATGAAACAATTGTAGATGGGAAGATCCCTATTATTTCCTACACAGCCTTCAACCAAAGAATAAAGTCACTTCCACCTTATCCTATAGCTGTCGCTAGGCATGGTAAGTTCAAAGCTGATCAGTGGTTTGCATATTGCTCTTCTCATATACCGCCCACTCGGATTTTAGAGCGAGTTGAAATAGATCATACGCCACTCGATTTAATTCTTCTCGACGATGAATTACTTATTCCCCTTGGAAGGCCTTACCTGACTTTAATCGTCGATGTATTTAGTAATTGTGTTTTAGGTTTTCATTTGAGCTATAAAGCTCCATCTTATGTATCAGCGGCTAAAGCAATTGTGCATGCAATAAAGCCTAAAACTCTGAGTAATATCGGAATAGAGCTTCAAAACGATTGGCCTTGTTATGGTAAATTCGAAACCTTGGTTGTTGATAATGGAGCAGAGTTTTGGTCAAAGAGTTTAGACCATGCTTGTAAAGAAGCAGGTATAAATATTCAATATAACCCGGTTCGTAAGCCATGGTTAAAGCCGTTTGTTGAGCGTTTCTTTGGCATGATTAACCAATATTTTTTAACCGAAATCCCAGGGAAAACGTTTTCAAATATTCTAGAGAAAGAGGACTACAAACCTGAAAAAGACGCCATTATGCGTTTTTCAGTATTTGTCGAAGAGTTTCATCGTTGGATTGTTGATATTTACCATCAAGATTCAGACTCTCGTGACACGCGTATTCCAATAAAGCAGTGGCAGCATGGTTTCGATATATACCCACCGTTACAGATGGAAGTGGAAGATGAAAAGCGTTTTAATGTGCTTATGGGGATCGCAGATGAAAGAACGTTAACTCGAAATGGTTTTAAATTTGAAGAGTTGATGTATGACTCAACAGCATTGGCTGATTATCGTAAGCACTACCCACAAACCAAAGACACAATAAAAAAGCTCATTAAGATAGACCCTGATGATCTCTCCAGTATCCATGTTTACCTAGAGGAGTTAGAGGGCTACCTCAAAGTACCCTGTACTGATACCACCGGATATACTCAGGGGTTGAGCCTGCATGAGCATAAAGTAACGAAGAAGATTAACCGTGAAATTATACGCGAGAGTAAAGACAACTTAGGTTTAGCTAAAGCTAGAATGGCAATTCATGCTCGAGTACAGCAAGAGCAAGAACTCTTTAATGAATCCAAAACGAAAACCAAGCTCTCTGGAGTTAAGAAGAAAGCTCAATTAGCTGATATCAGCTCAACAGGTAAATCCACAATAGTCCTCCCAGAAAGTGAACCGCAGAAGTCAATTAACTGCAATCAAGTAGAGGCAGAAATGGAAGATGATGATTGGGATATGGATTTGGAAGGATATTGATGACTAAATTGACGCTTCAACAGGACACAGCACTTAAAGAGTTTGGGCTTTGCTTTATTGAATTACCAATAGTGTCAGAAACTTTTCAAGATTTTGATGATCTAAGATTCAATAGAGATTATCAATCAGATCCTCAATGTATGATGCTTACTGGTGAAACAGGGTCAGGTAAAACACGTTTGATCCAAGAGTATCGGCGAAGGGTGAATGCTAATAGTGGCTTTAGGCATTCAGATGTTCCTGTGCTCATTACAAATATTTCGAGTAATAAGGGTTTAGAAAATACTTTAGTACAAATATTGTCAGATTTAGATACTTTTGGATGTCACCAAAAAAAACGTGGGATGAAAACCGACTTGACCAAAAAAGTGGTGCGAAATTTAATAGCAGCTAATGTTGAATTACTTATCATTAATGAATTTCATGATTTAATTAAGTTTAAAAATTACCAAGAGATCCAGATAATTACGAGTGCACTAAAATTCATTAGTGAAGCAGCAAATATACCTATTGTATTAGTAGGAATGCCTTGGATGAAAGATATAATTAATGATTCTGAATGGGGGTCTAGACTTCGACGCAGGAAGCACTTGGAATATTTTAGTTATATACGTAAAGAAGATCGTGAACATTTTAGATTGCTTTTGGTTGGCTTTTCAAAAAGAATGTCATTTGATACGCGTCCAGTTTTGCATAGCAAAGAATTAACTCGCGCACTCTTTGCTGTTTGTCGAGGGGAGTTTAGGCAACTCATGGTTTTTCTATATGAAGCTTGTAAAATGGCGCTACAGAATAACGATCATACTCTAAATGAAAAAACACTTGCTGAAACTTTTGATAAACTAGGCTGTGAACACTTAAGTTCAAACCCATTTACTATAAAGTTTAAGGAAATTCCTATTCCAGTGCTATCAATCCCTTCAAGATATAACCCAAATGCTCTAGAAGAGAAAGATGAAATTATTGATAGGGTGTTTGAATACATTTATTAATGTTAATGAGCATCAAACATCCTCACAATCTGTTCCTTGTATCCGCCTAACAGGGCTAAGTTGTAACTGTTTTCTTCCTCAATATCGATTAGAAGTGGTGGTGTAGCTGCTTTAGTGGCTAGTGATATTTCTGAGAAGTGTAGATTGCTGCTTAAGTCATGATCAAACTCAGTCGAGATTGGTTTATGAGGTAAAGCCAAATTTAGTTCTTGTTGCTCAGTTTGTTCTACAATCACTGCGTTTTCCGGTAGATCTTGATCGATCCTATAAGCAAATTCAATAAGGCTCGCTTCAGCTAAAGTGAATAACCAAGCTTGTTGAGCATCACAGGAAGTGACTCGCAAGATCCGACCTAACACCTGGCGATAATGCATTTCGGTTTTGATGAGACTCAGGTGACAACATACCTGCAGCCGTGGAATATCTGTCCCTTCTGAGATCATACCAACACTCACAATCCATTGAGTATCGCTCTGCCTAAAGGCTTCAATCGTGTGTGAAGGATGCTTCAATTTAGAGGTGACAATACAGGCAGTTTGTTTAAAATCTCCAACAATAATTTGGTAAAGCTGTTTGGCATGTTTGATTGATGAAGCAACAATGAGTCCGCCAGAGAAGGGGGTTTCTTGCCGTATTTGTTCTAGTTTTTTAATACCTTGGTTCAGCATGTAATGCATCACTTGGTGATTACTTATTAATGCTTTATAGCTGAATCCAGACCCTTTTAATAACTCGGTTATCGATGAAAACGTTTCAGATTCTAGCTCATCATCTAATCTAATTTTATCATTATCAATGAGTGCAATATTGGGTTTACGACATACGTCATCGGCTACTGCTTGTTTTAGGCCATAGACAAAATCACAATGTATGGTGTTATCGGGTTCAGTAAATCTGGAAAGCACGATTGGTGCAGAATCAGACCGCCATGGAGTGCCAGATAAAGCTAAGGTATAGCAAGCTTGGTTTTGAATGTTGAGTAATACTTCCTCTCCCCATGCGTTGGCATTATTGAGTTCGGTGCCTTTTAGGTGATGCACTTCATCCATAATGACAAAGACATTATGACTATGAAGAAGTTGCCAAAACTCAGGGGTTAATGAAGACATGGACTGATAAGTGTAAACGCTTCCAATAGCTCCCATTAATCCATCAAAACGCTTGTGTAGTCGTCGTGAAAAGCTGGCTCTTATACTTTCGTTGACTTCAGATGAGGGTGAGAAACATAAAACGAAATCTACTTTCCCCATAGCGATTAATCTAGCTGCCAACTCGGCTGCCATCACAGTCTTACCCGCTCCAGGAGTTGCTAAACACATAAAATGGTTTTGTGTTTGGTAGGATTCTAGCGCCTTTTTAACGCAATCATGCTGCCATTGTCTTAACTTCACTATATTAACTCTCTAGCGTGTTGATACAGGCTTCCACGGCTTTAATTTTACCTACCATTGATGAACTTTGGTTGCGCGCATGCATATAGCGGGAGTATAAACTCGTCTTCGTTTCAGGGAATTCATTAAATAGGCGTTTGAACTCTTCTGCTTCACCAATATGGCCCAGCAGATCAATTTGGTATTGGTTAAGCGTAGTTTTAAGTTTTTGTAACTTAGGAGCGTTGTCGTTAACAATAGGCTCTTTTGAGACTTGTTTGCGTGGCGTACTTGCATGGAGGCGGCTTTCATCAAACATGGGAGTCTTGATAAATAATACCTTTTTGCCATCAATTTTTTTTTGAATGAAGTTAGCGTTACATAGTTTGTTCAATGTTCTATGCACTAATTGGCTAGCATCTTTGTTTTTTGTGTCAGGTAGCTCTTCTACATACATTTTTTTTAGCTCAATTGCAGAAAATTGAGTCAGACTTTTACTTTTCAGTAACTTGATAAGTAATTTGTTTATTCGGATTGTTGACTGAGTCATGGTATTTGCCAATTACTAATGTTTTCAATATCTAATGAGCCACTCCGTGACGTTTCTATAATTAATTTCCTCTAACTATTTGTCCTCTGATCTGTTCAGGCCTAATCGAATTTGGTTAAAACTTGACAATGCAACCTAAAAAGCTAAGGATTCCTTAGTATACCTTAAGTGAAAAAACTAAGACAATCTAAGTTATCTAGGATCAGACAATAATGAACTCGTGTCAGAAAAGCAGATCAATCCATTGCCGCTTAGGCTTAAGCAGGCAAGAACAGCGCTGGGTATCAGCCAAAAGCAACTGGGCATTCAGTTAGGAATGGAACCTGGTACGGCGAGCGCGCGCATGAATCATTACGAGAAAGGCAAGCACACCCCCGATTACGCTACGCTGAAAGCGATGGCTGACGAACTGGGTGTGCCAGTGGCTTATTTTTTTTGTGAGTCAGAAAAGAATGCTCAACTACTATGTCTTTTAGAGCAAATGAGTGATAAAGAAAAAGATATTTTGATTGAGAAATTGTCTAAATCACATGTGGTAGATAAATAGGTTTTGGACATAAACAACTTAGAGTATTGATTCTATTTAACCAGTTTTGTATTAGAAAAAGTACCTTAGTTTATTTGAAACCTCTTATCTGATACGTCCTCATTAGTCTGTAAAATACAAGTTTTACCCCCCAAGCCTCTTTAAGAAATCTAATTGGCTCCGTTCCCTTTATCTCCAAGTTTTGTGGGGAATCGGTTAGACAGAACAGTCTTAGCCATTAATTGATATGAATGTGCCGCAGGTCTTATTAATCTAGTAACCCGCTAATACAACGCATGAAATCCTCACAACTAATCTGCTAGGCACTGCTTGCTTAGGTAAGTGTTCTGCAGGGTTGAAGCAATTCAATTTAAAACAAAATAAAAGCTACAGCACTTACCTTTAACTAGAGCTATGTTACGAGAGTAAATTCAATGTAGAAGCCTGTGGGCTTTCTATCTACTGGCTCCTCCAAGTACTCGGAAGAAACACGCCATACAGGGAGTGTTCTATTCATTTCTTCGCTTAGTACTACAGAAAGAGCACTAAATATTTTTGGCCCTAACGGAACCAAGACAGGTCTTGATATATCCATAATAGCTAACATGGTTTCTCTAAGATCTAAGTATGTTTTATATGGATTACAGATATCATAAGTGAAAGTGTGATTTTCTGGAGTGATATTAATTAGTAGTTCGTTGTTTGTTCTAACTGAGGTTTCAAAGTTACTATCTTTGCCATTAGGTATGAAAATAAATTGATTCTCTGTATCAAGGTAATTACTAATTCCGATAGCTTTTCCGATTTCATAACCCAAACCAATAACTATTGAGCTAGGTAAGTTTATATCACCGAGCGCTCCAGATAGAGAGTCTATGATAGGGCCAACCTTGCGCATCGGTGAGATGCTATTAGAAGGCTCAGTATACTCTGCGAGTGAATAACTAACCTTAATATGAGAACCTTCCTCAAGGTTACTTATTAAATAGAGAATAATTTCAGCAAGACGAGTTCTACTTAAAACTGTTATATCAATGAGACAGTTAACTGGCCGGCCTGTCCATTGTACATCAATTAATTTAAACAACTCTCTATAAACATTACAATTGTCGCCTTCGATTACAGTAGCGCCAATTGAATTGTAATATTCTAAATTATCTTGATATCTCAGTGCACTAGTATGTTGATCATATCCGATTGCGATTATATTACTATTAACCATTGATCTACATCTAGTTGTAGCTCTAGTTTCATAGCCTAACCCTACTATTGCTAAATCAATATTCCCAATATCATTTGACTTCAAGAGTTTCATTTTAATTCCAATCTGAATTGTCTGTCATCATTATAATTCGAGGTTCTAACCACACGAATAGAACCACTATTAATATCTTTACTTTTCATTATTCGGCTGAGATCTATCGGCCCTTGCTGGGTTAACAATAGGCCATAGTGATGAGAGAATAGATATGACAGTCGGCAGGAATTAATGCTCTCATTTGTAAGATCACCACCTTTGGAGTCACTGTTTTCAGTAGATATCAGAGCGCCAGCATTCAAAGCTAGTCCAATAGCCTCACCAAGCTCTCGTGGAGTGTCACGATCTAAAACGATCACTCCCTTAGGCTGAGAGCTAAATTTATCTCCATATATCTCATTATTGAAAAACCAAGCAATTTTATCAACGAGATCATATATATTGTTTATTCTCCCATCAGATGAGTCAATTGCGATTGTACTAAGTAGAGATCTAAATGATTCAAAATAGCTCTGTAAACCTGAAATTTGTTCAGATATTGTAACCCTATTTCTATCTTTGATTATTGGAATGAACATATTCATTATTCCAATAATCATACGTGGGTTAAATTCTGTGGATTTACATATATTCTCAAACCCGGCATAGTAATCAGCAGGTCTTCGTCGAGCTTGCTTTTGACCACTATTATTACGTCGAAGATCTCTTAGATAAGCAATAAACTTTACTTTTCTAAATTGAGGTCTTCTGGTCGGTTCTACATCTGAATAGTTAATCCCCAAAAAGCCTTTAGAATTAAGATATTGATAAAAGTCAGCGTCTTTTTGACAAAGGCTATGAAAGACTTGATCAATAGCTATCTCGTCTGGTGATATGAAGCAAGACTCAATATCAGAAAAAATCCCTTTGCCAATTAGCATTTTAGTGCACAAAGATGTGGCAAACTTTAGCCCTTCTTTTTCGGATATGTCTGTTAAATCAATATAACTGAGGTCTTGATTTTTCATGGAGCTTTCTGGGCTGTTTGTTATATTGATGCCTTTATGATAAGGCGACAACGCTAGTTTCAATATTATGTCCTGATGACCTCCACGCATACAATCAATTAACGGCTGTATTATTTCATCTGGTGCTAGCTCCAACTCATCAAAGAGGAAGGCCCACTTTTCACCATTTTCATTCAAATATGTGTTTATTATCGTTATTGAAGTGTTGAGTACTTCACTGATATCAGCTGATACAACTTTTGGTGCTTCTGAAGTCGACTTCTTGAAAGAGATATCGCTTATGTAGTTAGACACTTCACTCTTTTTCAAAGCAATACTGATTACAAGGCCTTTGAGCGAATTGATATGTGGTTTCACATGCCATTGTTTAGCTAAGCAGCTAACTAGCTCTACTTCATCTTGCTTACTTAATTCGACATGCCTAAAGTTATGATCTAGTTTAAGGGTTCTAGATGTTCTAAAACTTATGCTCTGAACCAATTGCTCAAGAATATGGTAAATAAATTGCGAGCTCAGAACCAACGAATCTTCATGGTTTTTAACTTTATCCTTAGCATTGTCATATTGCCTCTTCCAGAGCCTATCTGTAGGGATAAATACACCAGAAAAGCTTACTTTTCTTCTAAAGAGCTTTGCTTCTTCAGCTTCCCAATGCTCTAACGAACGAACCTCAAGCATCCTCATTAAGGTTGTCTTGCCGCTGCCACGTGGACCAACCAATATGGTGTTTGAGGAAGATGCTAGCCGCTCGTAATACTCATTGACAATGAAACTTGAACATAAGTCTCTGAATGATGTCGTTTTCGCGTTTATAGATTCATTAATGCTAGGAATATAGTTATTCATTACCTAATCCAACTTCTACAATATGATTATCTGAACATCGAGTAACACTGAACATGTTTGATTCTAGTCTTGAGTTCAAGCGACATATTTCATCAGGAGTAAAATGCTCGATCTTTTCTTTAAACTGATTCAGTTCGTCACCTTCTAGAAACGGGTTATCTTCATTAATTAGCTTCTTGAGATCATTAACAACTTGATCTGGAGTATGCGTAGAACCAAACCCACCGTTCGCAGGAAGGTTGTTAGATTTAGATGGCTGCCACTCATGTAGCTTATTAGCTTCATATGTTCTAAATTTCCCAACCACTTTTCCAAGGTACTCGCTTTTATCGGGCTCAACAGATAGAAGATAAAATTGATTTGAAGTCCTGTGCTCAATAGCTTCATAAAGTACAGCAGATAAGCTTCCTGCTGATAGTATTAACTGAGAACCCTGGATTTGTGAATTTGCATAGCCGATTTGAGCGTAATGCTTATGCCCATGAATGATTAACCAAGGTCCAAGATCAGCAGCCTCTAGTGCTCGTAGCAAGTAATCAGCCCCCTCCATAGCTTGGCTATCATATTTCGAATCGACAAAATCCATTTTTTTTGGATGGTGGTGAGTCAGTAGTACATTGAACGGCTTCCTGTCGACTTTTCCTGATATTAACTTTTGCTTTATTTGGTCTGTTATTTCAAGAGCAATTCGACCATGTTTGTACTCACTTCCATATCCGTGGTAAGCGCTACTATTAATGCTTACTACATTAAATGTATCTGTTGAAGTTAACTCCCAGTTCCAAGCCCAAAAGTGAGTATTTTTGTTGAAACAACTGAAAGGGAATGATGGTTGTATAAATTGGAGTTCGTGCTTTGGGGAAAAGCCATATTTATCATCTTGCGGTGGACGTGATTGGTGATCATGGTTACCAGGGACACAGAGTATGTCTTGAATGGAGAGCTCTTGGGCCATTTTATTGACATACTCCCAACCAGCTTGGAATGATTTATTGCAACCTTGGTTACCAATATCGCCAGTGCACACAAGGTAATCTATGTGTTCATCTAAACCTTTGATGTAATTAATTAGCCTATCGCCAAAAACGTTATGCTTGTCTCGAAGG
Organism: Shewanella piezotolerans WP3; assembly: GCF_000014885.1. Lineage (NCBI taxonomy): Bacteria > Pseudomonadati > Pseudomonadota > Gammaproteobacteria > Alteromonadales > Shewanellaceae > Shewanella > Shewanella piezotolerans. The sequence goes on from NC_011566.1 coordinate 1,015,070, forward strand.
ATAAGTTTTGTATCGGAAGCTGAGTCTTGGCTAAGTCCTGCGTGTAAATCGGAAATGACAAGGAAATTGACTGTTTTCATGTCTTAATCTTGTTATTTTTATTTAATACAATCAATTATATCTTTATATAACTCATATGCACTAATTATATTTGGAGTGCGTAACAACTTGTCATTAAGAACTACATTGATGATGAAGTTAGATTTTTTCTCCATCAAGTCAGTACTTGCAGAGTTTCGCACTAGAAAACGTTGATCAGAGTCTGCCACAAAACAGTTAACAAGTTCGAAGCTTGATATGTGCCATTGATATTCAAATTATTGTGCGGTTCTAGCCTCCATCAAAGGTTAATTATGAGATATGAGTAATTTCTTCTTTTCCTAGATGAAAAAATTGAAGTCAAACTCTATGGGGTGAGTAGCAGAACTAACTTTGGTAAAAAGTGTGCCAAGTATTAGCTATTAAAGTGCCCAAAATTAATTGGTATGCTTTAATTTTTCTTGCAAATTAGCTCTAGATTGAATAGTTTTAACTAAGACTTCCTTAGTTCTGGTGTTGTATGGCTTTTCTATTTTCACCTAAGTCGCTTGCATTCTCAGGTGAGTCATTAGAGAGCTATCTGCTGCGAGTTGTGGCGGAGAACTTCTTTGATTCTTATCAGCAGTTAAGCCTAGCAATTAGGGAAGAGCTGCATGAGTTAGATTTTGAGGCTCATGGCGCTTTTCCTATTGAGCTAAAACGCCTTAATGTGTATCACGCTAAACATAACAGCCACTTTAGAATGCGGGCATTGAGCTTGCTAGAATCCCTCCTTGATTTACCACCACATGAGTTACAAAAACTAGCCTTACTACGATCGAATAGAAGGTTTGTTGGAGGTATGTCGGCAGTTCACCGTAACGGCATTGATATTCCGCTGAGCTTTATCCGTTGCGCTGATAAAGACGGTATCGAAAGCGTGCCTATTTGCCCTCAATGCCTAAAAGAAGGGCCCTATATTCGCCAGGCTTGGCATATTAAGCCAATTGAAGTGTGTGCTAAGCATGGGTGTGAACTGATCAATCATTGCCCTGATTGCCAACAACCTATCAATTATATTGAGAATGAATCTATTACTCACTGCGCTTGCGGCTTTGATTTTACGACAGCTTCGAGCGTGAAAGCCGATAGCCAAGCAGTTTTATTATCTCGTAGCTTGTTTGATGGTGATGCCTTATCTAACAACCCTCTGTTATTTATGGGTACATCAGTGACTCATCGATTTGCCGCTTTGATTTGGTACCAGAAATGTCATGCTAGAAATACTGAATGTATGGCGCATAGAGCCGTTGGCTACTTTGAAGACTGGCCTACAAGTTTCTATCGAGAACTCGATGCAGTGACTACCGGGGCTGAGGCGAGGCTTATTGACCTATTTAATCGCACATCATTTCGGTCAATTTACGGTGAGTTGATTTTAGATTCCCAATGTTTACTGCCTGAAGATAAAGATCCGCATTTTATCTACCTTGCTTTGATGGAATACATCAGCAAACTAGTAGAGTCGCATCCTAAATCAAAAAAGCCTAATGTGGCTGATATGTTGGTAACGGTGGCTGAAATCGCAGTATTACTTTCAACTACCCATGAGCAAGTGTATCGACTCTATCAAGATGGCGTGTTAACTGCTGGAATGAGGTCGAAAATTCGGACCCGAATCAGTCCTCATATTGGTGTGTTCTACTTAAGACAAGTTATCGAGTACAAAACTAGTTTTGGCAACGATAAACAAGGAATGTACTTATCAGCATGGTAGATAAACTAAAATTCCAAGAATTGCTCGACATTGATGATATCTCTGAGCGGAATATCGTTTTAAGGCGAGCATTTACTGCCTATACAGTGCCGCTAGATGTGACGGGCAATGAGGCTGCTGCGTTAACTATTTTACTTAATCTGACTTACCCTAGAAAAAGGGTTGATGATCTACTTGATATGCGACTAGCCAAGCAAACACTCAATACTGATGCACATGTAGATGCCTGTATTGGCGAGGTGCAATGGTTACATACGCATAATTTAAAGTATCCTGACATACGAGTAAGCAAGCAAAGGCTGATTGCAGCATCTCCGCTATTACACCCTCATGTATTGAGTAGTGCAAACTGCATAAACACTTTGGGTTGGTCACATGACAGTGCCAAAGTGAATTTAGCAAAGTTGTTTTCATGTCATTTTATCTGGCAAGAACGTGTTTGTTGCCTCGCGACTCTTTTGGCTGATGCTCCTAAGGGGTGGAAAGAAGCTTTTCAAGCGTTAGGCATGCTTGTGAAGGACTTCATGAACTTGTGTGGCAGGATTAAAGCTTCATTGCCTAACGATGATACTCCTAATCATGTCGATAAATATTCGATTCAAGTTCGCCTGCCTTATCAAGATGGTTATTTGGCGATAACACCAGTTGTTAGCCATGCACTGCAAGCTGAAATACAACAAGCTGCAATGGCGAAGCAGGGCCGGTATACCAATATTGAGTTTACGCGTCCTGCGGGCGTTAGCGAGTTATCGGCCTCTCTTGGTGGTAATGTCAAAGCGCTGAATTATCCTCCTCGCATTGAGAATGCAGAGCATGGATTAAGTGACTCTTGGGCATTAAAGGTTCAATCCGGCCAAACTGTATTAAACCAAGGCGCGTTATCACAACCTCGATTCAAGAGAGCTTTAGAGGGGCTTTTATCAAAGAATTTTGAACTGGCATTAAAGCAGCGTAGACAGCAGAAAGTAGCATGCATGAGGCAGATAAGAGCAACCCTGACTGAATGGTTATCACCTCTATTAGAGTGGCGATTAGAGGTTGAAGAGAACAAGGTTAACACTAGTGAACTCGGCTGTATTCATGGTTCATTTGAGTATCAGTTTTTAACTACGCAAAAAGAAAATTTTGTCGAATTACTAAGCCCAATGTTTAGCCTGTTAAATACAGTCTTGTCTAACTCAAATACGTTACAAAAATATGCCTTCCATCAGCATTTGATGAAGCCATTGAAAAATAGTTTAAAATGGTTGCTCGATAACCTCTCGAAAGAATCGAATGCAGTAGCAATAGATTCAGATGAGGACAATCAACAGCGTTATTTGTATCTAAAAGGCATAAGAGTATTTGATGCCCAAGCGTTATCTAATCCTTATTGCGCCGGCATCCCTTCGTTAACGGCAGTATGGGGGATGATGCATAACTATCAGCGACGATTAAATGAAAGGCTGGGTACTCAGCTTAGATTGACCTCCTTTTCGTGGTTTATTCGTCAGTACTCATCTTTAGCAGGTAAAAAACTGCCTGAGTACGGTATGCAAGGGCAAAAAGAAAACCAGTTTAGACGGGCTGGGATTGTAGATAATAAACATAGCGATTTAGTGTTTGATCTTGTGGTGCACATTGATGGCTATGAAGAGGACTTAGATGCAATTGATAACTCTATAGATGCTATAAAAGCCAGTTTCCCTGCAACATTTGCCGGAGGCGTAATGCATCCTCCAGAGATCGGCTCAGTCGATGAGTGGTGCGAGCTGTATTGTAGTGAAGCATCACTTTATTCAAAGCTAAGGCGGCTTCCGGCATCTGGTAAATGGATAATGCCAACTAGATATCAAATGGATAGCCTTGATGGGTTGCTGCAGCTATTGAAGCTAAATGTAGCACTCTGCCCAGTCATGTCAGGATATCTGATGTTAGGATCCGCTGAAAGCCGTAATTATTCGTTAGAGCCATTACATTGTTACGCTGAGCCAGCGATAGGAGTGGTTGAGTGTGCCACTGCTATTGATATAAGGTTGCAAGGGATGAGTAACTTTTTTAGGCGAGCTTTTTGGATGCTCGATATAAAAGAGACTTCAATGCTAATGAAACGGATTTGAGGATGCTTTATGGAGTTATGTAATGTTTTAAAGTACGACCGCTCTTTGTACCCAAGTAAGGCGGTTTTCTTTTACAAAACAGCAGAAAGTAACTTTGTCCCTCTTGAGGCTGAAATCAATCGAATTCGAGGTCAAAAGGCGGGATTTACAGAAGCCTTTACTCCTCAATTCAAATCCAAAAACTTAGCACCGCAAGATCTAGCCCACTGTAATCCCCTAATCCTTGAAGAGTGTTACGTCCCGCCAAATGTTGAGCATATTTATTGCCGTTTCTCATTGAGAGTGCAAGCTAACTCCCTTAAGCCGGCAGGTTGCAGCGAACCTACAGTATTTGCTTTACTTGAAGAGTTCGCAGCCACATTTAAAGCGTGTGGAGGTTACAAAGAGTTAGCCACTCGATACTGTAAAAACGTGCTGTTAGGTACCTGGCTTTGGCGTAACCAAAATACGGGAAACTCTCAAATAGAGATTAAAACTAGCTCCGGTAATTGCTATCAAATAGCTAATACCCGCCAACTTGCTTGGGACAGTAGCTGGCCTGCCGATGCTCAGCAAGTATTGGAAGAGTTAAGTCATGAGGTTCATCAAGCGTTAACAGATCCTGCTGTATTTTGGCATGCCAAAATCACAGCAAAAATTGAAACGGCTTTCTGCCAAGAGATCTATCCAAGCCAGTCTTTTGGCGAAAAGGCGGCACAGGGCGAAGCCTCAAAACAATTTGCTAAAGTGAAGTGTGTTGATGGCCGTTATGCTGTGAGCTTTAATTCAGTAAAGATCGGCGCTGCACTGCAATTAATTGATGATTGGTGGGATGTTGACGGTTCCAAGCGATTACGTATTCACGAATATGGTGCAGATAAAGAGATAGGTGTTGCGCGTCGTGCTCCTGAATCTAAGCAGAGTTTCTACTCACTGTTTGTTAACGCTGAGCTTTATCTAGCAGAGCTTAAGCAACAGTTAGCAGAGGGGGAGTATTCGATTAGTCCCAATATCTACTACCTGTTTGCGGTGTTAATAAAGGGCGGCATGTTCCAGAAAAAGGCTGAAGCTAAAAGTAAATCAAAGGCCGAACCCACAACCGCTAAAACAACAACCTCTAAAGCAACACCTGTGAAGGCCTGATATGCAACGTTACTATTTTATGGTGCGATTTTTACCAGAACAAGCAAACCTAGCGTTGCTTACTGGACGATGTATTTCAGTCATGCATGGCTTTATTTGTAAGCATGAAATCCAAGGCCTTGGTGTTAGCTTCCCTGCTTGGTCTGATGTATCAATCGGCAATATGATTGCTTTTGTTCACACCGATATAGCTGTATTGAACGAGCTGAGGCTACAAGGTTATTTTCAAGATATGCAAGAGTATGGGGCCTTCAATATTGGTGATGTTGAGGCGGTTCCTGATAGTTGCACTGAGGTTAGGTTTAAGCGCAATCAAGCTATCGCAAAAATGTTTGTCGGCGAAACCCGAAGGCGATTAAAACGCTTAGAAAAGCGTGCGTTAGCAAGAGGGGAAGTTTTTAACCCCAGCAAAAGCTATGAACCGAGGGAGTTAGATAGTTTTCATTGCATAGCAGTAGGAAGCACTAGTACTGAACAGGATTTTCTTTTGCATGTTCAAAAAGAGAATGTACAAAAGCGTGAAGGGGCTGAATTTAGCCAGCTTGGTTTAGCTACGAATCAGTTACTCAGAGGGACTGTCCCTGAGTTTGATATGTTTTAACCTTATTTATGGAGGAGTTTAATAACTTGTTGTTTTGTCGTGAGTTAATAAGTAGTGCTGAAAAATAGGGTAAAAAACAGATTCTTGATTTAGTCATTGAAGAAAAAGAGTTTGTTGGCTATTGTTGATAGTGAACTGCCGAATAGGCAGCTGAAAAGTAGCACTGCGCCCGCTGGCCAAACTTCTGCCGGTGAACTGCCGAATAGGCAGCTGAAAAGCTATGGCCGAATATGAAAAATCGAGTTGTGGAGTGAACTGCCGAACAGGCAGCTGAAAATGTCAGTGAAGTACAGTCAATTAATCATGCTTTGATATCTGCCGAATAGGCAGCAAAACCTCTTCTTATTCTTATGAGAAGAGGTTTTTTATTTGAAAAGCTAGGAGAATGATGTGACGAACCTAGTGTTATGTTTTTTGTTCGTGATACTCTTTTTCAACTGGATGTAAGCTATCAATAACCTTTTAATGAAATGGTGATTTTTATGACTACAAAAGATCTCAGTGCATGTGACCTTCTTCGAAAAGCTTGTGATATTTATAAAGGCGACCGTAGCCTAGCTGAATCGCTATTTAACAGTGACGTTCCGGCACTTGGTAATAAAAAGCCCAACGATTTACTCGGATCTCCGGAAGGGCGTCAACAGGTCAACGAACTGCTTAATAAAATGGAGTGCGGAGAGTTTTCTTGAGTATCAGGACTACCATGCTGGCATACTTTTCCCTAAAGTGAGTTTGGAGAAGGTGTTTTTGGCATTAGGAAAAATAGTTCAAAAATGATAATGGATAGCATTAATATTGTAAGTATCTAATAGTCTCAATTGCATTTGCCTGCACTGTCCACAGATGTGACATATTTGTATGATACTCTTCATTAAATCGATACCGATAATATTCATCTTTAACATGATAGCACTCCTCTTCAAATAGTGATGACTGCAATATAGACAACTTTGGGGATCTGGAGTCCAAACATCGAGTTAATTTTACTTAAGTGAGTAACTAAATTTAGTATCCATCATAGACAGTTTACCGCCTTTTGGTTGTAAGCCTGTTGCGGGTATGTATCCATCTCGGTTGAATTTACCTTGTATGTATCAAATGTATCAAATGTATCACTTTTATGTTGACAACTAGTACACCTGCTAGTAATTATATTCCGCAAAATGAAGAGCTCTGACGCGTGCTTTAATGCAATGTTTTGTTGGTGTTAAATTTTGACTTTGTTTGTGTAGTTGGTTATTTCATCCACAGGATTGGAGTAGCTTCAATAATTCAAGGATTGAACTTTTGAGTAATACGGTAATGGATTCCGGTCTTCATTCACTTGTCGCGATCGCGCGATTTCATCAGTTGCCAGCAGAGCCTGAGCAATTATCCCATGAGTTCGGTGTACCGGGCACATCATTTACTGATACTGAGATTTTGCTAGCAGCGAAAGCGCTGACTTTAAAAGCTAAGCAGCTGACTTTATCTATCTCTGAATTAAAAAATGGAGTTTTGCCTGCGATTGCCAAAGATAAGCAGGGCGGTTACTTTGTCATCGCTAGGCTATCGACAGATAATCTTTCTGAGTCTGCTGATAAAGTTGATGAGCAATTGGAGGCTAACCAAGCTAAGACGAAACAAGATAGCATCCTAATCCATGACCTTGCTCAGGGGGCACCTCAATCGATATCAGTTGATGAGTTACAGCAGCGTTGGTCGGGTGAACTTATTGCATTGGTTAGGCGGCAAGGATTTGGTCAGAGTCTGCAGCAAAATTTTGATATTTCATGGTTTATTCCCTCCTTAGTTAAATACCGAAAACTGTTTAGTGAAGTCTTAATCGCTTCATTCTTTTTGCAACTTTTTGCCTTAGTCATCCCACTTTTCTTTCAAGTTGTGATGGATAAAGTTTTAGTACATCGCGGGTTTACCACTTTAGATGTGTTAGCTGTTGGTTTTTTTGTAGTAGTGGTATTCGAAGCCATATTAGGTGGTATTCGAAATTACACTTTTAGCCATACGACAAACAGGGTCGATGTAGAGCTGGGATCGCGCCTTTTTCAGCATTTGCTAAATTTACCTCTCTCCTATTTTGAATCGAGGCAAGTAGGCCAAAACGTTGCTAGAGTCAGAGAGTTAGATACCATCCGTAATTTCATCACGGGTACAGCTCTGACGTTAGTGATAGATCTTCTGTTTGTTTTCGTTTTTTTGGCTGTGATGTGGTACTACAGCCCTACATTGACTTGGATCGTAATGGGTAGCATTCCATTTTATGTACTCCTATCCGTGTTTATTACTCCTATCTTGCGTCGCCGTCTTGATGAAAAGTTCAAACATGGTGCGGCCAACACTGCTTTTTTAACTGAGTCAATCACAGGCATTGGTACGGTTAAATCCATGGCTGTTGAACCTCAAATGCGACGTAAATTAGAAGACCATCTTTCAAGTTACGTTCACGCCTCTTTTCGCAGTCAAAACCTAGGCAATGTCGCGGGTCAAATAGCAGGGCTTATTAATAAACTAGTTACGCTTGGGATCATCTGGGTGGGAGCACACTTAGTCATCGATGGGCATATAAGTGTTGGGCAGTTAGTCGCGTTTAATATGCTCGCAGGCCGAGTCAGTGGACCTATCTTAAAGCTGGTTCAACTTTGGCAAGACTTTCAACAGGCAGGGATCTCTATCGAACGTCTGGGAGATATTTTAAATACACCGAAGGAACCAGGTTTCAATCCAAATCGATCGCGCCTTCCTTCTTTGCAAGGTGCGATTAGCTTAGAGCATGTTCGTTTTCGATATAGACCCGATGGCCCAGTAATTCTTAACGAGATTAATTTGCAAACACGCCCTGGCGAGGTGATTGGTATCGTCGGCCGCTCCGGATCTGGGAAAAGCACCATAACCAAATTGGTTCAGAGGCTCTATATCCCAGAGTCTGGGCGAGTGTTAGTCGATGGGGTTGATCTATCTATGATTGATACGGCTTGGCTTCGTAAACAGATTGGGGTGGTGCTACAAGAAAACTTCTTGTTTAACCGTACGATCCGAGAAAATATTGCCCTAACCGACCCCTCTATTTCGATGGAACGTGTGGTTGCTGCCGCAAAGATGGCGGGAGCACATGAGTTTATTGTTGAGCTACCGGAAGGGTATGACAATATCGTGGGAGAGCAAGGTAGTAACCTATCTGGTGGACAGAGACAAAGATTGGCTATCGCGCGTGCGCTTATTGGTAATCCCCGTATTTTGATTTTTGATGAGGCGACCAGTGCGCTTGATTATGAGTCAGAGCGTTTAGTACAAGACAATATGGCTCGGATCTGTAAAGGCCGTACTGTTTTTATAATCGCCCATCGCTTAACTACAGTGCGGCAGTGTAACCGTATTATTGTGATGGATAAGGGCCGCATCGTAGAGCAAGGGAATCATGACAGCTTGATTGCTCACAATGGATACTATGCCAAGCTGCACAGCTATCAAAGTCACACACCTAACTTACACCCAGTAGAACCTAATCAACCTAATTACTCCCAAACCAAGCAAGCCAGAGCTAGCTCTCAAAATAACAGGGTCAATAGATCGACTCCTTCAGCGGCTCAGCACCAAACTGGAGAGAAGATATGAGTGCTTGGGGAATACTAAAAGATGCATGGCAAAATCGTGACAAGTTGGGCGATGTCAATAATAGTCGAGACTTAGCCGCGTTTTTGCCGGCTGCACTTGAAATTCAAGAACCCCCCCCAAACCCACTTGCACGTAAGCTTGGCTGGAGCCTGCTTGTTCTATTAGTTATTGCAATAGTATGGGCCTGCTTGGGAGAGGTCAATATCGTTGCCTCAGCTGAAGGTAAAATAATTCCAAGCTCAAAAGTGAAGCAAATTCAGCCTTTAGAAAAGGCCGTAGTGAAAAACATTTTGGTGCGTGAAGGCCAGTATGTGCACCAAGGTGAGCCACTAATTGAGTTAGATAGCACTTTAACAACCGCCGATGAGAAGCGTCTAAGTGGTGAGTTGCACAGTGCTCGTTTGAGCCTGGCAGGCAGTCAAGCACTGTTAGTCATGCTAGCACAAGATGTCAATGATACTAACATCGCCTTAGTTTCATTGGATTTCCCCCATGTGCCTAATGCGACTCAAGTTGAACTCGCTCTACATAAACGCCTGTTGTGGCAGCAGTGGCTTCAATATCGCGCTCAATGGCAGATGCTGCAAAGTAACCTGTTGCAAACACAAGCTGAGCAAGCAGCCAGTGACGAGGTGATCGGTAAGCTCGAACAAATATTACCCATTATCACGAAGCGCACCAGCACGATGAAGGGCTTACATAAACAAAATTATGCCTCTGAAAACGACTATTTAGCACTCGAGCAGGAGCGTATTCAATATACTCACGACTTAGCTGCTGAGCACCAAAGGCTTAAGCAACTGCAAGCGTCAGAATCGGAAGTTAGACAGCAATTTAACACCTTAAAGGCACAAACCTCTGTCACTGAACTGACTAAAATACCGCAAATTCAACAACAAATCGCCTCGCTGCAAGAGGAGTTAGCTAAAGCCGTCGATCGTAATAAAAAACAGGTTTTATATGCGCCAGTGTCTGGCCAAGTACAGGAACTTTCAATTGGCACTGTTGGTGGTGTGGTGACCGAGGCGCAGCAGCTAATGTTAATCGTGCCAGATGAAGTACTGCTCGATGTTGAAGTATTTTTAGATAATAAAGATATTGGTTTTGTTAGAGAAAAAATGTTAGCAGAGATAAAAATTCATACTTTCCCCTTTACTAAATACGGCATCATCGATGGCGAGGTTATTTCGGTATCTAACGATGCCACCGTCGATGAGCAGCGCGGCTTAATCTACGGTATGCGCCTCAAGATGAAACAGAGCACTATCATGGTTGAGGGTAAAGAGATAAAGCTGATGCCTGGCATGGCGGTGACCGCAGAAGTGCAAACGGGTAAGCGACATATTATCGAGTTTTTTATGGCGCCGTTATTACGGTATAGGCAAGAGAGTATTAGAGAAAGATAAAGGGTTTTTATATGATTGTTATCAGAAGTAATCTAGTCCTGTTAATGTTTGTATTTTTTTCCATACCAATGAATTCATATGGCATGGATTGTAGTAAAAGTTTTTATATGGAAAGTTACAATGTTAATAGAATAAATGAAGCTATAGGTAGCCATCCAGATAAAAAAATTATAGAGAAAATTGATAAGTCTAAAGGTGTGTTGTTGTATCTTAAAGGTTTGATGTTAAATTATGGTGTTTACTATGGCCGGAATTATAATGAAGCATTAAAAATATTTGATACATTATCAATGCGTGACAGTTTATCTTCTTTTCAAGCTGGACTTATATTATTTCTTTGTGAGAATGATATATCTATAAATGATCGGAATCATGATGTTTATTACTACTTTGATTTGGCATATAAGAATGGAGAACCAAGGGCTGGGTATTTTAAGTATCTGCTTGAATATTATTCTGAGAAGATAAGTTTGAATAAATATGTGCAGAGCCTAGTTGAAGTTAATAATTTGGAAAGATCATCGCTTGTTGATTTTGAATTGGCTTACCAAGCTTACTTGAGCGATAGTGAATATAGGTACTTATTGGAGGGGACGAAACTGTTTTCTACCTGTGATTTCTATAATGTTATAACTGAACCTTCTATATATGATGATGCTGAATTGAATAGTAGGCTGTATTTTATTAAAGAAATTAATTCCGGATATTACAATGGTTGTATTAATTAAAAAGGAGTTTTCATGAATAATGTTTTATCATGGTTGTATAATGGATGGGGGAATTATGAAACAGGGAAAGGTGCTGGAGACTTAATAGATAGTAGAAATGAATTGATCGAGGCTTGTAAAGAAGGATATTCAAATCCAACTGCTGGGAATGCGCAGAAGATAAGAGATGCTGCCGATGAGTATCGAAGAAATGCTGCTAAATCTGGAACAGGGCTATTAGTTAGTGATCCAATTCTTGGCAAAGCTCTGGGTCAGTTAATTGATAATGAAAATCTAAGGGATTATTATCATGGAAATGAACGTGATAATAAAAGGTGGAGTGAAATAGCCCAAGCATTAGGCCATGAGGACTGGGAAAAAGATGGTATAAGAGAACAGTGTACCCTAGAGGGGATTACTCAGCTAGTAAATGAAATCGGCAATATACCTCCAGGTTCAAGTCGTGTTATTGATCCTTTGATGATTGATCTAGATGGAGACGGGCTTGAGCTTACCTCAAGTATATATTTTGATAATGACAATGATGGAATTCTTAATCGTACTAGTTGGGTAGGTTCTGATGATGGTGTCTTAGTTTTTGATATAAATAGTAATGGTTTGATTGAAAATGGTAGTGAAATTTTTGGAGATGACTTTGTTAAAAGTAACGGCGAGAAGGCTATTGATGGTTTTGATGCGTTAAGAGATTTAGATTCCAATAATGATGGCCAGTTCGATAGTAATGATAGTAACTTTGCAGATGTTAATATCTGGCGTGATTTGGATCAAGATGGAGTTGCGGATGACGGTGAACTTTTTACACTTGAAAGTCTGGGTATACAAAGCATAGGGTTAGAGGAAGTCCGCACTAATACGCCATTAAATGATAGCGTGGAGGTTAGTCGTTCAACGGTCAATTTGATTAATGGAAGTACTCTGAATATTCATGATGTAAACTTAGCATCAAGTACATTGCATACGGCATATGATCATACGGGAATTGAGTTAGATGACTCGATTAGAAGTATGGCAAATATCATAGGTATGGGACGAGTAGACAGTTTGCAGTATTCAATGAAGCAAAATATTGAACTGAAAAACTTAGTAGTGCAGTTCTCTTCTTTAGATTCAATGGATGGTCAGTTAGGGTTAATTCAGGCTATTACTGAACAGTGGGCGAAAACTCATAACTCTGCTGCATTAGATCGTATAGTCGAATGGAATGTTGGTAGGTTTGTTAGCTCCGTTAGTACAGATCCGGAAACAGGTCGCCGTGTCGAAACCACTTCGGTAGCGTTTATGCCAGAAGTGTTATCTGAGGAGTTGAGTTATAAAATAAATATATTATCAGCTTTTTATGGTGATGATAGATTTAAAAATGTAAACGTAATGGGAGATCGCTTAGGTGGAGCATTACAAGCTATTGATGCCGCAATTGATTCTTTGCAAAATAATTTCTATGAACTATTAGTGTCGCAGACTCGCTTAAATAAGTATTTAGATTTAATTGATGTTGATTTTGGTAGCGAGAATATTTTTAATTATGAAGCATTAAATGAGTATGTTAAACGACAAGTGCAAACAGGGGAAGATAAACTAACGGTATTAGAGGATATATTATTCATTATAGAAAGGGATCCTGTCTTACTTGCTGATTCAGAACTATACCTTCAATTGAATGATTTAATTGACCTCTTGCCAATTGAAGAGACTAAAGAACTTCTAGATGAACACAACGTTAGTGTAGATGATTTTGGTTATATATTTAAGAGTTACTTGGGTGTTGAAATTGTTTCTGTTAAAGATGGTTACACTGATGCACTAGTAATTAATCGAGATGCCCCAGTTATTTTATTAGCAGGAGATTCGGTGACCAATGTTACCATAAATGCGCCAGAAGTAATAGTTACAGCTGGAAGCGGAGATGATCATGTTACCACTGGAAGTGGTGAGGATTTAATTGAGGCTGGTAACGGTAACGATACTATAAACTCTGGATCTGGTAACGACACTATATATGGTGGTGCAGGTAATGACACGATAAATACTGGTGCTGGCGATGATATAGCATACGGTGCAGCAGGTGAAGACGTTATAAATTCAGGTGCTGGTAATGACACCATTTATGGTGGTGCGGGTAATGACACGATAAATACTGGTGCTGGCGATGATAAAGCGTACGGTGGTGCGGGTGACGACATGTTAACCAATACTGGAGCGGGTGATACGGCGCTGTACGGGGAGGAGGGGCATGACACCTTAACCGGGTACTACCGTGCGAATAACACGCTAGATGGTGGTGAGGGTAATGACACACTCACCATGAATTCGATATCTTCGAGCTATCGAGATTCCAGTAACAGTCTGCGTGGTGGTCGAGGTGATGACAGTTTTACCATGGGATATGGCAGTGACACCTACCATTATGATTTAGGCGATGGTCATGATGTCATTCGAGACAAGGGATATGACTCGAGTCAGGATGAGACGAAACATCGTCGAGACACGTTAGTATTGGGTGCCGGTATTACGCGTGAGATGGTGAGCTTCACTCATGACAGTGCGGGTAACATTATTATCACGATAACAGATCCGGATAATGCGGCCAATAATGGCAGTATTATGGTGATGGGTGCATACACGAGCAGCACGTATCGAATTGAAGGTATCGAGTTTTCGGGTGATGAAAGTGGCGCCAGTAACTTGGATGAAGCGGCAATATTGGCCGCAGCAGAAGGGATGTTTGGTACTGATGGTGATGACGCACTGACGGGCACGTCGATGAGTGAGACGCTTTATGGTGGTGAGGGTAATGACGTTATTCATACTGGGTCGGGTGAGGATATTGCCTATGGCGGTGCAGATAATGACACGTTAACCAATACTGGAGCGGGTGATACGGCGCTGTACGGGGAGGAGGGGCATGACACCTTAACCGGGTACTACCGTGCGAATAACACGCTAGATGGTGGTGAGGGTAATGACACACTCACCATGAATTCGATATCTTCGAGCTATCGAGATTCCAGTAACAGTCTGCGTGGTGGTCGAGGTGATGACAGTTTTACCATGGGATATGGCAGTGACACCTACCATTATGATTTAGGCGATGGTCATGATGTCATTCGAGACAAGGGATATGACTCGAGTCAGGATGAGACGAAACATCGTCGAGACACGTTAGTATTGGGTGCCGGTATTACGCGTGAGATGGTGAGCTTCACTCATGACAGTGCGGGTAACATTATTATCACGATAACAGATCCGGATAATGCGGCCAATAATGGCAGTATTATGGTGATGGGTGCATACACGAGCAGCACGTATCGAATTGAAGGTATCGAGTTTTCGGGTGATGAAAGTGGTGCCAGTAACTTGGATGAAGCGGCAATATTGGCGGCATTAGAAGAAATGCATGGCACTGAAGGTAGTGATGTAATTCAGGGAACTTCTACTGCGGATATCATTTACGGAGAGAATGGGGGAGACACGCTTTACGGCCGAAAGGGGGCTGATAAGCTTTTTGGTGGCTCAGGTGACGATAAGTTAGTAGGTGGTGGTGGTAAAGACCTACTAATTGGTGGTAGTGGTGATGACCAATTAATTGGTGGTGGTGGTGGTGACACTCTGAACGGAGGTGAAGGGAGCGATAACTTAAAAGGTTCTGCAGGTAATGATACTTATTTGTTTTCTTCTGATTTCGGTAACGATGTTATAAATAATTATGACTCAAACTCTTCCAGTATTGATACAGCTATATTTAACGATGTTTCAATCGAAGAGCTGTGGTTTAGTCGTGATGGTAATGATCTACAGATCAACGTCATTGGAACTGATAATCAAGTAGAAATATCTGATTGGTACAGTGGTGTTAATTATCAATTGGATAAAGTTCAAGTCGGTGATTCAGTATTATTAAATACTCAACTCGAACAACTTGTTTCAGCCATGGCAAGCTTTGATGTACCAGTTGGTACTGGAAGCATTGTTACCGAAGAAGCTCAAGATGCGTTAAGGCCAATATTAGTAGAAAGTTGGAACACCCTCTAGAGTTAGGCTTGTTATGTAACTAAAAGGTTTTAAATAAGGCATTGCACGTAGATAGTGTAGTGCCTTTCTGTTTTAAAAAATTTAGTAATTCAATTACATTTAGAAGGAATCGGAAATCTGCAATCGCTTAGATTTGTCAGCTTATGGTTATATTTTATGTCAGGATATGCTTATATTTTTAAGCTAAGTGTTTGAAAGAAAAATAAGGCTTATGTCAGCTTTTGCTTGCAGCGACAATTAGAACGCAGTATGAATTAACCTGCCGAATAGGCAGTAAAACCTCTTCTTGATGTTATGAGAAGAGGTTTTTTATTTGAAAAGTTAGAAGGATGATATGACGAATCTAATGTTGTATGTTTTTAGTTCTAGCCCACTTTTCCCTCCGGATTTAAGCTATCAATAACCTTTTAATAGAATGGTGATTCTTATGACGACAAAAGATCTTAGTGCATGTGACCTTCTTCGAAAAGCTTGTGATATTTATAAAGGCGACCGTAGTCTAGTTGAATCGCTATTTAACAGTGACGTTCCGGCATTCGGTAACAAAAGCCCAACGATTTACTCGGATCTCCGGAAGGGCGTCAACAGGTCAACGAACTGCTTAATAAAATGGAGTGCGGAGAGTTTTCTTGAATATCAAAGTGCCATCTTGGCACACTTTTCCCCATTACGAGTTAACGAGAGAGATTAGTTCATAAGATAACTGACAATATAGCCTTATTTTTATTAATCTACTGGTCACTACAAGGCGAGTAAAGTTTCAGCGGCGGTGGTTTCAATTGTGACCTGACGAATAGGCAGCCATCAACTGCTGTACACATTGCGAGACAGGCTTGGTAGTGCAACGACCATGGTTGACCATCAGGGTAATATCATCAGCCAGCGTTACTTCGACCCGTTTGGTCGCACAGCTTCGGCAAGTGTCGCGGGCAGCTTAGGGGATTTAGTTGATACCAACCGTAATCGTCGTGGCTTTACTGACCATGAGCATTTGAATGAACAGCAGTTAATTCATATGAACGGTCGGGTGTACGATTACAGCATGGGTCGCTTTATGTCGGTTGACCCATTTATTCAATCGCCTACATCGACGCAGAGTGTTAATCCGTATTCGTATATCATGAATAACCCGCTGGCGGGGACAGATCCGACGGGGTATGCGAGTTGTTATGAAAAAGGCTTTTTATGTACTAAGGATAATGTAGATAAAGGTGAGAATGTTAACTGGGCTAAAGCTTGTATACCAGGTAGTTGTGAGTCTAGGTCTAACAACAGTAATGGTTCTACACAGGAGCAATCATCTAAAAATAAAGAGACTCAAAACAGTGATATTGGTGGGCTGGGGGGGGATTGCTCAGCAGGGAAATGAAGATAGTACAATGAGTACTCGGAAGGGAAAACTAAACTCTGTAGAGCATATGTATGACGATCGGCCTAAATCTTTTACTAAAGAAAAAGTGAAAGATATCAGAATGGCCGTTGATAACGCTTGGGGTGATAATGATTTAAGTCGCGGCTTTGCTACTGAAGAGTTAGCAGCTCAAGCATTTTCTGATGCAATAAACCCCATATCAATTGATAATAGCGTTGAAATTGGTGCCAATATTGGGTATGAAGCCTTATCTGATTCGTATTACTTATCTAATCCTGTAACATCATATTTACCTGATGCTATTAGGTATACTGAATATGCATTGGAACCAGCACTTGGTGCAAGAACGGCTTATGTTCATACTCATGGCTCAGTCAGTAAGGGGGCTGAATCGTTTTCTGGGCATAATTACAAAGGTGGTGATATAGGTTTTTCAAAATTAAACAAAATAAATGCCTATATGGCTTCACCTTCTAGACGATTATATAAATTTAACTTTAGTGCTTTTACAAGAGCTCAAAGTTCTGATTCACGAGATTTTGTTTCAGAGGTAGGAAAATAAATATGGAAGTAAGACAAATTTTGGTTTTAATTTTTTCGGTTATCTTGCTTTTCTCAATAGAGGTAGAGGCTAATAGTGTGACTTTAAATGCGAATGAGCGATGTGGGCAAAATTACTGCATAGTATCTGTAGCTCATTTAATGACTAATGCTGATAAATATGAAAAGAGGAAAGTTGCCCTAGTTGGTATTGTTGATGTTAGCAATCCTCAATCTGTTATGGTTTATTTAGATGAAGGGTCTTTTAAACATAAGGTTTACGAGAATGCTGTTGCTGTTAGTGCTCCTTTAATTGCAACTATGTCAAAAGAAAAGAAAGGTCTAATTCAAGGAAACTATGTTTACATTTATGGTAAGTATTACTCTAATATTGGCAGCGATAAAGGGTTTATCAATGGCACTATCGATAAAGTGGAATCAATCACTTTATACGGTGAAAATTAATGGAATTAACGCTGCGTTGAACATGCAGGTGTACCATTACCACTAACTCATTGAAGAAATAATACATAGACAGGCATAGTTAATGGCATCAGATAAAGGGGGCAGAGCCTGACGAATCCCCACAAAAAGATATGAATAAATAATGAGATAGATAAAAAAGAGAGGAACATTCATGGCATTTGGTGATCAAAATTATCGCCAAACAAAAATTACCACGAGTAAATGCCATGAATGCAAAGCAAGTTTTATCAAAATGTCTCTCTCTTGTCACCCCATCAATGCACAAAACTCGTCGACAGAGTTTGTTTTCAGCAATCGAAAGTTCAATGAATGGTGGCTCCCTGTCAATCACAGGCCTTGGTCGCGACATTGATAGTAATACCTTGGAAAAACATAAGATTAAACGTGTTGATAGGCTTTGTAGTAACGTCAACTTACATCGTCATGATAATACATAGACAGCCATAGTTAATCGGGAAATAAACCCCAATTTTAGCGTAGCTAGACCATCAGGTAATAATAGAAGCTATAACGAAGTTAGACAGTTAGAAATACAGTTAGGAAATATTCGAGGAGCACTTCCTGTCCCATACTGGCCTTCAAACGGAGGATTTCAAAGGGTTAATATAATGACATTACGACCAGGAACAATTATTGACAGGTATGGCCCTGAAACTGGTACTTATGTAGCCCCAGCGGGAGTCCCGTTTACACAACGGTCATTACCACCAGAGCATATTAATCTCCCTTTAACTCAATATAGAGTAGTGAGACCTATACCTGTATATTATGGGCCTGCCACTCCACATTTTGGGCAATTTGGAGGAGGGATTCAATATCAACTACCTAATAATGTTCGAAGTTTAAGGCAGGGCACTAAACCATATTTGGAGTTAGTAAAATGAAGGTTAAAGAGTTAAAGCTAAGGCTGCAAAAAGAAAAGTTTAACCCTCATTGTTACAATGTCGATGGTGGTAAACCATTAGACGGGTATGGGCTAGTGTTCAGATCCGGGTTATGGGTATACTTTACCTTTGAAAGAGGGATTGAAAGTAATCAGAAAATGTTTCTAGATGAGAGTGATGCATGTGAGTATTTTTATAATGCAATTAATGAGGATCCAACTGTAAAGCCTTAGAATAATAGGCTGGTTTATCTGAACAGGCATGACAAATCAAATTTAGATAGCTAATGATTTCCCCCTCTTAATCAGCCCTATTTATTTGGGGCTTTTTGTTGTCTGTAGGTTGTCAATTTGACCTGCACGGTGAGCCGTACTAGCCAGTAGAAGTGATCAGTTGTGATCAGCAGCCTGTGCAATTAACACCAGTGCCACTATCTGTGATTAAATTTATAACCTGTTTCCTCAGCGTGCAGTGCACATTTCGGTGCATTTTATCTTGGCATCTCTAGCAGAACTGCTATTTCCTCGCCGCATTTTTGTTGTGAGTTGGGTGTTTGAAGGCTTAGGCTATATTCTATTAATTCCCTCACGTAGATTTTTAGCTGTTCACTGATGGCGGAATGTGTGGTCAATACCGAGTAGATTCGTGGTCAAGGATAAAAGATTGTGTGGTCAGAGTGGGTGAGATTCTACAAACTGAAACGTGCAGGTGAAAAAGCTGGGAAGTCCATAGCAGCTGAAAGATTATTACAAAATATTTGGTTCGTTAGTCTCTCACATTACTAATTTGTCAGCTTATGGTTATATTTTATGTCAGAATATGGTTATATTTTTAGCTAAGCTATTGAAAGATGGAGGCGAGCTGTGTCAGGTTATGCTTGCAGCGACACTATTGCAGAAGCGAGTTACTGCGTTACATCCTCGCTCACAACTTGCCTACCTAAAGGTATGTCTTCGTTGTTCGCTGCGGGGCGCCTTGTACTTCGTTTCTTCATAACGCCATTTGTTTTATCCGCTTACATCTGTAGCGTTATTGTCTGCGCTTTCTCATGTCATCAAGCGAGCCTTCAGAGGTTGCCATAAAGAGCCGTATGCGGTGTCGCTTATGCTGACTAAATAATTAGCACCTCGAGATAACACGATTATGCTGACCTAGAACCTAGAACCTAGAACCTAGAACCTAGAACCTAGAACCTAGAACCTAGAATAAAGCGAAAAAGGATTTTATGAATATTTTGTGTAAATCAATTGTGGCGTTGAGCCTATTTATCTCTGTAGCATCTTACGCTGCTGAGCCTGCTAAACGCATCATCGCTTTATCTCCCCATGCGGTGGAGATGCTGTATGCCATTGGCGCTGGCGAGTCGATTGTGGCGACTACTGACCACGCCGACTATCCAGAAGCTGCGCTTAAAATTCCTCGTATTGGTGGCTATCACGGGATTCAAATTGAACGAGTGCTTGAGCTTAATCCTGATTTAGTCGTGGTATGGGGTGGGGGCAATAAAGCGGAAGATATTCAGCGCATTAAAGACTTGGGCTTTGAAGTTTTTGATAGCACGCCAAAGACACTGCTAGCGGTTGCTGATGAACTTGAAGCGCTTGGTGAACTCACTGGCAATCAAGCACAAGCAGCTACTGCAGCTGAGGCTTATCGACATGAGTTAGCTCGTTTACAGCAAGTCAACTTGGCCAAGCCTGAGGTGAAGGTCTTCTATCAGCTGTGGTCTACTCCTTTGATGACGGTTGCTCAGGGCAGTTGGATCCAGCAGATAATAGCAGTTTGTCACGGTAATAATGTATTTGCTGACTCTGCCAATGAATATCCCCAGGTCAGTCTAGAAACGGTATTACTTAAGCTGCCAGAAGTGATCTTACAAAGCCAAGATGAAGGCAATATTCAGGGGATTGACTGGGGGCAGTGGCCTGAGATCCCTGCGGTTAAGCAGCAACACATCTATCAGCTTAATGCAGACTTATTACATCGTGCATCTCCTAGAGCTTTGCTTGGTGTTGAAGCCTTATGCGAGGCGTTAGATAAAGCTCGTTAGTATGTCGCAGGGAGTTGGATCGCTAGCACCAAGAATGACCAGGTGCTAGCTGTATGTTCAAGCGGCCTGTAAGTTTGCTTTTGTTGATGTGCTCTCTCGCCTATTTGCAATTACGATAAACAATAACCCAATAATAGGTACTATGATTGCTGCAAATGGGATCATACCGCCGCCCATTTTACTATCGAGTACCATCCCGCCAAGAAATCCTCCAAAAGCATTTGCTAAATTAAATGCCGAGATATTTGCTGTTGCAGCAAGCTCTTGTCCTTCTCCGCCATGATTCATTACTCGTAATTGCATTGCTGGTACGTTAGCAAATGAAGCCACGCCGAATATGAACGCTGCGGCAATAAATAGCATTTTGTTGTCGATTGCGAAACCAACGAGCAGCAGTGAAACTATCATTGCTACAGCCCAGAACAGAGACGCTTTTTGTAGGTTTATGTCGGAGAAGCGACCACCTAAAGTGTTACCGATAATAAGGCCTATGCCTACAGTCACTAGAATCCAAGTGACGGCATCAGCAGTAAAGCCAGTGATGTGCATCGCTATTGGTGCTAAGTATCCGTATAAGGTCATAAAGCCTGACCAAGCAAATACAGTGATGGCTAAACTGATTAATAACATTGGGTTTTTAAACGCCATTAGCTGTGCTTTTACATCCTTGGCTTCACCATGCCCGGATGATTTAATCACGGTGATGATGAAGAACATTGCTATTAACCCTAATGCTGCCACAGTGATGAATGTTGTGTGCCAACCAAAGTTTAACCCTATCCAAGTGCCTCCCGGAACGCCTAATACATTCGCCAGTGTTAATCCTGCAAACATCTGTCCTACCGCTCTACCGGCCATTTTTTCAGTAACTAAATTTGTGGCAACAACGGCACCTATACCATAGAACGGACCTTGCACGAGTCCGGTTATGACTCGGCTGATCATTAAAATTGTATAGTTAGGCGCGATAGCGGACATGAGGTTTCCCAGAATAAACAGCAGCATTAAAGCTGAAAGAACTGCTTTCTTATTAAATCTAGCAAGGTAGATAGTGAGCACTGGGCCACCAAATACAATGGCTAAGGCATAAGCGCTAATCAGGTAACCAGCTTGCCCTTCGGTTATCGATAGTGAAGTCGCAACCTGCGGCAGAATCCCAGCAATGATGAACTCTGCTGTACCAATGGCAAATGCTGCAAGGGTTAATATCCAAACTTGCAACGGCATTTTTTCTTTAATCATAATTATCTCTCAACGTTCTAATTGGTTTAAGTCGTTCGCTTTGTGCTGCACTTTGGCTGGCATTAACTAATCAGAGCACCACCATCAACATCTACAATGGAACCAGTCATAAAGCTGTTATTGATCACAAGCGTGTAGGCCGCAGCGATATCATCTGTGGTGGCGACTTTTCCGACGGGCAAGCTATTTTGAGCTTGTTCAAATAAAGCGGTTTGTGCTGCTTCAGTTAGTCTTTGGTAAGCTGCTGTTCGCGTTAAACCAGGGCTGATGGCATTGACTCGAGTCGGAGCCAGTTCTCGTGTAAGCACTTTAGTCACAGCTTCAAGTGCTGCATTGATGGCACTTTTAACATAAGTATTTGGGGTCACTTTGCGTGACAGTATGCCAGTTGTCAGTGTGATTGAGCCGCCCGGTTTCATATATCGGGCAGCATGCTTAGCAGCATGAATAGAGCCCCAAAATTTAACGTCTAGTGCGGCCTTTGCATCGCTAACGCGAACGTCAACGATTTTGCCTGCTGGCGCATGGGAGCCGGCAGTAATGATTAAATGATCTAGCGCTCCAATGGTTTCAAAATATTGCGCTACTGCCTGTTCATCAGTTATATCAAGCCCTGTTTGACGGCTTGCAGTATGCACTATGGTATCGTCGTTACTCAGTTGCGCTACGAGTTTGGCTCCAATACCTGATGTGCCACCAATAACTACGTAAACTGTTTTTTCTGTTTTCATGATATTTGCTCTGTGTAATTAGGTTATGGGGCTAGTATATTTGTTTGTTTATATTTGATAATTGAGTGAAACATGAAATGATTATTCGGATTACCTGAATAATAGGGGGAGATGATGGATAAGTTTGCTGATATGACTTTGTTCGTGAGTATTGTAAAAAAATCAAGGCTTAGCGGCAGCTGGGCGAGAGTTAGGATTATCGCCTGCAACGGTAACCGCTCGTTTACAAGCGCTAGAAGAGCGTTATGCTGTTAAGTTGCTTCACCGCAGTACCCGTCTCTGTCCTTAACTGACTCTGGTGCTATGTATCATCAGGCATGCTTAGAGATTATCGCTAATGTTAATGAAACCGAGAGTGTGCTGCAGACTGGGGTTAAAGAGGTCAAAGGTACTTTAAAAATCGCAGCTCCCAACGATATAGGAAAGCAGTACATATTACCGATTTTATCGGCATTTACTGCTCATTACCCAGATGTTATTCCCTACCTTTATCTTAATGATAATGTATCTAATATTGCTGAGTCGGGAATCGATATTGTTATTCGCTACGGTGAACTCGTTGATAGCAATTTGATTGCTCGTCGTTTGGCACCGAGTAAGCGCGTCTTGTGTGCATCACCCAAATACCTAGAGAGAAAAGGCATCCCCCTTACACCGCATGATCTTGATAAGCATGACTGCTTGGCAATGCTACGTAGTCATGAAGAGTTAAAAACTTGGCATTTTCAGGATAGTGATTCGCGTAAATCGGTAACTGTAGTTCCAAAACGTTTTTCTGACGACGGCGAAGTTATTCGTTATTGGGCGTTAGAAGGTGCCGGCATAGCACTTAAATCTATGCTGGATGTACAAGAGGATATAAAGCAGCACCGATTAGTGACTGTGTTAAATGGATATATGAAAAACTTTAATAGCTCAACCTCTGTATCTAGTGCTGATTTGAATGTGGTGTACATGAGTCGAAAATATCAACCAAAGCGGATCCGTCTCTTTCTTGATTTTCTGATAGAGCAATTTGAGCTGCTTGAAGCAAAATAGCGCCATTAAGGCGCTATTTTTATGGCATAACACCCTGAAGCTAGAGCTTTAAAAATATCTCTCTTTCTTGCTGACATTTTGCAAGTTTTGCCTGCAGGGGGGCTAAGGCTTCCGCTTGGTTCTTTTTAGTGTGCTTACTAAAGCTTCTGCTCAGCAGTAGTACAAATATAAAGAAGACTGTAAACAAGGCCATTGGTAAAAGATTGGCTGCAATCCCTACATTGCTAATTGCCCCAAGCATGCTTCGCACTATGTTATGGGGAATGAATTGGGCGGAAAAGTTCACTATTTCATCAAAGTAAACGCTGCAACCAATTGCTAGAGCAAGCATCATTAGTACAAAGGTCTGGCTTTTCGCAGACACCCGACTCCATTGGCTGACAGACTCAGGTTGTATGAGGTTATCTTTACTGATGTTGTAGTAAAACTCATCATAATCTAGCTGCTCAGTTTTACCCTCAAGTCGGCTGCTTCCTAGTAAGATCCAATCGCCCACATCTGCAGTGGCCAGCAGTGATCTTGCGGCTTTGTAGGTTTGTACTTTGCCTTCGGGCGTTTCAACCGTAAGCTCACCATACAAATTAGAGTTTCTCTGCCTATGGCTCGATGTTTCTGTTCTGTACTCAGAGCGCACCGTTGAGCCATAGCGATCGTTATAGTCAGTACGGGTGGTACTCGTGTAAGTATTAGTCTTATCACTCACACTGGTTTCGACCTCTTTATCCGTCACTCGCACGATAGAGGATGAGGTGGCAATAGTGCATGGGTAATTTTTGGCAAAAATATGTTTATTCTCAAATGAATGGCTGTCATAACCCATGAACGAAGCACATACTTGTAGGATCTTATCGCGACGAGTCATACGTTTGTTGCTGGCCTGAGTGATAGGCGTAACGTTGCCTTTATTAGCTGCAAGGGCGTGAGATTGCGATGATGTTTGCTCATTGCCTGTTAAAGTATCAGCGTCAGTAATCAAGCTAGGCTGTGCGACCTCGGTAATATTTTGAGGCTGGCCACAGCAGTGACAATAGTGATAACTGCTGTTGATGAGATGTTCGCAATTGATGCAGTAAACATCGTCATTGTTAGCGTTACGGCCACGTTTGTCATAACCCATTTGGCTATCAGATACACCTAAAATACGTTTCATGGTGCGTTTTATTTCAAGTAATCTCGCACTTTCAGTTTCAAACTGGTTGGTTTTGCTATTAATTCTAAATACAGAGCCTATGACGGTAATTGCCGCCGTTATAAAACCAGCAATTTCAAGGGTGTAAAACTCAGCAAAGAATCCGGGCAGTGATATCAGTGCCGCGAAGAAAAGTGTACTAATAAAAGTCCCAAATTTTGAAAAGTCTTCCACTTCATAGGCAGGGGTAAGAATCGACTCTTGCCCTGAGTTGCGATGGAAAACAACCCCTGTGGCTGCTTCATTGTGAGTGACTATTTTGCGGTCATTTTTGTCTGCCAGTTGATAATTTAAGTAATAGCCAGTGGGTTCCAAAAAGGTGATGATATCGCCCTTAGAAACACTATCAAGCGAGCTATCTTCAGAGCTAACGCTAATGGTTTTTTCTTGGCCTTGTTCATTATTGAGGGTCAAAAACCAATAAGAGTAGTACAAGGTTTGGCTGTCTTTACCACCACTGCGATGGACACGCTTGTAGTGATGAGTTTTTTCTACCCAACCTGTATATATACTCGCCTCTGGGCAGTAGGTTTTCAATTCATCTAGTATGTCGGGGATGTATTGGGCTACAGGGGTGATAGTGAGCTGGTTGTCAATTTTGTCGCCGCAATCTGGGCAGAAGTTATCGTTGATAAAAAGCGGGCTAGTACAGTGCTGCATCAATAATCCTTTATATACTGTTTGTTCTATGAGGCTGTAGTTATAGATGGCCTCAAAAATGATATGCAAGAGTCTTAATTGCTCTCCTATCCATAATATCCATTATTGTTTTTGCTATATAAATGTCAATAAAATTAATGGCCTTTGTTGTTGGTTGGCTATTTTTGTTTCTGTGCTGTGACAGGAGTCGAATTCGTTATTATTGCCCCGTAATATGGTTGAGGTACCTGCTCAAAGGGTAAGACAAAGTTATTCACGCTGTTGGTAATTACCTGCTTCGTGTTTGACTTGGTATATGTGCTGTTTTATCGTTAAAAAAAACAAAACTATAATTAATTATCAAGGACTTTTGAATGACCACTCTACTTATCTGCTTAATGATTGCCATGCTACTTCCCTATATGGCGAAAGGGCCCGTTGCTGTAGCGATGGCAAAGCTTGGCGGTTACGACAACAGTCACCCGCGTGAGCAACAGTCGAAACTCACAGGGTTTGGAGCTCGAGCGGTTGCAGGTCATCAGAATGCGTTCGAATCACTGCTTATATTTGGTCTCGCCGTGTTGGTGGTTATTGCGGCTGGTAAGGTTAATATGGTTGCTGAAGTCGCCGCTATTGTGCATGTGATTGCGCGAATGGCCTATCAGGTACTTTATCTGAAAGATAAAGGAACATTACGGAGCTTATCTTGGTTTGTTGCCATCATTGCAAGCTTTACCGTGTTTTGCCAAGCGTTTTAACAGAGAGACTTTTAGCACTAAGATACTGAGACACTCGGTGCTTTAGGCCGAAGAATAGCTTTTGCCCTGGCCGACTCTTGGCTCAGTATTTTAGAGCTACTGTATTCCGGAAGTAGGTTTATACTTAGCGCTTATTCCTAACATAAGCGCGTAGAGATGTCTTAGGCTAGACCGCAGATGAAAGCTGAAGTTGCACAGAGTTACTCAAAGCTGCATCCTTAGATATTTCAGTTATTTCACCATCTTTTAAGAGTAATACTCGATCTGACCTCATAATTGTTTGCGGACGATGAGCAATACATACTTTTGTTAAGCTAAGCTTTTCCATTTCATTAAGGACTGTGACTTCATTTTTGTTATCTAGATTTGCAGTTGCTTCATCTGTAAATAGTATTTTAGGTTCTTGATATAGAGCCCTTGCTAGTAATATTCTTTGCTTTTGTCCACCAGATAGAGTTGAACCTAAATCTCCGATGATTGTATTGTACTGCATTGGCATTTTCATTATCTCATCATGGATGTTACTTTGAATCGCCGCTTGTTGGACTTTTTCAAAGTCTGCCCATGGATCTTGAAAAGAGATATTGTCGACAATAGAAGCACTGATTAATTGATCTTCTTGCATGACAATACCAAACTGTTTTCGGTACCAGTTGATTTCTAATTCGTCTACTTTTTCATTATCAAGTAAAACTGTGCCTGAATTTGGTTTATATAAACCAAGTATGACTTTTAGTAACGTGGTTTTTCCTGAACCTGAGCTTCCAACAATAGATATAAACTCTCCTTCATTTATAGTCATATTTAGCCCCCTGAAAACCAAATCATCTTCGATAGCATAAGAATAATAAATATTTCTTAATTCTATTTTACCCTTGGTATTGGCTAAAATTCTATTTCCTTTTGATTCTTCAGGTTTCGATAGGACAATATCTGCCAAGCGCTCTAGGTGGACTGAGAAATACTTGAGGTCAATGAGACTTCTGGTTAATGATGATGCTTTAATAGAGAACTGGCCTTTATACATGAAAAAAGCAAATAAAGTGCCTAATGATAGCGTACCAGCCATAACTAGGTGGGTACCATAGTAAACACTGAGAGATATATCTAGTCCGAATATTAATATCTCCATGCTCTTTTGAAAGTTTAAATATGAGGTTAGGCTCATTTCTGTCATCATTAACTTAGAGTACCTTCCTAACCAAATGTTAAGCCTGTCTTCTTCTTTAGAAAATATTTTTATAGGTGATATGCTTCTTAAAGTTTCTATAACTAGGCTAGTTTCATGTGCCCTGGCTTTAATATTTTCCTTCATTTTTCTTTCCGTATTATCGGCTGCTATAAGTCGGAATATAAAATAAACAAAAAAGCTAGCTAAAGTTATAATACCTAAAATTGGCGAAATAAAGAAAATTGCAATCGACATACCGATCGATATTGAACCATTTAGAATAATATTAACTACATTTCCTGTGAGTAGATTTCTAACATGTTCAGTTGATTGATATCGCTCAATTAGTTCACCAGTATTTCTTTTTTCAAAAAATGAAAGAGGTAAGCTGAGCATGTGAGAAAATAGTTTCCTAACAAAATTTTTGTTAAAAATAACACCAAACTGAGCGGTTATGTAATCACGGATAAAGTTTAGCATGACATTAAAAATCAATATCAATAAGAAAACTGCAGTGATCACTAGTATAAAGTTTTCATCGAAGCGCTCTACACCGTAGTCTATTGAGTACTTTATGAATAGTGGGCTAGAAAGTGCTATTAGCTCAATAATAAAAGTTAACCATATAGTGTTGATAAGAAGAGAGCGTACACCAATAGTATTTTTAACTATCCACTTTATGCCTAGAGAGTTTCCTTCAGAATCTAAAGTGAAATGTTCTTCGGGCGTGATCTCTAATGCAATGCCTGTAAAGTGTTTCTCCATCTCCTCTTTGCATAATTTTAAGGGGCCTAGATCTGGGTCGTGGATGAAGAAACTACCTCTTTTTACACTTTTAAGGACAACAAAGTGATTAAAGTCCCAATGTAATATGGTTGGCGTTTTAAGCGATTTTAAGTTAGCAACACCACACTTTATTGGCCTAGTGATTAAGTCATATCGATTGGCTATTGTGACGATCTGTTTTAGCGTTATCCCCTTTAATGAGACTGGGTGGTTATCTTGAATTGAGGTAATCGTTACTTTTTTATTGTAGTAACCCATAACCATAGCTAGACAAGCTAGACCGCACGTCGCTGTTTCAGTTTGGTAGGTCATAGGGAGTTTCTTTCTGACAAAAAAACTCAGCAGAAAGTTAAATAATCTCATCTATAAACCTCGTTTCATAAAGTACTTCAATAATATATTTGTCTATATTATAATTTCCTATGCTTGGTACTCTATAGCACCTTTTCCCCTTAGATTTTGTTTCACAGTCTACCTCGTTAGTTATAACGATATTATTGATCCGTAGTACATGATTACTTATTTTATTTTTCACATGAGATAACTCAAGTTGTACAGTGTTACTTGTGACTTTTATATATTTTTGATCTAAGTTCGAGATGACTTTCATTTGTAAAACTAAAGCGAATATAATAGACAGAGAAATAATTGGAAGTAAATAAACTATGTAGCTGGGTATTGACCGTAAGGTGTACGGATCACTCAGTAACCTATGCTTATAGTGTTCCGTTGCTTCCTTTAAGAACATATCAGACGTATTCATCTTCATTTATCCTGTTTACAGCTTCGTATAAAGGAGTAAAAATACTCAAACCAAGATCCGTCAAGTACTCTTTGTTTGCAAGAATACCCTCTTCTAATTCAAGCACGTAGTTTAATGCTTTTGTGTTCCTATCTTTGATTTCTTCATTAAAGCCGGCTCTTTTCAAGCTGTCGTATGCTATAAGTACATTCGCAAAAGCATGGTAGCCCGTTAGCAAGAAGAAGAGTGGGCGTTCTTTATCTTTTAATGGTGAGTATACTTCCGGAGCACCTTTAATAACCATGTCACCAAGACTAAATGCCAAGTTAAAGTATTGATGTGAGCACTCATGAATTAGCATTTCTGTGATTTCAAATCTGTTGGAAGGAAAAGCAATTTCAACCGCACCATATCGGTAACGAATAGAGCCACTAACAAGTGTATCGGGATTTGGCCTTTTAACTGGAATTATTTCATTTAATACGTCGTGTATCCAAGAGTAATAATCGTTAGTGTGGGTTTCCATCATTGATAAAGCAAGAGCTAATTCTTTGTAATCATTATCACTTAGTTCAGTATCTTGGTGAATATTATCAGCCCAGACTTCCCAGGTTTCTTTATTCAAACGCCCGAAAATAATTTCTTTCGAAGCCAGCTTTATGTAGTTATGGTTATTTTTTGAAGCGTAGCAATCTGGAATATTCAAAAAGTCATTGCATATTTTAAGTGTTTGCTTTTTACTAAATTCACTTCCGTTGAAACAGAGCATTTGTCTGCCACATTCCTTATTCCAGTATGTGGCATTAATTTTTCCAGATTCAATGCTCTCAATTCGTTCTAGTATTTCTTGGTTAGCTTCACCGAATAACTTTTCGTGAAGCATATTAATTCTATTCCCAATTGCGATAAATTGCGAGGCAGAAATTAATTCTACTAATTCCACTCTGTGGGGGTCTTCAAGTGGAGAAGAGAACGCATGTAACTCGGCCATAATTAACCCTTGTTATTTACTATTAAGCTAAGACGTTACTATTAATCCCGTCTTTTGCTAAAAATTGGGGGGGAGTATCTAGGATTTTGGCTATCTCGCTAACCTTTAGACCATGTTGCACCAGTTTTTCAGATATACTAATGTGGATGTAGTCCATGGTCTCGCAAAACACTGTATTGTTGTCGAAACCATTGCTTTTTTGATACCTATTGAATAGTGCGCCTGAGCGGCAGGTTCTATACCATTCACAACCTTTACAGGCTTGTGGTTTGGTATCGACAGCTTTAATTAGTTCTTGCCAAATCGGGCTGGATATAAACTCTTTCATACTTGTATTAAATATGGTTTTATTCTTATCTAATAATCTTTTATCAAGGGATAATATATTGTCATCTATTCCAATTTGTCCCTCGCTACTTATATTTATGATGTTGTGCTGCATACTTTTTTGTTCATCAAGCACCTCTGCACTTGCTTCGGAAATCAGCGCGTTGAATATTTTGTTTAGAGAAGATATTCTCAAGTTGCTTCTGTCTTTCTTGCTAAGCCAGTAATCTATAATGTCTTTGTAATAGGTTTTCCAATCATCTTGTTGGTCTTTTATATCGCTATCATGACCTTCTCTAGGAAATAGCAGGTCAAAGTCGTTAATCCCTATGTCTTCATGTATATGTTTGACTAGTTCTTTACCATTGTACTTTACATTTGCCACACAAAGAGAACCAGTACTTGGTATTTTATTATCTTTTTGAGCTTGCTGTAGTAGTTTAATTCCTCTTACTGTTTGATCGTAGCTACCTTTACCGTTGTGGTCTATTCTATATTTGTCATTAATATGTTTTGGGCCATCGATACTAACGCCGACATTAACCTTATGTTGTTCAAATATTGATATCCATTCTGAATCAACCAATGTTCCATTTGTCTGGCACATTAAGTTCACGTGAACTTCAGGGGTGATATTTTCTCTTAATCTATTGCATATACTTGAAAAGTGTTCTTTTTTTATAAGTAAGGGCTCTCCGCCATGAAGTCCAATATTAATTGATTGAATGCCGAGCTCATCGTAGCCTTTGTTGATAAACTCTACAAGTTGATCAATCGTTTTCATTTTTATTACAGCGGTGTTTTCCTTGAATGTATCCATTTCCTGAAAGAAAAAATAGCAGTAAGTACATGCTAGGTTACATCTTTCTGATATTTTAAGAACTATGTCTATTCCTTTAGTTGGGCTCTTCATTATTTTCCTTGAAAGTAAAATCTATATTTTTAATTATAAAGGTGCAGGAAGTCCTGCACCTATTATTACTTTCTAATATTAATTTTCGCCTTTATCACCAATTGAAGCGTGGCCTGAAGCATGTCCTGAGCCATGGGCTGAACCATGAGCACCAGCACCGCTAATCATGTCTAAATGTGCTTCTTTAATTTCTACTATTTGAGTATCAACTTGTTTAGTATTTTGTAAGCGCTTAGAAAGTTTTTGAGATAACGTCATTTTATTTCCTTTTAAAATAGTAATGGCCATTCATTTTGAATGGCCATATATCCTATAGTTACAAATATTATATTGTAAAGTTGAGCTGCGACTCTAAATATATTTAAATCAAGTCTGTGATAATGTTCGCATTGAGTGTTTGTCATTCTAAAGTGTTACGTATTTTTTGTAATTAGATATTATGTCTGTCTAAATAGAGAGGAAATGAACCTGGATAGTTCTATGTTACTAGTATTTAATTCCTATTTTTTTACTAAAAATACTACTTTCTTGTTTTGCTGCTA
This sequence comes from Shewanella piezotolerans WP3, assembly GCF_000014885.1. Lineage (NCBI taxonomy): Bacteria > Pseudomonadati > Pseudomonadota > Gammaproteobacteria > Alteromonadales > Shewanellaceae > Shewanella > Shewanella piezotolerans. Next base: position 1,046,863 of record NC_011566.1, read on the forward strand.
ATTCACTTTTTTTGGAATCGTTAATTGATGGAAACAATATTGCATAATTTCTAATGCTTTGAGGTGATTATCATTCACTTATCAGTGCGGACACTTTCTCCATATCGGACATTTAAATTGATGAGCGGACACTTTTATCGTGTGTTCGCGGACACTTTTGACCGATCAATACTCACTCATTAGGGCTTAGTGTTTGTTATTATTGGTTTTTTGGTTTTTGGCACGCAGTTTGTATTAATAAGACCATTGGAACAGGTTTTACAGTCAGCGGACACAGTAGGGATAGCAGATGATTCAGGACACCAGCGCACAAGACACCATAAAGCAAGTTAGCAAAGTGAGTAAGGCTAAACGCCCTTTGATACTAGGCATTGCAGCGTTATTGGTTTCTGGCCTAGTTTGGTCAAGCATAGGTAGCGATTCCGTTGCCACTTCAATTAAACGCTCTGAGCTGCGTTTCGCCACATTAGCGCGCGGTACACTGATTCGTGATATTCCAACGACAGGTAAGATTGTCGCGGCAAATGCTCCGGTTCTTTATAGCCCTGAGCAAGGCAGCGTAACTTTAATTGCTAATCCAGGAGATCGGGTTGAGCAAGGTGATGTTGTTGCGACGATTGAGAGTCATAAATTGACCAATAGCCTAAAGCAACAAGAAGCGTTGCTTGAAGGGATGAAAAGCTCACTTGAACGTGCCCGCCTCGATGCCCGCAGACAGCAACTTAAAGCGCAGCAAACCTTGGACATGGCAAAAGTAGACTTAGAAGCCGCTGACCGCGAGAGCCGGCGTGGTGACCAACTGATCCAATCGAAGTTAATTAGCAAGATAGATTTTGAAAAGAGTAAGGATGATTTACACAAGGCTAAACTATTATTTGCCCACGCAGGGCAAGAAGCTCAGTTGATGAAAGACACCTTAACTTTCGAGCTAAAAAACACTGCGCTAGAGGTTGATCGTCAAGCGTTAGTCGTTAAAGAGCTTGAGCGCCAGGTGGCCGCGCTTAATATTATCGCGCCAGTGGGCGGCATTATCGGTAACTGGTTAACAGAGCAAAAAGCGCGTATCGGCCAAAGCCAACCTATTTTAACCGTCGTGGATTTAAGTGCTTTTGAAGCGGAGTTAGCTGTGCCTGAATCTTACGCTGACGAGCTCGGTCTTGGTATGGCGGTTGAGTTGAGTTTTGGTTCAATCACCTTGATGGGAGAGCTTTCCTCAATCTCACCAGAGGTTCGTAATCGTGAAGTGACCGCAAGGGTACGATTCGAGCAGAATGATAGTTTACACCTACGCCAAAATCAGCGCTTATCAGCCAGAGTATTGCTAGAACATCGTCCTAATGTATTGATGGTCAAACGTGGTGCATTTGTAACTAGTGGCGGCGGTCAAGAGGTGTATGTAATGAACGGTGATATCGCCACTCAAACACCTATCCAATTAGGTGCTCGTAGTATGAGTCATATTGAAGTGATCCAAGGCGGTCAGGTTGGCGATGTCTGGGTGACATCAAGTATAGAGCCCTTTAAGAAAGCCGCCGAAGTTCTTGTTCGTTAGCTTTCAAAGCCACTGGGGAGTGTACAAATGACTAAGTTAAAGTGCCCGCAGTTAGTGACTACATTGGCGTTATTTATGCTCGTAGTCGCAGTGCAAGTCTCGAGTGGCAGTGCGAGTGAGTGGGTATTTATTGGCCTAGATTTGATTGAATTAGGCTATGAGACCTCACAAAGTTTACCGAGTATTTTAGATGTCGCGCTTCATATCAGCGACGACATTAGCCAGGTCGTACTGGCGATAATAAATTGTTTAGTTGACCAGTTACTAAATAGCCTCAATAGAGGTTAAGTAAACCCATTTAATTAAAGGAATATGCACCATGTTATCAATGAAGAACATCAACAAGGTATTTAAAACGGACTTAGTCGAAACACACGCATTACGTGATTTCAATTTGAATGTCGAGGAGGGCGAATTTGTCGCGGTTACCGGACCATCGGGGTCGGGAAAAACCACGTTTTTGAATATTGCAGGCTTACTTGAAGGCTTTACTCATGGCGACTTTTTCCTTGATGGTGTGAACATCTCAAACTTAAGTGACAATAAGAGCGCTGCGATTCGTAACGAAAAAATTGGTTTCATCTTTCAGGGATTTAACTTAATCCCTGATCTTAACTTGGCTGAGAATGTTGAAGTGCCTTTGCGTTATCGTGGTTTTAATGCCAAGGAGCGCAAAATACGTGTTGAGCGAGCGTTGGAACAGGTTGGTTTAGCCGCAAGAATGAAACATCTCCCAACACAGTTATCGGGTGGACAGCAACAGCGCGTGGCGATTGCCAGAGCGCTTGCTGGCGAACCTCGTTTCTTATTAGCGGATGAGCCAACGGGTAACTTGGACAGTTTGATGGCGCGCCAAGTAATGGAGTTATTAGAGGACATAAATAAGGCTGGCACTACCATTATCATGGTGACTCATGATGCAGAGCTTGCTCGCCGAGCACAACGCAACATTCAAATTGTCGATGGGCAAGTGTGCGATTTCACCATGTATCAAGGCGAACAGGGGAGTGTAGCACAGGGGCAGTCGACACCAGATAAAGGTGCTGCCGATGTTATTTCTGTCGCATCATCTGTCGCTTAAGAGTCTGAGGAGATAGCTATGTTTTTTTACTACTTAGATCTTGCTTGGCGCAGCATTAAGAAAACGCCTTTCCTGTCATTGCTGATGGTGTTGGCGATCTCAATTGGTATCGGTATTACCATTACCACGCTTAATATCTACAAGATGGCATCTGTAAACCCTGCGGGAGAGCGTTCATCACAGCTATTTTCGGTGCAGTTGATGAGCCAAGATCCCGATACTTGGCAAAATATTAGTGAACAAATAACCTACCAAGATGCGATAAACCTGCGCAAAAGCGAAGTGCCTATCAGGCAGACCGCCATGTTCCGTACGGGATTGGCGGTGCAAACCGAAGATGTTAATTTTTCACCAATTCTCGAAGGTGTTCGTGTAGCAGATAGTGATTTTTTTGCTATCTTCGACGTGCCGTTTTTATACGGTAGTCCATGGAGTAAGCAGGTTGATAGCGAAGGTGGCTATAAGGTAGTTATCAGTGAAGACCTTAACACTAAAGCTTTTGGTGGCACCAATAGTGTGGGCAAAACACTGATATTAGATCGTAAGCCCTACCAAGTGGTTGGTGTGATTAAAAATTGGAATCCAAGTCCTAAGTATTACGATGTGAATAATGGAGCTTTCAACGAGTCAGAGCAAATCTTTGTACCCTTCTCTTTAGCACCAATTGAAGAGTTTAATAGCTGGGGCAATAACAACAGTTGGCGTCACGAAAACATTAGAAACTATAACGACCGTCTAAATTCAGAAATGCATTGGGTCCAATATTGGACCGAGCTGAGTACACCAGCTATGCAGCAAGAATATAAGCTGTGGCTGGGTAATTATGTTGAGCAACAACAGCAGTTAGGGCGCTTTAAGCACCCAGAGGCTCGAGGTGAAATCTCTGATGTTGCGACTTGGATGGTGTTTAACAATGTGGTTCCAGAAGACAATAAAGTGCTGGTGGGCCTAAGCGTACTGTTTTTAGTGGTGTGTTTGGTGAACATGCTTGGTTTGTTGTTAGCTAAGTTTTTAAAGCGTGCACCGGAGGTCGGAGTTAGGCGAGCCATTGGTGCCAGCAGAATGCAAATATTTTCTCAGCATTTGGTTGAAGTCGGGCTAATCGGTTTTTGTGGCGGTGTATTAGGCTTGGCTTGGGCATGGGGTGCACTGTCATTGTTGGCTTCGAAGTTTGATCTCACAGAATCTCTATCACAGCTAGATCAAAGCATGTGGTTAATCGCTCCTGTGATTGCTGTATCTGCAGCCATTATTGCAGGGGTCTACCCCGCTTGGCGTATCTGTACGACTAACCCAAGTATTTACCTTAAGAGCCAGTAACGGAAAGGAATTTAGCATGTTTCAGATTAAACCCATTGTTAGTATGTTGATGCGCAATAAAAGCGGCCCGTTATTGTTGCTTATTCAAATTATTTTATCGGTTGCCATCGTGGCCAATGCCAGCTTTATTATTAGTGAGCGTATTGGTTTAATTGGCCGGGAGTCGGGTGTTGCTGAGTCAGAGGTTTTCGATTTTAGTATCTACAACTTTGACGAAAGCATAGTGCCTGAAAGCCAAAATCTGCGCGATTTAGAGATTATTAGGCAGCTCGATGGGGTTAAAGCGGCGGTATCAACGAGTATGACGCCACTGAGTGGCGGTGGTTGGTCATCTAACTTTTCCTATGGCAGCAGTGAGGAAGATCGTAAAGATACCCCCAATGCTGCTCTGTATTATAGCGATGAACAGTTTATCTCGACCTTAGGCTTAAACCTTATCGAAGGACGTAATTTTTACCCTGACGAGGTTCACATTGGTGGTTCTGAATTAGCGAGTTTAGCGATAGTTACTGCAGAGTTCGCCAAGGAGACCTTTGGTGATGAACCGGCTGTTGGACAGACTATGTATCGCGGCAATATTGGCGACCAACCAATGAAAATTATAGGTGTAGTTGAACGTTTGCAAAGCGCATGGGTTGATAACAGCAACCTAAACCGTAGCGTTATTTTGAATGTTGAGCTAAACAATGCCTTTAATCGCATCTTGGTAAGAGCAGATGAAGCAGCGATTGCAGGGCTAAAAGAGTCGATACCCGCAGCGTTGCATAAAGAGCACCCTAATCGCGTAGTGACTGACTTTACCACTATCAGTGAGCATCGTATTAGTGTGTATCGTAATCATGAACTGATGGCGTCAGTGCTGTCGCTGATGGTGGTATTGTTGCTGCTTATTACTTCGCTTGGTCTTGCCGGTATGGTGATGTTTAATATTGAGCGCCGCACTAAACAGATAGGCACCCGTCGAGCATTAGGGGCTAAAAAGCGCGATATTGTGAGTTTCTTCTTAGTTGAAAACTACCTGTTATGTCTAATTGGCGGTGGTTTAGGTGGCCTAATTGCTGTGCAGCTTGGCCAGCAGTTGATGACGCTTTATAGTTTGCCAAAGCTTGAGCTTATCTATCCCATTATTACGGTTGCAGGTCTTCTAGTGCTAACGACCATAGCAGTGATTTTGCCTGCCCGTAAAGCTGCCAAAATATCTCCTGCAATCGCCACACGAAGTGTCTAACTCTTATCGCTAATATATGGTTTGAAGCGGCTTGATTGTGATCCCAAGCCGTTTCAATCTTTTAAGTGATTTAAGATAAACTATTGATTGAAAAGTTAATCGCTTTATCTCTGTTTCGCTTTGCGTTAGTTTTAGGCAAGCCTTATACACAGATTATAAAAAAGAAACTATGGAAACGATTCTCATCGTTGATGATAACCAAGCGGTATGCAGTGCTTTATCGCTGATGCTGGAATTGCATGGCTATCAAACACTGACTTGCTTGTCACCAGATGTGGCTGTGGAGTTAGTGCAACTGCATGATATTGCACTTGTTGTACAAGATATGAATTTCACCCAAGATACCACCTCGGGTGAGGAGGGCGTATCGCTATTCTATGCCTTAAGAGCGCTGCAACCACAGTTACCGATTGTTTTGCTCACTGCATGGACTCAGCTTGAAGTCGCCGTCGAGTTGGTAAAAGAGGGCGCGGCCGATTACATGGGCAAGCCTTGGGATGATACTAAGCTGTTAACCAGTATTGGTAATTTAATCTCACTTCACACCTTAACAAAGGCAAATGCCAAGCTTGCACGAGTCGAAAACCAGCGAATGGCAGCGATAAAAGATGCTGACCTTTGTGGCATTGTGTTTAACAGCGGCGCCATGCAGCGTTGTGTTGATTTAGCCTTGCAGATAGCTCGCAGCGATGTATCGGTGCTGGTTACTGGTCCCAATGGTGCAGGCAAAGATAAGTTGGCTGATATCATTCACGCTAACTCCAATCTAAAACATAAGCCATTTATTAAGGTCAATATTGGTGCCTTGCCGATGGAGTTATTAGAGGCTGAATTATTTGGCGCCGAGGCGGGAGCCTTCACTGGCGCGACCAAGTCCCGTATTGGTCGCTTTGAGGCCGCTGATGGCGGCACGCTATTTTTAGACGAAATTGGCAACCTGCCATTATCTGGTCAAGTTAAGTTACTGAGGGTGCTGCAAACTGGTGAGTTTGAGCGTCTTGGTAGTCATCAGACTCGTAAGGTAAATGTTAGGGTAATTAGTGCAACTAACGCTGATTTGATTCATGAAATTCAAGCAAGCCGCTTTCGAGAAGATCTGTTTTATCGGCTCAATGTGATTGAATTGGCGCTGCCCGCGCTTTGTGAGCGAAAAGATGATGTTATCCCGCTGGTGAACCACTTTGTCGGAACTGAGTTCTCATTGAGTAAGCATACACAGCGATCACTAGAGGCGCATCACTGGCCTGGTAATGTACGCGAGCTTGAAAACGCCTGTAAACGTGCGGTGATTCTAGCCCAGAGTAATAACTTGATTGCTGATGATTTTGGCCTGATTGACTTAGACGTTACCGCTAGTCCACAAACCGATGTTCAGACTATTTCCGTGCAAGCGATAATCAAGCCCCAATCCACATCGGTAGAGGTAAGCGCTCAAGATGCTAACTCATCGATTGATGAGTTAGCCAATATTCAAGCAGCGTTAGATAACCATAAAGGGGTGATTGCACGAGTAGCTAAATCACTGGGCTTAAGCAGACAAGCACTCTATCGACGCATGGAAAAATATGGCATTGAAAAATAAACCAAGTAGCCGCATAAGTGGTATTTCTCTACGTACTAAATTGGTTATTGGCAGTGGGTTGGCAACGGCTGTGGGACTCATGCTATCGCTGAGTTTATTATTATGGTTTGCAGAACCGGCTGTATCACAAACGATTGTTAAACAATTTAGTTTGCTGCTGCTAATTATTTTTGGCCTATCTATCTGTATTGCTATTGCGGTGAGTTACTTATTTACTCGTCATTTAGCCACAAGTTTAATGGCACTTGAAGTTGGCTTGTTGAATTTTAAAGATAATGATTTTAGCGTGAGCTTGCCTGTAGGAGGAGACAAACAGTTACAAGCATTAGCCGTACTGTTTAATGAGTCAGCTGAAGCATTGAGGAAAGAGCGCCAATATATTTATCAACGTGAGCTGCTGCTGGATAAAGTCATTCAAAGTTCACCCAATGTGATGTTGCTGCTAGATGATGAGCAACGAGTTATTTACGCCAATGATGCTGCAAGACACCTGTTTAACCAAGGGCTTAGGATTGAAGGTATTGAGCTTGACGAACTTATCGAGCAAGTGGCTGATGAATTAAGCGCTGCACTTGCAAACCCTAAAGATGGTTTGTTCTCGCTAAGTGCCAAGGAGAGTGATTCTAACGGTGAAGGAGAGCCTGAAACATGGCATCTTTCACGGGGGCAGTTCTTGTTAAATGGTCAGTACCATCACCTTATTTTACTTAAGCAGATGACACGGGAGCTCAACCGTCAAGAAGTGGCGGTGTGGAAGAAGGTGATCCGCATTATTAGCCACGAGCTGAACAATTCAGTGGCGCCAATCGCTTCGATGGTGAACTCAGGGCGAATGCTCACCAAAGATCTTGATGATCCTAAGTTAAAGCTGATTTTTGATACTATTGAAGATAGAACCAGTCACTTAAGTCAGTTTATCTTTGATTATGCGCGTTTCGCCAAGCTACCCGTGCCAAAAAAGAGTCAGGTCGATTGGCATAAATTAACTGAACAACTGCAGCAACACTACAGATTCTTCCTTGAAAATGAGTTGCCAAGTTCCACGGTAGAGTTCGACTTGATCCAGATGGAGCAGGTGTTACTAAACCTTTTGAAAAATGCCCATGAATCAGGCGCTGCAGCTGACAGCATTAGCTTGTCGATTGTTGATACTACCCTGGCAGATGGCACTGAAGGAATTTATATTGAAGTCAAGGATCAAGGCTCTGGGATGCCGCCAGAAGTACTTCGTCAAGCACTACTGCCTTTCTATTCTACCAAGCAATCTGGCACCGGGTTAGGACTACCATTGTGCCGTGAAATAATCGAAGCTCATGACGGTCGGATAAGCCTGCAAAACCGTGACGGTAAAGGTCTGAGTGTCAGGTTATGGGTGCCGAAATAGGCGTTTTCAGTATTGGATGTGAATTAAATCAAGTTAGCTATTGCTGTTGTTGACCCTTAGAATCTACACTGAGGTAACATCGTGATTACAATAATAACTGTTTCAAATTCAGTTACATTTCATTGAATTTGCAAGCATCTAAGCGTAAGCAACAGATTCCGGGACGAACCTATGCCAAACTACCTCAACTGCACAGTACTAAAGTTAGCGTTGTTGTTTTCATCTGCGGCACTGATTACGGCATGCGAAAAAGAGCCAGTTAAAATTACTCCTAAACTGGTTGTTGTTGAGAAAGTGTCGACTGCAACCGTGCCGCTGTATGGCAACTATGTTGGTGTCACCAAAGCATCGCTGGATGTTGAAGTGAGAGCTCGGGTTGATGGTTTTGTTGAAAATAAGAGCTTTATTGAAGGCAGCGCCGTAAAAGAGGGAGCACAACTTTATCGTATCGATAATCGTCCCTATGTGGCAGTAGTCAATCGCTTAAGCGCTAATGTTGAGTCGCAGCAGTCTGCACTTGAAAAGGCGCAACGAGATGTCGAGCGTTTAAAGCCATTGTATGAGCAGGATGCGGCCAGCCAGTTAGATTTTGATAACGCACTATCTATTCTTTCCCAAGCCAAATCGAGTGTTGCAGCCAGTAAAGCTGAGCTTGAAGAGGCAAAGCTTGAACTCAGTTATACCGAGATTAAATCCCCCATTAGTGGCTTAGTGAGCCGCTCTGAAGTTGATATCGGCGCGCTGGTTGGTAGCAGTGGCCAATCATTATTAACCCGAGTTAAGCAAGTTGACCCGATCTATGTCACTTTCAATATGTCGGCACTCGATTACCTTAACGCTCGTCGCCGCATGACCAGTTATAAAGAGCAGCAAGCTGCAGAGTCTGAAGGGAAGGCCGTAGAGGGCTTCGTCACCATTACCTTGCCTGATGACAGCGAGTACCGCTATTTGGGGGATGTGGGTTTTACAGACCCTTCAGTCAATCCCGAAACAGGCACCTTCCAAGTTAGAGCTGAGCTGCCCAACCCAGATAAAGAGCTGCTACCAGGTCAATATACCAATGTCCGAATTAAGCTCAGTGAAGTCGATGATGCGATAGTTATTCCAAACAAAGCGACTCAAGTCGAGCAGGGGGGCGTCTATGTGATGGTGGTGCTACCCAATAATAAAGTGGAGCGTCGCTTTATTGTGGTAAAGCATCAAGTGGAAATGGGGGTGGTGGTTAAAAGCGGATTAAAAGCTGGGGAATTGGTTATTGTTGAAGGCATGCATCGAGTGCGCCATGGACAGCTTGCTGAACCGTTAACCGCTGAGCAGTACTATTTGAAAGAGGATATTAAGCAGAAAGAGCAAGCGTTAAAACAGCAAGAGCTAGAGCAGGAACAGGAGGAAAACTAATGGCACATTATTTTGTTAATCGCCCAGTTTTTGCCTGTGTGATCTCTATTGTCATCGTGCTGCTAGGACTGATCTCGATGTTCCAATTACCCATTGATCAATATCCCTATATCACCCCACCTCAGGTCAAAATATCAGCATCCTATCCCGGAGCGACATCAACCACAGCTGCGGAATCTGTGGCCACGCCGTTAGAGCAAGAGCTAAATGGGTTGCCAAATATGATCTACATGAGCTCCAAGAGCACTAACTCTGGTAGTTCAAATGTTACGATTACCTTTGATGTTGGCACAAACCCTGACCTTGCTGCGGTTGATGCACAAAACTCTACCCAGCAAGCAACTGGAAGCTTACCCATCGATGTACAAACCGAAGGTGTATCAGTGTCTAAAGAGGCTTCCGTAGAGTTACTTAAGTTAGCGCTTACCTCCGAAGATGAACGGTATGATGAGATATACCTCAGTAATTATGCCACCATAAATATTCAGTCTGCATTAAAGCGAATTCCTGGTGTTGGCCGTGTTCGAAATACTGGTGCGCGTAGCTACTCAATGAGAATCTGGTTAAATCCAGATACTATGGCGGGCTACGGGCTGACAACGACTGATGTCATTGACGCAATTAAAGCTCAAAACAAAGAGTCACCCGCTGGCAGCATCGGCTCACAACCTAATGCTGACACCTTAAGTATGACCTTACCTATCACCGCCGCTGGGCGGATGAGCAGTGTACCGCAGTTTAACGAAATTATTGTGCGGGCAAACTCTGATGGCTCAATAATACGTCTGCGTGATATTGCGAAAGTTGAACTAGGTTCATCAGCTTACACTCTACAATCTCAGCTTAATGGTAATAATGCGACTATTTTACAGGTGTATTTATTGCCAGGTGCTAATGCGCTCGAAGTCACGAAAAAAGTCAAAGCTGAGATGGCTAAATTGTCACAAAAATTCCCTCAAGGGATGAATTGGGAAGTCTTTTTTGATGCCTCAGTATTTATCGAGAACTCTATCGAGGAGGTCGTTAAAACACTGATTGAAGCATTGGTGCTGGTAATCGTTGTAGTATTTCTGTTTCTACAAAATCTTCGGGCCACCTTAATACCAACCATTGCAGTGCCAGTTTCGTTAATTGGTACCTTAGCGGCAATGCTAGCCTTTGGCTTTACCATCAATACTGTCAGTTTATTAGCGCTAGTACTGGCTATCGGTATCGTTGTTGATGATGCTATTGTCGTCGTTGAAAATGTTGAACGGCTAATGCATGAAAATGGGTTAAGTCCCGCAGAGGCAACTAAGGTCGCGATGAAGGAGCTTTCTGGGGCACTGGTCGCAACCAGTTTAGTGCTTGCCGCTGTATTTGTGCCCGTCTCTTTCTTATCTGGGATCACCGGTATCATGTACCGTGAGTTTGCCGTTGCCATCACGGTTGCGGTACTGATTTCTACCGTGGTTGCACTGACGCTATCTCCAGCATTATGTGCGCTATTACTTAAACCCGATGACAAAGCAACGTCAGGCCTTTTCAAATGGATTAATGACCGCTTAGACACGTTAACTAGCAAGTATGTGGGATTAGTTGTATTGACCAATAAGCATGCAAAACGCAGTTACTTAATGTTTGCACTGATGGTGGGCGGCGTGTATCTGATCATGAGCTCTTTACCGTCGAGCTTTATGCCGGATGAAGATCAAGGGCGATTCTTTATTGATGCGTCATTACCTAATGGCGCTACCGTTAATCGTACTCAAGATGTGCTTAAAAAAGCTGAAGCGATAGTGCTTGCTCACCCTGCGGTAGCGTACTCATTTACCTTAGCGGGCGAAAATAGGCGCTCTGGCTCAAATCAAGCTAATGGCCAGTTTGAGATTATCCTTAAGCCTTGGTCTGAACGCGCCGAAAATGATGCCACGGTACAAAAAGTGATGAATGATATTAAGCAGGATTTACATGATGTACTAGAGGCCGAATTTAAAATTTACTTGCCCTCAGCTGTACCGGGTCTAGGAAATGGCTCTGGTGTTGAAATGGAGCTGCAAGATACCTCTGGTAGCAACTTTAAAGGATTAATGGAAACGGCTGACGAGCTGGTGGAAGCCCTTAAATTACAGCCAGAAATCGCCACTGCTGGATTGTCATTACAATCGGCGATCCCAAAACTGCATTTGAGCGTTGATGAAGCGAAAGCGATGGCAATTGGGGTTAAGGTGGCCGATATTTATGGCACAATTAAAACCTTCACAGACTCATCGACGGTCAATGACTTTAACCTTTTTGGCCGTGTATATCGTGTAAAAGTACAAGCAGAAGATCAGTTTAGGCAATTTCCAGATCAAATTGAGGATTATCATGTCCGCTCTGCGTCTGGAGCTATGGTGCCTATTGGTGTTATGGCCAAATATGATTACTCTGTCGGACCCGCATCAATCACTCATTACAATATGTTCACCAGTGCCTCGATCAATGCTTCTCCTGCGTCTGGTTATGCTTCGGGCGATGTTATCAAAGCGATCGAACGTGTGGCTAAACCAATGCTGCCTGATGAATTTAGCTATGAGTGGACGGGTATAACCTACCAAGAGGTTCAGTCGGCCAACCAAACTGCCATTGCAGTGACCCTTGCGATGCTGTTTGTCTTTCTTTTTTTGGCGGCACTTTATGAAAGTTGGACTTTACCGATTGCAGTGTTGCTTATCGCACCTATTGCCATGTTAGGTGCCTCACTGGGGACCCTCATTAGCGGAATGGAGAGTAATCTCTTTTTCCAAGTTGCCTTTATCGCACTTATCGGCATGGCTGCTAAGAACTCAATTTTGATTGTTGAGTTTGCCAATCAGTTACATCAAGAGGGTAAGAGTCGCTTAGACTCTGCAATTGAGGCTGCCAATATGCGCTTTAGGCCAATTTTAATGACCTCGCTAGCTTTCATTCTTGGGGTGCTGCCACTGGTACTCTCTGTCGGTCCTGGTGCGGTTAGTAGACAAAGCATCTCTATCCCGATTCTTTGTGGGATGATATTCGCGACGACTGTTGGCATTGTATTGGTTCCTCTCTTTTTTGTGACGACCGCAGGCTGGGTACGATCCAAAATCAGCGACAAAGCGGTTACCGCGGAGGTTGCTACTCATGCCTAATTTAACCAAGCAATGGCAGAGTGCAGTGGCAGGTAACTTACTGTCAGCCTATTTGAAAGCGTTTAAACTCAAGGGAATTGCATTGAGTACCGTCTCTGGCGTTCTATTTATTGCTGGCTGCGCTATGGGGCCTGACTACCAAAGACCTGACATCGATATTCCCGAGCAATATCTAGAGGAGCTGCAACAAACTGAAGGCCTGAATGCAGGGCTTAAACATTGGCGCGAGTTTTATCTTGATCCTGAGTTACAACTCCTTATTGAACATGCTCTCGATCAAAATCTTGACTTAGAAGGGGTTCGTTCAAGGCTATTAGCCGCTAGAGCTAACGTCACTGTGACCGATGCTGACTTATTTCCAGTAGTAGGCTTAAATGCTAGTGGTGAGCGGGCGCTAGATAGCGCATTAACCAGTACAGACCCTGTAAAAGAAGATACTTTTTATGTTGCTGGTACGGTTTCATGGGAGCTGGATCTTTGGGGCGCGAATCGTCGCCGCAGTGAAGCTGAGTTTGCAAACTTTATCTCATCTCAAGAGGCGCTTAATCTAGCCACTATCAGTCTCATTAGCGATGTGGCTAGTCGCTACTATGAATGGCTCGATATTGAGCAGCGATACCAAATTTCGCTTAATACCGCACAGCTGCGTAAAAAGGAGCGAGATCTGGCGAGGTTGCGTAAGCAAAATGGTGTGATATCCGGCTTGCAAGTCAGACAAGCTGAAGTGGAGTATCAAAGTGCCAAAGTCACATTGCCCGATCTCGATTATGAGCGCAGTGAGAAGGCCAATCAGTTACGGATCCTATTAGGGGAGTTTAAGTACCCACTAACGCCTAAAACAGAAGCGCAGTTAAAAGCTGAAGGCCCACTGTTCCCAGACTCATTTGCAGTTGGCATACCTTCGCAAATGCTATCGCAACGTCCTGATGTTAAAACTGCAGAGCAAGCCCTTGTGGCTGCCAATGCCAATGTTGGTGTTGCTAAGACGGCATTTTTCCCAAAGTTCACCATCAGCGGCAGTTATGGTTCAGAGTCTGAAAGCCTCAGTGATATCTTTGATAGTGAGGGGGTAACTTGGTCACTCTTAGCCGGCATAACCGCCCCAATATTCAACTCTGGTAAGATTTCTGCGCAATATGATGTTGCCAAGGAAGAGGCAAAGCAAGCAATGCTCAGCTATAGGAGTACGGTACTGGCAGCCTACTTTGAAGTTAATGATGCAATGAACAGTTTTAGGCGTTCAGAATTAGCAATTGAAGCACAACAAGAGTTGGTTGAAGCATCAACAGAATATACTCGCTTAGCTATGTTGCGGTACCGCAATGGTGTGTCAAGTTCATTAGACTTGATGGATGCCCAGCGTAATTTGTTCAGTGCACAGTTGACGTTAAGCCAGGTAAAACGCGATCGATTATTATCAATGATCACTTTGTATCGCGCTCTAGGTGGCGGCGTGCTGACAAGTGCAGAGATGCAAGCTGAACTAGAGCAAGAGTAACTATACCGCAAGATTTAAAAGCTGTTATTTTTAGGGGCTGTTGATCTTTCGAGCTTAGTTTTTGTTCGATTCTTTACCGTAAGGAATAATGCTTCTAGTACAAGGCTTGGGCGATAAAGCTTAGCTGGCTAGGTGAAAAGCTCATAACACCGTAATAGAAGCATTGAAACGAACCCAAAGGGCCGCGTTTCTTGGCTATTTTTACTGTGTTGTAGACTATTTGTGGAGAATAACTAAACGGCAAAGCCTCCGCCTTGTCAAAATAGCCAATAAACTGCGGCAAAAACAACCGTGAAAGATCAACAGCCCCTAGTTAGTCGCTCTTTTTAGTGAGCAGTGCTCAAGGAGGAGTAATGAGTTTGAGCGCAGGGAAATACGATAGGGTTCGGTTTGTGTTGCTGGTCGGCGTGCTCGGTTAGGGAGTTTCTACCGCAGTTATACTGATTGGTATTAATTCAGACGAGTATGGGAGACAAGTCATTTTTTGATGGATTTGTCTCCTCATTCGTTATATTTGCTACAGCAGGGGTTTTGTTTGGGTATAGCATGTGGAGAGCCAAGCTTGCTAAATCTTTGAAGGCTAATTATTTCTTTGCTTTATTGTGCCTATAGCTCTCCCTTTTTAGTAACCGTCAAACTAAACAAGATTTAGACAGGAGTCTTTATGTTTTGCCGTACTCGATTCTCAAAGTATTTTTTATTGGTAATTAGCGTCACTTTTGCAACCGTGGGGATTTTTCAGGCTGGCTACCTTATTGGTTTGGCTGGATACTCTGAAGACTTTAGTTTTAGCTCTATCAGCCTACTGCAAATTAGCTTGCTGCTCCTAGGCGCTTGGGGAGTATTTGAGCTGATAAGAAGAGTCAAAAGGAGTGGTTTGAAGTTTGATTAAGGTGTTATAGCTGATAATTAATACCCATTGCATTAAGTATTTGAGCAGTTCAGAACCCCCAGTCTTTTCAATTCAAAGCGCATTGGTAAAGAAAGGGTTATTCCCTTTTAAGCCAATGCAAAGCAGAAGTGGAAAGACTGAGGGGCTCACGTAGTGCGGCTGAGGTTAAACAAATTGGCAAACGCTGTATGCTTCGTTATGGGATTTGGATATACGACTAAATGGTCTATTTTGTTCCATACAAAATAAGACATTCCGGCCCTCCTTGGCGGTCAGATTTAGGAGGTATGAGACCAAGGATGGTCGAAGGTAGAATAATGCAGGAGCAATTATCGAGAGCGAAGCAGGATGCCAGAGCCGAGAATAACTATTAGCTCAAATCCCACTACTTGCCTACAGCGTTTTGAATTCCCGCTGAATGGTCAAACTTTTAATGCAATTGGTATAATTTGGTGGTGATAAGCTTTGGTGCACAATAAAGGTCAGCATTTGCTGACCTTTCATTATTCAGGCTCAAGCAGTCGCAATATCACTCACGACATTGAGCAAGCTATTTAACTAAAGAGGGTATTTTTTAGCTCGGCGGCCGGGATCTTAAACGGTTCTATTAACCTCGGTGGCCTAAGTACCAAAGCACCTTGGCAATTGTTACAGGTGAAATGCATCTTCTCACTGCAGCTTTTGCAATAAGTGCATTCGAAAGAGCAGATATAAGCGACCTCTTTTCGAGCTAACTTTGTCTTACAGCATTCGCACTCGGTTTTCATTCTTAACATAAATTCACTCCCTTGAATAACTAATCTACTGCTACAACGGTTGTAACAAGGGTTTGTCTCTTCCATGAGCTTGTTACTGTCACATTTAGGTTTTCATTGCATTCCAAAACATGGAAAAGCTTGCCTGCTTGTGAGTTACATCTTGCCACTTATCAGGGTGGTCTAAAAAGTATCGTGTCGCAGCCAAGTATTGGCCGTGGCAACCTTCTAGCATCAATGATAGCGGATAATTCGCTAGGATGCCTGTTTTTTGACCATGAGTGATTAACTCTCCCATAAAGCTCAAGATCCCTGTCATTGCTTGCTGCCTTATCTCTGCCGCAATGGAGGGGGACATCGAATACTGCTGAAAAAACTCCTGTTTTAAGGGGTTGGCAATCGCCCAATCGATAGCAACATTCCACAGATGTTCAGCGTCTAACTGCAGTTCTCCCTTATTGCTCGATTTCGACTGTATTTCAGTTGCAAGCTCCTGCTTTATATTGAGAAAGAGATAGTTCATCAATTCATTCTTTGATGCGAAATGATGAAATAGCGTCCCTGTTGCCACCCCTGCAGTTTTGGCGATAGAGGCCGTTGACGTGGCATAAAAGCCTTGGCTGACAAATAGCGTCAGCGCAGTGTCTAGTATGGCTTGTTTTTTATCTATTTTACTCATCAATGAGATTACCCTAATGCTTTAGCGCAGGAAAAATTTTGTCAGTAATTGTTGCAAAGCGCCGCCGTAAGGAGGGTGGACTAGTTTACCAGTATTGAAGAATTTGCCACGCTTGAGAATCGTTTTAGCATGGCTAAAAGTTAAGAAGCCTTCTTTGCCGTGGTAGTGTCCCATTCCTGATGGGCCGATACCACCAAATGGTGCGTCATCTGCGGCAACATGAAACACGGTTTCATTAATACAAACACCGCCAGAGTGAGTGTGATTCATGACTTTCTGTTGAGTCGCTTTATCAAAGCTCATTAAATAGAGTGCTAATGGACGCGGGCGTTGATTGACGTAGTCGATCGCATCATCTAACTCTTCATAGGGTATAACGGGTAATAATGGGCCAAATATCTCATCTTGCAGTAATAGCATGTCGTCGGTGGCGCCAGTAATAACTTGGGTGGGGACTTTACGTTTTTCAGTATTAATCGCTTCGTCATTGGCACTTTCTACGGTTGCACCTTTTGCTTTAGCATCGTCGAGAACTTGCATCATGCGGTCAAATTGACGTTGGTTGATGATACTGCCGTAGTCTTTGTTGTCACTGACTTGGCCATACATTTTGGTAAATTTTCTTTTATAGGCTTGTACAAAATCATTAAGCTTTTCTTTGGGCACTAACACGTAATCGGGTGCGACACATATTTGACCTGAGTTAAGACATTTACCGTAGATCATGCGCTCAACAGCAATATCCATATCAATATCATCGGCTACGATAACTGGTGATTTACCACCAAGCTCTAAGGTTACTGGGGTAAGGTTTTGCGCCGCACTACGCATAACGTGACGACCAACGGTAGTGGAGCCGGTAAATAGCATATGATCAAACGGTAGCGATGAGAATTCTGCAGCAACATCTGCTTCGCCTTCGACGCAGGCAACATGGTTTTGATCATAGATGCTTGCAAGCATGGCTATCAGAACTTTGTTGGTCTCTGGGGTAAACTCAGATAGTTTTATCATCGCTCGGTTACCGGCAGCTAACGCCGTAATCAGAGGGCCTACCGATAACATAATCGGGAAATTCCATGGCACGATAATACCAACGACACCAAGCGGTTGGTATTGCACTTTAATGCTAGCTGGAGCGAGCAACAGGCCAGCATGACGGCGACTTGGCTTCATCCATTTTTTCAAATGTTTGAGACTGTAATTGATGTTGTTGATACACGGCATGATGTCAGAGATATTACTGTCATCAATTGAGCGGTTACCATAGTCTCGGTTTAACGCCTGAACCAGTTGCTCTTGATAGGCTAGTATCGACTTTTTAAGGCTCTTTAGGTGCTCAATTCTCGCTTCATAGGATGGAGCAGGTTGAGCGAGATATTGAGTACGCTGCGCGACTAGAATATCTGATAAAGGCTGTGTTGCTTGTTGAATTGGCATGTTCATTTTCATCGCTCCAGAAAGTGCTCTTTAAATAACCGACTGATTAGTCGGTCTAATATAATTCACTTTTTTGCAAAGGTCAAATATCAGTTTGTTTTGTGAGCAAGATCAACTTCACTTGGCTAAACTTCACTAAAATGAAATGTGTAGTTACACCACTAAAGGAGGCTAAGATGAGTGATAAAAGACATGGAATATCAATTGGTATTGAGCGGTTTGGTGACAAGTTCCATTTGAGTTTTACTGCAAAAGGTAAGCTTACACACCAAGATTATCAATATATGGTACCTATGATTGAGTCTGCTTTAGCCGAGGTTCAGCATCCCGAAATCAATGTGGTTGCAGATGTTACAGAGCTTGATGGTTGGGAGGTTAGAGCGGCGTGGGATGACCTTAAACTTGGCTTAGCTCATAAACGTGAGTTTAAAAAAATAGCCGTTGTTGGTAGTGGGGACTTTCAAGAGTGGATGACAAAGATTGGAAGCTGGTTTATGCCTTATGATGCCAAGTTTTTTGAAGATAAAGAGCAAGCATATAAGTGGTTAAAGGATTAACGTTGAACTAGTTAATCATTTTTACTCAAACTATTAAGTTAGTTTGTGGCCCATAGGCTGCGATGTATAAAGCCTTTAAGCTAACAATTTAGCCTTGGTCTTGCTTCGAGCGAGAACGAATGACTAAAGCGGATAGCGGCCACAGCATAGTCTAATTAAACAATGTTTGGAGGAATTCGATATGCGTACTCGACAAATATTATGCCCGACCGATTTTTCTGAAACCGCCTCACATGCGCTCAAGTATGCAATAGAGATGGCTAACCTTTACCATGTAGGATTACGATTGGTGCATGTTATTGATCAGCCTGTAGGACTCGAGAACTACCAAATACTCACTGTGACGCCGGAAGAACTTGCCAAAAGCATGGAAGATAATGCTGCAGAGCAGATGCATGCCTTGTTAGCTGAGCTTAATAGTGAGTTGTCGGTAGAGAGCGTTATCCGCCATGGCGTTGCTTCGGAGCAGATCCTTAAAGAAGCGGAGTCTTCAGAGGCGGGGATGATAGTTATCGCTAGCCACGGCCGTACGGGCTTGTCTCACTTTTTGGCCACTAATGTTGCAGAAGCGGTGGCTAATAGGGCTAAGTGCCCTGTGTTAGTGGTGAAGTAGCAATAGCAAAGTTTGATTACTAGGGGCTGTTGATCTTTCGAGCTTAGTTTTTGTTCGGTTCTTTACCGTAAGGAATAATGCTTCTAGTACAAGGCTTGAGCGATAAAGCTTAGCTGGCTAAAAAGCTCATAACACCGTAATAGAAGCATTGAATCGAACCCAAAGAGCCGCGTTTCTTGGTTATTTTTACTGTGTTGTAGACTATTTGTGGAGAATAACTAAACGGCATAGCCTCCGCCTTGTCAAAATAGCCAATAAACTACGGCAAAAACAACCGTGAAAGATCAACAGCCCCTAACGTTATCAGTTAAATAAAAGGAGTCGCTATGCGTACTCGTCAGATCCTTTGTCCAACAGATTTCTCTATAACGGCGTCACATGCGCTCAGTTATGCGGTAGAGATGGCAAATTTATATGGTGTCAGTTTAAGATTGTTGCATGTGATGAGTGAGCCATTTAATGAGCATCATTATGGCTTAGCGGTTGAAGCTGTGGCAGAACTTGAGCAACAAATAACTTCGTTTGCGACTGAAAGTTTACAAAAAATTCAGCTCGATATACAGGCGGAGCTCAATCACGGTCTCACTGTGCAAACCGTTATTCGTAGTGGCGATGTGTTAACTGAGATTTTAGCTGAATCAGAGCAGGGGGAAATAGGCATGATAGTGGTTGCTAGCCATGGTCGACAAGGCATTGCCCACCTTCTTAACCCCAATATTGCCGAGGCATTAGCTAATAAAGCTAAAACCCCGGTGTTAGTGGTTAAATAAGCTTGCTTGATTATTAGCAAGTCAGTGGTAGCGCTAATTATACTCGCGTTAGAAGCTAGAGCCTGGTTGCTGCAAAAATGCCAATTCTGCAGCAGTGGATGTGCGACCTAAAATCGCATTTCGATGTGGATAGCGGCCAAACTGTTCGATGATCGCTTTGTGCCTGCGCTCAAACTCAAGGTTACCTTGGGCTGCCTCTCGGCTAAATAACCGCACTGCGACTTCGTGGACGGCAAGCGATTCGCTGTGCATATAGGGCATGAATAAAAATGGTACTTGCTTAGCTTTAAGTTCGCTATCACTGTTAAGTGCAACGGCTTCTTGTGCCAGCACTAAAGCAACTGAATCTGCCGCAAAAGATTGCGGCGTATCGCGATAGATATTACGTGAGAATTGATCTAGCACGATAACCTCCGCTAAGCGTCCTTCTGGCGTTGCACGCCAATGGTAAAGCTCTCCTGCAACGGCTTGCTTTAGCACTGCTTCAAAACGTTTTTTTATCAGCGCATCAAACTCAGTATCTTTTATCCACCACTGTTTTGGTTCTATCTCGTCAAACCAAAAATGTAAAATAGTATCGGGCGTTATAGGGTTACTTTCTGCTTTTTGATCCATAGTTAAATCCAATTTCGGTGGTCATTATGAACAAGCGATAGTGATCGCTCAGCGATATAACGGGCATCGATTACTGATATATAGGGTAGCTTAATACTGCCACTTGCAAGCCCAATTTCAAGATTAGCTAACTGACTGCGTTTTTGATTCGGGGTTTGGCTCATTGCGACATGCTGTACTTTACTCAAGGCGACAAGCTGCCAAGAGTGGCCGA
The DNA here is from genome assembly GCF_000014885.1 of Shewanella piezotolerans WP3. NCBI lineage: Bacteria > Pseudomonadati > Pseudomonadota > Gammaproteobacteria > Alteromonadales > Shewanellaceae > Shewanella > Shewanella piezotolerans. The sequence goes on from NC_011566.1 coordinate 1,067,575, forward strand.
ATAAGCCTGAGTGAAACCACAGATTATCCCCTTCAATCACATATCCATATTGGCGATATCTTAGGTAGATCCCAACACTAAATAGGCTAGCTGCAATCCAAAGGAGCTCGGTAAATATGTCTAAACCATGAAAGTAAGTATTGATTGCAGGAACCAGCAGCGGCAATAGGCCACGCCGCCAGAACCAACCTATGTGGATATGTTGGTAGGTTTTAGGCAGCGTGGTGGAGGTTGCCTCAATGCCTTTTAGCTTTGGTAGCAGCTCGGCAATACCACTGCGAGACATCGTCGGCACCAGCATGTTACTGCTGCCGCGCTGCTCAACTTCATGACCTTTTACTTGCTGGAAATACGCAGTCCAGCGTTTAAAGAGCCGGCCCACAAGTGGTTGATAGAATTTAACGACTTGAATGCGCTTTATTGCTAAAGCATCGTTTTGTTTGGCGATAATCCCGCCCGTGCGATGTAAGGTATTTCCGCTACGACTCAAGCGATAGGGAAAGTATTTCAGCACGGCAGATGTCATGGAGAGAATCGAAAAAAGTAGATAGAATAAAGTTAAAGCCAACAGTGCAAAGGTTGCCTGCAAAATAAAGCTGATAGCGATATTGGCATCGTACCAAGCCCAGAAAGCTTGCACAGATTGCAGGTTTTCCATTGACTCCCAATCGAGTTGACCAAATAGTGGCCCCAAGACAACGGCTAACCAAATAGCATTGTTCTGATACAACCCGAATAAAACCAACTCCTTAAAACTTTTACGTGCGACTGTATTGTGTCGAGTCTCAGCCGTGTTCGCGCCAACGTCAGTGCTATTGGTCGAGCTTTGTTGCTCTTGCTCGGTCATCAAACGCTTTTTCAGCGCTAAAGCTTCTTTGTAATCAAGGGCTGAAAGTTCCGCTTCATTGCCTTTAGACCCCGCGGTTTCTACCACAATGCTGTAGAGCCCCATAGGCCTAAAATAAAGAGGTTGCTGCAAGCGAACGTTTTGAATTTTATTGAAAGGGATTTCGTCGACTTTCTTGAAAATGATACCGTGCTTAATATTAAGCTTGTTAGCATCAATCTTGAATCGAAATTTGAACCATTGCAGCACGCTGTAACTAAGGATTAAGAGCAGGCTTAATAGCACTGCAATAATAACCCAAGGGCTACTAAAACCCTGCTTCCAGCCAGTGTAAACGACAGGGATTAGCGCATAACCGTTGCTCAATAGTTGTTTAAAAGCGAACAAGGTAAAGCTAATAATTGACCAAGCTGATAGCGATGACCATTCTGCAAATCTATTGCTCATGGCGCGCCTCAGACTCTTTTATTGCTGACGGCTTAGTTGCGAGCTCGTCAGTGTCATCTGAAACTTCAGTTTGGGTATCGTTTTGCTCTATATCAGCCTGCTCAGATATGAGTCCATCAAGGCTATTAAGCACATCAGGTTGGTCATCGCTTAGCTCTGTATCTGTTTGCTGCGGATCGGTTAAGTGAGCTTTGGCTGCTTGGGCGAGTAGGTGTTGACGTAAATGCTCCGCGGTTTGTTGCTCTATACCTGGAAGTTCTATTTCTGCGCTGCCGCTACCAGCACTAAAACACTTTAAGGTAAATAGATTAAAGTGCCTTTCTAGTGGCCCCTGAGACAGGCTAACATGCTGCAATCTAGAGTAGGGCAGTGAAGTGCGCTTATGCCACCAGAGGCCCTTTTCCATCAAAAATTCGTGTTCACATACACCATAGCCAAGCTTTTGTGCTTGTCTATGACTAAGATAACCAATGGCAAACATTAGCAGCAGCACTGCGGTGATGATGAGGATGACATAGGTAACGCTCAGTGCACCTGGTAAAATGGTGGCAAGTGAGGCGACAATAAAGCCAATTAATGCAATGAATAAACTCTCATAGAGTACTTGGGTATAGTAGCGCTCATCAATTCTTTGTAGCTCAACCTCTTCAAACCCCTGCCATTGAGCTTGAGGGACTAAGCTGTGAGCTGAGTGTGTGTTCTCCGTGCTTTCTGTATTCCCTGTTTCAGTTGCTAAACCATCTACTGCGCTATTTTGCTGCTCGGCTTTACTTGGGGAGTTAGTTGAAGTCGTGACATTTTCCAATTGTGAATCATCCATTTCATTGCTCATGTAACACGTATTATCTTTATCAACTATATCAGTATCTAACAAACCTTCGCCAGTAGGAGACATATTTGGCAACATTTTGATTAATATTGATTCATTGCTAACCACATGACCTAGCGTGTTCCTGGCATGCTTAAGGCATTCCCTCCATCCCTGGAGGTCAGATATGGGAGGTACGAGAGTAAGGATGCTCGAATCTATACCCATGCTGGAGTGATTATCGAGAGTTACGCAGGAGCAGTTACCGAGGAGCATTTAATGACCTTACCTCAAAGCCGCTAAACTTTCTCTGAGCGATCAAATCTTTAGCCTGATTGGTATAATCTAGTCGCTATCACTTGTTATTTACTGCAAATAACGTAATTTACGGGCTATTACTTCCTAAAAATTAAATTAATGAGTCTTAATCAACCTGTTTCTAAACAGCAAAAAGCATTTTATAGAAAGCTGTTTATCGCACATCAAATCGAAACTGAAAGCCATAATCTACTGTCTTTGCATAAACTCACAGGTATGCCCCGCAGAACCTTACAAGATTCAATTGCCGCGTTTAGTGACTTAGGAATTGATTGTGAGTTCGTTCAAGATGAGGGACGTAATAATTCAGGCAGCTATAAAATTGCTGACTGGGGGCCAATTAATGCTACTTGGGTTAGCCAAAATTTAGCGCAAATAGAACAGCTGCTGAATTAAGCAAATCTTATATTAAAGCAGGTCAATAGGATTGATGCAGGGCATTGTCATGCCCTGTGTGTTTACTTAAAGTCTAAAATGCCTTTTAACGGATAAAAGCATACCTTTACTTTTATATTTAGCCTAAGGGTATGATAAATAGTGGTATTGTCTGTATTGTTTTTATACAGATAAGGTTTCTCCGTCTTCAGGAATAAACACCTTATCTGCTAGTTTATTTTCCTCCAATACACGTTTGAAAGTCTTACGATCAGTAGGGCAGTGATTTAACGCTTCCATATGGTTGGCTATCACCTTGTTAGGTGAAAGTGCGACAAACTCCAATATCTCACTGGTTGACATCAATAATGGCTGGCCTACATCCATCTGTGCCTCCCCGGCAGCAACAACGGTAATATCGGGTTGTAGCTCTGTTAGCGCTCGTCTGACATCAGCGGTTAGCACAGTATCACCGCTAATATAAATACTGGGTTCATTGGGGAGTTCAAGGAAGAAACCGCTGCCATTTGCCATCAATTTGTGGATCCAACCATGACCATGCTGTGCTGGCACCGCGGTGATCCTACCGCCTAAAAAATCGATGGTCTGCCAGTCATCTACACCGTTAGTGACCGTAATACCATATTTTTCTAAGTAGGCTTTATCCTTTGCGGGTGTGGTGACCGGAATATTGCGACTTACCAAGAATTGCTCTCCGGCAAGATCTAGATGATCTGAATGTTGAAGTGGCTTAAACCCGAAGGTCTGGCTATGGGTTAAAATAGTATGAGTGACTTTTTCTAACATTTTATCTGTATTGGCAGGGAGTTCAACCGTTGGGTTTTTCTTTGGCTTAAAACGCAATACAGAGAATGGCGGAATCGTCCCTTTCGCACCTAACATAGGGTCTATTAGGATAAAGTGCTTGCCAGACTCAATAACAAATGTGGCGCTGCGTAGGTGGTGAATTTTCATAATATAACCTGTTTAAAAAAGTGGTGACCAGATAGGCGTCATTATAGGAAAGTGGATATGTGTGTAATACTGTCCTAAAGGTCACCTTTCGCTCAAATTGGGACAGTGGGATGGATAAAAAGCGATTCAAGGTTATGGTATTGGCATTCGATGGGATCAGTGCGTTCCATCTATCGGTGCCATGTTTGGTTTTTGAAGAGGTCTTTATAGGCGATTATCAACCCTTCGAACTCACCCTGTTTAGTATGACTGAAAAGGCGTTGAAGAATAGCCATGGTTTTTCATTGGCCGTTGAAGCACAGCTGGAGGCGTTAGTAGAGGCTGATATTGTGATAATACCCAGCTGGCCAAGTTCGATGCCATCTGCTCCAGCATCGCTAATAGAGGCATTGCAGTTGGCGCACAGCAACGGGGCATTGTTAGTTGGCCTGTGTCTTGGCGCGTTTGTTATTGCTGAAACTGGCTTGTTAAATGGGCTTACTGCGACCACGCACTGGGCGTTTAGCGATAGGTTTAAAGCGCAATTTCCACAAGTGATATTTGATAGTGAACCGCTGTTTATTGAACATGAACAGTTGCTCACTTCGGCGGGTGTCGCGGCCGCATTAGATTGTTGTTTGCACCTTGTGAGACGTTTATTGGGCACTGAAGTGGCTGCCAACCTTGCAAGATCAATGGTGACGGCGCCGTTCCGCTCGGGTGGACAACAACAGTACATACCCATACCTATCCCTAAAATGCCAGAAAGCCAAACGAGTCTGACGTTAGTGATGGAGTCGATAAGCTCCCAGATAACGCAAGCACACAATATTGACGATGTGGCCCTGCGTTGTGCGATGAGTCGGCGCACTTTTACCCGTCATTTTAGGGCTATTTATGGCTGTAGCTTTAATGAGTGGCTGCTAAATCAGCGACTGGAACTAAGCCAAACTTTACTTGAAACCACAAGCAATTCAGTCGCTCTAGTCGCTGAGTTGTCCGGTTTCGGTTCCGAAAGTGTTTATCGAAAGCATTTTAAACAAGCTTTTAAGGTTTCACCTTCACAGTGGCGTCACACATTTTATGGTTAATCTTAGCTATTCCCGTAGCCAAATTAACCCAAAATTAAGTGTTACTAATTAAACTACGCGATCCTTGAATATTCAGGGATAATAATTGCTCTTTTTAAAATGGTTTCAAATGAGTTTGAGGATTTAGTCCGTGCTAGCCAATGTTTCTGCTTTACAGTCAAAGTTAAAATTAATTGATAACAGCAAAGTTTTTCAAGGCTTTGTCATTTTTGTTATTATTGTCTCCGCTTTATCGATAGGAGCGCATACCTACCACCTACCTACCTGGATGGAAAAAAGCCTAGTACTCCTTGACCTTGGCATCACAGTATTTTTTGCTATTGAAATTGTTATTCGATTTCTTGCAAGCGATGGCCCGAAACGTTTCTTTAGTAATGGTTGGAATATTTTTGACACCATCATAGTGATTGGTAGCTTAATCCCCGCGGGCGGCTCGGCAATCCTGCTGGCAAGGTTGCTGCGTATCTTCAGAGTATTGCGTCTAGTATCAATGATCCCAGAGTTAAGGATGTTGGTTAACGCGCTACTAAAAGCGATCCCAAGAATGGGGTATATCGCACTGTTAATGTTTGTAATCTTTTATATTTACGGCGCTATTGGTAGCATGCTTTTTGCAAATATTAATGATTTTCTATGGGGCGATGTCTCTGTGGCGATGTTAACGCTATTTAGGGTATCAACCTTTGAGTCATGGACCTCGGTAATGTACGAAACCATGGCGGTATACCCTCTAAGCTGGCTCTATTATTTGAGCTTCATTTTCCTGACGGCTTTTGTATTTCTAAACATGATGGTCGGTGCAGTGCTTGATGTAATGACTCAGGAAACGGCAGCAATGCGGGCTGAAGATGAAGCCAAAGTAGATATCCCTGCAAGCGATAAACCCGCAAGTGCCGCCGATGTGGCAGAGCTGAAACAGCAGATAGAAGAGTTGAAAGGTTTATTGTTACAAAAAGCGGGATAAAACGAATGGGATAAATACCATTCATATTTTTTCATATTGTTGGTTTATTGGTTCATATCTACTGCCAAAGTTATTAATAACTTGGGAGTAACATTTGTCTCAAATAACACAATGGGATGATGAATATGAAAACTGCACACGCTTTGATGCTTGCAAGCTTAACGGCGACCTCGATGGGCACTGCTATGGCGGCCGATAACAATGAGCTATTCGGTGGCCAGCTAAGTGGTAACGTTAAGTTTGCCACTGACTACGTTTTTCGTGGTGAGTCTGAAACAATGGATGGCGATGTCCCTGTAGTTCAGGGTACGTTGGGTTGGGGTAACGATGATGGATGGTATACCGGCGTTTTTGCATCAAACATTAAGTTTGCTGATCCTAACCTTGAGATAGTTACTGCTCCCTACATTGGAAAAGCGGGCAGCTTTGGTGATAGCGGTGTGACATATGATGTGATGGTGTTTTCATATCTTTACCCAGGCGCTTCTTACTCAAACTACACTGAGCTATGGATTAAAGTCGGTAAACAGTTTGGTCAGGCGAACGTCACATTAGAAGTGACGCCGACTATTGATGACTGGTTTGGCGTAGAGGGTTGGCAGGGCGTTAACTATGCGGTTCACCCAAGCTACGACTTTAACAACGGTATTAAGGTGTCGGGGTCATTTGGTTACCAAGATCTTGACGGTGAAGGCGCTGAAGGTTGGACGCATTGGAACCTAGGTGTTGCAGCGAGCTATGTGGGCTTAGATTTTGACTTGCGTTACCATGGCAGTTCAGTTGATGAGTCTCATCTAGTGTATGGCACGCAAACAGAGATCTTTGATGACCGTGTGGTCTTCGGTTTAAGTAAGAGTTTTTAATCTATACCCTTAATAAAAGCCGGCTTAATCAAGTCGGCTTTTTTATCATGAGTAACCTAAGCTGGAAGCAACGCTGGAATATTAGTCCGTAGTGGATCAGGTTGAGAGTTCAGGATGTGTATTCGCAGCCAAATTATGTCGATACCTGCCCCCGTTGGTTGGGTTTAAAAATGATTCCCCCTCGGTGACAGAGCTCGACAATAAGCCCGCTATTGTGCGACGGTATAAGCCTTGTCTAAATCTCTGTTAATTGCCACTGAAAACAGGCATCTTGAGGTCGAACAGGTATATAATGTGGCGTTAATACGGTGAAGCAAAATACCTGAACGTTATAGAAACGTATGGTAGAGGTGATATATGGGCTATAGGGTGCTGGTTGTTGATGACGAAGCCGTCATTAGAGCTAGATTGAAAGGCTATTTTGAGAAAGAGGGCTATCAAGTCGTCGAAGCTCAAGATGGCGAGCAGATGTGGTATGAGTTTGAGCGGCAACACATCGACTTGGTCATGCTCGATATTAATCTACCTGGTACAGATGGGTTAAGCCTTGCCCGCGAACTGCGAAGCCGAGGTGATGTAGGGATCATCTTAGTTACCGGCCGTGATGAGACTATCGATAAAATCGTAGGTTTAGAGATGGGGGCCGATGATTATGTTACTAAACCATTCGAGCTAAGGGAGTTGTTAGTTAGGGTTAAAAATCTACTTTGGCGTATATCTTTAGTGCAAAGAGCAAAAGATGAAGGCGCAGTGAAAGTCGACCCAAATGACAACATTATTGCTTTTAACGACTACACATTAGAACTGAATAGCCGTCAATTAAGCTGTAATGGTGAGCTCATCAAGCTGACTAAAGCTGAATTTGAACTGCTTACCGCTTTTTCACTGCATCCGCAACAAGTGCTCTCACGTGACCGACTTATGCAGCAAACCAGCCACCGCAATCAAGATGTAAACGACAGAACCATCGATGTCATCATCAGGCGATTACGTAATAAACTGTCTGCTGAGCTATTTGTCACTGTGCATGGCGAAGGCTATCTGTTTGCTGCAAAAGTGAAAGACTAAGCAGGTGCCTTTGTTGTCTATGTTCGCTTTATTAGCTGTGAGTTAGTCAGTATTGTTAACGCGATAGATAGGGTAGTAATCCGCCGGCGCTAAGCTGGTTTTTAAAACTTGTTTATTTATACTACCAATACTTTGGCTCTGAATTTTTGGGCCAATATCGCCAAACGCTAATGCGCCTTGAAGCTCCTTTACTGCCACATCAATGGCGAGCATACCTTGTACGACGACTAAGTCATCATTACTAAACTCAACCCGCTGGCGATAGATACCACGAAGGATAGCAGGTGACAAATAACTGCTAACCAGTTTGATATCATCTTCAAGTTGAAGCTGCCTTAAAATGGCAACACCGGCCTCAATGGCCACCGCACTGCCTAGAATATATTGTGGCGTTTGGCTGCTTAAGAGACTCTCAATTTCATCGCGATACAAATTACGATTGTTGTCAGCGTGACGCACGGCTGATATCGTCACTTGGCTATTGACCAGTGCAGCCGTTAACCCTTGCTCAACTAAACCACTTCCGCCTTGTTTATCGGGGCCAGCTAACAGTGCAACTTGGGTTGGCTGCGAGGTTTGCTTACGTATATATTGACCTGCTTGAAAGCCCATCTGGTACCAATTTACCCCAATCCGAGTGTTAACTTGTTTGCTATCTAAACGGTTAACTAAGGCAATAATGGGTTTGTTGAGAGGTGGTTTGTAGAAATCGAGTATATCTGGGCGAACAGCGCCAAGTAAGATTGCATCGTAGTTGTGTTTCATGCAGCTATCGAGCTGACTCAATTGTTTGTCGAGACCGTAGTATCCGCCGGCTTCAAATACTGCCAATGCAGATTCAGCTTTTTTGCTTGCTCGACTAAACCATAGTTGATACCGGTCCAATAGCTGTCTTTTAAGTGCGGCATGAGCACGCAAATTCGCCAGTCTTTTTTGGCTTTATTGAGTGGAGTATACTGAATGGGTGTTGATTGCTGAATGGTTTGATCAAAGGGCTGCCGCTGTTCAAGCGACCAGCTAGGTACGGTTACAGCTGCATTTAAGAATGGACTGGCGAGTGATAGCGCAAGTAGTAAACTTTTCCATTGCAGTAAAGCTTTCGCCATAGTTAACATACCTTTGTTTCGTGCTAATGTTAGATACTAATGTTAGATATTGTAACAGCATACCGTAGAAGAGTGAGTCCTTTGTCATTATCCTTATTGCCGCGGCCTAGATTATCTTTATCAAGAAAGAGCTTAATTGGACGCTTAATGCTGGCCTTCAGTCTATTAGCGCTGTTGTTATTGTTATTAGTCTCTCTTGGAAGTTTAAGTCTGCACTGGGTACAACAGGCTGATAAGTATCTCTACGACAGAGCGCTGCCAGCATCTGAGGCCGCTCGCCAGTTGGTGTTATCAAGTAACGCCCTAGCCGAAAACGCTAAGTTGTTGGGCCAGTCTGAGCAAGAGTCGCAGCGGCAATTAATCGGACGGAAATTGTCAATTAACAGCGCGGCTATGCTAAATGCAATTAAAGTACTTAAAGCCCTCAATGTGAACTTTGATCTAAGCCTTGAGCAAAGCGCATCGGACATCATTAGCGATCTATCCTTGCTTGGGGAACAAGTTGGTCAGCGCATTTTGGCTGGCTACCAATTGCAGTTACAAGGTAAAGCGCTGGTGGGGGCTTCAAATCAAAGTACTGAGTTATTGTTAGCGGAGCTTGCGATTGTCGATTCCGGTATTTTGTCTAAACTTAGTTTAGCTTACCCGCAAGCGGTGGGCACAGAGCAAACTTCTAAGTTACTTGATAGCTTGATAGAGCAAGATGTTGATATACAAGAACGACTGAATCGAGCACTGAAAATAGTGCATAACATTGCTTTAATGGGACAAGTATTTCAATCACCTGAACTGGACAGCACGGTATTTAATTCGTTAGCCAAAAATGACAGTCAGCTAACCCAGCTCGGGGTGTCATTGAGTGGCTTAAATGATCCATCATCAGATGCTGGTGTACGCTATTTTGCGTCGTTAACACGGCTATCAACAATTATTCGCGATCCTGTTCGAGCAAAGGCATTTGCAAAGCAGGTCACTATTTTGCAGACCTTGCCGCAAAGTATCTTACTGCAAAAGCATCACACTCAGTTAAACCAAATCCAAGAGTTACAGCTGCAGGCACTCACCGATAAACTGGATGCATTAAATAGTGCTGTAGATAGCGCCATGAGGACACAACGTATAGAGGCTGATAATGCCAGAAGCGATTACCTTAACCAATTGAGCTGGTCGAAAGTGAGCCTGTTACTTACAGGGTTACTCATGTTGTTAGTGATAGCGTTCGTTATTTATAAAGTGATCTATCAGGGCATTGCGCTCAAGCTCAATGCCGCCACCAATGCATTAGCGCAGTTAAGTCTGGGTAACACTGCGGTGACTATTGATACCCAAGGCGATGATGAATTAGCCGCGATGGCGAGTGCGATTAAAGCATTTAAACAAAAGACCGAACATAACCTTAAATTGCAAGCTGAACTGCGTGATACTGCTGAAGAGTTATATGAGCATAAGCAAGCCTTGGAAGCGAAAGTTGAGGCGCGAACATTAGAGTTGGCTGAAGCTAATATTCAGTTAGACAAAGAAGCGAAAGGGCATGTGTTAGCCCGAGACATGGCAGAGCAAGCTAGTCAGGCTAAATCACTGTTTTTAGCCACCATGAGTCATGAGATCCGCACCCCGCTTAACGGTTTACTGGGCACTTTAACATTGCTTGGGCATTCCAACTTACCACCTGCTCAAAGGCAGATGCTGGCTCTGTCGCAATACAGTGGAACATTGCTGCAAACGGTGCTCAACGACATTTTAGATTTCTCTCGACTTGAACAGAGCAAATTGGCGAACGAGCCAAGGGCGGTAGACTTAGCTCAACTGCTCGATGAAGTCGCGGCGATCATGTTGGCTGGAGCTGGGCTTGCCGGCTTAACCTTAGTGGCTAACTATAAGGACTTACCTAAGTGGGTCTATGTTGACGGTCCCAAATTACGCCAAGTCTTGTTTAACCTATTGGGAAATGCCATTAAATTTACTCCGGAAGGAAATGTTGAGTTAAGTGTAACGGTAGCGCGCGATGAGCTGGCATTCAAAGTTCAAGATAGCGGTGTGGGAATTGATGCCAGTGCGATGAAAAAGCTATTTAAGGCTTACAGTAATGAGCCTGGAAAAGGTCGTGATCGCGGCACAGGGCTTGGCCTTGCTATCAGTAAACAATTGGTTGAGTTAATGAGTTCAGCCCCTGGAAACACAAAGTCTTTGTGGGTAAAAAGCGAAGTAGGGCAAGGAAGTTGCTTTGGTTTTTCATTACCGTTAACAGTCTGCGCAGGTCCCGATAGGACACTACAACAGCAGGCTGAACGGGTGAATTCCAAGCAGGTACTCGTGGTAGAAGACAACAAGATCAATGCAATGGTGGCTCAGGGGTTTCTAGCACACTTAGGTCATGACTCTAAGCTAGCAACTAGCTGCGAAGCGGCGCGGAAGCTCTACACCCAACAAACAGCCACTCAATATGATGCCATCATGCTTGATATCCAGTTAGGTGATGGTTCGGGAATTAGCTTATTAGAGGAGTTGCAACAGATAAACAAACAAGCAGCTCATACCCCCCCTATCGCAGCATTTACTGCACAGCTACAAGCTGAAGATATGGAAAACTATCAAGTTAAGGGGTTTGATCAAGTGTTGATGAAACCGTTAGATATGCAGGCGTTGTCAGTTTGGCTTGGCTGCGCTAAAGAACCTGATGTAATAGCAAATGTTGAGCAAAATCATGCCAGTAAACTAGAACCATGCTCAACAGAGTTGCTTGATGATGAGCAACTTACCCAAGATATGAGCTACTTAGGTAAAGATGCTGTCGTAGAATTATTCAACCTTTATCAAGCGTCTAGTCAAACGCATATAACGACTCTTACCAAAGCGCCTGAAGATTTTGAACGAGTATTACATGCGCTAAAGGGCAGCAGCGCTAGTATGGGGTTGTCGCTGTTGGCGACTAAGTGCCGTGATGTTGAACAATTAAAAATCAGTGCAGACGAGTATCTGCAGTTCCAGCATTCAGCACTGTGCGAGTTATGGCGCTCTTCTTTAGATGAATTGTCTAAATGGCTTGATGGTCAGGTATAACGTAGCGTTGTAGCAAGCTAAGTTAACAATATCCCATAAGCGAGTCTCGTCGGCTTATGGGGTACAGTTCTAGTTAGCTTAAATTGCCCCTTTGCTGGTACTTGCTAAAGCTTCTTCAAAGTTCAAAGGTTTAGTTTTCAACTTTCTGGTAAGTCTATCAATTCGGTTGCTATAGACTGTTTGACATTCGGCTGAACTATCGAGTTCACGCTTTTTAATTTCATCGGTAATAGCCCAGGCCCACTCAGGATGATACTTAAATGTTTTATCTGCGAGTTCGGTGCAAAGCTCAAAGTCTTTGAATTTCGCCACTCGTTCATCTGGGTCACCAAGAAATACGGTGCAAGCCGACAAGCCCAATAATAATGGCAATATAGCGATGATTTTCACTTGTTTTCCTTTTCAAGTAATTAAAAATAACTATCAAACTAACTGCTTGATATTTTTTGATATAGATAACTTGTTTTAACTATCGTTACGTATCAATAGATTGCGCTACAAGCTAATGCAAATAGTTATAAGAAACAAGCAGTATTAAACATCCCCGTCGGTGTATTGACATAGGTTCTGGATGATGTGACTTAGCTGTAAGGCTCAAAAATCTCATGCACTATACCTGATGGATCTTTAAAGGCAGCATATCGGCCCCACTCATTTGCATTGGGTGTTTGATGAATAAATTCTACGTTGTGATTTTTTAGTTCATCGATTTTTTCATCAAGGCTGCTTACACTAAAAACCAGTGTGGAACTGGCATTGTAGCTGTGTTCATATTGACTAGCAGGTAAGGTTCCTTGAAACACTAATACGCTGTGGTTTCCAGCGAGCAGCCTAAGGCAAGAGTCAGTTTCAGATATCAACTCAAGTCCTAGTATGTCTAGGTAAAAGGTTTTAGATTGCTGCAGGTTTTGCACGATGAGTAGCGTTGCTGGATTATTCATATAAGCTGAGTCTTTGTGTTTTGAGTCGATTAAACTAAGTTTGATTAGTGATGTATCCCGCTGCCATAGAAGGCTTTAGCACAGGCTTTACAATGTAGTTTTACCGGAAAGGGTTGAATACCCATTAAGGTCAGTAAACACAGGCCTAATGGGTATGACAGCAGGTTAGGGATAAATGAAAAGATAATATGTACATTCTCTGAATTGCAGTGTTTACACTGACAAAATAGTTGGTTTTCCTGCTTTCTTCTATACATACTTATCCCTGTAGTTTGTTGTCTCTATTCCGTTGCTCATTGAGTTATAACACGAGTCGCATAACTTGCAATTATCAGCAACGGTGTAATTGAGCGTTTACCGCTCCACATCGCTGACAGTTGCTGGTTGCATCAAGATCTACCATTAAATGACACTGCTATAATGCCCTAAAATAGTGCCCGAAAGAGGTTAGCTGTTCAACTTATCAACTTGAGTCTATCTGAAATATGTTTGAATCTTGTACTAGTTTAAAAAATATCAACTAGAGCTTGATAGGGTTGTTCGTTTTTTAAGCGGTTAATTGTAAGGTAGATTCCTTACTTGACGTTGTAACCATCGGCGAAAAAGCGCGGATGTACTCTCTTTTTACATAAATTAAACCTTTACAATATCTCTGACTGCTGTAAAGTACGCCTTGCTCTGGCATTCAGAGTTATTAGTGAACCATCAAGTAAAAGTAAGCCTCAGATTACTGCGTTATCGTTGTTATCCATAGTGTTTCCCTTAGCTTCATCGTCACATTTAATAATTCAAGCTCTCAGCACATCGCAATTTCGCGATAGATTTATTAATTTTTAATTATATAAGGGACACAAAATGTCTAATTCAACTACTGGTATCGTAAAATGGTTTAACGAAGACAAAGGTTTTGGCTTCATCACTCAAGACAATGGCGGCGCTGACGTATTCGTACATTTCCGTGCAATCGCTTCAGACGGTTTCAAAACTCTTGCTGAAGGCCAAAAAGTTTCTTTCGACCTAGAGCAAGGCCAAAAAGGCCCACAAGCAGCTAACGTAGTTGCTATCTAAGTTGAAAGTTGACTCAAACAGTCTTAAGACTAGTTGAGTTACTTGAGATAATTAAGCTAGGTTAACCTTACTTGATTATTTGAAAAGCGAGCCGAAAGGTTCGCTTTTTGCGTTTTAGCGCTAACCAAGTTACGACAGCGCATGTTGTTGGCCACCATTACCCTACATCACATATAGATACATTCCTACGCTGTTGCAGATGATTGGTTTTCCACCGCAGCTTCATTGCTCCCCAGCTTTATACTGATTATACCAATCAGTATAAAGATTTGATCGCTCAGCGAGAGTTTAGCGACTTTGAGGTAAGGTCATTAAATGCTCCTGCATTAATGACATTCACCACATCCATGTGGTTAGCAATGAATGAAGAGCATAGTTATTCTACGTTCAAATTGATTAACGCAGCATCAAAGCCGCTAAAACTCGCCTTTAGGAGTGTTTTTGGCTTGCTACTTCTGCGTTGAATAAACTCATAAGGGAATAACCATTATGTCATTTATTCGCCTTGAATTAGCGTGCCAAAAACGCTCTGAGTAGATCAACTTCTTATACTGATTGGTATTAGCATTAATCCCAACCAGTATCGGTTTTTTCACTTTGATACTTTGTCATAAAGACTCGGCGTTAAGGGTGTCTTAATGACATAGCGAGTGTCTTTATGATACTTGCGGTTGTTGTCATTATTACAATTTTTCATTGGCGCATTTTTATACTTACCCAATAGTTTCAATCAATTATCTCATTGGCATGCTTAGTGCAATTACTCAGCTTAGAAATTGATAATTTATTTAATCTTTTAGGTAGTAGCTAATGACAATTCATGTAAAAAACAACATCCACTGGGTCGGCCAACGCGATTGGGAAGTACAAGACTTCCATGGCACCGAATACAAAATGACGCGCGGTACCAGTTACAACAGTTACCTCATCCGAGAGCAGAAGACAGTCTTAATCGATACCGTTGATCATAGGTTTAGTCATCAGTTTATTCAAAACCTAGAGATGGAAATTGATCTTAACAGTATCGATTTCATTGTGATAAATCATGCCGAAGAAGACCATTCAGGCGCGTTAACTGCCTTGATGCAGAAAATACCTGGCACGCCAATCTATTGTACTGAAGCAGCAGTGGACTCTATTGTCGGGCATCACCATCACCCTGAGTGGAACTTCAAAACCGTTAAAACTGGCGACAGTGTTGATATTGGGAATGGTAAACAACTTATCTTTATTGAAGCACCAATGCTGCACTGGCCTGATAGCATGATGACCTACATGACAGAAGATGCGGTACTGTTTAGTAATGATGCCTTTGGCCAACATTACTGTGATGAACACTTGTTCAATGACGAAGTTGATCAAAATGAGCTTAAAGAGCAGTGCCTGCGTTACTACGCCAACATTCTTACCCCTTTTAGTAGCCTAGTTACCGCCAAAATTCATGAAGTACTGAGCTTTAACGTGCCAGTGGACATGATCGCAACAGCTCACGGTATCGTTTGGCGCGATAACCCGACTCAAATTATTCATCAGTATCTTGAATGGGCTGACAGCTACCAAGAAGACAAGATCACAATATTCTATGATTCAATGTCGAATAACACGCGTATGATGGCAGATGCCATTGCTCAAGGCATCCATGACGTTGATCCGGGGGTTGCCGTTAAAGTGTTTAACGTTTCTAAACATGATAAGAATGAAATCCTATCGCACACTTTCCGCTCTAAAGGAGTGCTTGTCGGTTCATCAACCATGAATAATGTCATGATGCCAAAAATTGCTGGCATGCTAGAGGAGATCACCGGTCTTAGGTTTAAAGGCAAAAAAGCGGCTGCATTTGGCAGTTATGGCTGGAATGGTGGCGCTGTGGATAGGATTAACACTCGCTTAATGGATGCTGGCTTTGAAACCGCGCTGGGTTTAAAAACTAAGTGGAGACCCGATGGCAAAGCGATGCGTGAATGTCGTGAACATGGTCGCCAAATAGCAAAACAGTGGGCACTACAACCTCTAACTGCAGTCGCAAGTCTTGCTGAGGCAAAGCTTAGCACTGAGCCTAATCCAGCTGCTCAAACAGCTAAGCCTGTATCTGCAAGTGCTGAAGAGCAGGCGCTAGCTGAGCACTCAGCTGATTGCCAATGCATGATCTGCACTGTGTGTAACTGGGTTTATGACCCCGCTAAAGGTGAGCCAAACCAAGAGATTGAGCCTGGAACAACTTGGGCTGACATACCTGAATACTTTCTCTGCCCTGAGTGCAACTTAGGTAAAGATGTGTTTGTTGAGCATAACGCGTAGCGACGTATTATACCGATTGGTATTAAGAGGACTCAATCATGACTGCACCAGTTGTGATCATTGGTAGCGGCTTTGCCGCTTATCAATTGATAAAAAATATTCGCAGACAAGACAAAGAGCTGCCCATTTTAGTGATAACAGCCGATAACGGCGATGAGTATAACAAGCCCGATTTAAGTCATGTCTTTTCAAAAGGGCAAGATGCCGATGCGTTGATATTGCTATCTGCTGCGGACTTTTCAGCGCAGCAACAAGTTGAAATAGTGACTAATACCCGAGTCGATAGCATTGACACTAAAACGCAGAGTGTGGATGCTGGTGGTCAATCTTACCATTACGCTAAGTTAGTGTTTGCCACAGGCGCTAGCGCCTTTGTACCGCCTATTAAAGGTGGAGGGCAAGCTAGTGTTATCACCCTCAATAGCTTGTCTGAGTATCGTGCTTCGCAAGCAGCCATAGACCGTGCGGCTCGAATACTGCTGATGGGCGGAGGATTGATTGGTACAGAGCTCGCGATGGATCTGCAAGCTAGCGGAAAAGAGGTGATAGTGGTTGAGCCAAATAGCCGGTTACTTGCCAATGTGACTCCGGATTTTGTCGCGCTGAAACTTGAGCGTACCTTGCTTGATGCTGGAATGGCCCTTGAGCTTAATGATTATGTCAGCTTAATAGAGCCTGCGATTACAGCCACAAACGCACAAGCATACAAGGTGACCACTCATAAAGGGCGTGTATTCACCGTTGACAGGGTGATCTCAGCGGCTGGGCTACGCGCCAATACTCAACTTGCGCAGCAAGCAGGGCTTGCGGTCAATCAGGGGATTGTAGTCGATAGTCAATTAAAGACATCTGCCGAGAATGTCTATGCTTTAGGTGACTGTGCTGAGATCAATGGCAAAGTAATGGCATACCTACAACCGATTATATTAAGTGCTAATGCGCTGGCTAAGGAGCTATTAGGTCAGCCATCACAACTAACCTTTCCGCCGATGATGGTGAAAGTAAAAACACCTGCTTATCCGATTCAAATAGGTGGCAGCTTTGATACTGCGTCATTCTGGAAAGTGAACTTTGCTAAGCAAGGAGTCGTGGCTGAGGCCTATGACGAGTTAAACAATATGAGCGGGTTTGTGGTTACCGATGAAAGTGCCAAGCAGTCTTTTTCGCTGTTAAGAAAAGTAGTAGCACATAACTAGTATCAGTCGTAGTTAATAGCTGCTGACTCAAGCTTGTTAAAACACTTGATAACGTCGTTAGAAACTTTGGTTGTAGAATAACTACTTATCGAAAATTCATGCCTTGTTTTCAAGCGTTTTTCCTACGCTATTTCTGAACACTTACTGTGATTGGTATAAAGCCAGCATTAACAAAGGTCGCACTGGCGGCCTTTTCATTGACTCCTCTATAAAGCTAATCAGCTTTGAGAGAGCTTTATATAAACAAACAGCGATAGCAAAATAGTCGCTCCTCCAAGAAGCTTTTGTGGTTCAATCACTTCTGAAAGTAAACCAATACTGAGCATTAGCGTCCAGACCGGCTCTAATATCATGATCAATGAGGCTGTTTCAATTTTAACTGAACATTGTCCCACTGTTTGCATTAAGTAACGTAATGCCGTTGCTATAACCGTTGAAATAGCAAACCAAATGAGAGTCTGCTTACTGACTTCAAATGCTTGTGGTTGCTCAAGAAGCACTATCAATAACCCACCAAGGCCAACGACAAATAGTTGTAGGCTAATGGAGCTAAGTGGCTTGATGTTCGTCGTTAATCGTTTATTTAATACAAAGTGCAAGGATAGTAAGGTTGAAGCGAGTAAGAAGTACCATTGGCTTTGTTCTATTTGCCAACCATTACTGAGAATAAGCAACAACATGCCTACCACTGCAATTGGCAATGCCAACCAAAAGGCGCGATTAGGTGTCACCCCAAACAGTAACCATGAAGTAAAAGGGGCAATGAGCATCGCCAAACTCATGATAAATGCGCCTTCTGACAAGCTGCTAGACATAGAAATTGCATACACATATAGCTGAATACAAGCTGCTAATACTACGCCGACGGCACAGATTGAAAACAGTTGTTTAGCGCGAAGTTCTCGCAGCTGACTCAAGCAAAATGGCAGCAAGATAAGACTTGCAAGCAGAAAGCGAGCACTAATGAAGGCACTTGCTGGCACTTGGGTAATAATTTGTTTTGAAGCGATCCAGCCTACAGCGGCAAGAAAGGTCGCCAGTAGCAGTAAAAGTTCGCCACGCAGTGCTAGTTTGTTCATTTATTGTGTTTTTTTGGCTAGGGATAGGACTGAAACCAGTAGGCTAAAGGAGCTGAGGGCTAGCGGCTAGTGGTCGTTGCTAAGTATGTGACCTTAGCAACGACCGAATGCTGTATTGGCTTTAACTATGGATTAGTTAGCACTGTAATCTGGGTAGTCAGTCAGTCCAACTTCCGCACCACCGAAAAGTGTATTTGGATCGTGCATAGCTAGCGGATAGCCGTGCTGGATCCGTGATGGCAGATCAGGGTTGGCAACAAACGGACGGCCAAAACCAATCATGTCTGCCACTCCATCATCGATCGCCATAGCACCTTTGTCACTATCATATCGGCCGGCATAGATCAGCACACCTTGATAGGCTTGGCGGACATCTGCTTTAAAGGCTTTAGGTGTTTCTGGCGCGTCGTCCCAGTCAACTTCTGCAATATGGATGTAAACTACACTCAGTGAGTTTAGTAGCACTGCAGCTGCTGTGTAGGTCTCTTCAGGAGTCGCATCAACAGTGCCATTAAGTGAAGTAAATGGCGCAAGACGCACACCAACGCGATCAGCGCCAATAGCATCGGTCATGGCCGCAACCACTTCGCCCATAAAGCGCAGTCTATTTTCTATAGAACCACCATACTCATCGGTGCGGTTATTAGCTTCTGAGTCGATAAACTGGTTGATTAGGTAGCCGTTTGCAGCATGAAGTTCAATGCCATCAAAACCAGCCTCTATCGCATTGAGAGCAGCTTGGCGGTATTGACCAATAACCAGTTCAATATCAGCTTGAGTCATCTCTCTCGGTTCGACTACGTCAACAAAACCTGGCTCTTGGGTACCATTGTCGATAAATACCTTAACGTTCTTTGCTTTTAAGGCTGAAGATGAGATTGGTTGTTGGCCACCAATGTTATCTGGATGGGTGACTCGACCTACATGCCATAACTGAGCAAAGATAGTACCCCCATTGTTGTGAACAGCATCAGTGACGAGTTTCCAGCCATGAATTTGCTCAGAGGTATAGATCCCGGGGGTCCATGCGTAGCCTTGACCCATTGCTGATATTTGAGTGCCTTCAGCAACGATAAGTCCTGCAGAAGCTCTTTGTGCATAGTACTTGGCCATCATCTGATTGGCTGTATTACCCGGTTGGCTGGCACGAGAGCGAGTCATCGGAGGCATAACAATGCGATTGCTTAGGGTCAGTTTACCAAGTTGGATTGGTTGGAATAGCGAGTCAGTCATCGTATTACTCTCCTAGCTGGATAAGTTCAATTTGGTAGCCGTCAGGATCAGTGATAAAGGCGATATGAGTATTCCCACCTTTTACTGGACCAGCATCTCGAGTGACATTACCGCCGAGTGTTTTAATCTTGTCACAAGCAGCGTAAATATCTTCTACGCCGAGTGCGATATGGCCAAATGCATTACCCATATCATACTCATCAGTATCCCAGTTATAGGTCAGCTCAATAGTGGTACTGTCAGCCTGGTTACCAAAGCCAACGAACACTAAGGTGTAGCGGTATTGCTGGTTTTCAGTTCTCTCAAGCTCTTTCATGCCAAGTACATTAGTATAAAAAGCGATTGACTTATCGAGGTCCTTGACCCTTAACATGGTGTGTAAAAACTTCATATATTGCCTTTAGAAACGCATTACTGACTTGAACATAAACAGAGTAAATTTTGCGTTTGATGATCTGTATTTGATGGTCAAAATTTACAGTTAATAGCTTGCGATTTGAAATTATCATTTTTTATGTATTTGATAATTTTGCGTAATGATCTGCGAGTGGTAAGTCTGTTTTAGATTTGATTATCAATGCTAAGTTGAAACTATTTACTCTTGTAGAGCGATTATCAATATTTGCAATTAGATGTAGACTTGTTACTAGCGAAATAGAAAAGGGCGAATGATGGCAAAGACAATTTTAATCACTGGTGCTACAGATGGCATTGGCCTTGAAACTGCAAAATCATTGGTATCCCAAGGACATCATGTATTGCTCCATGGGCGTAGCGAAATGAAGTTAGCAGCTGTTGCCGAACAATTGGCGAAAGGAAGTATCGAGACCTATATTGCCGACTTATCTGTTATGAGCGACGTAATTTCACTGGCTGATAATATCAAGCAACGGCATCAGCATATTGATGTGATTATTAATAATGCGGGTGTGTATAGTGGCTCAGGTCAACCGACCAAAGACGGCTTTGATCTACGATTTGCTGTAAACACATTTGCGCCGTATTTGTTAACTCAAAAGCTGTTACCACTATTAGGTAAGCACAGTCGCGTGGTGAATCTATCATCTGCGGCTCAAGCAAGTGTCGACTTACAAGCGCTTGCAGGTGAGAAGGTATTATCTGATGGGCAGGCGTATGCGCAGAGTAAGTTGGCTATTACCATGTGGTCGCGGGTATTGGGGCTTGAGTTACAAACAACGGGCCCGATAGTTGTCTCCGTTAATCCCGCCTCTATGCTTGGTAGTAAGATGGTTAAAGATGCTTTTGGTGTTGCGGGTGGAGACTTGAGTATAGGCGTTAATATTCTTTGTCGAGCAGCGTTATCTGATGAGTTTTCAGGTGCTGCAGGGCTGTATTTCGATAATGATATTGGGCGTTTTAGCAGTCCGCATAATGATGCGCTAGATGAAACTACACTCATGTTGCTGATGGACTCAATGAAGCAAGCATTATCAAAGGTGAGTTACGCCAGTTAACTTGCTGAGCACTTAAATTGAAATGGGCTCATAGGCCCATTTTTTTATAGAATCTACAGAGACGGGTTTAAATTAGGCTCGCAGCAATTTGGCTTAAATGCGATTCGAGTTCATCTTCTGTTTTAGGCAGTGACTCGAGCTCAAACGATAAAGGTTTGCTACCATTGAGCATAAACACTGAACTTTCACCATGATCATAGTGGAACCATTTTCCATTGACGCAAAGGTCTGTATAGCAATTGGGGAGTAGTTCCATCGTGCACCTCTAAATTCTACGTTTCATTTTTAAAAGACATTAAGTCGTAATTTCTGTGAACTTCGCGCAATGCTGGTTTGCGCCTTTGTGATCTAGTTCACCTTTATAAGGCCTGAAAAGGCGTAGGCAGTTATTGATCTAAATCAACGCTGCCGTAATTAGCACTGATTGTGACAGTGGTAAACCCTATTTATTGCTAATAAAGAAGGCTAATTAATAGCGATTCGGCTGAAAATACTACTTTGTGGGCATGTTGTGGTGGGTTTAACTTTTGGGAGCAGCGGGGAAACTAGAACGTTTAATGAGCTTTTACTATATTAACTTTTTCGGTTTGATCTGTATCAAGACCTTGTAGACCAAATAGATTCAATATTAAATGATAAGGTCGATTAACTGAGCTGCATGATGATTGAAGGAGGTTAACTGTGACAGATGCAAAATTGATTTTACTGTTAAAAACCTCTATTTCTATTGGTCTGTGTTTAATCCTGTTGGGGATCTACTTCCACAACTTTAGTGAGGCTGTGGAAGCCATGGGCGTAACAGGAATTATCATTAGCGCCATGTGTATCGCCCTTGGTATGGTTCTGTCACTGCCAACCAAAATGTACCTTACCTTTATACTTGTGCGGCGTGAAGCAGATAAAAACCAACCAGATTAGTTACTCAATCCTTTTTACTCAATAGTTTAATAAAGCGTTTGATTGTGCCTGCTTTAGAAGAGATTACTTATACCTAATTTGTGCGCCCGTTGAATGCTTGATTTTAGTTGATGATTTCATTTTTATAATGAACGTCCTACATTATTCGATAATAATATAATTTTTCCATCATCTATGGGGGGGACAGGCTTTATTATAGCAACAAGTCAATCACTGTAAGTGAAAGTGCAATATTGGATATTAACCTAGAGCCTAGTTATTAGTGGTTAAATCTTAGGTCTAGGTATTAGTATTGTGAGTTTCACCTTAATTATAAAGGATGAACAGAACTAATCGTTTGTTAAAAGGCTTTATACATGTTATCTGAGCGAGTTTAGTATAACTAACAGCGTATTCTGTTCTAATACTTTAGGAGGGAGGGCATGAAAGATGCTATCGAGTGTCTCGAGTACATGAAACTGTAATCGAATCTACAATAACTTCGTGTGACATATAGTGAAAGATATTTTTCATTATTAATATTAAACCAATCTCAAAATTTAAGTTTAACCTGTTATTAAGTTTTAACGAATGAAAGTGTTTTTTTTATCAGTAATAATTATCAATATTTAGCGGGTGTTCTAAGTTTTTAATTTAATATTATCTACAAGCTTAATATAAGGAGCTATAGTTAATATTGAAAGTGCACCATATTATTTTAGTGTTTTTTTATTGATGGGTTACTATTAATATCTTTGCTATTGATGCATCGGAATGAACAGATAGCTTTGTTCAAACTCTACCTGCTTTAGGTGCAATATTTTGTATTATCTATATGTTATTAAAGATTTTGTAGTGAGTGGTGCCTGAGGCCGTATTAGCTAGGCATGTCAGGTTAAACATCGTACATAACTTGCCAATGTTG
This sequence comes from Shewanella piezotolerans WP3, assembly GCF_000014885.1. NCBI lineage: Bacteria > Pseudomonadati > Pseudomonadota > Gammaproteobacteria > Alteromonadales > Shewanellaceae > Shewanella > Shewanella piezotolerans. Next base: position 1,090,588 of record NC_011566.1, read on the forward strand.
TCATATTTAATAATGTTTTACACTCAATAATCAGTTAATTATACCGAATAGCTTACTGGTGAAGGCATGACGAATGAGCAAGTGACTGGCATTTATTTTAATGAGAGTAATCATCGCATATGGATTATGTATACAAAGTTATATCCAGAGCGTATTGATGACGTAGATAAAGAAGAATATATGGGATTATTAAAACAATTAAGTAAAACCAATGGAACGCGTTATGACCTCTACCAGTTGCTCTTATTCAAAAGACAAACAGAACCATGTATTTTCGGCTTTTTTGAAACATCTACGCCAAAATAATGAATTGTCGCAGGAACAGCTATGCTTGCACCTTAGGCAACATAGTAGCCTTTTCCATAATTTAGATATTATTACCGTTAGTCGTTGGGAGCGTGGTGGCAATACCGAATGCGCCAGATATAAAATCAAGCCATCCTTATTACACAAATGGTGAATATGAGATTCAAAGCTTAGATATTCACGATGATAGTTTTTACCTAGTGCTTAAGATGATTCTGAGCTACGAAGGAAATCCAAGCCTAAAATTGAAGCCTTCTCTTGAAGGTTTCTCTGACTTAAGCCGAGTCAAAATTTCCATTGCAACAACCTCTGGTGGTCAAATTATTGGGCATGGGCTTTATTTAGAAACGTCAGCTCAAAGTGTTCTCGAACTAGTCAATATCAATAGGGACCTCAGTGAGGTTATGGATAATTGCGACCATAAAGATCGTGATGCTATGTTGGTTTTATCCTCTGCTGGGGCTACTAAACAAGTTGAAAATAGTATCATGTCAACCTATATCTACATGTTTTCTCAAAACAGAAAATTACGTTATCTCTGTTTTAGTATTTGTGATGAAGGCTTCATAAAAAAGTTAAGTACCGCAAAACTAGAGCCGTTTAAGGTTAGAACGATGGAACTTAATGACAGGATGATAGCCATTCACTCTTTTCTACTAAGCCGTTCTGAATTAATGGCAAACCGTTTTTTACTCAAGTTAGCTGTGATTTCACCAAAAAGATTAGTCACTTTTCTTAGTAATGATATGCAAGGAGGATGCAAATGAAGGTTCTCATTGTTGATGATCAAACATTTGTGAGAGAGATAATTAAAACAGAATTTACCATGGTGGCTCCTGATGTCAGCTTTGATTTCCATGAAGCCGATTGTGGAAATAGAGCGATTGAAATGCTCGAACAGAATAGCCTTAAGGAGCTGACTGCAATTGATTTGGTTATTGCGGATCTGAAAATGGAAAATGGCGATGGCCTCGCAATCATTAATCATATGGCGACAACGCGTAGTCGCGATATTCCACTCGCAATTGTAAGCTCTTCTGATAAACGAACACTTGAGCTGATAGGAAATATCACAAATAGCTTTAGCCTTAATTTGATAGGAGTATTTCAAAAACCTCTGGATATCAAAGATATCTACACTGCCATTTTGGCGAAGAAAATATCTCCGCGACGAGCTGAACACATCGTTGAAAACTCACCTATCTGTAATGAACAAAACATCACTTCACTGCTCAATGAAGATAATTTATTTCTGTGTTATCAGCCAAAAATTAACATAAAAACTGGTGAACTTATTGGGTTTGAAGTTTTGTCTAGGCTTTGTATTCAAGGAGATGGTTTTGTCTATCCTGATAAGTTTATTCCCTTGATAGAAAAGGCGGGGTTAAATTGTCAGTTTACTAAATTAGTGCTTAACCAAGCATTGTCTCAGTGGCATTTATTTACTGAACTGAAGCGTTATAGTTTATCGGTCAATATTAGCGCCAATGATTTACTGTCGGATGACTTTATCAATTATGTTATTGATAAAAATCTAAGCAATTCAGATGTGAAACTCATGCTGGAGCTGACAGAGTCTCAGCAAACGATCAATCAAGATCGCTCTCTTCAAGCTATTGCAAAGTTCATTATCAACGATATCCCAATATCCCTCGATGATTTCGGTAAAAGCTACTCTACTTTTGACCGTTTAGACAGTATTCCATTTGATGAGATAAAAATTGATAAAGATTTCGTGTCAGATCTTGACACCAATGCGCAGCATCAAGCGATTGTAGAGTCGACGATTGCCTTAGCGAGTAAGCTCAAGGTCAAAGTTGTTGCTGAAGGCGTGGAAACTGTATCGGTACTGAAGGTATTGGAGGCGTTAGGATGCCATGTTGCACAAGGTTATTTTATCAGTCCTCCTATTGAAGGTCGTTATTTAATGGAGTGGATTAAAGAGTATAACCAACATCATGATTGTCAATATGCTTGCTGTTAGTCAAGGTGTTAAAGCTAAACTGCGCACTTTCTTTACTCATTTTAGTGAAGATAGTGGAAGCCATCTTTATGGCGTTCTAATGTTGGAGTTGGATAAGCTAGCTTCTGAAACGAGTCAGTTACCTTGCTCTTGCACTGATGATATTTCGGTATTACTTCATAAATACAAGGGGGTTTGTCGTTGCTTAAAAATCGACAATGAATTGCTATATAGCGATGCATTCAATAAGGTTGAGTTGCTCGAAGGTATCACTACGCTGCAAATGCTGCTTAAGGAGATTGACGGTGAAGTTTAGTCGCTTAGCTAGCTTGGCGTTTACTGTTGGTTTGATGGGTACCTTGCTGGTTGATATAGCGCTGTGGAAGCACGGGGAAGCGGAGTTAGCTAAACAGCACCAAAGTCGCGCTGAAAAGGTGTTTGAGTCTTCTAGAGAGATGTTGATCCAGCACCGCATCATGATGGATGCACTGCAGGCATTTTTTAATGCCTCTAATGAGGTAACCAAAGCTGAATTCACGCTTTTTGCGAAAGATTTACTCAAAATAAAATCGGCGATAGCGTTTACATTGGACCCGCAGTTACAACCCCAATATATATCAGATCCAGCGTTTTATGAGGCCATCGATGCAGGGGGGGCGCATACAGAACCTAATAACACTATTAGTTACGAGGTTGAAGATTTTGCGACTATCGTTATTAGTATTGATGAACCTAAACATCCCTACTTGGTTTATGCGGTGTCATACCAAAGATTGCAGCAAAAAATGGAGGGAAATATCGACATATGTGAAAGGTTCACATTAGGAAATCGCACTCTGAGTAACCAAGAGTGTCAAACTTATGAAGACAGGTTTTTCGCCTCGCTATTAGGGTTCCACTCAGAGCAATTTATTGATTTACCAGAATATAATACCAGTTATCGTTTAACGGTTGATAACTTACCAACAAATGCAGAGATGCTTAGCATCGCACAATTACTATTTGGTTGTACTTTAGCTGGATTGGTATTTTCACTGCTTGTCTCCTTGATGATTCAAAATCGTATTGATAAAGAAAAGCAGCGTATTGAGTCAAACTCAAAATTGGCATTATTATCAACATTAAACCATGAGATAAGGACGCCTATTAATGCCGTTTTAGGTTATGCCAATATGTTGAAAAATAAGACGAGCGGCTCAGTCGATGGTGAAGAAACACTAGATAAAATAATTTGGTCTGCAAATTTACTGAACACTGTTGCGCAAAATACTCTGACTTATAGTAAGGCTAGTTCTGGAACTTTAAGTTTGCATTACCAAGAAGTAAATTTCCCCCTGTTTTTAAATAAAATAGAAGATTACTATCGCGCATTTAGCGATACACATAAAAAACTTTTAAAGGTGCTGTATGTGGGAGAGATCCCTACCCATATCCTGCTAGATGATACTAAGTTTTTCCAGTTAACAACCAATTTCATCAATAACGCATTTAAGTATAGTACTGGTGATCTGGTCATATTCAGTGTCAGAGTTCGTCCTTTCTCATCCAATTCAACCGCAAGATTAGCTAGAGACGACAAGCCTCTAGATGGTTTTGTTCGTGTGGCTATTAAGGACTTTGGTAAGGGGATGTCTAAAGCATCAATGACAGCGATTTCGCAACCTTTCACTACTGACTTGAAATCAAATGAAGCACTCAAGTCTGGCATAGGAATTGGTTTGTATACTTGTAAAAAGGTGATTGAAAGTGTTGGCGGGAGTATCAGGATCCGCAGCAGAAAAGATCATGGTACTTTAGTTATATTTCAGTTTCCGTTTAGGCTTAGCCGCAGAGAAACTGAGCGATTGCCTTCCCACGATACTTCCACGATCGTTAGTGTGGATATTTCTCCAAAAAAGGAGAACAATACGTATGCCTCAAACTCAGTGATTAATCAGCACAAAGTCGCCAATGCACAGCACGTCATACTCGTTGATGATAACTGTTTTAATTTGGAGGTCTGTAAGTCAATGTTAGAAAGTAACGGATTCATTGTGATCACTGCGAAAGATGAACGAGAGGCTATAAATGCACTCGATGGGTTTTATGAAGTACACCAGCACGGCACTGAATCACCATCTCTTACAGTACTAATGGACTATATGCTTGAAGATACCGATGGCTTGACTCTGATATCGTCATTAAAGGAGTTGGGTTTTATTCGAGCAAAGTATTTTATTCTGTCAGCTAACAGCAAAGACGAAATTCCTAGATCTGCTCAATTTCCAGAAATTCCATTTTTACAGAAGCCATTGGATATAATGGCTATTAGCACTTTGAGAGGGGAGCTGCCAACGTTTTGAGGTTAAGCGCTACGAGTACAGCGAGGAGATAATTCACCTGTATTGTGAAGTCTCCTCTATTGAAGTCGTGGATGTTACATAACTCTATAGTTGATATTCCCTTACTAAGTAAAGATGGCTGATTAACCGTTACTTAGAGGGCAATAGCCAAACTACATAGTCTGTTTTTTTAATACTTCATCAATGTCTGCTGCACTATGGCGCTCAGCTAATTGCTGCCACTCTTCCCCCCAGGTACAGTTAACTATTTTTCCACGTTTAACAGCAGCTCGCTCGCTAACTAACTTAGCCCAGCGTTGCACGTGGGTATAGCTTTCGACATCAAGGAACTCGGCTGCGTTATATAGTTTACCTAGCACTAGATTACCGTACCAAGGCCAGATTGCCATATCTGCGATTGTGTAGTCTTCACCTGCAATATACTTATTGTTTGCTAATTGCTTGTCGAGTACATCGAGTTGGCGTTTTGTCTCCATGGTAAAGCGGTTAATTGGGTACTCAAATTTTTCTGGAGCATAGGCATAAAAATGGCCAAAGCCACCGCCTAAGTACGGCGCAGATCCTTGCAGCCAAAATAACCAGTTCATGGTTTCAGTGCGGGCAGCTATCTCTGTCGGTATAAAGTGGCCAAATTTATCTGCAAGGTAAAGTAAAATGTTGCCTGATTCGAATACATTGATTGCGCTATTATCAGAGTTATCAATGAGGGCTGGAATTTAGAGTTGGGGTTGATCTCAACAAAGCCGGATGAGAACTGGTCGCTATCGCCAATATTAATTAAGTATGCGTCGTATTCGGCACCAGATACGCCTTTTGCAAGTAACTCTTCAAGCATGATTGTCACTTTCTGGCCGTTAGGAGTTGCTAACGAGTGTAACTGTATCGGGTGTTTACCTACAGGAAGTGCCTTGTCATATCTCGCACCAGAGTCAGGGCGATTGATGCTTGCCCATTCGCCGCCATTTTCACTATCCATGGTCCAAACATTTGCTGGAGTGTATTGCTTGCTCATATCAATTCCTAGGTGTTTAGCTGTCTTATTAATATGGGGTTATTTCATTCTTTTAAAAGCGTTGTGGATATAAAGATTCGTCATGAGAAAGTGCTACTTAGTCTAACTGTGGATCCAGCGTGTTTGTCACGTGAAAATGACGGCTTAGTATTTTACCAAAGAAGGTTTGAAGCCTCCTTTGGTTTGTTAGCTGTTACTGCTAATAAGGTTATTTGCTCGTGCTGCTGGCACCATATACAGTACACCAGTCATTCTTCATATCGATTAAGTGCCAGTTGTCCTTTTGTTTGGACTCATTAAGCGCCTTGTCTAAACGGCCTATGGATGAATCGCGGTCATACTGCCATTCACGATCGCTGTCGGTGTGATGTACTATCATTGCCATACTTGGATTATTTTGGCTGGTACTCCATTGCAACATGGCATGATCACCATCAGAGTTACCTACGGCAAGTATTGGCTTCTTACCAATGACGCGTTGAATATTTGCGACTTTTTCCTGTTTGTCATTATTTGAAACTAGCTCGCCATTTTTCACAATCACAGTATCGGCACCCACTTTAACTACGTCGTATCCAAAGCTACTGCCAATAACATTTTCAGCTGGAATGCCATAAGCCTGCTCTGTCCAAGCCCGCATAAAGTCACTACCGCCACCCGAAACAATGTAGTTTGTAAAGCCATTGGCCTTTAAATAACTCAGCATCTCTTTCATCGGTTGGTAAGTCATATCGATATAGCTTCGGTCAAAGCGTTGATGCTTGCTCTTGGTGACCCAGCTGTGCACTATCTGTTGAAATGCCTCTACAGTTAAGCCTGAATGCGTAGCTTGCAGTAACTCTAAGAGAGCATAGTGGTCTGCTTTCATCAATGATTCAACATCGTCCTCTAACACCCACTTGAAAGGCGTTTGGGTTTTCCATTCCGGATGCTTGCTCGCCAGCCCTTTAATCTGCTCTAAAGTAAAAACCAATTGGTAATACATAGGTTGCTCTGACCAAAGAGTGCCATCATTATCAAACACTGCGATACGGTCTTTGGTGGCGACAAAGTTTGGACTGTTCGGATTGGTTATCTCTGTTACAAACTCTGTAATTGCACTTCTACGGTCACTGTTAGCCCAAGAGGGGAGTTCACCTGCATTGGGAGGGCAGGTAACAGCAAGTGCTGAGGTGGATGATAGCGTGAGCATAAGGAGTAAAGACAGAGATTTAAGCTTCATAAAATAACCCTTTAAGTTTGGTGTCATCCCAGTTAAACAGATATAACTGCCGAAAAAAACAGGGGAATTTCCTAGTTTGTTGACAATAACTAAAGCTGCAAATAGCTATTAAATCAAGTGCCTTAACAATATAAGCTTAAAACAATTCTGGGGCTCAAATGTGCTAAGTGCAAATCAACCTTTAATCGCGTTAAAATGGAGCCAATAAGACGCCGCTAGTAGCGAGCGTAGCCTTGCTAAGATAAAGAGAGTATATAAAGATGAGTGATGAACAAAGTGTGATTGATAGCCTAAACAAACTGGAAGCTTTTCTCCTTTCTGTTGAAAATGGTGGCTTAGGCCTCGTAGGTGTCGAGGGGGTGGGAATGGCTACTAATAACGCCGATGGGCGTCACTTTGTTGCGGTTTTTGATCATAATCATAAGCTACTGCATGCTCGCTGGATCACCGATGAAATTTTTGTCACTGGCAAGGAGATGGTTCGTCACGGAGTAAAGGGCAAACACTAATTGAGCACTGCTATCGGTATAAACTCAGAGCCGGGGCCGTAGTTGCTTCGGCTTTTTTGCTCTAGAAGCTTGTTCAGTGCATAGACTTTTTGGTCAAGTGATAGGCTGGGCTAAATGGCACTAACCTTTTATCTGTTCTATGGTTTAAGCAGTTATTTTCGTTAGGAAGACGCTAATATGCTTAAACAAGGACGTTGGTCGATAAAGCAATTGCTGGCCGTCGGTAGTGTGTCAATATTTATACTGCTGGCGGTTGATATTGCACTGACTCATTTTGTATCAAATACTAAACTTGCCAATCTGCACTGATCCGCTTTATCAACTTACAAGCGAAAAAAAGCCAACAGTTGTTAATGATAAACAGCTGTCGGCATTTTTAATTACCGTGAACAGATACTATCTAGTATCAGCCGTATTCGTTAATTACCAAATACGCACGCGCTCGTCTTCTGTTAAGTAAAGTGCGTCACCAGGCTTAACATCAAATGCTTTGTACCAAGCATCGTGGTTACGAGGCGCTTGGGCGCGGTAACGACCTGGAGCATGGGTACCAGCACGAAGCTGATTCAACATGCTTTGCTCGGTGCGTTTCTCTTTCCAAACTTGAGCCCAAGCAAGGAAGAAGCGTTGATCGCCCGTAACACCGTCAATGACAGGTGCTTCTTTGCCGTTAAGGCTTAGCTTGTATGCATGGTAAGCCATCGATAGGCCGCCCACGTCACCAATGTTCTCGCCAAGGCTGTTACGGCCATTGACGAAGTTATCAGGAATTGGCTCATACTTACTGTACTGAGCAGCAAGCTGGTCGGCTTTCGCTTCAAACGCGGCGCGATCGGCATCTGTCCACCAGTTACGCTGAATGCCGTTGGCATCAGATTTTGAACCTTGATCGTCAAAACCGTGGCCCATTTCATGGCCGATAACAGCGCCAATTCCACCATAGTTTACTGCTGCGTCTGCATTAGGATCGAAAAATGGTGGTTGTAAAATGGCTGCTGGGAATACAATCTCGTTAAACGAGCTATTGTAGTAAGCGTTAACGCGTTGCGGTGTCATGCCCCAACGGTTACGGTCAGTTTTCTTGAGTTCTTTAGCAACGCTATCAGCTTTAAAGTACTCACGCAGATTGTGAATGTTACCGACTAAATCTTTATTGGTCAGTTCTAATCCATCAAACTCTTGCCATACATCTGGGTAACCGATTTTAGGGTTAAAGGCGGCTAGTTTGGCATGAGCATTAACTTTGGTTTCATCACCCATCCAGTCAAGATCATCAATACGTTGACCCATTGCAGTACGTAAGTTCTCAACTAGCTCTGACATCTGCTGCTTAGATGACTCAGGGAAATATCGAGCAACGTACACTTTACCGATAGCAAACCCTAATGATTGTGTGCCTGACATCTCTGAAATGGCACGCTTCCAACGAGGGCGAGGTTCTTGCTGTCCACTTAGCTCTTTGCCATAAAACGCAAAGTTCGCCGCGTAGATATCTTCAGATAGGACATCAGCGTTGTTACTCACGGTATGGAAAGTGAGGTAATCTTGCCAAACTTTAAGTGACTCGCTGTTAACCAATCCAATCATAGTTTTAACAGGATCAGGCTGAGAGATATTCAGCTGCGGGACCTTGTAGCCCGTTTCAGCGAAATAAAGATCCCAGTCAAAACCAGGATACTCTTTGGCAAGGTCTGCACGTTTAACTTGGTTTAAAGTTAAATCACGGTTACGACGCTTCTCTCGTGGCCATTGTCCTTCAGCCATCTTAGTTTCAAGAGCAAGGATTGCTTGAGCGCGGGCTTCACCATCTTTAACACCTGCAAAAGCCAGCATTTGTGCTATGTGATTGACATAAGCGCTGCGGATTTTAACGAAACGTTCGCTATCTTCAAGGTAGTATGAACGGTCTGGTAGACCTAAGCCGCCAGCACCAATCGACATTTCGTACTGATTAGGGTCTAGACGATTAAACCACATGCCACCAGAGATTGGAGAAGTTGCACCTGTCAGCCATGCTTGGCCAAAGACTTTAGTTAGGTCGTCAGTATTCTTGATTGCAGAGATCTGATCAAGGGTGCCTTGAATAGGGGTGATACCAAGCTTGTTGATGGTATCGGTGTCCATGTATGATTTGTAGAAGTCAGCAATGAGCTGCTCTTCAGCATTTAAATCACTGCGGCTAGCAATATCATCGATGATCTCTTTAACTTGTTCTTCACTGCGCTCAGCAAGACCAGTAAATGCGCCATAACGAGTCTTATCCGCAGGCATGATGTAATGGTCATACCAAGTGCCGCTGGCGTACATAAAGAAGTCATCACCAGGTTTGACCGCTTCATTTCGTGCAGAAAGGTCAACCCCGAAGCTGCCTAATTCTGCTTTAGTTGAAGTTGTTTTAGTGACTTCTGTTGCTGCTGTGTCATTAACATCCGAAGCGCCGCAGCCACCTAAAAAGGTAGTGGCTAGGGCAATAGCAATTAGTGATTTTTTCATTATTTTATGCTCTTCCTTGCTGAAGTTATTTTAGTTTTCTAACGCAACAATCTTCTATAAATGGCATAAAATGTCAACTGGCTAATTGTTAGCAAAGTTTTATTAACAATTAGCCAGCCGTTATCAGACAACTAGCTACGCTTTTTCTTAAATATTCGACGATAGAAGGTTAACGCACTAAACATTAGGATCATGCAGCCAACTAATGACACGCTTGTAATAAATACGACGTAACCAAAAGGCATATTAAGCGCATCGTGTAGCGGCCTTACAAAACTCGCCACTCTGGCTGACAGCGGTCTGTCGCTGTGCTTTAAAGCTGATTGAATGGTTCCTTCGGCGTGATTTATACTGATTCTGTCTGCATTACGTAACCACACGTCGCTATGGCTATCAAACTGAATGCTATAACTAGGTTCTGCTGCTGGCTCTCCCTCTTTTGGCTTTTTAGCGCGCCCTTTACTCACCGCAACTAGTTGAGATTCAGGCCAAAGGTTTTGCGCGGTTTGTAATTGACTTTGCCAATCATTTGCTTGGCTTTTAGGGTAGCTGACCTCGATGTTGGAACTTGGTTTTAATGCACCGAACCACAAACCTTTATAAGTGATTAAAAAGCCGCTTAGACACAAAACGAATAAAGGAACAGAGATAAATAACCCTAGTTGAATGTGGCTTTTTAACAAACTGCTTGAACGGGTATCTTTAGGGAGACTTTGTTTTAGGCGGAAACCTTTACGCACTCGCCACCATAGATAGATCCCCACTAAGGTGATGACCGCGCCAATCATTGATGCCCAAGCGTTAAGGTATTTACCAAAGTCACCCATTAAGAAGTTTCTGTGTAACCAAAAAACAGTACTGTACATTGGTATTTCTGAAAACTTGCGAATCGACAGTTCATTTAACTCACTATCTAACGCAATGGTTGTGCCTCGCGCACTGGCTTGAATATAAGGCGTATGCTCTGTAGGAAAGCGAACGGTGCTTATCTCTGGATAGCGTTCAAACAGGGCATCAGTCACCTCTGCTTTGCGTTCAACGGATAATGGTGTGTATTGCTGACCTTTATCATCGAGGCGCTTAAGCATATCCATGCCGCCTAGGTAAACACCTGTTGTTAATACAATTAGCATGGTAATGCTAATAAAAAAACCAACCCAATTGTGGAACCATTTTAAAGCGGGAACGACATTCATTGTTAAGATCTCAAATCGGTCTTGGCAAAATTTAAGCGCAAGACAACTATGGCTGATAGCTTACTTTTAAATTGTTAATAAGGTTTTATTTTATCTGGATTTTATTGCAGATAAATAAGTAAGCTTTGAAGTTGAGAATGGTAATTAAACTCAGTTGGAAGTTCAATTAAAGAAGTGTAAAGGCGCGTGATGTAGTTATCAGTTTGAATCTGTAGTTATCATAAAGCCCACAAGGTGTGGGCTGTTGAGTTCCCTGTCATTAGCCGGAGCTAAATTATTGTTTAGTTGCTTAGGCAAGTGCCTACTTGTTGGGGTACAAGCTCAGTCGTCTGAATATATTTATCCCCCATACAAGCGGTAAGGTGGCTAAAGAAAGCTTTGAGTTGAGTATTCATCGGCCTAGTTCTAAGACGTTGCACTGCTTTGACCGCACTTTGCAGGCATTGTGCTTTAAAGGGCTGGAGGTCCGTTTCACAGTGGTTGGTATCGCTGAAACCTAAGCATGTGCGGTACTTTTTATCCGTGCATAGATAATGCTGACCTTTGCTAATTAAATCAGTGAAGGTGACATTTTTCCGCTGTGTCTCTTTTGGTTTTTCATCCATATTAACCAGCATGAAGGACTTATACCAATTGCATTAAAAGTTTGACCATTCAGCGGGAATTCAAAACGCTGTAGGCAAGTAGTGGGATTTGAGCTAATAGTTATTCTATATCCAAATCCTATAATGAAGCATACAACGTTTTGAAACCCGCACTTCGTGAGCACCTCAGTCTTTCCACTTCTGCTTTGCATTGTCTTAAAAGGGAATGACCATTTCTTTACCAAAGCGCTTTGAATTGAAAAGGCTGAGGGGGCTCTGAGCTGGTCAAATACTTAATGCAATTGGTATTAGTTGCAATGACTGAATTTCTGTAAAGAATATCGAGTGTCCAGCGGCCGCTGACAAGCTCATGTTTGTCGCCAAAATACCACATCGCCAGATTACGATCATGCTTAAGCATAGTGTCTGTCCAGCTAGATGTTGTGAAACCTTTACCACTTTTGGGGTCAACGATTTCTGGGTGTGTCATGCGAACCGTTATAGGGAACTGAGTTTGGTTGGCGAGCTTGGGGTCTACTTTTCCTTTGGCATTTTTGGGGAGGTCTACCGAATAGCGATACCCTATATACCCATCCCACTTGAAAATGCTCGTTTCAGAGGTGTTGTGCTAGTTCAATTCTAGGCGCGTTAACGTGGAAATGGTTATTCCCTTTTAAGTTGCCGCAACAACGAAGTGGGCTTGCACAACCCCTTCTTCGATGGGCGTTTCTTATATAAAAAGCATGGGCTTTACTCTGTGTTATTGATTTTACCAAGGGAGCGACCATTAGCTGCAATCAATGCCTCGCCTACATGGCCTAGTATGTTCCTGACATGCTAAAGGCATTCCCTCCATCCCTGGAGGTCAGATGTAGGTGCTTAGGTTCAGCATGGAGCAATGAACCTGTGACTAAAGCCCATTAAACTCCCACTGAATCCTGCATTTTCAGGTCGGATGGGTATATATTGTCCTAAAGAGGGCAGCACTAACTGGCTAGAAAAAATATTGTATTGATTACCATCTTGGCTGATTAACCCTGCATCTAAGATGCTCACTCGCGGCGATACTAGATTAGAAATAGCGCGTTCGTTCGTATGTGCTTGATTCGATAATGCGTAGGGCGTGCCTTCAATAGAGAGCACTTTTGGCGGCAGCGTGGGATTAACCTTCAGAAGCTGTAATGGATTATTGAAAGCAGTCAGCTTATCTAAGTGAACGAATGCAGAAGTATCTAATACAGTGAGTCGATTATTGTTGAGCTCAAGCTCAGTAATTAGCGGCTCAGCGCTAAACGAAATATCTTCAATTTTGTTGTAGTCTGCTTTGAGTGTCATGAGCTGTGAATTACGGTTTAAATCGAGTTCAGTCAGTTGATTATTCCTTACAGATAACAGCATCAACTTTGGATTCTGGCTAACGTCTATGTGTGTGAGTTGATTGCTAGCAAGGTAAACATGGCTCAATTTGGCATTGTGAGTCAGGTCGATATTCTCCAGCGTGCCAACAGATAAATTGAGGCTTTGTAGTTGCAGATTATTAGATAGGTCGATACTAGTTAACTTATGTTTGCTTAAACCCAAGTCTCTTAGCTTAGCTTGAGAAGAAACATCAATGTGAGCAAGTGGCAGTTTGTAGGCATAAAGGCTAATAAGTTTTGAATTTTGGCTTACATCGATATTGCTCATTTTATTGTCAGAGATATTGAGTGAAGTGAGCTCAGAACTTTTGCTTAAATCGATATTAGATAGCCTATTGCCTAGTAGGTTTAAACGCTGAAGGTTAGGGCGAAGTGTTGCATCAAACTCTGCCAACTCATTATCCATTAGGTTGAGGTCTGTAAGTGCTGGCATGTAACGAATTTCGTCGACATGGTTTATCTGTCTACCAGAGCAATTGAGCGCAGCTATTTCTGACAGTGCCGTGGTTTTTGTTTGGGCAACACACTGTGCAAATTTGGGGTCTTTAAATTGAATGTCGGCAACATTTTTAGGTGAGAGCGCGCAGCCACTTAATGCCAGTAGCGTTACGCTAAAAATGTTGATGGTTAACTTCGATGACGTCATAACTTCTATTTCCCTTAGTGGTTGCTAGGCAACCTTCATCTAACCAGGTTTGTGTTTAATCTTTAAAAAAAAACAAAGGGAAAGTAACACAGAGCTAACTATAATCAATCAAGAGTTAGACATAATTTGTCAAGTTTTGCGCTCAGAGGTGTTTAGGCTAAAAATTGGATGAGTAGTGAGCAATTATGATATTGAGTGAACTGCCCAGTTATAAAAAATGCCGTACATACGACAAAGTATGTACGGCATTATGGTGCTATTTAGCAATGGTCAATGATTAACTAGATAACTGTCATAACCGCTTCAGAACTCAAGCGTGATTTTGGCAGCCCAGCATTATAATCTTCATCACCATGATGATAGCCAATAGCCAGTGCAACTTCACAGACATAACCATCTAGCTCATCTTTGAAGATGTCACTGATAAGTTGGCTGTCTACGCCTTCCATTGTGGTGGAGTCGATACCAAGGCGAGCTAATACGTGCAAGGTGTTACCCAGAGCTAAGTAAGTTTGAGATTTAGTCCAAGTAGCAGTGTTACCTGTCTCGTCGGTATTGATTTCTGCAAAAGCAAAGCCACCAAAGGCTTGCTCTCGCTCTTCCGGTTTAGTGCGGCCATCTTCAATACCTTTATCAACTACTTTAGCGTAATCAGCTCGGGTATAGTGTGGGTTATGAGCAAACAGAATTATGTGTGACGCTGATTTTATATGCGGCTGATTAAACTGAAATTTATTAGCAAAAGTGTCGTGCATACGCTGTTTGGCTGCATCGCTCTCAATCACAATGAACTTCCAAGGCTGAGAGTTAATTGATGAGGCGGATAAGCGCATAGCCTCATAAACCACATCAAGATCGGCCTGAGGAACGCGTTTTGATGCATCATATTTCTTTGCTGTGTAACGGTTTTGTAAGTCAGTAATAATTGGGTGTGTCATGTTTGTTTCCTTATGATGCTAGTGATTTAGCAGCACTAAAAATAGCGGGAGTTAGGCTAATACCAATTCCATTAAGGATATACTCAGTTCAGCGCTTTCTCAGGGCTTTCAATTCAAGGCGCATTGTAGAAGAAATGGTTATTCCCTTTCGAGACAATGCAACGTAGCAGTGAAAGTCCTGAGACGCTCACAACGTGCGGCTGATATTTAAGGCATAGGGAAATCACTTTATACAGCGCATGTGACTTTCGATATAGAATAACTATTAGCGATAAGCCACTTACTTGTCTAAAGTGATTTTAACTCCCGCTGAATGAGCAACTCTTTAATGGAGTTGGTATAAATAAGTGTATTAGGCAATGTGTGTCATTTCATTGATCGTAAACAGTTCCACTTGACCTTCAGTGGCTGCAACGTAATTAGCTATATGGCTATTAGCCAGGTGTGCTTGTAGGTGTTCACGGCTTTGCCAGTTTTCGTAAAATACGAAGTGAGCTGGGTTTTCATTATCTTGGTGCAGGTCATAGCTAATACAACCTGCTTCTGCACGAGTCACTTCAATAAGCTTGATTAACTCTGCTTTGACGAAATCAATACTGTCTTTATTGGCTATTATGTTAGCTACAACGGTGAGCTTGGTCATGCTGAACTCCAGTGATTCAAATCAAATCTCGGCATCGTACTCGTTACGTGCTCGACTATGGGGTGTATGTTAGCGCTAAGAATTCAAAACAAAAACAGCTTAACTTTTGAATTATTATCAATAAAAAGTTGATAATGGGGCGTGGCAGTAAAGCTTTTTACTACTGTAAAAAGCTTAATCGTAATGATATTGCAGTTATTACTCACACCTATCATGGCATTATTAAAATGATATCGTTTTGCTATGGCTTTAAGAGTCCATTTACTAGGTCAATAAGCTTAGCTGGTTCAATTGCAATTTGCTCTATACCTTATACGCACACTATTCAGCGTCCAGTGCTATGGTTTTTTGTGTAGAGTTATGGCTGTAAGGATTCCTCTCATCTCGTTAATATTGCCGCTACGCTCCTTAAAACTGCAGAGGGTTATCTGCAATGAAAACCAACAGCCGATTGAACTGCGTTAGCCGAGGATTGTCAGGGGCTGCCACTTTAAAAAAAGCTGCTGTGAAACGAAGCTGGCTGTATGTGGATTTTAGTTGACTAGTTGGGAGTTGAGCGCATATTCGAAACAAAAACGGAGCCATTAGGCCCCGTTGACGTTAAGTAGAGTTGATGCTGATTGGTGTTATTTACTATCGTCTCTTATGTCCATAATTGGCATTACACCATCACCCATCATAGTGGTAGGCAGTTTGCCATCCCAAGCTTGGGCTTCGGTTAGTTTTACAATGAGTGGATTACTCTTAAGAGCCTTAGCTTTTGCTTCAATTGCTTGTGCTTCAGCTTTACCTTTTAGCAGTATTGATTGTGCTTCAGCTTCAGCAATTTTAAGTATCCCTTTAGCTTCTGCATCGGCAGTGTTTACAGCGCGAAGTGCTTCTAGGCGTTGACGCTCTAGCTTGTGTTCTTCTGCGGCGGCCAAGTTCTTCTCTGTTTGCTTTATTTCAATGGAGTTGATGTACTTTTGCGGTAAGGCAATATTTTCAATTTGGATATTATCAACCACGACAGGGAAGCCTTCCATCTCTTCAGCTAGGCGGCGTTCGATACCTTGAATTGCACTCGCTCGGTCTTGGATGAGTTGCTCTGCTTCAAACTGCGGGATAGTGTCTTTTGTAGCTGAGCGAAAACGTGGGTCAAGAATACGTTGCTCAAACTGAGTTAATCCACCATAACGTTTAAATAGATCAAGCGCGGCTTCTTTGTTAACGGTCCAGTTAACCGAAACCTCAATAGTCACCGGCATCTGCTCTTTAGTACTCGAGGCCATTTTTTCGGCATTTTTTCGAGTGCGTACTTCAATTAGCTCAACTGTTTCGATAAATGGGATTTTAAAGTGTAAACCTGGATTTTGTTGGTCTTTGGCTTCACCAAAGCGCTTTACCACGCCGACATGACCCTCGATAACAATAAAGTAAGAGTTAAATATGGCTATGATAATCAGCAGTATTGGTAGAATCTTTGCTATTGAAATTGATTTTATAAATGAAAATGGTGATGATTTTTGCAGCGACATGTTTGGTATCCTTTCTAAATATGCGCGGCAAAGATAACAGGTTATTTAACTGGGTGAAATAGTTGTGTCTATTTGGTTGTAAAAGTGTTGGTTAGTTGGCCTTTTTGATAATGATAAAGGCTAACATTTGCTGTTTAGCCTTTATCTATCGTCGAGTTTGATTAGGGGCTGTTGATCTTTCATGGTTGTTTTTGCCGCAGTTTATTGGCTATTTTGACAAGGCGGAGGCTATGCCGTTTAGTTATTCTCCACAAATAGTCTACAACACAGTAAAAATAGCCAAGAAACGCGGCCCTTTGGGTTCGCTTCAATGCTTCTATATACGGTGTTATGAGCTTTTCACTCAGCCAGCTAAGCTTTATCGCTCAAGCCTTGTACTAGAAGCATTGAATTCGAACAAAAACTAAGCTCGAAAGATCAACAGCCCCTAGTAAGCTTGTTATAGATAAAGTCTCACTGGTTCGATAATCGCTTATACAGTGAATCCTTTAACTCTGCGCGATCATGCTTAAGTTGATGCATCGCTTCATCATCTATTGGGGCGCCGTTGAGTTCTAACTCACGGATCTCTTTATCTAGTGCATCGTAATGTTTAGCATCTTTTGTGAATGCGCTATCACTTTGACAAAGTTTGGTTATGGTAGCTTGGTACTCAGGAAACTCATGGAGCAGAGAATGATCTTCGCCTAACATAAAAACCCCTTAAATTAGATATTAATAAATACGACTTAACGGGTTAATTAAAGCTAAAAGGAGGATTAATTTCAAGGTGGGCTGCATGGACTTATCTGCAAAATAAAAGTGGCTTCAACAGAACCCGTTAATCATGCTTTGTGATAAAGGTAAGGTATTTTTTAGCATTAAGCTGGAGAGTATTAAGGGATGAAAGCAAGCATTTTACCTATTGAATAATGGTGATTCGGTTATTTGTAGTTGCCTATGATTTTAAAAGTCAGTAGAGAGAGTAGCGGGGTTATCATCACTTTAGCGTATTTTCTGCCGCATACTTTTGTTTCAGGTTGTGTTTTATCTGCTTTGTATTCACCTGTATTAGGAATGGTAAATTAAGGAAGATAAAATAAATACCCATTTATAGGTACCTCTAAATTAGTATTGGTTAATGATCTTGCTCACAGTTATGGATACAAGGCTGTAATCATTTGGCAACATTGTTCTGGATCAAGTTTTCAAACTGTTTTCAGCTTTATAACCTTTTGTGAGAATGATGAAACAAAAGGATTACAATAAATGAAAGTCCATGCCCTAACGTTAGCCGTACTTGCAAGTTTAGCTTCTACCGCTGTCGCTGCCGACACCGTTGACCCTCTTAAGAAAGCATTCATTGATGACTCAAAAGTTAAAGTTCAATTCCGTCTTCGCTATGAAGATGTTGATGTTGCCAATGTCGATCAAGAAAACCAAACGACTTTACGCACTCGCTTAAATTACCAAACTGGTGATATTTATAATTTGTTCGCTGTAGCGGAAATTGATGACGTTCGCTCAACAGATAACGAGCCGCTAATTGCTGACTATGCATACACCCAAATTAACCAAGGTTTTATTGGTTATAAAGGACCTGCCGAAACACTGGCCAAATTTGGTCGTCAACGTATTTTGCTCGATAACCAACGTTTTGTTGGTGGTGTAGGTTTCCGTCAAAATGAACAAACTTATGATGCGTTTTCGGTAAAGAATACCGCCATCGAAGGCTTAACTGCATATTATGCATATGTTGCCACAGTTAACCGTATTTTCCCTGAAGGTTCAGGTAAAGAAGAGCATGAAAACGAAACGAACCTAGTTAACATTAATTATTCAGGTTTAGATTTCGCAAAGATTACTGGTTACGGTTACCTTATTGATAACCAAGATGTCGCAGCCTTCTCTACCGATACTTACGGTGTGCGTGCAACGGGTGATATCAAACTAGATGCACTTAAATTGAGCTATGAAGCTGAGTTTGCGCAGCAATCTGAAGCAGGCGATAACCCAGTTAGCTACAGCGCAAGTTACTATAAATTAGGCGCTGGTATTAATCTTGACGCCTTTGGCTTCAAAGCGGGTTACGAAGTGCTAGGCTCTGACGATGGCAAAGCCGGCTTTATTACTCCGTTAGCCACACTGCACGCGTTTAACGGTTGGACAGATAAGTTTTTATTTGGTGGTAAAGGTAACTGGGAAAATGGTCTTGTCGACGCTCATGTTATTTTAACTGCTAAGGTTGCAGGCTTAAAGTTACTCGCCAAATACCATAAGTTTGATTCTGACTTTGGTGATATTGATATGGGTAAAGAGTGGGGCGTTGCAGCAACTTATCCATTTGCCAAGCACTACAGCCTAGGTGTTAAATACGCAAGCTTTAGTGGTGCAGATGAAGGTTACAGCTTCTCAAGTGATACCGATAAGCTTTGGTTAACCTTCCAAGCAAAATATTAAGCACTTCTAGCGAATGTGGCAGCGAGTGTAAGCGGTGTCGTTACATCCTTCTCGTTGACTGCAAATGCTCCCTTCCAAGCAGGAAAATTATTTTGTTCCTGCTTTTTTTCCTCTCAAGTCGTATCACTTTTAGGCTAAGGTAATTGCATTGCCTGTTTTATATCGCGCGCGCGAAACAAATGTTTAAAGCTCAGTAAGCTTTATTTTAAAGGCACTAATCTAGTATTGACTAATAGACGAACCCTTACTCACGATAGCTCGTTTGAGTCGCCGCTTCCTGGATATAGCATAGAAGATGCTGCTTCTGAGTGTATCCATAGTGTGGGCATCACCTTGCTATCAGTGGGCTTGTTTTTAAATGATCAGTGCCTAGTTGGTAAGGCTAGTCGACGACAATCACATCGTCAGAAATAATCATAGGCTCTTCTGCTGTGATGACTCCAATCTCAGGTTCTATCTGTTCGGCCAAAATCACTAAACTATCTGTGTAGGAGAAACCGTAACCATAGCCGCCCTCGGTGGTGACTCCATTACCCAGTAAGTGAGGATCGCTTAAATGATCACTAAAGTGGAAGTCGCCAGAGGTTATTGGAGTGATTTGTACCACTCTAAAACCTTGTGCGTTAAGAGATTCAATTGCTTGCTGCAGATCATTATTAAGCCTTTGCGAGTCCACTTTGCAGCTAGAGTATTCCCACTCAGTGGTCTTTGGTTTTGCTTCCCACATTTGCTGCCGCTGATCGGTTTCAATTTTAGCAAAGTAGCTTTTTACTAATATGCTCTTTTGTTTCATCTGTTTATACATTCTCTATTACGATGGATAGATTCTCAATCTATCCTATTTTCATGGATAGAGAAATGCCTTATTGAGACGAGATATGCTGAAAGCGATATAGTCTTTGCTCAATTGCAGAGCTAACTCAGAAGTATGTGTTCATTGAGGGGGTTGTCTCAACCTATAGGGCTTATTTAACGCGCTTGAGTTATGTTGAATTTACAAAAGGGGTTGCTATAGAAATGCTGCTCGTTAGCGTTGGAAATTGAGTCTGATTGTTAAATAGTGCTCTCAGTTGTTTTTTTGTTCGATTATTTTTATAACGATATCATCGTCAATTTAATCCATATCATAAGCATAAATAAATCACTACCGAAAGGACTCGAGTGGAGTTGAGCACATACTAACTCCTCGTTTTTGTAGGATTTGTTAATTAGAGGTCAGTAATATTGTTAGCTTGCAGTAAAGCTGTGAACTCTCTCTACTTTAAAAAAGCAAAGATGCGAACTCGACCTTGGTATAACACATTGTTACTTGACCATACTATAGATGTGACTGACACTTGGATAACAATAATTACCCTACAAAATACGGACTAACAAAACATGCTTATTTTCTTTATTTGCATTGGATTATTATTGCTCGCTTATAAGTTCTACAGCCCTTTTGTAGAGAAACAAGCTGGCATTGATCCTAAAGCAAAAACCCCTCAAACCCGCTTTGATGATGGTGTGGACTACGTAAAAGTTCATCCAGTTAAAGCTTACCTTATTCAGTTTCTTAATGTTGCCGGTGTTGGGCCAATCTTTGGTCCTATCTTAGGTGCATTATATGGCCCAATCGCTTTGGTTTGGATTGTATTGGGTAACATTATTGGTGGCGCAGTACACGACTACTTCTCTGGTGTATTGAGCATTAAAGAGGATGGTAAGAGCCTGCCAGAAATTGCAGGCCATTATTTCAATATCTATTTCAAAGGCGTCATGCTGATTTTCACTGCGATGTTGCTGTTCTTCGTCGGGGTGGTATTTATTATGAGCCCTGCTGGACTGCTAAGTAGCTTGGATTACTTTGAAGGAACGATTCTCGCCAATAATACCTTCTGGGTATTGGTGATCCTTGGTTACTACTTTTTTGCGACCATGCTTCCTATCGATAAAATCATCACTAAACTGTACCCGCTGTTCGGCTTATTGATGATTGTTATGACAGTCTCTATCGCTATTGGATTGTTATTCAGCGCTCCACAGCTACCTGAGATGGGGGATATCTTCGCTTATTTTGACCATAGCCATTATAACAATGATCTATTAGCGCCTAACCCTGATGGTTTACCTGTATGGCCACTGCTGTTTGTGACCATTACATGTGGTGCGATCAGTGGTTTTCACTCTACTCAAGCACCAATCATGGCGCGTTGTTTAACTAATGAGAAATACGTTCGCCCCGTTTATTACGGTGCGATGATGTCAGAAGGTATTGTAGCGTGTGTATGGGCTTTGGCTGGTATCGCAGCATTCCCAGGCGGCTATGTAGAGCTTAAGAGCATCCTCGATGCAGGTGGTCCAGGCCTAGTTGTGAACCAAGTTGCAACAACTTACCTTGGGGTTGCAGGTGGTATCATGGCGATTATTGCAGTAGCGATTTTCCCGATTACCTCAGGTGATACTGCATTCCGCTCTCTACGACTAACCATTACAGATGCATTTAAGATCCCGCAAAGTATGCGTAACCGTCTATTGTTAGCCATTCCAATTCTAATCATTGCGTACTTCATGACTAAAATTGATTTCTCATTGATCTGGCGTTACTTCGCGTTCTCGAATATGTTGTTATCGACCAGTGTATTGTGGTTAGCAACTAAGTACCTGTTTGACCGCGGAACTTTCCATTGGATAGTGAGCTTACCCGCCATCGTTGGTACCTGTGTGACTGTGTCCTATATTATGACTGCAGGTATAGGCCTAGGTTTGCCACAAGAGATGAGCCAACCTGTAGGTATTGCAGTTGGTGTTATCTGTTTAATTGGACTGATACTTGCCCATCAGAAACGTAAAGTTGTTGCTGAGTCATAGGATAACTAGTTTCTAAAAAAGGGCTGCTTGCAGCCCTTTTTTAGTGAGTGGATAACAAGAGTTAAACGAGAGAAAGTTACTGAGTAATACCAATTGCATTAAAAGTTTGACCATTCAGCGGGAATTCAAAACGCTGTAGGCAAGTAGTGGAATTTGAGCTAATAGTTATTCTATATCCAAATCCCATAGCGAAGCATACAGCGCTTGCCAATTTGTTTAACCTCAGCCGCACTACGTGAGCCCCTCAGTCTTTCCACTTCTGCTTTGCATTGGCTTAAAAGGGAATAACCATTTCTTTACCAATGCGCTTTGAATTGAAAAGGCTGAGGGGCTCTGAACTGCTCAAATACTTAATGCAATTGGTATAACTCTCGCGAGTTAAAAGGAGTATTGTTTGAAGTTAGCCCTGTTTGATTTTGATGGCACACTGACCCATCATGATATGTACACTCGATTCATCCTTTATTCGGCCACTCCTATACGTTTGTTTCTTGGCTCTATTTTCCTTTCTCCATTATACCTACTCTACCGATTGGGGGTTATTCCTGCTCGTAAACTCAGGCCACTGGTGAGCTATTGTGCTTTTGTAGGGCGAGATGTAGAAACGGTAACTGCACTTGGTAAGCAATACGCGCAGGAGGTGATCCCCAAATCCCTGCGAGCTGAAACGCTGTCTGTGCTTAAACAGCATCAGGTTGACGGCGCAAAGGTGGTATTGGTGTCGGCATCCCTTGACCTTTACTTACAGCCTTGGTGTGAATCTATGGGGATAAGGTTAATCTGCAGCCAGATGGCTGTAGAGCAAGGTTGTTACACTGGCCGCTATAAGAGTGGGGATTGCAGTTGCGACATGAAAGCAATCAAAGTACAGCAACAGTTTTGTTTAGCTGACTACAGCGAAGTATTTGCCTACGGTGACACTCATGAGGATCTCGCCATGCTAGCACTTGCAGAACACCCCTATATGAATGGGGTAAAAGTGTAGCTTCGAATCTCGTTGTTAGTTCTGCAGCACTTTTTACGTAAATAGCTGGTGATGATGTTCAACTATTATTAAGAGCCGATAAGCCTCAAATTTGAGGGACAGAAAGCCAGCAGGTTAATGCAGGCCTCTTCATTTTTAATTGTTGGCACTTTCTAGAATTGAACTGCAAGAGTTAGTGACTATTATGCTATTTGTACAGGAATTCCAGACATGAATACCACTTCATTCCATCCTTGGAAAGTGGCATAAGTGCTCCAGGCACACAAAAGCCGCTTAAATTTCTTTAAGCGGCTTATCAAAATTGCTGGCCCCTCCCAGACTCGAACTGCGTGAATAGATGACGATTATATTCATCTAGCAGTTGAGGCGCAGGTTTTCCACAATCCATAAATTCCAGACACAAAAAAGCGTACACAAGGTAGGCTTCTTCGTTTTAATTGCTGGTTCTTTTTAGAGTTGAACTGCAAGAGTTAGTGACTATTATGCTATTTGTACAGGAATTCCAGACATGAAAAAGCCGCTTAAATTTCTTTAAGCGGCTTATCAAAATTGGTGGCCCCTCCCAGACTCGAACTGGGGACCTGACGATTATGAGTCGTATGCTCTAACCAACTGAGCTAAGGGGCCGACTTAGGATAGTCGTCACTACCGAAAGCGAAAAGAAGTATACGAGGTTTAAAAGCGCTTGTCACCTGAGTTTTTAGCTGTTTTTACCTCTAATAGCTCAACTGCTTATCTGTTAATCAATATAAAGCCGATTAGTAGCGATTGAAGCAAAAAAAGCTGCCATAAGGCAGCTTTTTCAAAGAGTTTTGAATCGAGTTTAAGACTATTCGTCTCTTTATTTAAGACTATTCGTCTAGGAACGACTTCAAAATCTCTGAGCGAGAAGGGTGGCGCAACTTACGTAGCGCTTTAGCTTCAATTTGACGAATACGCTCACGCGTTACATCAAACTGCTTGCCCACTTCTTCTAGCGTGTGGTCTGTATTCATGTCGATACCAAAGCGCATACGCAGTACTTTCGCTTCACGGGCGGTTAAACCTGCTAAAACTTCATGTGTTGCGTTACGTAAGCTTTCGCCAGTCGCAGAGTCCAACGGTAACTCTAGCGTCGTATCTTCGATAAAGTCACCTAAGTGCGAATCTTCATCGTCACCAATTGGTGTTTCCATTGAGATTGGCTCTTTAGCAATCTTAAGTACCTTACGGATCTTGTCTTCAGGCATTAACATACGCTCAGCAAGCTCTTCAGGTGATGGCTCGCGACCCATCTCTTGTAACATTTGACGAGAGATACGGTTTAGTTTGTTGATCGTCTCGATCATATGTACTGGGATACGAATCGTTCTTGCTTGGTCAGCAATAGAACGAGTGATCGCCTGACGGATCCACCATGTTGCATAAGTTGAGAACTTATAACCACGACGGTATTCGAACTTATCTACCGCTTTCATTAGACCGATGTTACCTTCCTGGATGAGATCCAAGAACTGTAGACCGCGGTTGGTGTACTTTTTAGCAATCGAAATTACTAGACGTAAGTTCGCTTCAACCATCTCTTTCTTCGCACGGCGTGCTTTCGCTTCACCGATAGACATACGACGGTTGATATCTTTAATTGCGCCGATGGCTAGACCGGTTTCAGTTTCAATCGCGTCAAGCTTTGCGCGGCAACGCTGAACATCGTAGTCGACCATTTTTAGGCCTTCTGCGTATGGCTTGCCCGATGCTAGCTCTTCATTGAACCACTCGATGCTGCTTTCGTTACTGGTGTACACCTTAACGAAGTTTTTCTTAGGCATTTTCGCTTGTTCAACACAAAGCTTCATGATCAAACGTTCTTGAACACGGACTTTGTCCATCATCGCGCGCATGCTTTTTACTAAGCGGTCAAACTGCTTAGGCATCAAACGGAACTCTTTAAAGATCTCGCCGATTTCAAAAAGGGCTACTGTAGACTCTGGATGGCCACGACCTTTGATAGAGATGATCTCTAATGCTCTTTCGTGAGCGACTCGAAGCGTAGTAAATTTCTCTTTCGCTTCTTCAGGATCTGGACCTTTTGGACCTTCCTCTTCGTCTTCATCATCTTCATCATCGTCTTCATCATCTAATTCTTCATCAGACAGTTCAGAACCAACGTGAGTTGCAGTTGGTGCAACATCCTCTGCATTTGGATCGATGAAACCAGATATGATGTCAGATAGTCTAACTTCCTCTGCTTCGAAGCGATCAAACTGCTCTAGGATCATTGCAATTGCTTGTGGATATTCAGCAACTGAAGCTTGAACCGTGTTGATCCCTTCTTCAATACGCTTGGCGATAACAATTTCGCCTTCACGGGTCAGTAGCTCAACGGTACCCATTTCACGCATGTACATGCGGACAGGGTCAGTAGTACGACCTAATTCAGCTTCCACTGTCGCTAATGCGGCAGCAGCTTCTTCGGCAGCATCGTCATCGGTGCTGTCTTCAGACATCATGATTTCATCAGCATCCGGAGCCTGTTCATAGACTCGAATACCCATGTCATTGATCATCTGGATAATATCTTCGATCTGGTCAGAGTCGACCATGTCTGCAGGTAGGTGATCGTTCACTTCTGCGTAGGTTAAGTAACCTTGCTCTTTACCTTTGGCAAGCAACAATTTAAGTTGCGACTGCGGAGTATGATCCATAGATATCATCCAAGTTGGGAAACAGTTAAAACGACGGGCAAAAAACAGCCGCGCAAGTCGTTAATTATAGCCTTCGGTGCTTCACTGTGCTAGTCCAAGTGTTTACTTTTGAGGCAGATTTCGAATCTATGCCTTACTTTTAATCACTGAGATTAGCTTGCTAAGCTGTAATCTTTCATCTTTTGTGAGATTAGTTTTCAAACTCAGCTCTTGGTAGCGTTGCTCCAGATACTGGTTGTTTAACCACACTAAGGTGCCTTTTAACTCTTTAAGTAAGTTTTCATCCGCCACTTGATGATCCCATTGGGTCAGTTTTTTTAGGGTGCTGAATTGATTATCGCCCCTGAACTGTTCAAGTAGTTGTGCGCTGCTCATTACTTTGCCGCGAGTTAAATCTAGTACAAGAGCTAGCAAATCAATGCCTGGCATTTGTACGTGTTTTAGCGCGAGTTGCTCAGGTAATTTTTCACCTAGGCGCGGATGTTGTACTAACAATGCAATGGCTAGTCGCAATGGAGTACCACGTCCTTTCAACGCTTTGTGCTGTTTAGGTTTATCGGCCGTCTTAGTCGAAAAGTTAAATTTTCGTTTAAGCTCATCAGCACCGTTCATTCTTAGCTTATGTGCTAAATCTTCAAGCAGCAGACTCTGCAGTACAGTGTCTTGCACTTTTTCTATCAGTTTAATGGCATTTTTTGCCAAAACACTTTTGTCTTCTTTACCAAATTTTTTCGCTAAGTTTTCAAATAGAAACTCAGGAAGTGCCATGGCTTGGCCAATATTCTGTTCGAACTGTTCTTTGCCGATTTGTCTCACTAGCGTGTCAGGGTCTTCGCCTTCAGGTAGAAACATGAAGCGAACTTGATTGCCAGGTTTTAACAAAGGCAATGCAGTTTCTAGCGCACGCCAAGCGGCTTCTTTACCCGCTTTGTCACCGTCATAACAACAGATAACTTCTTTTGCACTACGCAGTAACAGCTGAAATTGATCAGCGGTAGTTGAAGTACCTAACGACGCAACGGCATAATCGACACCGAATTGCCCTAGAGCAACGACGTCCATATAGCCTTCAACAATGAGTACTTGTTGTGGATCACGATGACGCTGTTTTAGCTCATATAACCCATAAAGCTCATTGCCCTTATGAAATATGGGCGTTTCTGGAGAATTCAAGTACTTTGGCGTACCTTCTCCTAAAACTCTGCCACCAAAGCCAATAACTCGGCCGCGTCGGTCCCTAATCGGGAACATGAGTCGGTCACGAAATCGGTCATAACGCTTTCCGCTGTCATTTTCGATGACCATGCCAGCAGTGAGTAGCTTGTTCTGTGAATCTTGATTCTGACGATATCGGCTTAATAAGCCGTCCCATCCATCGGGAGCAAAACCAATGTTAAAATGTTCGACTACGTCTTTTGAAAGCCCACGATGGCTTAAGTAATCAAGCACTTTCTGTTTATCTGGGTGTTGTCTTAACTGACTTTGGAAGAATAAACTCGACTCTTCCATCAGTTGGTATAAATCACGACTAAGCTCTTGATCGCGAGGCTTACCAGTGCCTTGTTCCTGAGGAACTTCTAGTCCTAACTGTCCAGCGAGTTCTTCAATTGCATCCACGAAGTCGAGTCGGTCATATTCCATGACAAAATCAATAACGTTTCCGTGTGCGCCGCAGCCAAAACAATGATAAAACTGCTTGTCTCTGCTAACGGTAAAAGAGGGAGATTTTTCGCTATGAAAAGGACAACAGGCAGAGTGGTTTTTACCCGCCTTCTTTAGGGGCACTTTAGGGTCGATTAAGTCGACAATGTCAGTGCGAGCTACTAGCTCATTGATAAAATCACGAGGTATCGCCATTAGTGTTGTTAAATGCCGCCTTTAATTTCGTGAAGTTAAAATAGAGAAAATCGAAAACAAACAAGCCGCGCAAAAGCACGGCTTATTCATCATTAAAACAAAAACTACTTGAGTTTTTCACGGATCATAGCGCCAATTGCCGCCATATCTGCTCTGCCCATTACTTTAGGTTTTAATGATCCCATTACTTTACCCATATCCGCCATGGAGGATGCACCCATCTCAGAGATGCTTGCATCAACTAGCACAACAATTTCCTCTTCAGTAAGAGGTTGAGGCAAAAACTCTTCAAGTACTTGAATTTCATCTGCTTCAATTTGTGCTAATTCGTCACGTCCTGCTGCTGCATATTGAGCAATAGAATCACGACGCTGTTTAACCATTTTGGTTAAGACCGCTATAGCTTGGTCATCATTCAAAGATTCGCGGGTATCCACTTCAATTTGTTTGATGGCCGCTAGTGCCATACGAATAGTCCCCAAGCGTACCTTTTCTTTGGCACGCATGGCGGCTTTCATTTGCTCTTTTAGCTGATCAATTAGGCTCATAATGAGATTAGTATAAACGTACGCGACGTGCGTTTTCGCGAGAAAGCTTCTTAGCAAGACGCTTGATAGCAGCGGCTTTAGCACGTTTACGTGCAGTAGTTGGCTTCTCGTAGAATTCACGAGCGCGAACGTCAGCTAAGATACCAGCTTTTTCACAAGAGCGCTTGAAACGACGAAGAGCTACGTCGAATGGTTCGTTTTCACGTACTTTAATAATTGGCATACGCCATCACCCCTTAGGTGTAGGTTGTATTGAGACAATTACTTGACTCAGATAATTTAAAAATGGTGCGGAATTCTATACCGACTCGCCCCCTGGTTGTAAACCCTTATTCGTGATCAGAATTGCGTCTGTTCGGTAATAATCGACATAGATGGCGGTTGTGCTATGGAGTAATTAAAGCACAGCAGGTAGAATTGTCGGCAATATATATGAAGTAAAGATGAGAAACAATGCGGGTTTTAGGAATAGAGACATCTTGTGATGAAACGGGAATCGCCGTTTATGATGATGACAAAGGGCTTTTATCACATACCTTATATAGTCAGGTTAAATTGCACGCCGATTACGGTGGGGTTGTCCCTGAGCTGGCTTCTCGTGATCATGTTCGTAAAATCGTACCCTTGATCCGCCAAGCATTAGCTGATGCCGATATGACCATTGAAGATATTGATGGTATTGCATACACCAAGGGGCCAGGGCTTATTGGTGCTTTGCTTGTGGGGGCCTGTGTTGGCCGTGCATTAGCGTTTTCGTGGGATAAGCCTGCAATTGGTGTGCACCATATGGAAGGGCATCTACTTGCGCCTATGCTTGAAGATGATGTGCCTGAGTTTCCGTTTCTTGCGTTATTAGTATCGGGTGGTCATTCAATGCTTGTGGGCGTTGAAGGGATTGGCCGTTATGAGGTTCTAGGTGAATCTGTAGATGATGCAGCAGGCGAAGCATTCGATAAAACCGCTAAATTGATGGGGCTTGATTACCCTGGTGGGCCGAGATTGTCGAAGCTAGCAGCCAAGGGAGTGGCTAATAGTTATCGATTCCCAAGACCTATGACTGATAAACCTGGACTTAATTTTAGCTTCTCGGGGCTTAAAACATTTGCAGCTAACACCATAGCAGCGGAGCCAAATGATGAACAAACACGAGCGAATATAGCGTGTGCATTTGAAGAGGCTGTGGTTGATACCTTAGCGATAAAATGTAAGCGAGCGTTAAAGCAAACGGGTTACCAGCGTTTAGTGATTGCAGGGGGGGTGAGTGCTAATACGCGTTTACGTGCTCAATTAGCTGAAATGATGACTAACCTTGGTGGTAAGGTTTTTTACCCTCGTGGTGAGTTCTGTACCGATAACGGTGCGATGATCGCTTACGCGGGTCTACAGCGCTTGAAAGCAGGGCAAACCGATGACCTTGGTGTTAAAGGTCAACCAAGATGGCCGCTGGATACTTTAGAGCCTGTCGATTAACTACTGGCTATCAATAAAAAAACGGCGCTATTGGCGCCGTTTTTTTATGACCTTTTCACGTAAGGTGAATATACTTTATAAGCTCTTATTACGCCTTTTACGAGACACTTTAGACTCTTCACCTTTTAACAGGCGTTTAATATTGTCACGGTGGCGGATCACGATAAGCGTTGAAAGCATTGCCACTGGAATGGTAAATCTATCGTCGATCCACCAGGTGTATACGGGGGCGAGTAATGCTGTACATATGGCTGCAAAAGATGAGTAGCGGGTGATTAGCACGATGACAGCCCATGTTAACATGAGAAATAGCGCCAAATAATGGCCAATAGGTGCCATTGCGCCAAAAGCCGTAGCTACGCCTTTACCACCTTTAAAACCAAAAAAGATTGGAAAAATGTGTCCTAAACAGGCTGCAATGGCAATTAAGCCTAATGCGATTGGATCAACGCCTAACCTAAAGGCTAGGTAAGCGGGCGCAGCGCCTTTTAGCATATCAAAAAATAGTACCAGCGCAGCTGAGCTCGCGCCGCCTATGCGTAGCACATTGGTAGCGCCTGGGTTACCAGAACCTTCAGTCCTCGGGTCGGGAAGGCCACGCATTTTACAAACCAGAACAGCACTCGATATTGAGCCTGCCAAATAGGCGCCCATTATCATTAATATTGTTAGTGCTATTGTGGTCAAATTGGTTTCCTTATCCGTCTTAGGGTATTATCGCGCCACACAAAAAAACGCTCTTTATATTCAACTGACAGTCTTATGGATTTGGCAGTGAATTGGAGCACAAAAAACAGCTTTGAATATCTCTGTTAGCTACCTTGCTATTAAAGCGGCTGTTTTTATTAATTCTTTATTTACGAGAACTTATCCTACTTGGATTTGTCCTTGTTCGAAAGAGCCATAGGGTAATATCTCTGCTTTAGGAGGGATTATATCCTTTTTGTTCGTTTTAGCTTATCAGACCTCAGTGGCAATGATTAAGGTTTTGGAGAAAACATGGATAAAGTACTGATTAGAGAGCTTAAAATAGAAACCGTTATTGGGATCTATGAATGGGAAAAGCAGATCCATCAAACCTTGTTACTGGATTTAGATATGGCATGGGATAATCGTTTGGCTGCGGCGAGCGACTCTTACGAGAATGCACTGTGCTATGAAACGGTATCGAATCGACTTACAGCGCTTATTACTGAAAAGCCTATTGAATTGATTGAAACCGTTGCTGAGATGGTAGCGACTTGTGTGATGAGTGAGTTCAATGTGCCTTGGGTTAAGGTCAAAGTGATGAAACCTGGAGCTGTGCCAACGGCTCAAGCCGTCGGTGTTGAGATCGAGAGAGGTCATGCATAAATGGCCAAGATCTACATCAGTTTAGGTAGCAATATTGAGCCTGCTCGCTACCTTAAGGCAGCATTAATTGATTTGGATTGTCACTTTGATAAGTTAGTGCTGTCATCGGTTTATGAGAGTGAAGCGGTCGGTTTTGATGGGACTAACTTTCTTAATATGGTTGTTGCAGCCGAGACCGAATTATCCATTGAAGACGTTGTCGCCAGATTCAAACAAATTGAACAAGATCATGGTCGTGTTGTGGGGGCTAAAAAGTTTGCAGCCAGAACTTTAGATTTGGATCTACTGCTTTATGATGATGTGGTTTGTGAAGCGCCAATTGTGCTACCACGTGCTGAAATTTTATATAACGCATTTGTACTGTGGCCGTTAGCTGAGATAGCTCCCGAGCTAAGTCACCCAGTGGCCCAAGAGTCATACTTGCACCTTTGGAAGCAGTATGAAAAATCACAACAAAAATTATGGCCTATTGAGTTCAATTGGTCTGCTTAAGTCGCTTTTTTAAATAGGATAGTTATGGACACGTTTCAGGTGATTATATTGGCGCTAATTCAAGGCCTCACCGAGTTTTTACCCATCTCAAGCTCTGCGCATCTCATTTTACCGGCGCAATTATTGGATTGGCAAGATCAAGGGCTATCTTTTGATGTGGCAGTGAATACGGGATCATTGCTCGCGGTGGTAATGTATTTCCGTAAAGAATTGTATTCTATGTTTATGGCTTGGACTGGCAGTATAGCCAGTGGCAAACAGACTCAAGAGAGTAAGCTGTCTTGGTGGATTATATTGGCAACTATCCCCGCTGTGATTGTTGGTTTCACGGCAAAAGGCTTTATTGAGACGTACCTGCGTAATATCGAAGTGATTGCTGCAACGACTATCATTTTTGGTTTACTGCTTTGGTGGGCAGACAGAATGCAGCGCCAAGGTTTTAATGAGTTCCAAGTAGGTTGGAAAAAAGCATTGGTTATTGGTCTCGCTCAAGCTATGGCACTCATTCCGGGGACGTCGCGTTCAGGTGCGACAATTACCGCTGCACTTATGCTTGGCTTAAGCCGTGAAGCAGCAGCAAGATTTTCATTTTTGATGTCGGTGCCTGTGAGCCTTGGTGCGGCGATCTTAGTGACTAAAGATTTGCTCTCGAGCGGTCAAGCAATTGATTACCAAGCGTTGGGCTTAGGTATTGTGGTGTCATTTATCGCAGCTTATGTGTGTATCCATTACTTCTTGAAGATTATAAGCAAAATGGGCATGACGCCATTTGTGATCTACAGATTAGTACTCGGCGCCGTCTTGTGTGGTTTTATCTTTCTTTAAAAGCTAGACCTATTTATTTGAACAGTGAGCGTATTATGAACAGTATTTATCTTTGTCCCATTTGCCAGTCAGGCTTAATGCTGCATGAAGAGTCGAAAGGGCTGCATTGTGAGAATAAGCACCACTTTGACAAGAATGAGCAAGGATATTGGCTCTTTGGCCAGGTTAAAAAGCCCAAGATTGACTCTAGAGCAGTGATGCGTGCTAAGCGCTACGTACTTGAATCAGGAATTTATGTACCGCTTGCACAGAAAATGGCTGAGATGATTGGTCAATTACCGCAGTTTTCAGCAGGTAAGTCATTGTCACAGTTAGATTATGATTGCGGCGAAGGTTATTTTTTAAGAACGGTTAAGGATATTCTCGCTGAGCAACAACCTGATATCGCTGTTGAGCAAACAGGGATCTCTGAAGCAGAGAACGCTATTTTTGCTGCAGCTAAGGCGCAAAGTGGTCCGACTTATATCGTTTCAAACTTAAAGCACCTGCCAATTAAAGATGAAAGCTTTGATTTAGTGACCTTAATCGATAAACAACTTAAGGGAAAAGAGCTAACGCGGGTGCTTAAGCAAGAGGGAATTTTATTACAGGTGGCTGCAGGTCCAAGGCATTTGTGGCAAATAAGAGAGTTTATCTACCCTGATTTGAGTGAAAAACCTGTCAGCCATAATTTGCCAAAAGAGCTTGAGTTAGTGCAGAGCGAGCGGTTGTCGATTAAGGTGAGTGTTTCCGGTGAGCAGGCGATTGCGCTACTTGAAATGACGCCATATGCGTGGCGCGCCAATGATAATGTGCGCCATCATATTCAACAGGCGAAGTTTGATTCATTAGAGATAGACTTTGTGATTAGCCTGATGACTAGAAAATAATTGCCGCTCAAGGTAATCTTAATTTATTCAACCTAACGGAATTTTAAATACTGATGATGCGTACATTGCTGTTGTTCATCTTAGCTGCTTTACCGCTAGTTTCATCTGCTAACGTGTATCAGATCCCGCAAGACGGCAGCCGTCTAGTGGGTGAGTTACAGGAGCATGTAGTGGAAAAGGGCGACTATTTTCAAACTATCTCTAAACAGTACAACATAGGCATTTTGGAGTTAATGGAATCCAATCCAGGTGTTGATCCATTTTTGCCAAGACCTGGCACTCGTTTATTAATCCCAACTCAGATGTTGTTGCCTGATGTACCGCATAAAGGGGTGGTGATTAACTTAGCAGAGCTAAGGTTGTATTACTTCCCTAAAGGCGGCCAAGAGGTGCACGTATTCCCTGTTGGTATCGGCCGAATAGGTCGAGAGACACCTGAGATGGTGACTCGGATAAAGTCGCGGATCCCTAATCCAAGCTGGACACCACCTGCGAGTATCCGCAAAGAGCATTTAGAAGAGCGGGGTGAGGAGCTGCCAAGAGTAGTATTGGCAGGCCCTGATAATCCATTAGGAAAATATGCCATTCAGCTTTCTTACGGTGACGGTAGCTACTTGATCCATGGAACCAATAAAGATTTTGGGATCGGTATGCGAGTCAGTGCAGGTTGTATTCGTCTAAACCCTGATGATATTGAATGGTTGTTTAACGAGGTTAAGTATGGTGATTCAGTCACAGTTATTAACCAAACCGTTAAGATCTCTACCGAGCCTGATGGACGCCAAATTATTGAAGTACATTCACCTTTGTCTGAGTCTGAAGGGCAAAGTAACCGTGTGATAGAGATGAATCGTGATGTGGTAGAGTTTATTGGTCAAGAAGATGTTGATTACACTAAAGCGAATGATGCCTTACTGACTCAAAATGGCATTCCAGTCAATATTCAAAGCTAGTTGTAATAAGCTTGGTTGAGTTAAGCGTCCATATGTGGGCGCTTTTTTGTACACGGAAGTACTTATCCCTGCTCGCCATGGAGGGCGAAGGAAGGGGGTTGTACACGGAAGTACTTATCCCTGCTCGCCATGGAGGGCGAAGGAAGGGGGTTGCTGAACGCTGAGTTGTGCGATAGCAGATAAATTTAAGGCTTGGTCAAGTTGCCTTGCATCAAGCCTTTGGAGTCGCTTAATAAGATAAGCTAATTCCTAAACGTAATTACTTCTTGTAAGAAGACGCTACGTTGTCGATACGGTCGTTAGCACGCTTAGCTTCTGCTTGTGCGTCCATAGCTGCTGCTTTCGCATCATTGATGTCTGCAGACATTTTACCGTGATCAGACTTTAGAGAGCTAACTTCAGCTGAAAGCTGGTCAACTTTGTTACCTAGGTTTGCAACGCTTTCTTCAAGAGCAGTAGTGTTTGCACAGCCACCTAGAAGGGCAGTCATTGCTACACCAGCAATCATAAGTACTTTTTTATTCATCGGGAATTCCCTTTATTTAGGTTGGATTTAATAAGCACAGCTGTACGTAACAACTGAACAGCCTAATTATGTCATAGACAAATTTTTTTGCTATGCATTTTAGTGCTAAGGTCTGAATACCTTAGCGAATATTTGCTCAAATGCAAGCTAAGTGCGATTTTTATGCTAAGTAACACAAATATAATACTAGACCATTAATATAGAAATACGCTGAAATTTTTGCATTTTGCTCATTATTCGAGATTCAGCTTAATTTCTTGTACTGCTTCAACACGCGAAGAGGTGAGTTGTTGCCTTATTTCTGCGCCTTTATACCCTGCATCAATAATGTCCTTCACTGAAACGTTTGAGGCGGCTTTAAAGCATTGCTGAATGTAGCTGGCTTGAGGATAGGGGGAAAGTTCAAAACCTGTGCGGCCTTTAGCATCCGCTTCACAGCTTAGTAGCAACTGCTCAAGACGATGTGGCTTGCGCCAGAAGTCGGCTTTATCAAAAAGCTTCACTATCGTGTCTGCTCGAAGTTCATGTGCATTATGGATATTCTGATGCTGATCGCTAACCAGTAACGCAAGGTCACGATATTCATTAGGAACCCTAAAACGCTCGCAAAGTGCCTTGATCAGCGGCAAGCCTTTTTGGCCATGACCATGATGCTTCGGCAGTGATGCTTTTGGGCTTAATGCCTTGCCAAGATCATGCACTAGTGATGCAAATCTAACGGCATTATCATTAGATAGTTTCGCGGCTTGCTCAAGTACCATTAGGGTGTGCACTCCTGAATCGATTTCTGGATGCCACTGCTCAGGTTGTGGTATACCAAATAGAGCATCAATCTCCGGGAATAGCACCGCTAATGCGCCACATTCCTTAAGTACGCTAAAGAAGACTTGTGGTGCATCGGATGTTAAGGATTTATCGAGTTCAATATAGACGCGCTCAGCGGTTAACGCTTCAAGTTCACCACTTTGGCTTATCTTGGTCATCAATGCCATTGTCTCTGCTGCGATGTTAAAGCCTAAAGAGTGAAACCGAGCAGCAAATCTAGCTACCCGTAGTACACGCAGAGGATCTTCTATAAAGGCATCTGAAACGTGTCTTAACAATCGGGCATTAAGATCGGCAATACCATTGAAAGGGTCATATCTATTTCCCTGGTCATCTTGGGCAATAGCATTGATGGTTAAATCTCGCCTAAGTAGATCTTGCTCAAGCGTGACATTCGGCGCCGCATCTACACTAAAACCACCATAACCTGCTGCAGTTTTTCTTTCTGTTCTGGCGAGCGCGTACTCTTGCTGAGTTTTTGGATGCAAAAATACCGGAAAGTCTTTGCCAACTTGCTTATAGCCCTGAGCTAGCATTTGCTCTGGTGTTGCACCAACCACCATATAATCACGATCTTTAATTGGTAGTTCTAGCAAACTATCGCGGACAGCGCCGCCAACAAGGTAAATTTTCACATTAAAACTCATCTATGGACATAAGTGCTAGTTTAGCATGGATAAATTGATGTTCGACGTCAAAATCAGTCACGATAGACCTCTTACTTTAGCGGTTTAACCTGTAGCAAGTTTTGACAACGCTTCAGCTTGGCTTTAACGTGAGTGCAATTTCTATATTTCTGTCATAACGCAAAGCGTCTGCTGACAAGCTAATTGCCCAAAGGGGCGTAGTTTCTCGATAACCAAAGCGTTTGATTAACTGAGGAGTTATTCACGGCTGTAACTGCTGTTGAACAGCTCTCAAAAGGATTGAAAGCGGCATGTATAAGGCTTTTTTTGGATTAAAAGATAATCCATTTTCGATTGCACCTAACCCACATTATCTCTTTCTTAGTGATCGTCATAGAGAAGCATTAGCCCATTTAACTTACGGCTTAGGTGAAACTGGCGGATTCGTTTTACTGACCGGGGAAGTTGGCACCGGCAAGACTACGGTATCACGCTGCTTACTCAATCAACTGCCAGAGAACACCGATACCGCTTTTATTCTTAATCCTGCTCTGACCGAGTTAGAGCTGCTTGCCACTTTGTGTGATGAATTAAAGATAAGCTATGGCGAATCACCAACTCTTAAGCAGCTGACCGATAGGATAAGTGCCTTTTTACTGGAAAATCACAGTAAAGGGCGTAATACGGTGCTTATTATTGACGAAGCACAGCATCTAAAAGCAGAAGTGCTAGAGCAATTGAGACTTCTGACTAACCTAGAAACCGATACTAAGAAATTACTGCAGGTTATTTTAATTGGGCAGCCAGAACTGCAACAACTGCTTAAGCGTCAGGAGTTACGACAGTTAGCCCAGCGCATAACCGCGCGTTACCACTTATTACCGCTAACCATTGAAGAGGTTGCACTTTATGTGCAGCATCGCTTACAGGTTGCTGGGCGTCACGAGCCACTATTTCATAAAAGTGCAGTAAAAGCGCTGCATAAACATAGCGGTGGGATCCCAAGACTAATTAACTTGCTGTGTGAACGTGCTTTAATGGCGAGCTACGGCCAGTCCAAAGTGCCGATTGATAACAAGATGATCAATATGGCGTCGCTAGAGGTGTTAGAAGAGGAGCCTGAAAAGCGTAATAATTGGCTACCCGCCACATTAGCTGCAGGGCTAGTGTTAACCTTCAGTGGCGCATTTTATCTCTTTAGCCAAAGTGCGACTGAACATGTCAGCACGGCGAATAACTCGCAATCTAGCAACCAGCCAACCGTCGTGACAACCCCAAAGTTAGACAGTAGTCAGCGAGTGCTTAAAAGCGCAATAGCGCAAAGCCGCGATATCGATACCGCCTATGCCAGCATATTAGGTCTGTGGGGGAAAACACCCTATATAGGTTTAACGGCTTGTCAGTCTGCTCAGCAGCAGGGACTCTCTTGTTATCAACAGCAGGGCAATTGGAATTCAATTGTGAGATTGAATTTCCCAGCCGTTGTTTATCTAGTTGATGAGCAACAACAAGCATTTTACGGCACCGTGGTTGCGAGACAAGGGGAACAAATATTACTGCAACTTAACGAACAGCAACTGTGGGTTAAGCGCGATTGGTTTACTCGTCATTTTAGTGGAACATTTGAGATCTTATGGCAAGCGCCAAAGAGTCAGGTCAACGAAATCGGTAAGTCAGCTAACCAGGCACAACTGCAATGGCTAGAGAATAGTTTGGCGATAATCAATGAGTCTTCACCACGGTTAGTCAGCGAATTTGATAGCCACCTTGAGCAAAAAGTAAAAGAATTTCAACGTCAGCACGGACTACGAGCTGACGGAATTGCAGGGGCGCAAACATTGGTTCAGCTCAACCTCTACTTAAGTGATATTGGCCCGCGTTTAGGTCAATCTAAGAGGTTGTATTAATGTCTATTTTACTTGATGCAGTCACGCGGGATAAGCAGCAATCACAAGCGATTCAGCATGATGTTGTTATGACGCCGCGCGCACCGTACCAAACGCATGATAATGAGTATCGAACGGCAAAACGCATCGCGCTTTTTGTTGGGCTATTTTTGTCCGTTATAGGGTTAGCTTGGATGTTGAGTCAAGTTCTGCTAACACCTGCAGTTAACAGCCAAAATGCTCAACAAACGATTAGCGATACATCACCAATTGAAAGCCAACAACAGACGGCGCAATTTGTGAGCAGTGAGCGGCCATTTAACGCTGCTGGCGTTAAGCTTGCCGGAAAGGTAGCGTTACCTGTCGCGCAGGCGATGCCAAACGCGGAGGTATCCAGCTACCAACGACAACCTACGAGTGTAAACGAGACTGTCGATAACTCTGGCGGAGTTAAAGCTTCGGGTAATAGTGAGCAGCAAGACTTACTCGCAGCAGTGTTGAAAGCGCAGAAAAGTGTTGAAGCCGATGCGGCTAATCGGGTTGATAGCACTGAATCAAACAGTGGTGATGCTGAGCCAATTATTTTAGGCGCTAATGCGAACCAACGTGGCCAAGATATGCTGGCGTCGTTGCAGTATGAAGTTGATCTCGCAGCGGCTGATGTCGGTTTAGATAGACAAGCTAAACCACAAAAAGATAATAACCTAGTGGCTGCATTTGAAGCCGCGCTAAAAGCAGTTGAACGTGAAAATTCGGTAGCAACACCAGTCACGCAACCTGATTTAGATCCTATTCCTACCACCCCAAAATCGGATGCTATCCCTAAGTACGGGCAGTTGCCAGCAGGGCTTCAACTACAAGTACCAGAATTCAATATTAATGCGCATGTCTATTCAAGTGTGGCTGATAATCGTTGGTTGAATGTTGATGGGAAAGAACTGCAACAGGGCGATATGATCCAAGGGAAGCTTACTGTCGTCGAGATCCGTCCGCGTGATGTCGTTCTGTCTATTGAAGGGACGAAGTTTAAAGTCCCTGCAATTTAGCTATAGTTGCAGTTATCAAAAAGGCCTAACAGAAGTTAGGCCTTTTTTAATTATGACAACCGTTGGATAGTGTTGCCACTAGCCGTAGAAATGGTAAGCCAATAGTAAAGTAAGGCCATAACCTACGCTGTAACAGAGTGCTAGCGCTGGTACGAACTTTAGGTAGCTAACAAAGGTTAACTCCTTCACTTTGCTCATGGCGATAATGCCTGCTGCAGAACCAATGACCAGCAGTGAACCACCCACACCCACTGAGTAAGTTAACCCTAGCCATTCAGGGGTATTAAGTAGGGGCTCAGCCTTTAACAAAGCGGCTGTTAGTGGCACGTTATCGAGCAGTGCTGAACCTATACCTGCTACAAAGTTTGATATATTAGGATCGAACTGAGAATAGACCTGAGTGAGCAGGTCAAGAGTGCCAATTTCTTTCAGCATCCCCACTAACAGTAAAATGCCTAAGAAGAATAACAAGGTGTCGTATTCTACTTGGCGAATATACTCTAAAATCTGCAACTCCTCTTTGTTGCTGCGAGTTGTATGACCAACGAGGAACATTACCGACAAGCCGGTTAAGAAGGTTAACACTGGAGGGATACCAAACAGGATATTGAGTGCCATGGTCATAACAATGGTGCTGAAGAAGATCACCGCGATAATAATATCGACTGAACGCACCTCCTTTTTAATCGGCGTGGTGCTCACTTCCCCTTCAGCCTTTAGCGAGAAAAGCACTGCAAGAAGCATGACGCTAACTGCTGCAGGTACGAATAGCAGTAGTAATTCCGACATGTGTACATGACCGCCAAGAAAAATCATCAATGTGGTCACATCACCTGTAATAAGTGCTACGCCGCCAGAGTTAACGGCAAAGATGATCAACACTGCCATGCGTCGGCGTATCTGCTTATCGAGCTTAAAAGTTGTTAGTAACCCAAGGGATACCAAGGTTGCTGTAACGTTGTCACAGATAGCTGAAAGCACTAGAGAGAACAAAGCGACTTGCAGCATTAACATCCGAACAGATACTCGCTGTGGGAACAGCTTTTGTACCAGAATTTGGATCATACCTTTTGCATTGAGGTAAGCGACAAATGTCATCGTCGACATTAGGAATAACCATAACGTGGCAATTTCAAGCAAGTTTTCGTTTAGCTGCTCTTCGATTAATTTTTCATGGCCGGGATCACCCGCAGCCATAAAAAGTGCAATCCAAGAGATACATCCGAAAAATAGGGTCGTTTTAGCTTTATTGAGATGGGTAACTTCTTCAAACACAATACTTAACAACGCAAGTACTGCTAGCGATATTAGAAATGCGTACAACATAGGGCGACTCACAGGCAAGTTTTGATATTGGATACTGAAAACTCGTATCAGTTTGCTGCTATTTAAGGTCTGTTTAAGCTTTCCTTGTTATAGCGCGGCGATCAGACCACAGCGAAAAACAGAACGCAACCGTTATTTGGTTCAAGGTTTTCTATGGAATTGTGATCTAAGTGGTGTTGCAGTGTTTCTTTAGTGGGCTTTTAAACTGGTGGGGTAGGGATTGCCAGTGGTATCTGTTGTTTTGGCTTTGGGTTTACCCTTAATCGAAACTGGGGGAACAGAGCCGATTGAATCATTAATTTTTGTTAATTAACACCTATAGAACGCTAGGGTATAAGTGACGATAAATTGTCATTGTCAATTTATTGACTGACTGATTAATGAACAGTATATTGTGCTCAAAGTAAATACTGATTGGTATTACTACAACATTTAGTGATTGAGGGCGAAACAATGGCTTTTTTTGTTCGAAGCTTTTTACTCTTAGGTGCAGTTGTTTGGCTACTTGTTAGTTTGAAACAACTTGTTGGATTAGGAGTTTTTGAAAATCCAGGTTTAGTTCGCGATAATTTAACTTTATTGGCACAGGCGTTAATTGCGGTCGTTGTAATAAAAACATCTGTACGGGCAAAAAGTTAGCCCTTCTTAATTGATGAAATTAAAAAGGAACACCTAGGTGTTCCTTTTTTATGTCTACAAAAGTGACTGTTAAGCGTTAGCCTTTCGCCATTTTTGCAAATACACGTTCTGCAGCAGCAAGTGTTGCTTCAAGCTCTGCTTCACCATGCGCAAGCGATAGGAAACCAGCTTCATAAGCGCTCGGCGCTAAGTAAACACCTTCATCTAGCATGCCGTGGTAAAACTCTGGGAACTTTTCAGCGTCGCACTTAGTGACTTGTTCAAATGAAGTGACTTTCTCTTCATCAGTAAAGAAGAAACCGAACATGCCGCCAACGTAGTTGATGGCCATTGGAATGCCGTGTTTGTTGGCAGCCGCTTTAAAGCCTTCTGCAATATATTGCGTCTTAGCAGCTAGCTGCTCGTAAACGCCATCTTCACAAAGTGCTTCCATCTGTGCTAGACCTGCAGACATTGCAATTGGGTTACCTGACAGTGTACCAGCTTGATATACAGGGCCTGTAGGAGCAATAAACTGCATCACATCTTTACGACCACCAAAAGCGCCTACTGGCATACCGCCACCGATCACTTTACCCAGTGTTGTAAGATCTGGTGTTACACCGTAGTGACCTTGTGCGCCGCTTTTAGATACGCGAAAACCTGTCATTACTTCATCGATAATCATCAACGCACCGTATTGGTCACAGATAGCGCGTAGCCCTTCTAAGAAACCTTCGACCGGCGGAATACAGTTCATGTTACCGGCAACAGGCTCTAAAATGATGCATGAAATTGCATCTGGGTACTGCTCAAATAATGCCTTAACAGAATCTAGGTCGTTATAAGTCGCTGTTAGTGTGTGCTTAGCGAAATCTTCTGGAATACCTGGTGAGCTTGGTTGTCCCAGTGTCAATGCACCTGAGCCAGCTTTAACAAGCAAGCAGTCAGCGTGACCGTGGTAGCAACCTTCAAACTTAAGGATTTTGTCACGGCTGGTGAAGCCACGAGCTAGACGAATCGCGCTCATGGTCGCTTCGGTGCCTGAGCTAACCATACGCACCTGCTCCATTGAAGGAACCATTTCAATGACTTTTTCAGCCATAGTGACTTCAAGTTCAGTTGGTGCACCGAAAGATAAACCATTTTCTACCGCTTCCAAAACCGCAGCGCGGATTTTTGGGTGGTTATGGCCTAAGATCATCGGTCCCCAAGAACCAACATAATCGATGTACTTTTTACCGTCGGCGTCAAAGATATAAGCGCCGTCAGCTTTTTCAATAAAACGTGGAGAACCACCAACACCATTAAATGCGCGGACTGGAGAGTTAACGCCGCCAGGAATGGTTTTTTTAGCCTGTTCAAATAGTTCGTCGGAACGGGTCATTTTAGATCCTTAAAAGTCAGTAGCCTGATTAAAATTCAGCTTTTCGTGAATACCAATTGACTGGGCGCTCATATTGCTCCAATTGAGAGTCAACACCTAGCGTCAGTGCAAACAGTGCCATACGAATTAATAAACCGTTATCAGCCTGCCTAAATATAGCCAGATTAGGGTGGTTATTAAGATCGTTATCCAGTTCATTTGCTTGTTCACGAGAGTCTCGTGGCAAAGGATGCATGATCACTGTGTTTGATTTGCAATGCTTTGTATAAATACTCTGGTTGAGTCGAAACTTACCACGGTATTTATTTGCTTCATCCTGTGACGGGAAGCGTTCTTCTTGAATTCGAGTTAGATAGAGTATATCAGCGCGATCTAAATTGCCTTCAAGTTGGTCTGTTATTGTGATCTTATGCCCAGCATTTTCAATGTCATTGATCACATAGTCAGGCATTGCCAGCTCTTTAGGTGACACTAACGTGAAGCTGACATCTTTATACATGCACAATAGGCGAGACAGAGAATGTACTGTTCGACCAAATTTAAGGTCGCCCACCATAGCGATATGCATGCCACTGATATCGCGCCCGCCTGATGCGAGTTCTTTTTGAATAGTAAATAGATCCAGCAGTGCCTGTGTCGGGTGCTCGTTTGAACCGTCACCGCCGTTAATCACTGGAACGCGGCTACCTTCGGCAAACTCTTTGACTGAAAACGCTTCAGGGTGACGCATAGCAATAACATCGGAATAGCTTGAGAGCACGCGAGCGGTGTCGTACAAAGACTCGCCCTTTGATAAAGAGGATGACGCCATACCGACGGTTTCATTTACCTTGCCGCCAAGCAGGTTAAACGCACAACCGAAGCTGATACGAGTACGTGTGCTTGGTTCAAAGAATAGGTTGCCTAACACTGCTCCGTCTAAGACTGTGGTTCTTTTTTGTCTTAAAGCATAAGGCGTCATGCGAGTAGCAACGTCGAAAATGTTCTGCACGGCATCCAGATTAAGCTGGTTTACCGAAAGGATATGTGAACCTTGAAACTGAGTCATCAGCCTTTATTTCCAATTTCTGGGGGGCTTTTTAGCTAGCGTTATCACGCGGCTAATTTGCCCTAAATTTATGTAGGGTGGCTGAGGCGGCACTATAGCAAATATTCTGTTCTAGTGGAATATGCGACGGATTGAATATGCGTTGGAAAAAGTGCTTGAGTAGGCAGAGGGCATAGATAAAGAAACGACTGCGTGATCTCGCAGCCGTTTAGCATATTGAAGTTAGCGATTAACCGAGCGGAATAATGCTATCTACTTTAAAGACTAAAGAACAAGCACCGACTTTCGTCCAGTCAACTTGCTCTGGCGTAAATGACGCACCAGCACCTAAACCTGGAACTTCAGTTACCCAGTCGTAACTTTTTAGTGAGGTTTTAGTGTAATCGATGGTGCCAAGAATACGTGCACCTTGGTTACGCTCGTGTTTAACAGAAAGCATAGGATCATACTCATAGTAAGACATACGTGCCTCACCATTCATAATTGCATTGTAGCAGGTGTTGTTTTTACCAATGCTCATTGAAACCGTGTAGTCGTCACCCTCTTTTTTCATGCCGTAGCCAAAAATTGCAATGTTTGCCGTTTCAACGATTTCATTGGTTTCTTCATCGGTAAATTTATTTACTGTAGAGATAAGCTTAGCGCCCATCTGGTTGCTAAAACCATTTAAGCTGTAGCTCTTACCGTCAGTTGGGAACATGGCTTTGATATGTTCTCTGTCTTCTAACTGACAGGCCGCTGCTAAGCTATCAACACCTGGTGCTTCATCAGTTCCCTCTGCCCACTCAAAGTTATGGGTTGAGCCACTTAGTCGTGTCGCGAGGTAGTCTGCATTTAGGTAAGAGGCTGGCGTGTAATAGAACGAGCCAGAAGCACCTGTTTTACCATCGACGAGTGAGTCTGGTTTCTCGGGTTGAGTGAAGGTTGGATCTGTTGGGTTACCTGGATCAACAGGCGTCTCATCAGTATGTGGGTTATCATGGCATTGTGCACACGTCGCGCCGTAATCGGTATGTGGTACTTTTACTGGTGCTTCGTAAGTGTGACAAGACATGCAGTCGGCTTCTTCCGCCGCTTTAATCATGTAGCTAGGCGTCGCATTTGCAGCTGAAACTGGAGCATTTGGATCCACATAGTCAAATTTGACACCTGCTTCTGCACATTGCTCACTAAAGTTACTGATGTAGCTGACAGCTTTTGCTTGTAAACCGGTATTGTCAGCTTGTAGGGCATCATTGCTCTCAACCAGAGATGTATTCGAAGACGTCAGTTCGGCATTTTGAGTTTCCAGTGCCGCTATTTGTGCTTCTAATCCTGAAGTATCAGTATTGTCATCATCATTAC
Source organism: Shewanella piezotolerans WP3 (assembly GCF_000014885.1). Classification (NCBI taxonomy): domain Bacteria; kingdom Pseudomonadati; phylum Pseudomonadota; class Gammaproteobacteria; order Alteromonadales; family Shewanellaceae; genus Shewanella; species Shewanella piezotolerans. Next base: position 1,135,331 of record NC_011566.1, read on the forward strand.
AACCCGTTAGTGCCAATATTGAGACACAAAGTAGGCTAAGCTTAAATTTATTTTTCATTTTTATTCCCCTGCGTAGATTTATTCTACTTATGTTTTTATTTATTGCTTTTAGCGAAAATTTGTATTTTTAATTAAGGTATTGCTTGAAGTTATTTGAATAGTGAGTGGTTAATTTTCCAAATTTGTCCTCGATTATCATGATTGAAAGATTATTGTTATTTGCTATTTCTAGTGATTTTGATATCGGCAATATCATGAAAGCGGTAGCTAAACCATCTGACTTCATACAGGTTTCACTTATTACTGTTGCAGATACTACGGTATGTTGTACTGGTCGGCCTGAGAGTGGGTTAATAATGTGAGAATAATGTTTTCCATTACTTTCAAAGTATTTCCTGTAATCACCAGAGGTCGCAACAGCCATATTTTTTGGTGAGATGACGGCTATTTGTCCAGTTGAATATGCAAATGGCTTATCTATCCCTACTGCCCAAGGTCTGTTGTTTTTCTTAGTGCCTTTTAGCTTTAATTCACCACCAATGTCGACGAGATAGTTGTCGATATCATTTTTTTCTAACAGCGTCGCAATAGCATCGACGGCATAACCTTTTGCGATCGCTGAAAGATCTAACGTTACCTGTTTATTTGAACGCTGTAACTTACCATTCTCAATCGCAATTTTATCTGCACCAGTAAGCGCTCTTACCGCTGCTATCTCTGAGTCTGACGGGGCCTTTTCAATTTTACCACTTACGCCAAACCCCCATAACTGTATTAGCGGAGCAACGGTAATATCTAAGGCACCTTCAGTGCTCTTATTAAGCACAATTGCTTGTGCTACCACTTCACCAAGTTCAGAGGAAAGATTAATATTCTTTAACTGTTCGCTGTTATTAATAATGCTTAATTCAGAGCTGCTATCCCATGTAGACATCGACTTGTTTATCTCTTCAAGTCTACTATCTATTTTTACGGATAGCTCGTTCATCCTGTCTGCTGATATATTACCCTCTACCCAGGTTACTTTAAAAGTGTTTCCCATGGTGGAACCTTTTAACGTCTTTATGTCGTGAGCCGAACAGGTCGATGATATTATTATTAGTAGTGTAGCTTTCAAAAAGCGATTCATATTTAAAACTGTGTTATTAGCGTTTTTTTAAAGTATACGTTGAGATTTTTTATAAATGTGATTGTAATCAAGGTTATTGTTTTTGATGCATATTGATACATTTTTTATTGACTTTAGGGTATTGTAATTGGCTGGTCGTATCTTTTTATCTTGCTGATTTAAATTGTTTTTATTTTCCTGCTTGCTGGTTTTTTCATTGGATTCCTTAGTTCTAACTAAATTAGAGGTGCTTTTAATTCGTGGTTAAATGTTGTTGCGTTAATATCTGTTTTTTATATTTATTTTGACTCGGGTCGATGCATGCCTAAATATGTGACTGAATTTAAGTTAAATAATTTCTTGTGTCTTAATTAGTACTTATTGCTATTAATGTGAACCGTACAGATGATCTTTATAAATGTTGTAATAGTCACGACTGACAGATAACACTTAATTGGTTGCATGAGTTTTGAACAGTAGCGATTTTTCAGAGACTTCTAAATGCTATTCATGTTGATGTGATGGCTCGCGGGTGAACGATGTAAGCGCACTAAAAGTTGGCTTGATTTGACTTTATTGATTCAAGCCCTTGCCAAATCCTTAGTGGGCGCGTAAAACTGCGCTATAGATTTGAGTTTTGATTTAGAAGCATCGCATTGGAAGGTAAATTTGGACCATATAATTTGGAATGTAGATCCTGTAGCAATTAGTTTTATGGGGCTTAAAGTACATTGGTACGGCATATTATTTGCGTTAGCTATCGCCTCAGGTTTTCAGGTGATGAAGCGCATTTATGTCAGGGAAAACCTACCGGTAGAGTCGCTAGATAATCTACTCATGTATTGCGTGGTGGGGATCATTGTTGGCGCTCGTTTAGCTCACTGTTTGTTTTACGACCCTGCATATTATTTAAGTCATCCACTTAAAATCTTTGCGATATGGGAAGGGGGCTTGGCTAGCCATGGCGGCGGTCTCGGCGCTATCCTTGCACTCTACTATTATCAGCGCCAGGTTAAGCTGCCATTTCTGTTCTTGCTCGATCGCTTAGCGATTGCGACTGCAATCTTTGGTTTCTTTGTGCGTATGGCTAACTTTGTTAACTCAGAGATTTTGGGCTTGCCGACGAATCAGCCATGGGGGATCATTTTTGAGAGGATCGATATGCTGCCTCGCCACCCCGCTCAGCTTTATGAAGCCATCGCCTACTTGTCCATATTCGCGCTGTTGTGGTGCATCTATCGAATGACAGCAATGAAACAGAAACATGGTGCTATTTTTGGCTTGTTCTTAGTTTTAGTATTTAGCTCACGTTTTGTTATTGAGATGGTGAAGGTTAAGCAGGCTGTGTACGCTGATACATGGACTTTCAGTGCCGGTCAACTTTTGAGTATCCCGTTCCTGTTAGTCGGTGTGGCATTGTTAGTACTACCTTATGTACGCAACATTAAAACAAGCTAAATAACATAAAGGTCGTTAAGCAATTAATGGGACTAATAAAAAACCGCTAGTGCGATGCGCTAGCGGTTTTTGTTTTTTTATTTACTTAGCCTGAGTTTAGAAAGGCAGTGTGAAGCCAATTGTTGCAGTACGACCCATACCTTTAAAGTAACGGGTGTCTTTACCGACAGTTTGTGAGTAGTAAGTGTAATAGTCTTCGTTAAGCAGATTTTGAATGCCTATGCTGAGCATGCCATCGTATACAGGGATCGCGACTGATGCATCGACCGTAGTGTAGCCATCAAAGTTAGCGTAGACATGGTTGTCGGCATTTTTGAAGTCTTTATCCATGAAGAAGTTAGCTTGAACTCGGGTCGAAATGTCGTTATCGAAATTATGTGTCCAGAATAGATTGATACGATTCGGTGAGATGTTCGCACCGTCTAAATCAGTATCAACGCTCTGATCATCATTAGAGTCATATTCGCCATTTTGAATAGCGATGTTAACGCCAACGTCGTCATGATCACCTAAATATGCGGTAATGTTTGACTCTATTCCTTCAATCACGCTTTTTTCACGCTTAATCACAAATGAACCACTGCCGTCGCCTTTATCAACCATGCGAGCACCATAGTCACTTGATGAACGATAGTAAGCTATCTTTGCGGAGAAGTTTTCACCTTGGTAGTCGGCGCCAAATTCGATGTTGTCGGTGACAATTGGGTCAAGCGCTAAGGTATCTTCAATGCTTGGATTTGCGCCTTGGAAGTTATCGCCATCACGTAACACACGGCCGACATCTGGCATGCCAAAGCCTTGGTTAAAGCTGGTGTATACTCGCAGTGCAGAGTTAACTTTGTATGAAGCGCCGATGTTGAAAAGTGTTTCTGTAAAGTCAGGTGAGCCACCTTCAATGTGCTTATCGCCATAGCCATAAAGGGTTTTATAATCATCGACATTCAGTTTTGCATACTCGTAACGCACACCACCGGATAAAGTCAGGTTGTCGATAATGTCATAATCTATCTGGGCAAATGGGGCGATGTTGTCATAAGTGCTCTCAGGTACCCATGAGGCACCACTTACTACCATGTCTTGTTCTGTGGTATCACGGAACATATCTAAACCATAAGCAATGCTGACACCCGAATCTGCGATGTTACTCGCCATCATTGAAGCCTTCATCCCCCATTTTACAGACTTGTTGCGAGACTGTTCGTAGTAAAGCGACTCACCGTTGCTGCCAGTGCCACACACTGTCACTTGATCACTGCCTTCCATGCTCGGGTCATAAAAGTCTTCCCAGCAGCCGCCGCCGTATACCGCTTCAAAGTTTTGATTAAAAAACTGCAGGTTAAGTTGTTGACCTGCAATATCTTGGTGGGTGTAAGTTAGGCTTGTTGTGGTCACTTGGTTATTAGCGGCTTCCCAAGGCTGTTCTTGCTCGATTGCACCCGTTGGAATGTCATTTTCTTTATCACCCTTAACGGCCATGTAGTCGCCGTTATTTTCCATGGTGTAATGGTTTACCATTAGCTCAAGACGCGACTCATCGAAGTTGTGACCTAGCTTGAGGAAAAAATCGGCACTTTGGCTGTCCATTGACTCACCCTGGGTGGTGTCGACACCAATGATTTCATCGTTAGCATCATAGTACACGCCATTGTTGCGGTAACTAACAGAACCAATCATATCTAAGTTTTCAGACTCACCCGAAAAAGCATAACTAGTGCCAAAACTCACACCGTCTGAGTCAAGGCTATTAGGGACGGTGACATCAAAGCTTACTTGGTGTTCATTATCGCCAGTGGGCTTTTTGGTGATGTAGTTGATGATGCCGCCCTGTGCGCCAAGACCGTGCATCGCATTAGCACCATGAATGATCTCAATGCGCTCAATCATTGCGGGATCGATAGTCTGGCCTGAGCGACCGCCACTGCGTAGTGGGTTAGACTGCGGCACACCATCAATCATAATTAGTGGTGTTCGTCCGCGCAATGTTTCACCAGTATTACTCATTTTCTGACGGCTTGGAGAGAAGCTAGGTGCTAGATTGCCGATGATAGTAGACAGATCTTTAGTGGTTCTAAACTGCTCCTCGAGCATCTGCTGGTCGATAATCGTGACAGTATTTGGGATTGCGCTGACGGGTTTGTCCATTCTGCTGGAAGTAACGGTAATGACTTCAATATCCTCATCTTGGGCGTGAGCAATATTGGGCAGAAGTGCAGCTGAAATAGAAAGCGCAATTAAAGAGGTCTTAAACTTCATGATAGATCCCGTTTAAGTGGAGACACCTTAATACATCAAGTTAGTCCGTTGGTGAAGCAATCCCTGAGTGTGTCAATCACTGAATATAAATGATAATGATTATTGTTGGCGGCAAGTATGGAGAAGCATATTTGTTGAGTCTATGAAAAGTTCCACTTTTATTAACCTTAAATATAGGAATTGTGATTCACATCTAACATATGTTTGTTGTAGGTTGATTTTTAGTCTGTTTTTATATTGATTTATACTCTGGAGTTAACAAGCGCGCAGGGTAGCTTCTAACAACAAAGTAATTCATTTAACTTTATGCTGGTAACCGCTATGCTGGTTTTTTGGTGAAAATATAGGCTTAGATATATAGATATGAAACTTGGTTTACTATTGTTTCTGCCGCTGTTACTGATACTGCAAGGCTGCGATAAGGCTCAGGTGCCACAATTGTCATCGCAGGCGACAATTGTGGCTTTTGGCGACAGCTTAACTGCGGGCGTGGGGGCGTCGGCTGGTAGCGATTATCCGACTCAACTTGCTAACTTAAGTGGCTTTAACATCATTAATGCGGGAATATCAGGCGAGACAACTAAAGAGGGGTTAAAGCGATTATCATCAGTACTAGCTAAGCATGGACCTGAGCTGCTGATTTTATTAGAAGGTGGCAATGACTTTTTAAGAAACCGGCCCCTAGCGGAGACCAAAGCAAATTTGGCCGCGATGATTGAGCTGGCTCAATCTCAAGGAGTGACTGTTTTGCTGATTGCAGTGCCACAGAAGAGTTTGTTTCTAACAGCTTCACCTATCTATGCTGAATTGGCGCAGGAATACCAATTAGTTATTTTAGAAGAAACACTTAGTGATCTACTCGCCAGCCCGAGTAAAAAGTCGGATGCAATACACCTCAATGACGCAGGTTATCAAGTATTGGCTGAGGCGGTTTATCAGCTTCTCAGATAAGAGTAAGTGGTTACAAATGAATTTTCGAAAGAGTTTTTTCTGCTTTATAACAACCAAAATTATCCATAAATCGCTAAATAGTCACTTGTGCTATTTATGTAAGCATTTTAACTCGCTACGAAGTAGGGAGAAAGCAGTATGTTTGTGTGGTTTTACATATTCAACTCATTCTTTATTTGGATTGCTATTGGAATCACAGATTTATTCACTGAATATAATTTTATGCCGAAAAAAAGCCTAAAACTTGGTAAGCTAGGGGACTTGGCCTAGTGCCGCATGCGTTTGTTAGTCGAACTAGTACTGCAGTACGCATATAAATTAATAAATATAATAAAAGGTTTAAGGTTTAAAATGACAGATCTTGAGCAGCAGGTATTTACTCAAGTACGCGCTATTATTGGCAACGAAGAGCAGGTAATTGGTCGCAGAGGGATACTCATCCCATTGAAAAAGGCGATTATTGCTGATGGCGATATTAGAAATGTCATTGACATTGTCTCGTCAGATCCGGCGCTATCTGCACACTTATTGTGGCGCAGCAGTACGGCAAATCAAATCTCTGCTCAATCAACTAAGAATCGTTCATTGAAGGATGCTTTAGTTAGGCTTGGACAGGTAAATATTTACCGTTACGCGTTTACCTTTTATTTAAAGGAAAGGTTAGATGAATTAAAAGAGCCTTATAAGAAGCTGGTTCACGGCTACTGGGCATTAACTGAAGCTGTCGCAACAGATGCGGTTGACACTCTGTACCAGATGAACAGTTTTGATATCAGCCCCGATGAGGTGCAGACTCTTGCATTGTTTAGTGTATTTGGCGATATCATTGCGTTAACGGCCTTTGCCTATCTAAACAGTGAAGCGGACAAGCCTTATTCATTGAGCGTGCTTAAAGGTATTCTAGAAAATCAGCAGCAAACACTGACGATGGAAGCTTTTGAGTCATTAGGACTTGATGATGAGCTACGTGATGAATTTTTGATTGCACACAATTTGCGACAAACTCATAACGTTTCATCACCAGGTTTAGTACTTAGGCGTACGCTAGCAAAACGAAATCTACTTTTACGACCGTTATAGCTATTTCCTAAATAGTAATACCAATTGCATTAAGTATTTGACCATTTCAGAGCCCCTCAGCCTTTTTAATTCAAAGCGCATTGGTAAAGAAATGGTTATTCCCTTTTAAGCCAATGCAAAGCAGAAGTGGAAAGACTGAAGGGCTCACGTAGTGCGGCTGAGGTTAAACAAATTGGCAAACGCTGTATGCTTCGCTATGGGATTTGGATATAGAATAACTATTAGCTCAAATTCCACTACTTGCCTACAGTGTTTTGAATTCCCGCTGAATGGTCAAACTTTTAATGCAATTGGTATGAGACAATGCAACGTAGCAGTGAAAATCCTGAGGCGCTCACAGCGTGCGGCTGATATTTAAGGCATAGGGAAATCACTTTATACAGCGCATGTGGCTTTCGATATCGAATAACGATTAGCGATAAGCCACATACTTGTCTAAAGTGATTTTAACTCCCGCTGAATGAGCAACTCTATCAATGGAGTTGGTATTATTTGAGCTTTTGCTTTTCAATTCCTTCTTTAGCAACCATTTCTAACCAATGCTGCGCTAAACGGGCATTTGAACCACTTCTACGATAGGCACCAAATAGTGGTCTTTTAAGCCCGTCAGGACCAAGTTTGATACTCACAAGGTTTAGGCCGTGGCTTTCACTGATTGACCAGTTTGGCAATGCTGCAATACCATCTTTACAGGCAATGCGCTGTAGTAACATCATGGTGAGGTCACACTTGATGACTGCCCCCGCCTGAATGCCGGCCGGCTCCATGAAGTGGCGATAAATATCCAATCGCTCTAGCGCGACGGGGTAGCTTAAAATAGGCTGGTTTTCGAGCTGCTTTGGTGTGACAAACTCTTCATTGGCAAGCGGGTGATTACTAGCCACGACAAGTCGTACTTCGAAGTCAAAAAGGTGTTGGTAAGCAATTGATTGTCCTGGCACAGGATCTGAAGTTAGCACCACATCTAATTCACCCAGCTCAAGTGCATTCAGTGAATCAAATAAGTGACGGCTTGAAAGGTCAAGATCTGCCTGAGGATATTCCTGCCTAAATTGCTCCATTACTGGCATTAACCAGCGGAAACAGCTGTGGCACTCAATTCCTACGCCCAACTTATTATCGCCTTCTTCAAGGCCCTTTTTTAGATCAAACTCGGTCTCTATGACTTTAGGTAAAATGTCTTCTGCAAGGTTTAGCAATCTAGAACCTTCTTGAGTGAAAGATAATGGCTTACTCTTTCGCACAAAAATGGCTGAATTAATCCTTGTTTCAAGTTCCTTGATCTGATGAGACAGTGCCGATTGTGTGACAAAGCGTTTCTTCGCAGCACCTGCGAGACTTCCGCTTTCCTTTAGTGCAACTAATGTACGTAAATGTCTAAGCTCTATCATTTTATCCTCACATGAAGTTTTCTCATGTTGCTTTTGAATTCATTTCTATTGCGATGAAGTAGACTATCACAGTGGGTATCTGGACGTCTAGAAGTCTGCATTGTAAATTGAAACCATGTAATTCAGAAGGTTGTGTGTCTGAATTTTATTCATCTTAACACTAAAGGATATACAATATGCAATTAAATAGTTTGGCTTTTTTCTGAATAGGTTATCTGGCTAAATTTAGGACCGCTGTAGAGAAGCATTAGCTAGGTAAGTGGAGGTTGGTTTAAATTATTGATATTGAAGGTGTTTACTGTTTGTTTCGCTGGTGTTATTAAGCCAATCTTAGAGGCTAATGAGTCCTCTAAAAAGATTTTGCATATTATCAGCAAATATTTAACCTGGGTGCAACTTTGGACGTAATTTCCGAATCGCATCGTGGACAAAATGGTATTGCTGTGGATATTTTACATAAAGTAGCTCGTGGTCGAATATCTAAATTCAAGTAAAACTAGCAGCAAAAACCACCAATATTTTTTATGCCAACTTTCACTGTGTTGTTTTAGAACGAGTAAAATTACAGTAGTTCGACTTCGGTCGAAGACAAAATTTTAGTGAAGTGCAGAGCGTTAACTCATCCAGAAAACAGACTTTGCTATCCATAGGTTTTATCTAATTAAGCAAAGGTCGTAGATGGAGAGTTAGATAAATGCTCCTAGCCATCTAAATCACTTAATGCATTGCGATATAATTAAAGCTATAGGTGCGGCTTACTACTTTATGACGCAGAACCTGTAGTAATAGAGTAGGTGAAAGCCATTGCTAGTTAGAAAATTTAAATATTAAGCTGCTTGAGTCAAGAAAAGACAGCCTGTTGCCAAATTGATAGCATCTAAGCATGTCACACATATTGATGTGGTGGTTAAAGTTTGCGCACTTCTACTCAATACTATTCGCTGATATTGGTTATGGTTAAGGGGATCGGGTACACTAGCGCCTTTGTCGGCTAAAAGACCTAAAATCATGGAAACTTTTTATAGTTTATACCCTGTGTTTAAGCATACTCACATGACGTTTGTTGCGTTAAGTGTGCTGTTTTTTATTGTGCGTTTTTCGCTTCATTTACGTCAGTCACCGATAATGGACAAAAAGTTCGTTAAAATTGCGCCGCACGTTATCGATACTTTCTTGCTGCTATCTGGTTTGATTTTGTGTTTTTCTATTAAACAGTATCCATTTGTTGATCCTTGGATGACAGAAAAACTAAGTGCCGTGGTTGCTTATATCCTGCTAGCGACTATCGCTCTTAAGGCTAATCGTAATAAATTATTTAAAGTATTTGCCGCATTAGGTGCACTTGGTTGGGTGGTTTACGCCGCGAAACTGGCTGTGTTTAAGCAAGCAGTTTTATTAGGTTGAAGACTCACTTGAAACTTAACGATTCTATTCAATTACCAGAAACAGCCTTTGATGTTGCAGAACATTTGGGCTTTTCTAAAGTAAAAAATGCTAATTGGGCTTGGCTTGAGCTTGCAGGCTCTGTATTAAGCTTTTATGTTGTTGACAGACATGACCGATTAAAAGCGTTACTGAACTGGTTTTATAACGACTTAGGTTTCTGTGCGCGTGAAGCTTATTACAGTGCGGAAGCGGCAGATCTCGGTAAGTGCATGACATCAAAACAGGGCAATAGCACCACGCTAGCCACTGTGTTGATGTTGTTGGCAAAGCAGTTGGATCTTAAGTTAGAGCCATTGCTTTTACCCGGGCAAACGGTGCTTCTAAGTAAAATTGACGATGATATTCGCTATATTGATCCTCTAACTGGCAATGAGTTGAGCAAACATCAATTGCATATATTAGTACGTGGCGAACTAGGTAATGCTGCTGCATTTAAACCAAGTTACCTAAAACCAGCGTCAGTAAAGCGCATAGTGTCACGCATGATCCATGAGATGAAAGCGGGCAGTATTGTCGCGCACAAATTTGAACCTGCAATGGAGTGCTGCAATTTGCTGCTGCAATGGCACCCAGAGGATCTCAATCTCAACCGCGAACGAGCCTTTATTGCACAGCAGTTGGGGTGTATTAGCGTCGCGACGGCTGATTTAAAACATTTTGTCGATAACAGTCCACATGACCCTGTCATTGAGCTGGTAAAGATGCAATTGAAAGAGCTTAAAGAGGACGTCGAAACGTTCCATTAAGCGTAAAAAAAGAGAGCCGAATGGCTCTTTTTTCGTTACACCACTATTAGTATTAGAGTGTACAAATACACCATTACTAAACCAACAAATTGAACAACAAGAATAATAACTTGGCAAAGTATTGTTATTAACAATACAGCCACTATCAGGGGGATAGGGTAAAATGAGTAGTTCCGATTCGATCAGTAGTGCATTGGTCACTAATGATGCCACTGCGCTTGGCATTTTAGCGGTTGTGCTAGGGTTTGTATTTTACACCAGTAACAGCAGTCATCATTTCTGGAAGAAGTTTTATACTTTCATTCCAGCATTGTTGATGTGTTATTTCTTACCATCATTGCTCAATACCTTTAATATCATCGATGGCGACACCTCAAAGCTGTATTTTGTCGCTTCACGTTATCTACTTCCCGCTTGTTTAGTGTTACTTATTTTAAGTGTTGATCTAAAAGCTATTTTATCACTTGGCCCGAAAGCAATAATCATGTTTTTAACTGGTACTGTCGGTATTGTGATTGGTGGCCCTATTGCGCTTTTGATCATATCGAGTATCAATCCAGAGGTGCTTGGCGTCACCGGCCCAGAAGCTGTATGGCGCGGTATGACAACCCTTGCGGGTAGTTGGATTGGCGGCGGTGCCAACCAAGCGGCAATGAAAGAGATCTATGAAGCGGGCGGCGATATATTTTCAATCATGGTAACTGTAGACGTTATCGTGGCGAATATCTGGATGGCAGTGCTGCTGTTTATGGCGTCAAAAGCGAAAGAGATTGATGCTAAAACTGGCGCCGATACATCGGCTTTAGAAGCATTAAAAGAGAAGGTAGAGAAATACCACGCCGAGAATGCTCGTATCCCAAGCCTTAATGATTTGATGATGATTGCTGCGATTGGATTTGGTATTACCGGTCTTGCCCATGTGGTCGCCGATTTCTTAGGTCCATTCTTTGAAGCTAACTACCCTTGGACCCGCGATTACAGCTTAACGTCTAAATTCTTCTGGTTAATCGTCACGGTGACCACGATTGGTTTAGCTATGTCGTTCAGCCCTGTTCGTCATTTGGAAGCGGCTGGCGCATCTAAAGTGGCCACGGTTTTCTTGTATATCTTGGTTGCGACCATTGGTTTGCACATGGATGTCTCAAAACTGTTCGATGCAGATAACCTTTGGTACTTTGCTATTGGTATGATTTGGATGCTGATCCATGCAAGCTTCATGTTGATTGTGGCTAAATTGATAAAAGCACCGCTGTTTTATATGGCGGTGGGCAGCCAAGCTAATGTCGGTGGTGCAGCTTCAGCACCTGTCGTAGCTGCTGCATTCCACCCCGCTTTGGCGCCAGTGGGTGTGCTTCTGGCTGTGTTGGGCTATGCTTTAGGCACTTATATGGCATGGATGTGTGGCCAACTCCTGCAGCTAGTTGCAAGCTAGATTTGCAAGTACGAATTAATATGAATAATGCCAAGACCACTGTCTTGGCTCTGATAGAGAGAAGAGATTGATGAGTAATAAAACCATTGATTTAGGTTCGATTGAAATCGCAAATGACAAACCTTTTGTGTTGTTTGGTGGTATGAATGTGCTTGAGTCACGCGATCTTGCAATGCAGATTGCCGAGACTTACGCTGAAGTGACTCAGAAATTGGGGATCCCATACGTATTTAAAGCGTCGTTCGATAAGGCAAACCGCTCTTCTGTAAATTCTTACCGTGGTCCAGGTATGGAAGAGGGGTTGAAGATTTTTGAAGAGATAAAATCAACCTTTAATCTACCGTTGATCACTGACGTTCATGAAGTTCATCAGTGTGCACCTGTGGCTGAAGTGGTCGATATTATTCAACTGCCAGCATTCTTAGCGCGTCAAACAGATTTAGTGGTCGCAATGGCTAAGACTGGCGCAATCATTAATGTGAAAAAACCACAGTTTTTAGCGCCGCACGAAATGCGTCATATCATTAGCAAGTTTAATGAAGCGGGCAATGACGAGATCATTTTATGTGAGCGTGGTTCAAGCTTTGGTTATAACAATCTAGTTGTTGATATGCTGGGTATGGATGAGATGAAGCAATCGGGTTACCCGGTGATCTTCGATGCAACTCATGCATTACAAAAACCAGGCGGACGTAGTGATAGTGCTGGCGGTCGTCGCGCTCAAGCAACAGAGCTTGCGCGTAGTGGTATGGCATTAGGTTTAGCAGGCTTGTTCATCGAAGCGCATCCAGATCCTGACAATGCTAAGTGTGATGGACCTTGTGCGTTGCCTTTGCATCAATTAGAGAATTACTTAACCCAAATGAAAGCGGTTGACGATTTAGTTAAGTCATTTGCACCGATTGATACCAGTAAATAAGTTTTACTGTTTCCAGCGAGAGTTCTCGCGACAAAAGCCCTGTGTTGATGATACAGGGCTTTTTTATAATTAAAATATCCTGTTCTATTCAGTCTTGACTCATCCTCTATTCTTCATTTAATTGCTACTTTTAAGTTTGACTACAGACTTAAGCTTTATCCTGTTAGGTTATAAAAAAAGCACGAGTTTGATAACTATGATTAGACTTATCGAACTCGAAAACTTGACTCATAACAGATAGGTTGAATGATGAAAGCAGATAAACAGGCACTCGCTGAAGAAGGGCCGCAAGGAATGCTGGGCAAGGCACTCGATGGAATTGAGCGTGTCGGTAATAAGTTACCTGACCCTGCGATGTTATTTTTAATATTGATGTTTGCAGTATGGGGCTTATCAGCCTTATTGTCAGGCGTTAGTTTTGATGCGATAGATCCGCGTACCGACAGTCCGATAGTCGTGAATAATTTACTCAGTGCAGAAGCGCTTACTCACTTTCTAACCTCGATGGTGACCACCTTTACCGCGTTTGCGCCGTTAGGTGTGGTACTTGTTGCTATGCTAGGCGTTGGGGTTGCCGAGCATTCAGGTTTCATCAATACAGCACTCAAGCAGATGCTGAAAGTCACCCCAGCCAAACTACTGACTCCAGCTGTTGTATTGGTCGGCATAATCTCTCATACCGCAACAGATGCGGGTTATGTAGTTGTTATCCCTCTTGCTGGTGTCATCTTCTTTACGGTGGGGCGTCACCCGTTAGCAGGTATCGCCGCAGCCTTTGCTGGCGTATCAGGTGGTTTTTGCGCTAACTTTATTCCGTCTGGCATCGATCCACTACTGCAAAGTTTTACGCAATCGGCAGCGCAGATTGTTGATCCAAGTATTTCGGTCAACCCTCTGAATAATTGGTTTTTTGCTGCTTCTTCTTGTATTCCTATTACGCTGCTTATTTGGTGGTTAACAGATAAAGTGCTTGAGCCTAGGCTAAACCGGACTCACAAAGTCAATCGTGATGAAGTCGATCTGCCTGCTATGGATGAAGTGACGCCGACAGAGATGAAAGCGTTTAGAAGTGCATCATTAGTCATGCTAATCGCTATTGTAGGCTTCTTCTCTTTAACCTTTCCTGAGAGTTCCACGCTCAGAGATAGTAATGGTTCACTAACCAGCTTTAGTGCACCACTAATGCAATCTATTGTGCCGTTGATTTTTATCTTCTTTATGTTGCCAGGCCTTGTATATGGTTACATCACGGGCAGTTTTAAAAACTCAAGTGATGTTGTTCAGGCGATGTCTAAATCAATGAGCGGTATGTCGCACTACATAGTAATGGCATTTTTCTGTGCGCAGTTTGTTGCCGCCTTTTCGGCATCGAACCTCGGAGCGTTAATTGCAGTTGAGGGCGCGAGCGGCCTTAAAGCACTTAACTTGCCAGCCGAAGTCACTGTGATTGGTATGATCATTCTGGTTGGTTTTGTGAACTTGTTTGTTGGCTCGTCATCAGCTAAATGGGCGTTAATCGGACCTGTATTGGTACCTATGTTAATGCAGCTCAATATTAGTCCTGATTTATCCCAAGCAGCCTACAGAGTCGGCGACTCAAGCTCTAATATTATTACACCGTTGATGCCGTACTTCCCATTAGTGGTGGTGTATTGTCAGCGCTATGTGAAGAATATCGGTATTGGTACGCTCATCTCGATGATGTTGCCGTTTAGTTTGGCACTGATGGCAATTTGGAGTGCTTGGTTACTGCTTTATTGGTCAATAGGCTTGCCATTAGGGTTAGGCTCTAGTTATAGCTACGGTCTGTAGAGGCAGAAAGCAACACTAAAGCTAAATATTGAATAAATACAAAAAGGACCAAGTTGACTCTACTTGGTCCTTTTTTGTTTAGCTTGAGATCAGCTTGGTGGTACTCATCTACTAGCCATTAATTCTTAGTATAGGGGCTACAAATATTCACTATTGATGCGAATGTAAGGCGCACGATGTGATTCCATTGCATAATATCCCCATCAAACATTCATACTTGGTAAGCACATAGACAATGGGTTGGATTTTATTTACTTTTCTTGCGGCTGCGATGCAGGCTTGGCGCAACGCCTTTCAAAGTCAACTCAGTAAAGAGGTCAGTACCGCGGGCGTGACTCTGGCACGCTTTCTGTGGGCGACGCCTGTCGCGCTTATCTATTTAGTGGCTTTATATACATGGAAGCCAGTGGGTTTACCCTTCATTACGCCAACTTTCAGCCTTTATGTGCTTGCTGCGGCGGCAATGCAAATTGTTGCAACGATGATGATGGTTAAGCTATTTAAAATGCAAAATTTTGCTGTTGGCGCCGGGCTTGCCAAAAGTGAAGCCTTGATGGCCGCCATTTTAGGTGTGGTCTTCTTTGGTACTTACCTCTCTTGGCTTGGTTGGTTGGGAGTATTGCTTGGCGGCGTAGCGGTTTTTATTATGAGTAGCGGTCAGAAGTTAAAGCAGATCTCATTTCCTACAGTATTGCTTGGCCTTGCTTGTGGCGGAGCATTTGCTTTGACCTCGCTTTGGGTACGTGCAGCAAGTCTCAGTCTTGACCTGCCGTTTCCGCACCGCGCTGCTTGGGTACTGCTATTTGTTGTCGCGATTCAGACCTTGGTGCTAGTGATATACGCCTACGCTGTAGATCGAAGTACCATTGACAACCTACTCAAGCGCCCCAAACTCACACTGTTGACCAGTGTTACTAGCTGCTTGGGCTCTATCGGTTGGTTTAGTGCTATGTCTCTACAAAGTGTGCCTTACGTGAAGACCCTTGGTCAGATAGAAGTGTTTTTCACCTTGCTTATTGCCGCTTTTTGGTTAAAAGAAAAGGTTAAAATAAAAGATGTTGCTGCATTAGTGATGATTGCTACCGCTGCCATTTTAGTGATGTGGGGTTAACGGTAGAGCATTGTCCACTCGAACTGTTTTGAGGATTACCCCAGCTCTATTTGAAGACGCTGGTTTCAGAGGCATTGTGCCAGTTCAACGCTAGGCGCATTAATGTAGAAATGGCAATTCCCTTTTAAGTTAGTGCAACAACGAAGCGGGCTGGCACAAATCCTTCATTGATGGGCGTTTCTTATATAAAAAGCATGGACTTTACTCTGCGTTATTGATTTGACTAAGGGAGCGACCATTCATGCCAATCAATGCCTCGTACATGGCCTAGTATGTTCCTGACATGCTAAAGGCATTCCCTCTATCCCTGGAGGTCAGATGTCGGTGCTTAGGTTCATTATGGAGTAATGAACTTGTGATTAAAGTCCATTAAACTCCCACTGAATCCTGCACCTTCAAGTTGCACGGGTATATGTAGACTATATTACCGCTCAAGCTGCTGTATAAAGTAACAGGTCAGCTTTATCGACACATGAGCAGTGAAGATGCCTAAGGTCGCGCCGGCGACGAGGTCGCCTAAGTAATGATAATTTTGCCCTAACTGGCCTACAATTGCGCCTAGCATCGCCAATATCCACACGATTTTAAGCTGTGGGAAACGCCACCAAAACACGCTCACCAGTGCGTAAGTAAATAGAGCATGGCCCGAGGGGAATGAGTTGTAAGCTAGACCCTCTGCGAATGGGTGAAAGCCTTCAATGCCGTCGTTGATCCAAGAGGGATTGCTACCAGTGTCTGTATGAATCCATGTCTCTGGCCAAGTACGGCCAAAAATGAATTTGGCTCCAAGACGAAAGGTCGTCGCAAGGATTAAAGTTATGCCTAAGCTAAACGCTAGGCTTGAGAAGTGCTTTCGACCTTTTGAGGTCAAACAGCTGATGATGACCAAAGCCGAAAGTATTTCAAATAGCAGAGGCATTTGGCTTAAAGGCTTAAAAATATGGCTGGCGTGGCTGTTTTGATGCATCCAAGTGGCGATATTCCGGTCAAGAAACATGACGCTAAATACGGTGAGCGATACTGCGGCAAGATACAACCAAATATGAGTTCTAGTACTCATATTTGAGGCTGGGCTTACTGGTAGTGACAATTTCGCAAGAGCTAATCTAATCATACTCATCAAAGGCTTAGCGTTAAAGTTTTTTGGTGCATAGAGTTTAGGGACTGATACTGATAAGTACAAGTAACAATCCTTGCCAAAGCCCTAGTGTTTCCTTAGTCAACATCTTGAGCATACAGCGGCTATTTTTTTGTGGACGCTTTCATCGCAATAGAGAGGCAAACTGCAGCGCC
Organism: Shewanella piezotolerans WP3; assembly: GCF_000014885.1. Taxonomy (NCBI): domain Bacteria; kingdom Pseudomonadati; phylum Pseudomonadota; class Gammaproteobacteria; order Alteromonadales; family Shewanellaceae; genus Shewanella; species Shewanella piezotolerans. The sequence goes on from NC_011566.1 coordinate 1,152,331, forward strand.
GCCCCAAGTGATTATCAATGCCAATATCATCATTATCATTGCGCCTGTACTCATGGTTTACGCTCCTCAGGTAGGTGCAGGTTAGATACAAGACCAATAAAAATTGCGCAAAAAAGCATGACAGCGATAAGGCCCCAACCTAAAAACAGTTGATCGGCAACAGGGTAATCGCCGTAGCCATTTTGAATGGTGTTGATAAGGTTTTTGAAAAGGATCCCCGCTAGCATGACCGGGCTAATAAAGCGTAAGCAGATGACGAGCCATTGACCTACGTTAAACTCACTACAGTGGTTGACGTATTCGCGTACATTAGCCAGTTTAAACAACCAACCCATAATAAGCAGCTCTATCAAGCAACTTGTTAGCAGTGCGACATTATTAATAAAGTAATCGACTAGATCGAGCAGCAGCAAGCCGCCATTGGTAGAAAACGCCAGAGAGGTGACATAACCAAGACCACAGACTAGTAGTGCGGCTTTTTTTCTTGAGATATTCACTTTATCGATGACGGCGGATACCACAGCCTCAATAATTGATATGTGTGAACTGAGCCCCGCTACCACCAGTGCTAAAAAGAACAGTGGCCCAAGAATATAAGGTATAGGTAGCAAATTAATAGCGGCAGGGATGGTGACAAAGGCCAGCCCAACGCCAGAGGTTACAACCTCTGTGATCGGTTTAGATTGTTCTGCTGCCATATAGCCAAGAACCGCGAAAATCATGATACCGCCAAGAATGGAGAAACCGCAGTTTATTAATACGGTCATAAAGGCATTGTTATTGATATCTGACTTTTCAGGCAGGTAACTTGAGTAAGCAATCATTATCGCGAAGCCGACACTCAAGGTGAAGAATATCTGTCCATAAGCCGCCGACCACACCTTGGCATCTAGAATCTTGCTGAAATCGGGTCGAAACAGATAATCTAATCCCTCTAATGCACCGGGCAGCATAATGATGCGACCTATCAGCAATAACACCATAATAAACAGTAGTGGCATCATAATTTTACTAGCACGTTCAATACCAGCTTTAACACCTGAATAAACCGCCAAGCTGGTAATGGCCCAGGCTAGGGTCATTGGCAGTGCGATATGAAACTGAAAGTCACCTAGTTTAGTCGGCGAGTTGTCACCTAGCTGCAGGTAACTTTTAAAGAAAAATTCATTTGTATCGGCTCCCCAACTTTGTGTGACTGAGAAAACCAGATAAGACATGGCCCAACCGATGATAGCCACATAATAAACGGCAATGACTGCGGCAATGAACACCTGAAACCAACCTAACCACTCCAGCCTAAGGCCAATACTTTGTCCAAGCTTGGCAAATACTTTAGGGGCTGCTCCGCGGTATTTATGGCCGAGGCTAAACTCCATTATCATAAATGGGATCCCGGCAGAGAGCATGGCAAAGAGGTAAGGAATGAAAAACGCACCACCGCCATTTTCATAAGCCATGTAGGGGAAACGCCAGATATTGCCCAAGCCAATTGCTGAGCCGACGGCGGCAAGAATAAAGCCTGTTCTTGAGTTCCATTGTTCTCTTTGCATCAAGCGCGCCTTTTGTCTTTCCGGCTAAGTCTGTCGGTAGGGAGTAATGGCTTAATTTTAGTCGGAATTCAGAATATTGCTTGGAAGCTGCAAAGACAGGGTTTGGCAATGATGGTACAAATAATCTAACGAAGGATGAGCATTAAGCGTTGCTCAAATAGCCTTGTTCTAGCGTTGTAATGCTGGCTAATAGCTGCTGATTTATCTCTGCACGGAGCGCATGCCTGCTTGCCATCTGCACCACAAAACCATTAATTGATTCAATTTCGGTTTTACGTTGGTGATGAACATCTTGATGCATTGAAGAGTAGTTTGCTGCAGTCAGCTCGATGACTTGGTAAACCCGAGTTAGTAGCCCCTCTAAATCAAGCACAATTGATTCAGCTGCTGCAACTTGTGCTAGTTCAGTCACCGCCGCAGTGATAGTGTTTCGATACTGGGCTGCAGCCAGTTCTCCATTACGACAATCATGTATTGCTGTCATTGGGTTGATAGCGACATTAATTGCCAATTTTTGCCAAAGCATGGGCAATATATCTTCAAACCACTGGCTTTGTGGAATGTTTGATAATAGCGAACTTTTGATTGTTTCACTCATCAGGGGGCCTGTGAAATGACCCAGTTGAGTAACTCCTTGGCCTGTTTGTTGAGTGTGCCATGTTGATTTTTTCAACGCGCCTTGGGAGGTCGTACCTAAGCTTAAACCTTGTCCATTTAGCATGTTGTTGACCTCTAAATGTGGTCCCATGCCATTATGCAATAATAAAATGTGACAATCGTGATTAAGTAACTTAATGATAGGTTTAAGTGCAGCCACTACTTGATAGGCTTTTACGCAAACAATGAGCAGCTTTGTATTTACTAGCTGCAGGGACCAATCATTACGGCCTACAATCATCGCGGTGCAAGTTGTTTGCTGTTGCGCTAGATTGGTATAGGTAACGGCTTGTTGCTGCGATTTTTCAGTGCGGCCAATGAAGTTAACTTGAGTCTTTGAGCTGGAGAGCTGTTGATAAATGAGTTGCCCAATCGCACCAGCACCAATAATAGATACCTGAGGTAACTGGTGGTTTTTGATTACTGAATAATAGCGATTAGCATTCATTTCTAGTTAGACTCTTTGAATAAACAGCGCATTGTTAACTGGCACTATTGTCAACAAATCTGCTGGCTTTGAAGTATCTGTTATATAGCCACTGGGTAAAGTAAAACAACAGGATACCAATCATGTCTGCGATAACATCGGCAAAAGAGGCGCTACGATAAGAGAGTTGTGATTGAACCATTTCGATAAAAATAGCATAGAAAGCTAACACAATAGCCAATATGTACCATCTGGGCTTAAAGGCGAAGTAGGTTAAGTATGAGAGAACAAAAAAGCTACCTATATGACCAATTTTATCAAAGTGAGGGATGGTGTTGATGTTGTAGCTTGGCTTTGAAAAAACCAAGTAACTGACAACCACTAAGGTTATCGCTAGGGCTAGCTTGAATATATTCTGTCGATTGATCACATCATACACACTAAAGATATTTGTTGTCATCATAGAAAAATAGCCGATTAAAGTCACCAATAACTATGCTTACTATCAATTTAATCTTGATCGGCTCTTCAAGTCGCCGCTGTTCGTGGGGTAAAATACGCTCAAATTAACCTTTAAGAGCCAAACGCATGCCTTCAATGGATATTGTTTCAGAAGTGAATGAAGTCGAATTACGTAACGCTGTAGACAACTCGGTACGCGAATTAAAGAGCCGTTTCGATTTTCGTGGCAAAGAAGCGAGCATCGAGTATAAAGATCACGTGGTAACGCTGTCTGCTGAAGATGACTTTCAATGCCAGCAGTTGGTCGATATTCTGCGTATGCAGATGAGCAAGCGAAATGTCGATCCTAAGTCGATGGATGTTGATGACAAAGCGGTACATAGCGGTAAAACCTTCTCTTTACGAGTGAAGTTTAAAGAGGGTATCGAGACGTTAATTGCTAAGAAATTGGTTAAGCTGATAAAAGATAGCAAACTTAAAGTACAGTCCTCAATTCAAGGAGACTCTGTACGGGTAACAGGTAAGAAGCGTGATGATCTACAAGCTGTAATGGCTTTAGCTCGTGAAGCTGACCTTGGCCAGCCGTTTCAATTTAATAATTTTCGCGATTAACCTATTTGACGCAGACTAACGCACTAAATAGGTTCGTCTGCATCGACAGTTCAAAGAGCTCACAGTTAACTGCTGAGTTCTTTTTGTTGCGCTAAATCTTCAGTTGAAACCGTGTTTGTATGTGGGACATATTTTTGTACCAGGATAATTAGGCCTAGCACTGGGAAACCGATTAAGCTGGCACCGATAAAGAAGCTGACGTAATCATAGGCATCGATATAAGCGCCAGAGAAGCCGGCAACAAACTTAGGAAACAGCAACATAATTGAGGATAATAACGCATATTGTGTAGCGCTGTATCCAGTACTCGTCAGACTCGATAGGTAAGCGATAAAGGCCGCAGTGGCGACGCCCCCACTAAAATTATCGACTGAGATCGCCAGCGTTAAAAACGGCACGTTATAACCAAGTACCGCTTGATAAGCAAACAGTAAGTTGGTAGTCGCTACGAGAAACGCACCCAAAAACAACGTTTTCATGGTGCCATATTTAGCAACCAATAGTCCGCCAGCCCCTGCGCCCACAAGGGTCATAATCAGACCGTAGACTTTACTTAAAGTCGCAATTTCCGCTTTAGAGAATCCCATATCGACGTAAAATACGTTAGCCATTACGCCCATAACGATATCTGAGATGCGATAGGTAGAGATTAATAACAAGATCAGCAATGCGCTTTTGCCGTAGCGTTTAAAGAAATCAAGAAAAGGCAATACGCTTGCGGTGTATAGCCAAGATAGAGCGCCAGCTAGTACTCGCGGGTATCGCTGTGAAAACTTTTGTTTAAGCTCAGCTTCTTTTGCATCAGCCTCTTTAGCTTCTACTTGCGGTTCGGCACTAAACAGGGTGGTGATAATACCTATCGACATTAGGCCTGCCATTGCTAAATAAGCTGTTTGCCAAGATTCGAGGCTATAAGCCTCGCTGCTGGGTTCAACCCAGGCTGCAATCGTTAATGCGCCCGCGGTCGCGATAATCATCGCACTGCGATAACCCACTTGGTAGGCGGCAGCTAATGCTGCTTGCATCTTTTCTGAAGCGGATTCAATTCTAAATGCATCGATAACAATGTCTTGTGTTGCTGAGGCAAAAGCAACCATCAGGGCAAATAGTGCAAGCTTATCAATATCGACCAAGGGATCACTTTGACTCATTCCTATGATGGCAAGCACCAAAGTCAGTTGCGCGAAAATCATCCAGCCTCGGCGGCGACCTAAAAAGCGGGTAAATAAGGGTAATGACATACGATCAACGAGTGGCGACCATGCCCATTTAAAACCATAAACTAAAGCTATCCAGCTGAAGTAACCGATAGCGGTTCTATCAACTCCCGCTTCTCTGAGCCAAAAAGATAATGTTGAAAAAACCAGCATCAAGGGTAAGCCTGCAGAAAAACCAAGCAGCAACAGGCTCAGCACCCGTTTATGGCAGTAGATGGAGAGTGAATCTTTAATGCGTTGGAAATAGGAGAGCTTGGTTACTGAAGGCATATGCTTGCTTAACGAGTAAAGATAGAGCTAGCTTACGGTGCGGTGAGTTTGGGTTCAAGGAAATAATATAGATCTGACTCGCTAACTGTCTATTGAAACTCGTGTAACTGACTAATTGTGCGATGGTGAAAAGGCTTGGCCCACTAAAAAGCCCAAACCGAATAGGTTTGGGCTTGGGGTGTAGCTTTTAGTTTTAGCTTTAGATAAGAACTAAGGCCTGATCCCTACACATCCTTGAGGAATTTGACCACCAATACTGAGGTAGTCGCAACAGTCGTCTACTTGTTGCCTCAAGAACTGATTACCTCTGATGGCCCAGCAGGGCCATCTATCAAAGGCATGCAGTAGGTGCCAAAACACACGTTCCATATCCGTTTGCGCATCACCCTGATGGTCATACATCTGCCATTCTTCTAGGGTGTCCCATAGATATAGCTGGATTTCATTGAAATCGAGTTGATTACTCAAAAAAGCTTTTCCGTAGAAAGCCAGCTGGGGCGCTTTATCATCAATGAACTGATTTGGTGTCATTGAACCGCCTCCTTTTGCTTTAGCAATATCAGTATAGAACTACTTTTAGATCTTTTGCTCAATATTTTTTAGATATTTTATAAAATATCCGCAAATTATTGATTAGCTAGTCTCTAGGTAATAATGTTGCCCGCTTAAGGATGATATCTTCAATCGGAAAGTCGGGCCATTCAAGCTTGTTATTAAACTCTGTAGGTACGAGCGCCATCGCGGCAAGTATCTCCATGCCTGAGGTGACTTCACCAAATACTGCGTAGCCCCAGCGACGTGAAGAGGGATCAAGCTTTTCATTATCTACCACGTTAAAGTAAAACTGGCTGGTGGCGGTATGTGGCTCATTTTCGCGGGCCATGGCAATTGTACCTGTGAGATTAGATAGACCATTGCCTGATTCGTTGACGATAGGCTTATCTGTTGGGCGCTCCTCTTTATTTAAGTCCAACCCTCCACCCTGCACGACGAAATCTGCAATAACACGGTGGAACAGCGTATTGTCGTAGTGACCCTTCACCACATAAGTAAGAAAGTTATCAACGGTAAGCGGTGCTCGGGTTCTATCGAGCTCAACCACAATTTTTCCCATGCTAGTATCAAATTCAACCTGTGGGTAAAGCGTATTGGGTTGAATATCAACGGCATTGGCAAGAGGTGTAAGTACAATTGCGATTAGGCTAATACATTTTATCATCCAAGATTTCATAATCTTCCTTTACTGTATCTATGAGTATTGCGGTATTTATTGCTGAATGAACTGATTTAGTTCTGGGTCGTTAATAATATCGTGGGTTAACTCACCGAGTAACTTGTTCATTTCCAGCTCTAGAGTGGCAAAATCGGCGCTGAACGGTCCTTTCAACAAGCCTTTAGCGCGGTATCGTTTGGTCAAAGATTGATTACTGTTTTGTGCAATAACATTGATAACGATTTGGCTATTAGCCTCAAAGCCAAAGGTGCCTTCATCAACGTCGGTGAGTAACTGTTCTAGCTGGATCTGCAGGTGTTTAACTGAACTAGGATCGACGCGGTAACCTGCTTGTGAAAATCCATCCCTAAACACTTGATCTATCTGTACTCGGGGGGCTTCACTCGGGCTCACAAGGCGAGCGGCTTTATCACCATCGTTAAATCTAACAATAAAATTGGCTGAACGAGTATCAATGGTATCTACAGCGATGGGCAGTTCAATATCTGTTTGCTGGATAATATTTGGAACTTCAGGGTTTAATGCAATATGAGTTGGTGCCTGACTGGCGCAACCGATAACGGTAAATGCTGCGGCTATCACTAAAATAAGAGGTTTCATTTTCACTGTTTTTGTCAAAAGTTAGATGGCATCAGCATACCAGAACAGGATCTGAATTCCACAGTTGAGATAACTTTTGATGCGTTAGCGCTTTAGGCTGATTTTTTGGTGGATTCTGTTGTAAATATCGATATATGATGCAATTGCAGTGTAAGTAAACTGTTTGTTTATTAATAGATTAGTAGATTTAACTACGTATCTTAAAGTGTATTAAGGGAATCAATATGCGTATTTTAACATTCGTTGTCGCGGGGTTATTGAGTTGTGGTGCTATGGCTGCTCAAGGCGAACATGTTGTTGGTGGTAGTGTGGGCTATGGTTTTAATGATTTTGATGGGTTAGCGGATGATGACTCAGGCGATGGTGATAACTTTGTTTATGACCTCTACTATCGCTATATGTGGCACGATAACTTTGGTGTTGAAGCGGGCTACTTTGCAGGGGATGCTGGAATAGCCTCTGCATTTACAAGTATCTTTACTGGTATTAAGAATGTCGAGTATTCAGGTTTTAGAGCCACTCTATATGGTCAATATATGTTGTCAGAAAGAAACCGCTTATATGCCAAGTTAGGTGTGAGTGCGAATGAACTTAGCTATGAGCAAGGTCGTCCATTTTCTAGTGGCGAATTCACTAATGAAAGTGAAAGCGACCAAGATCTGTACACTGCAGTCGGTTGGGAGGTTCGGTTTCACTCCGGCTTTGGTATGAACATTGAATATCAATATATCCCTGTTCAGCAGCTAACCGCGCAGAACTTAAACTTCGGTATAAGCTATCAATTTTAGCAAGCTTAATTGAGCAAAAAATGACGCCTTTACTAAAGGCGTCACATCATTACCTTCTCTAAAACCCCTTTTATCTTACACTGACTTTTCGGCATCCTTCTTTATCGTCAACTGGCGGTGTTTTACAGTTTGATAACAAAAAATACGCTAATCGCTTTTAACCTACGTCAGTTCCAGTTAGAGTAAAAGGTCAAATGTATACAGAGGGATGGTCTATTAATGTCTTCAAATAGCGTACCATGGACACCTAAAATATTGACTAGCTTGGCGGCGCCGCAATCTCTTATAGATGATACTGGCTTGCCAGTATATGGGCACTTTGATGGTCCGGTTAATGAACTTGGCGTTCATAAGTTTCGCTACTTTGATGAAATGGATAAACCTGCTTCGAAGTGGGCAAATCGATTCGATTATAAACAGTTCCAGTTTGTCAGTATTGTCACTCCCCATTACATTATCGGCGTTGCGCTTGCAGATATCCGTTACGTTGGAAGTGCATTTTGTTATCTGTATGACGTTAAGCAAAATAGCTTGATTGAAGCTGGCTGGCTTAAACCGTTGGGTATGGGATATCAAATGTCCGAATCTCCAATGCAAGGCAATGCCAGCATCAAAGGCGCAAAAGGTGAGATTCGGTTTGATATTGAGCAGGGATTGTGGCGAGTAAAGCTCAATTCCCTTGGCATAGAAGCGGATCTGACTCTACAACCTGAGCCATTGAGTTTGCCCATGGCAATGTGTAATCCAACTGGGTACAGCGGTTGGACTTACACTCAAAAACATAATGCATTAACTGTACAAGGTAAGTTGGTGATTAGCCACGAGCCACAACCATTGCAAAGAGTTACTGCAGGCTATGATTTCAGTGCGGGTTTCATGCGCCGAGAAACTAGCTGGCGTTGGGCAAGTATTAATGCGCTAACTGATACTGGCAGTATTGGATTGAACCTAGCGGCAGGAGTCAATGAGACTGGCTGCAATGAAAATGCATTTTGGATTGATGGTGAGCGGCATTTACTGGGAGCGGTTCACTTTGATTTCACTCGCCAAAGAACAAAAGATCAGCAAGCAGGGGGGTGGCGGATCTATTCCGACAATGGCCAAGTTGAACTCAGCTTTACACCGCTTAACTGCCGCCAGGAAAAACTGAACCTTTGGTTGATAAAGAGTAACTTTAGACAGTACCTAGGTCATTACAGCGGCCATATCATCGATAATTTAGGTCATAAGCATCAGTTAGATAATGTATTGGGCTTAACTGAAGATCACTTTGCTCGTTGGTAATGAAAAAGGATTTATAGGAAATGGATAACAAGATGGATTTTAATTCACTGATCTCACACCCCGAAGTACTGCTTTTGGTACTCGCGCCAATCTTTTTCGTCTGTATTTTACTGGAGTGGTATATAGGAGATAGGCGAAATAGGCTGCCACTTAATGCGCGTTATCACTTGCCTGAAGTATTGTGTAATTTTGGTTTAGCGGCGATGCACCAATTAACAGATATTCTTACAGGACTACTTATTGCTAAGTTGTATCTGCTGTTTTTTGGTTGGCGTTTATTTGATATTGAGATGAATGCTGGTACGTTTGTAGCGCTGATGGTTGCACAAGACTTTTGTTACTATTGGTTCCATCGGGCAAGTCACCGTATTCGTTGGATGTGGGCGGCGCATGTGGCGCATCACAGCTCAGAGAACATGAATTTCAGCACTGCATTCAGGCAAAGTTTAATGTACCCACTGGCGGGGATGTGGATTTTTTGGTTGCCACTGGTGGTCGTAGGTTTTGATCCTAACTGGGTGGTGTTCGTGGTACTGCTTAATTTAGGTTTGCAGTTCTTTGTTCATACTCAGGCGATAAAATCTTTAGGGATCTTAGAGTGGGTGATTAATACGCCTTCTCACCACCGGGTTCACCATGGTCGTAATCCGCAATATATCGACAAAAACTACGCTGGCATTCTTATTATTTGGGATCGCATGTTTGGTACATTTGAAAAGGAAGTCGAAACGGTTGAATACGGTATAACCAAACCTATCAATAGCTTTAATCCATTAGTGGTGACCTTTACTGAATGGCGCGATATGTTTAGAGAGCTTTTTGCGCCTAATCGTTCGATTAAGCAGCGCTGGCAATCCTTGTTTGCGCCGCCAAGTTCAGAGCATCAAGTCAGTGACGATAGCGAGATTACTCAAACGCCTGAAGCCGTTAAGGATTTATAGCGCTTTCAAAATGGTAACTTAACTCATAATCTAATCAATAAGGTGTAATTGATTGTTCTAAGTGTTTTGCTGTTTCCTTCGTCTTTTTTAAGATAATATTCAACGTATTATGGAATGTTTATTATCAAGGACAGGGCTTGCAGCAAGTATTTTTCGGTGATGGTTTTAAAATTTGTTGTCGTCAAAGAGCAATCTATTTTGACGATCGCATTGTTGAAGTTAGACCTAAAACTTTAACGCTAATGCTAAGTTTGATTGAATCCACTGATGAGATATGCACAAAAAGTTCATTGCTTAGCACTGTCTGGGACGATATCGAATGTGATGAGCAGGTATTATTTCAAACTATTAGCGAAATACGGCGCTTATTCTCTCCAATAAAAGTCATCCAAACCTTTCCCAGAAAAGGCTATGCGTGGATTGCGCCGCTAACAACTGCAAATGACCATGAGCAAGTAATGGGGGAGCATTGTCTAGAAAAGGTATCGTCTGTTGGCTATAACGTTAAAGCCGCGACGCAGACCGGATCAATTGAGCCTGAAAAGTCAAAAATAGCACTCGCAGAACTCTTCAAAAAAACCACCGCCAAGCTAGTTTTTGCACTACTTATAATCATTGCTGTAGGGCTTACGCTAGTGATGAGCCTGAACAAAACCAGTGTTATAGATCTGACTGCTGGAACCATCGTCATATTGCCAGTCAGTAATCATGTTATTGGGCAAGATCATCAATGGGTTCCATTGGGAGCGATGGATCAGTTAATTGGTAAATTAAATAACCGTGGCAAGGTAATGAGCACTGAGTATGTGTTGCCTCTGGTAAGAAAACTGTCGCGAAATAGCAGTTATCAAGGAAGTGAAATAGATAAGGTTTTTGCTCAAACTGGGGCGAATTTAGTTGTAGAAACAGAACTACACGGTACGGTTAGGGATTACCAGCTTAGCTACAGGCTGCATTTCGTTGATTCAAGCGTTGCAGGTGTGCTTTTTAGCAACAGCGTCGACAATAGTTTACTGCAACTCGCACGTGTGATTAATCAATATATTGGATCAGGTGCTGCGAGTCTTCGAGAGCAATTTGAAACTGAATTGAAAAATGAGCTTATTTACCAAGCTGTGAATAGTCGAAAAGCTGGAGAGAGTGAAAAGGCTCGGAAGATGTTAGTAAGTACGTTAGCGATAGAACCTAATAATAGCAGTGTTCGCTTGTTGCTAGCCCAGTGGTATATTCAAGATAGCAGGTTGTTGCTAGGGCGAGAGCTGTTGCTTAATGCCATAGAAGGAAAGGTTATCCGCAGTGACAACAACTTTAAAGCAAATAACTCTCCAGCGATTGGTCGCTTCTACTACTGGCTTGCCATGAGCTATGCTGGCAATGATAAAGCGGCGAGTAAGCAAGCGCTAACAGATTCAATAGCCCATAGTGTTGAACATCACGATCTACTTTATCTTGGGTACGCTCACCAGTTAGAAGGAGAACTCTATATTGAAGGGAGGCAGTTTATTGATGCTGAAGCATCGCTTTTACAGGCATTGTCGTTCCATCAAATGATCTATTGTCCTATGGGCATAAGCAATGTCAAATTGGCGTTAGCCGCTTTTTATTTACAGCAAGGTAGGGCGACGGAGTCGGACTTTTATTTGGAAGCTGCAAAGAAGAGCATTGAACAACATGCGCTGCCTATTATTATTTGGCAATCGTTAATTAACTAATAAATAATGATTTTATAAAATTTTAGAAAGTTTTTGTGGCGTCACCATTTGAGATTATAGAAAGTGATAACTATCATTTCCTCACCCATAATGGCTTATGTTACAACGATGGTTCAATATTCGCGCACTGGTTAGTCTTACTGTGCTTGCAAGTATTTCAGTGATGCTTGTTACCTCGATTTTAATGTTTGTTTATAGCCACAATGTGGCCGTTGCAACATTACACACAGTTATCGGATTTTGTCTCCTGCTTGCCGCTTGTTGGCACCTTAAAAATAACTTTACCCCACTTAAAGGCTATTTAAGGTTACGCTTTTGGGGAAACAAATCTCGCTATAAAATGACACTGCCAATTGCTGTTGGTTTTATCGCATTGCTCACAGCCATGTCTTGGTTTGGTGTGCAGCCTATTAAGCAGTTTTACCAGTGGGGCATGACGATGAGAGCCAGTGACTTGGCAGGGAGTAAACATGAGCTACGTTATATTGTATTGGACAAAACGTTAGACGCACCTTCTGTTAACCAGCTGACGGTTGAGTTTAAAGCTGGAAGAGCATTTCAATGGCCGCAGTATGCTATATGGCTAGAAACTCTTGAAGGGGATTTTGTTCAACCAATATATGTGACTGAAAAATTGGCGACTAACAACTTTGAAAACAGAGTTTCTCAGCGGGATAAAGAGTATGTTTTCACTGAAAACCCCTTTGACAGGGAGGGGTTTACCATAGAGCAAGCATTCGAGCTGGTGGTTGAGCCTGAAACTCGTAAGACACGATTTCGGGTCGAATCTTTGCCCGTTTTCCTACATAAAATGATGGTCATTGGTGAGAAAGAAAATCAACCGTTTGAAGGTAAGCTTATTGCTGACGCCTATACGGGGGCAACAATGATGGATAATTTCGTCTATCGAGTGGGCGTCGATGAGACTCTAACTGGCCGTTATAAGCTTAAGTTAGAGATGAACCAGTCATTCGATTTCAACCACTACTACAGTAGTGATCGTTTTCCCAATGACGCGGTATATTCTGGCGAAGGATTTTCAGCGCAGCCGTCTGTGATCTATGAAACTGAAATTGACTTTGACAAGCCTGCTGTATTGTCACAAATGGCACTCGTTGGCCGTGGGCATCACTCTGGAAAGAATGGTTTGGTTCATAGTGATTTATCGGGAATGACAACAGCATTGCAGTTAGTCGATAGGGTATTAGTACAGGTAGAATAAAATGACTTTCTAGCAAGTGAAAACGGTGAGCGAATGGCTCACCGCTTTCGATAACTCGCTATAAACTTAGCTATTAGGCTTACCGTACAACGCACTTTGTGGATGTGGTGACTCTAAGTGATTGTCTTCTATTTCAGGCTCTTGCGCTTTCTTACTGATTTTCTGCGCCTGTAATATAACAAACTTTCCGTTTGAGGCTACCGTGGTACAGTTTTTGAAAATACGTTGTAGCTTAACGTGGTAGGCTAAATGACGATTGCCTACAACATGTAAAATCCCGCCATTCTTTAAGCGCCTAAATGCATCAAGGAACATCTGCCAGGCAATATGGTCGGTAATCGCCTCACCTTGGTGAAAGGGAGGGTTGCACAATATGAGGTCCGGGCGGAAGCCTTCGCTCATATGAGTTAAACAATCATCCCACGCAAAGGTCGCTTGCTCACCAACCAGTGCCGGGTTATCGAGCTTGTTCAGCGCCCAATTGTCTCTTGCCGACGCCACCGACATTTCAGAATCATCAATAAAGTGGATATAAGCTTCTGGAAAGCACTGTTTGGCATGCAGACCTAAAATTCCATTACCACAGCCTAAATCGACTATCGATTTAAAATCACCTTTAGGCATATTATCCAGCATGATGCGAGCGCCAATGTCGAGCTTACTGGCTGCAAAAACGTTGCTTAGGTTACTTATCTGCAGTTTACACTCTGGAACCGACCAATTGGTGGTCATGGGTAAAGCGCGCGCTTTACCATCGGCGATACAGGTAATTACCCGGGTTTTCTTCCAAGTTAAGCTTGCGCTGGCTTCACCAAGGCTGCGGGCGATGGTTTCTAGCAATGATTTATTTATTGATTTAGCTTTAGCGCCAATCAACACTTGTGTACCTGCAGGTAAAACTTGCGATAACCTCTTTAGTTGGTGGCTAAAGTAATTGAGGTTTTTAGGCAGTTTCATCAATACCAGCTCGATACCTTGTGGCAATTCATCACGGCTATTAACCCAGGTAAGGCTAGCGTCATTTAACTGGTTACGGGCTAAGTTTTGAGTTGTGCCCAACAAACTGGTTTTTGCATCTGTCTCAAGCGTAAGCGGCCAGCCCGAATCGATTGATAACAAGCCTGCGGTTAGTGCGCCAAAGCTATCGTTTACAATTGCGGTGTTAACGGCTTTTTGCTCATTATCGACTAAGTGTTTTATTAGGTGCTCATCGGCAGCGTCCCAGGCCTGCAGGTTTGACTCTTGTCTGCTAGGGTAACGGAAGAGTTCGAGCTCGATGCCCGCTACTGAAAGTTGTGTTGTCATAAGCCAATAAGTACCAAATAAATGAGGGCGCGTATTATCGCAGATTTATGATCTTAGGTATATGTTAGACGTAAGCTTATATCTATACCCATTTTATTCAGATTTGAGAGGAGGGACCATGAAACAAGCAGGCTTTGGTTTCGATGAGCAAGAGCCCTTGCTGCCCACTGCAGCTGATAATCAAACTGTAAAGGCGTTGTATGATGACAAAAGTGCTGCGCCGTACACTTTAATACGGGGATACCTCAATCAAGCTCAGCAGCAGGCTTTGTTAATTGAAGCAAAGAGCTACCCAATGACACGCCCAGAATTAACAGTATATGGCAAAAGCCATCCAATACCACGCAGCCAAGTTTGGTTTGCCGATAAAGGATGTGATTATTTCTATTCGGGTTTGTTTATTGAGGCTTTGCCTTGGCCTAGATATGCTGAAAAACTAAGGCTCAAACTGATACGAGATTATTCATTGATGAGTAACGGTGTATTAGTTAATTGCTATCGAGACGGTACTGAATCGATGGGCTGGCACAGCGATGACGAAAAAGAGATAGAGTCAGGTAGTGATATTGCTTCGGTAACATTGGGTGCAAGTCGAGACTTTTTTATTCGCAATAAACTGACCAAAGAAAAAACCGTCTTAACATTGAATAGTGGCGATCTATTGATCATGCATTGGCCGATGCAACAACATTGGGAGCATGCGCTGCCTAAGCGAATGCGAGTGAAACAAACGAGAATTAACTATACTTTTAGAAAGTTGATAGTGGATTTTCATCAGGCTTGAAATTTGCTGTCAATTTATACATTTTTTGCTATCCAGTTCGCACTTTACGGTAAATATTTACTCTATGCTGAATTTAGCCGCAGGAGGATTGGTAGTCATCGTGAATGTTTTCAGCAATATACTGGCCAACAATTTTCCATTCAGCTTTAGCGACAGTTAGGAGTTTTCAATGAAAAAAATGTTCATAGCAACGGTGCTGGGCGAAGTGACACCAGGGGTGATTAAAGCACTTGCACAGTTGACTCGAGAGTCTGGTGGTGAATGGATAACCAGTAAAGTGATTAAAGTTGACCATCATTTTGCTGCATTGTTAAAGATAGCGATTGAAGAGGAAAAGGCGGAGCAGTTAAAGGCAATGCTTAAAAGCCAGTTTCCTAAACTTAATTTGATGTTCGAGGCATCAGCCTGTGTTGAGCTACATAATTTAAGGGCGGTTAACTTTAATGTTGATTGCAAGGACCGTCCAGGGCTGACTCGAGATATTGTCGATGTGTTAGTTAATTTAGATTTGGCTATCGAACATATGGAGTTTAACCGTGTCCATGTATCAATGATTGGCGAAACAATGTTTACCTCTAAGTTGACCGTTTTGCTACCTATCGAGGTCAGCAATGCCAGTGTATTGGAGTTATTGGAAGGCGTGTCTGAAGGCTTAAGAGCGAGCGTTATCTAATATATCGTTTGCCATCGCTTGGCTTGCTGGCCACTTTATATCTGCTGATGACATTTATTTAAGTGGCGGCCAGTCGCAGTAATTTTGCGGACGGTTGATCTTTTTAGCTCATGGCAGTAACCTGCCGCAATCGGATTTATTCCATTTGAGAACATCGTTATGTCAGTTGAAAAGATCATTACCGAAAAACTCACCGCCGCACTTTCACCATCACATTTAGAAGTGATCAATGAAAGTCATAACCATCATGTACCGCCGAACTCAGAAACTCACTTTAAAGTGATTATTAGCAGCAGCCAATTCGAAGGTAAGCGCCTTATAGGTCGCCACCGTGCAGTTAACGAAGCGCTAGCTGAAGAGTTTGCTCAAGGATTACATGCTTTGTCTATGCATACCTTTACCCCTGAAGAATGGGCACTCGAGTCTGCTGTACCTGCGTCGCCAAAATGTAAAGGCTAGAGCTCGTTAGCGAAAGAGCACAAAAATCACAGCACTGCTGTGATTTTTTGGTTTAAGCCCCAGTGAGCCATAGCTTACTTATACCCATCCGACCTGAAAATGCAGGATTCAGTGGGCGTTTAATGGGCTTTAGTCACAGGTTCATTGCTCCATGCTGAACCTAAGCACCTACATCTGACCTCCAGGGATGGAGGGAATGCCTTTAGCATGTCAGGAACATACTAGGCCATGTAGGCGAGCCATTGATTGCAGCTAAATGGTTGCTCCCTTAGTAAAATCAGTTACACAGAGTAAAGCCCATGCTTTTTATATAAGAAACGCCCATCGAGGAAGGGGTTGTTCAAGCCCACTTCGTTGTTGCGGCAACTTAAAAGGGAATAACCATTTCCACGTTAACGCGCCTAGAATTGAACTAGCACAACAGCTCTGAAACGAGCATTTTCAAGTGGGATAGGTATATAGTGAATCAATGCGTTATTTTAAAGCTGTTTTAAACACCAGCTGCAATTCATATACTGCTGTGTATCCTACTTTTAAGCTGTTAGTTCGCGATGTTTCTGGAAAATATATTTTTGTGTGATTTATTTGCTTATAAATATAGCTGATAAGTCATTGAAAAAAGTTTATGACGCTGATGTTGACTACAGGGCGGGGCTGAGTAAATATCATTGATTATAATAAAAACGACTTACAGTCGCTTTAGGCTGTAACCTACCTCATGCTCAATTAGAAAGCGCAATTGGAGACTCATTATGCCGTTATTAGATAGTTTTACCGTGGATCATACTCGAATGAACGCACCTGCTGTTCGAGTTGCCAAATCCATGTCTACCCCTAAAGGCGACACAATAACCGTGTTTGATCTGCGTTTTTGCGTACCCAATAAACAGATATTAAGCGAAAGAGGTATTCACACGCTTGAGCACCTTTTTGCTGGATTCATGCGTGACCACCTTAATGGTGACAATGTAGAGATTATTGATATTTCGCCAATGGGCTGCCGTACAGGCTTTTATATGAGCTTAATTGGTGCGCCTTCAGAGTCTATTGTGGCGGATGCTTGGTTGGCAGCAATGCAAGATGTGTTAGCTGTGGTTGAACAATCAGAAATTCCAGAGCTGAACGAATACCAGTGCGGTACTTATGAGATGCATTCGCTTGAACAAGCTAAAGAGATTGCACGTAGCATCATATCTGCAGGTATAAATGTGAACCGTAACGATGAGCTGACATTAAGTGATGAGATCTTAAACGGCCTTTAGTGGTTCAGTTTAGCATCAGTCAAAAAAGCGGCTAACGTCGCTTTTTTATTTTCAACCTATAGCAGCCTTTCTAACTGAGGTTATGTTTTACGTCACTCATATCTTAATTAGTGTAAAAGCTTAGTTACTTGCATTTAAGTAAAATATTTACGATATATTTAAGCAACTTAGCTAGCATTAAAATCAAATAACAGAGTTAGAAGGCTTTATTCCGTACTGCAATTGCCTGATTCTTTAGTCATATTGACGAAGTTCCTCAATATGTGCTGTTCAAATATTCAACACTCGAATTCAAGCTGACTCTTATTAATTTAATTCTAATGTCACATTGGTAATAATAGCTCACCTATCTCTAACTCACTTATAAATATAGCTATTGTTAGATTATGCTAGGTTAATTGAAACTTAAAAACTTAATCAATTCGAGCTGTTTGTTATTAAAACGTCGGTAACCTTTTAAAACACCCACATTTTTCATGGCGACCTTGTGATATTTGGGGTAAAATGCGCGCGACCAGCGTGATTGCGATCGCATTTCGGCGATAAATCTGCGCTAGCTCAACACGAAAAAAAGGTTTGTTTAAAACTTGTGTGTTTAGCAGGAACGCGGCGCATTGTCTTTCCTTCATAACGTAGTGCTTGTGGATATGATTACAATAAAGAAAGGATTGGACCTACCCCTAGTCGGTGGGCCAGAGCAAGTTATCCATGATGGCCCGGCCATCAACCACGTAGCTACTTTGGGTGAAGAGTATATTGGCTTACGTCCTACCATGAAAATAAAGGTAGGGGATAAAGTTAAAAAAGGTCAGGTTCTTTTTGAAGATAAAAAGAATTTGGGCGTAAAATATACTGCTTTAGCCAGTGGCACAATTTCCGAAGTTAACCGGGGCGCTCAACGTGTTCTGCAGTCTGTTGTTATCAATGTAGAAGGGGATGACAGTATCTCTTTCGCTAAGTATGACGCCACTGCAATAGAATCAGTTGAAACTCAGCAAGTTCGTGACAACCTGATCGAATCAGGGTTGTGGACGGCTCTGCGAACGCGTCCTTTCAGTAAAGTACCTGCAGTAGATTCTACCGCCGCTGGTATTTTTGTCACCGCGATTGATACTCAACCGCTTGCAGCAGATCCTGTTGTAGTGATTGCTGAGCATAAAGCTGACTTTGAAAATGGCTTAAAGCTACTTTCAAAGTTAACCGAAGGTAAAGTTTACCTTTGTAAGGCTCCTGGCGCTGATATCCCTAGTGCAAATGCTCAAGTTGAAGAGTTTGCTGGGGCACACCCTGCAGGCTTGCCAGGTACGCATATTCACTTCCTATTGTCAGCTTCTGCTAACAGAACTGTATGGCACATCAACTATCAAGACGTGATTGCGATAGGTCAGCTATTTACCACCGGTGAGCTTAATACTCAGCGTGTTGTATCTGTAGCAGGCCCTAAAGCGGTTAAGCCTCGATTAGTGCGAACTGTTGTCGGCGCAGCTGTAGCGGAATTGACTCAAAACGAAGTTAGCGAAGGTAACATCCGTGTTATTTCTGGCTCAGTTTTGAATGGACGTAACGCTATCGGCCCTCATGCTTACCTTGGTCGTTATCATAACCAAGTTAGCTTATTAGAAGAAGGCACTGAAAAAGAGCTATTCGGTTGGGCTATGCCTGGCAGCGATAAGTTCTCAATTACTCGTGCATTCCTAGGACATCTATCATCTTCTCGTCTGTTTAGTATGACTACGAGCACAGGTGGTTCAGATCGTGCAATGGTACCAATCGGTAACTATGAGCGTGTGATGCCGCTAGATATTCTCCCAACGATGCTATTACGTGACCTTGTTTCTGGTGACTACGATGGCGCTGCAACATTAGGTGCATTGGAGTTGGATGAAGAAGATTTGGCACTGTGTACTTTCGTATGTCCTGGTAAATATGACTATGCGTCATATCTACGTGACTGTTTAGATACGATCGTGAGGGAAGGCTAATGGGCTTAAAACAGTTTTTCGAAAATATTGAACCGCAGTTTGAAAAAGGCGGTAAATATGAGAAGTTTTATGCGCTTTTTGAAGCCGCATATACTGTCTTTTATACTCCAGGTCACGTGAACAAAGGGCGTACCCACGTTCGTGATAACTTGGACCTAAAGCGTATGATGATTACGGTTTGGGCATGTGCATTCCCTGCGATGTTCGTAGGTATGTACAACGTTGGATTACAAGCACAAGACGCGTTAATTCTGCAAGGCCTTGCAACACCAGACACATGGCAGGTTGCTCTGTTCGGTATGTTCGGTACTGAACTAACTGCAGACTCAGGTATCGCCGCGTTAATGTGGTATGGCGCCTGTTGGTTCTTACCCATATATGCGGTGACGTTCGCTGTCGGTGGTATTTGGGAAGTGCTATTTGCATCTGTACGTGGACATGAAGTTAACGAAGGTTTCTTTGTTACCTCTATCCTATTCGCATTAACACTACCGGCAACAATTCCTTTGTGGATGGTTGCACTGGGTATTACCTTCGGTGTCGTTGTTGCTAAAGAGATATTTGGTGGTACAGGCCGTAACTTCTTAAACCCAGCGCTAGCAGGTCGTGCATTCCTATTCTTCGCTTACCCGCTGAATATGTCTGGTGATACGACTTGGGTTGTTGCTGATGGTTTCTCTGGTGCGACAGCACTGAGCCAAGCGGCACAGGGCACATTAGAGTACGGATTGACTCAGAACTGGTGGGATGCATTCTTTGGCTTCATTCCTGGTTCCGTTGGTGAAGTATCTACTTTAGCTATCTTGATTGGTGGCGCGGTTATCATCTATACCCGTATCGCCTCATGGCGCATTGTGGCTGGTGTGATGGCAGGTATGATTGCCGTTTCTTACCTACTGAACTTTATTGGTAGTGACACTAACCCTATGTTTGCTATGCCGTGGTATTGGCATCTAGTGTTAGGTGGCTTTGCGTTCGGTATGATGTTTATGGCGACAGACCCTGTTTCAGCGTCTTTCACTAATAATGCGAAATGGGCTTACGGTATCTTAATCGGTGCTATGGCGGTATTCATTCGTGTTATCAACCCTGCTTTCCCTGAAGGCATGATGTTGGCCATCTTGTTCGCTAACCTATTTGCTCCATTATTTGACCATTTCGTGGTTCAGTCGAATATCAAGCGGAGGATTGCTCGTGGCTAGTAATAAAGATTCGTTCGGAAGAACACTATTTGTTGTTGTTGGCTTGTGTTTCATCTGCTCTATGTTCGTTTCGACAGCAGCAGTACTATTGAAACCAACTCAGCAAGAGAACAAATTACTTGATAAGCAAAAGTACATTCTTGAAGCTGCCGGTCTGATTAATACCAGAGAAGGCAAAGTTGAAAAGGCTCAAGTACTAGAAACTTACAATAAGTATGTTGAAGCTAAACTCGTTGACCTGAAAACCGGTGAGTTTGTTGCTGGCGATGCTGACTCTTTTGATACTGAAAAGGCTGCACGTACTCCGGCAACATCATTTGTGCCAGAAAACGACATTGCATCAGTAAAGCGTGTAGCAAATAACGCGGTCGTTTACTTAGTGCGTGATGATAACAAGCAGCTACAAACCGTGATTATTCCTGTTAAAGGTTATGGCTTGTGGTCAACAATGTTTGCTTTCTTAGCGGTTGAGCCAGACCTGAATACGATTCGTAGCTTGGTGTATTACAGCTTTACAGGCTCTGGTGAAACCCCTGGTCTGGGCGGCGAAGTGCAAAATCCACAGTGGATTGCTAAGTGGAATGGTAAGAAGCTATATAACGATAAGGGTGAGTTGGCGATTAGCGTCACTAAGAACCCAGTTGTAGCTGCTTCTCCGTACGGTGTTGATGCACTGTCTGGTGCAACGCTGACCGGTAACGGTGTACAAAACTCTCTGACATTCTGGTTAGGTGAAGAGGGCTTTGCTCGCTTTATCGAAAAAGCTCGCAATGGAGGGCTTAGCTAATGGCTGATGCTAAAGAACTTAAATCGGTTCTAATTGGACCTATTGTCAGCAACAACCCGATTGCTTTGCAAATTTTGGGTGTATGTAGTGCCTTGGCTGTTACCAGTAAAATGGAAACAGCGTTGGTAATGACGATTGCATTGACTGCGGTATGTGCGCTTTCGAATCTATTTATTTCACTGATCCGTAACCACATTCCAAGTAGCGTACGTATTATTGTTCAGATGACGATTATTGCTTCATTGGTAATCGTGGTTGACCAAGTACTACAGGCTTACGCTTACGATGTTGCTAAGCAGCTATCTGTATTCGTTGGTTTGATTATTACTAACTGTATCGTGATGGGCCGTGCTGAGGCTTTTGCGATGAAGACTCCACCTATGATGAGCTTCATGGATGGTCTTGGTAATGGTTTAGGCTACGGTGCAATCCTATTGTCAGTTGGCTTCGTTCGTGAACTGTTTGGTAACGGTTCATTGTTCGGCATTGAAATCTTAAGCAAGATTTCAGACGGTGGCTGGTATCAGCCTAACGGCCTATTGCTACTGCCTCCAAGTGCGTTCTTCCTGATCGGTGCATTGATCTGGATTATTCGTGTGATGAAGCCAGAGCAAGTAGAAGCAAAAGGATAAGCATAATGGAACATTATATTAGTCTACTAATTCGTTCTGTTTTCATTGAAAACATGGCGCTGTCCTTTTTCCTTGGTATGTGTACTTTCTTAGCGGTATCGAAGAAAGTAAAAACAGCCATGGGTCTAGGTGTTGCTGTTATCGTGGTGCTGGCAATTTCAGTGCCTGTTAACCAAATTATCTATCAAGGTATTCTTGCTCCAGGTGCACTAGCTTGGGCGGGTGTGCCAGATGCTGACTTGAGCTTCTTGAAGTTCATCACCTTCATTGGTGTTATTGCCGCATTGGTTCAAATCCTTGAAATGGCATTGGATAAGTATTTCCCACCGCTATATAACGCATTGGGGATCTTCCTACCGCTAATCACTGTAAACTGTGCAATTTTTGGTGCAGTATCTTTCATGGTTGAGCGTGACTACAACCTTGGCGAGAGCTTAGTGTTTGGTATCGGTTCTGGTATCGGTTGGGCGTTAGCACTTGTGCTGCTTGCTGGTATCCGTGAGAAGATGAAATATGCTGATGTTCCTGATGGGCTTCGCGGCTTAGGTATTACTTTTGTCACCGCGGGTTTGATGGCTCTAGGTTTCATGTCGTTCTCAGGTGTGTCTCTGTAAAGAGGCACCAAAGCGACGTCTTAATTTGAACCTTTAAGGATAAGTTAATGGGTATTCTTGAATCTACTCCAATCGATGTCTATCTCGGTGTGAGTATGTTTACCGCAATCGTATTAGTTTTGGTTTTGGTTATTTTATTTGCCAAATCAAAATTAGTACCAAGCGGTGATGTCACAATCGGCATCAATGATGATGCAGATAAAGCAATTAAAACTGCAGCAGGCGGCAAGCTACTAGGTGCACTAGCAGAAAGCGGTATTTTCGTATCGTCTGCATGTGGTGGCGGTGGTACTTGTGGCCAGTGTAAAGTACACGTTAAGTCTGGTGGCGGAGATATTCTTCCTACTGAGATGGATCATATTAGCAAAGGTGAGGCTCGTGAGGGCTGCCGTTTATCTTGTCAGGTAAACGTCAAAGCTGATATGGAAATTGAGCTTGAAGAAGAGATCTTTGGTGTTAAGAAGTGGGAATGTGAAGTTATCTCTAACGATAGCAAAGCAACCTTCATTAAAGAGCTTAAGCTACAAATTCCTGATGGCGACTCGGTACCTTTCCGTGCTGGTGGTTATATTCAGATTGAAGCACCTGCGCACCATGTTAAATATGCAGATTACGATATTCCTGCAGAGTACCGTGGTGACTGGGAGCATTTTGGCTTCTTCAACTTAGAATCTCAAGTTGACGACGAAACAATCCGTGCTTATTCAATGGCGAACTATCCTCTAGAGGAAGGTATCATCATGCTTAACGTACGTATTGCATCTCCACCGCCGCGTAATCTATCTCTACCTTGTGGTAAGATGTCATCGTACATCTTTAGCCTCAAAGCTGGTGATAAGGTTACTATCTCTGGTCCATTTGGTGAGTTCTTTGCTAAAGATACTGACGCTGAAATGGTCTTTGTTGGTGGTGGTGCTGGTATGGCGCCAATGCGTTCTCATATCTTCGACCAACTTAAGCGCCTTAACTCTAAGCGTAAGATGAGTTTCTGGTATGGCGCGCGTTCTAGCCGTGAAATGTTCTATGTAGAAGATTTTGATGGCTTAGCGGCTGATAATGACAACTTCCAGTGGCATGTAGCACTGTCTGATCCGCAGCCTGAAGATAATTGGGACGGCTACACTGGCTTTATTCATAACGTATTGTACGAAAACTACCTACGTGACCATGAAGCGCCAGAAGATTGTGAGTTCTACATGTGTGGCCCACCAATGATGAACGCGGCTGTTATTAGCATGCTTAAAGATCTTGGTGTCGAAGATGAAAACATCTTACTAGATGACTTCGGTGGCTAACCTCTCTCTAATTGGAGATCTAGGTCAATATGTATAAGACCTTAGTAAACTGGCTGGCCCTTGTTGGGTTAGCCTTTTTTATTTCAGGATGTGGTAAACCTGCTGAAATAATTTCACTGTCTGGTAACACTATGGGCACAACTTATCATATTAAAGTTGTGCACAGCGAGTCACTGCCAGATGTTCAATTGCTGCAAGCTGAAATTGATCTGGCACTTGAGAAAGTCAACGATCAAATGTCAACTTATCGTCCAAATTCCGAGCTATCTTTATTCAATCAGATGACTCGCAATGCACAGATGGAAGTATCGCCAGATACTGCTAAGGTCATTGCCGAAGGGATTGAGTTGTACAAAATAACAGATGGTGCGCTTGATATTACTTTAGGACCGCTAGTCAATCTCTGGGGCTTTGGTCCAGATAAAAGGCCTACAACTGTGCCGACAGCAGAGATGATTGCAGAGGCTAAAGCTCGCACAGGCATTGAGTCTTTGTCTTTGTCAGGTAATAAAGTGAGCAAGCAAAACCCTGATCTGTATGTTGATCTTTCATCGATTGCAAAAGGCTTTGGTGTTGATAAAGTCGCTGCATTACTCGATAAATATCAGCCTCAAGGGTACTTAGTTGAGATTGGCGGCGAAATTAGCTTAAGTGGCACCAAACCCGATGGTTCACTTTGGGTTATTGCCATAGAGCAACCGAGTGACAAAGCTATCGATGCACAGCAAATTATATCGCTTAAAAATATGGCTATGGCAACATCTGGTGACTATCGTAACTATTATGAAGAGGATGGTCAGCGCTTCTCTCATCTTATTGATCCGAGAACCGGTTATCCGATTAATCATCGATTAGCCTCGGTGACAGTACTGCACGAAGAGTCAATGGCCGCTGATGGCTATGCCACGGCGATGATGGTTTTGGGGACGCAGGCATCACTAGAACTTGCTAATCGTGAGCATCTTGCGATAATGCTTATA
Source organism: Shewanella piezotolerans WP3 (assembly GCF_000014885.1). NCBI lineage: Bacteria > Pseudomonadati > Pseudomonadota > Gammaproteobacteria > Alteromonadales > Shewanellaceae > Shewanella > Shewanella piezotolerans. The sequence goes on from NC_011566.1 coordinate 1,177,282, forward strand.
GAAAAGCAGGATGAAGGCTTTAAAGTTTTCTATAGCGAAGCGTTTAAACCTTTCGTTACTCAGTAGTTGGAGTCGAATATGAGCACATTTATAGCGGCATTTGTCGTGTTACTAGCATTTTTCTTCTTAATGTCGATCGGTTATTTGGTTAAGAAAAAAGAGGTGGCAGGGAGCTGCGGTGGTCTAGGCGCACTGGGAATTGAAAAAGCATGTGATTGTGATGATCCGTGTGATAAGCGTAAAGCCAGAATGGCTGAACAGGAACGTCGTGAAAAGTTAGAGCAGAACCGAATCATCTAACTTTCTATTGGCTCTGTTATTAAGGCTCCTTTCTAAGGGGCCTTTTTTATATCTTTTATTCCTAGCATGAATGCTTGATAGCATTTTCTGAGCTAATTAACAGCATTAAGCTAATGCCTGCATTTTCCCTCCTCACAACTAGCTGATGTAATTTACTCTTTTTACGCAGAAATATTGGCACTATCTAAGCTCACCCCTAATTAAGAACTGTAGTAGTAATGATAATAATTATCTTTACTAAATTGTTGAAATCTAAGGTTAATTTGTATTTGCTTGTTTTTTGTTCTAGGCTGTATTTGTTGATATAGATCAATTTTCAAATAAGGAATACCAAATGAAAGGACAACCTAAGGTTATCGCCCAACTTAATAAGGTGCTGACCAGCGAGCTGACTGCCATTAACCAATACTTCCTCCATGCCCGTATGTTTAAGAATTGGGGCTTGGGAGAGCTTGATGAGAAAGCTTACAAGAAATCCATTCAAGATATGAAGCATGCCGATAAGGTCATTGAACGGATCTTGTTCCTTGAAGGGTTGCCGAATCTACAACAGCTGGAGAAAATTCGCATTGGTGAGCATAGCCAAGAGATGCTCGAATGCGACAAAGTCATGCTCGAAGAAGAGCTGGTATTACTACGGGAGGCTATTGCACTTTGTGAGCATTCTGCAGATTATGTTAGCCGTGATATTTTAGAAGATCTGTTGGAAGATGAAGAGGAGCACTTGGACTGGCTTGAAGCCCAGCTAGAGCTTATTACGCTGACAGGTATTCAAAACTACTTACAATCTAAAATGGACTAACCGGAGGCTATTATGAAAGGTAACAAAGAGGTTATAGACACTCTAAACAAATTGCTTACTGGTGAACTGTCTGCGATGGACCAGTATTTTGTACATGGTTTAATGTACGAAGACTGGGGGTTAAATGAACTGCATGAACGGATCTCTCATGAATCAGATGATGAGCGTGAACATGCAAAAAAACTGGTTCAGCGAATTTTGTTTCTTGAAGGGACCCCTGATGTTGCGAGTCGCGAACCGCTGAATATTGGTAAAGATACTGAGCAGATGCTTAGAAACGATTTAGCCTATGAGTATCAAGTGGCTGATAACTTGCGAAGTGCTATTGCACTTTGTGAGGAAAAAAGTGATTACGAAAGCCGTGAGATCTTAGAGGTATTGCTAGAAGAGACTGAGTCTGATCATATGTACTGGCTCGAAAAGCAGCTAGGTTTGATTGATAAAGTTGGCCTGCAGAATTACTTACAAAGTAAGATGTAGTCAGTTTAGCTAGCTCTGCACTATCTATTAGACGTTTCCATATTTGCTAGAGCACCTCACTTTGAACCAGTTGGTGCTCTTTGCATTTAAGGCATTTTTTAAAGCTTAGAAAGTGATATTGCTTTTATTTTGACAGCCTTTATACAGCTAATATTCAGCTAAGGAGGATTACTATAATAAAGCTGTAAATAATTCATAGAATTTATTGCGGCGATGGATATTTGTACTAACCTTAAAGTCCGCAAGTGTGATTTTTTGATGGTTAGTTGATAAGAAGGGGAGATTATGATTATTTCAGCGAAAAATAGCGTTCATGAAAGCGATAACCAGCTGATAATTGAGCGTCTTCTTTCTAAAATAAGAAAGCTTGAGCAGCAGCTTGAGTTAGCTGAGTCAGATAATAGAGCTTTCTCTTCATCACAAGCGACTTATAGCAGCAAGTCAGCCCTTTCTGCTGATGAACTCTCAATGTTGACTACTCTTTTCTAGTCTTGATCAGCCTCTTCAATACTTGAACCTTGTCATTAGCGTTTTTCACTGCCAGCAATAACAACTGCTAGTTAAGTAATCTAACGAAGCCTTTGCCTGTTGAAGCTATCACCTGCCGTAACTTTCGTTTTTCCTTTAATGTAATTTTCGATTTACAACTCGGCGATCAAATGTTGAATTTTGTGCTTTAATCTTGTGTTAATTCTGTTAAATTCATTATTCCTAGAAAAAAATAATTATAAAGGAATATAGGATGCTTTGGTTTAAACGCTCGCTAAGTATGCAGCTGGTTGTGACTATTGTTGGTGCTTTGGCGGTATTGTTTACCATCGTCGCATTGTTCTTAGTTAAGAATGAAAGCACTAGTACGCGTCAACAAATTGATAGTGATCTCACCGGGCTTGTTCAGCTTAAATCTAATGAGGTACGCAGCTACTTTGTCGCCAAAGGGCAGCTGATCCACGCTGTCTTTGCAGATCCAACAGTTTTGGAGTGGTTCGCTAATTACAATAATCGCTTAGGCGACCTATCATCCGATAAGCAATATAGCGCTATTGTTGAGTATTTTAAGTTTTTCTCAGATCATGATAGTGACATCAAATCTGTTTTCTTTGGCTCGGCTAATACCTTTGAGTATTTCGATCTTAATGGTCGCTATAATGATAGCGAGTACTACACGAATAAACGCCCTTGGTGGCAAGAAGCCATAGATCAAGACGGCATGTTTGTTGGCGACCCAGCCGTTGATGCTAACGATGGTTCAATTTCAGCAACGGTTAAAACTGTCGTTAAAGATCAATCTGGGCGGTTTATCGGTATCGGTGGGATGGATATCTTGATTGATACCATAGGCAGTGAGTTGTTAGCGCCAATTAAATATCAAGGTGCGGGCCAAGCCTTTCTTGTGACCAATGCTGGCAAGTTGGTTTATTTCCCTGGCTTCACTGAAAAATTTCCACCTGGCTCAGACGCTTCAAAAGTCGATAGCCAGTTTAAAGATACCAGCGGCTTTAATGCGTTAAGCAGACAGATGCAGTCACAATCATCAGGTTTTGCAGAGGTCACCTTTAAGGGGCAACCTCAACGGGTTAGCTTCGTCGAAGTTGGCGGTGATTTCCCAGAGCAGAAGTGGCATTTGGCCTTTATGCTACCCACTGAGGTCATTGAAGCGCCAGTAACTGATGCGATTATTAATTCAATTCTTCTTTCATGTTTGATCATGCTATTTGTTGGCGTTACCGTTTGGGGCATGCTGCTACCGTTTAGAAAGCAGATCAATAGTTTACTCGCCGCGATGGAAGATATTGCTGAAGGCGACAGTGATTTAGCAAAACGGATCCAAATGGATAGAGAAGACGAGCTTGGTAAACTCGGTGATGCGTTTAACCGCTTTGCCGCCAAAGTTCAGGGCATGCTGCAAGAAACTCGTGAGTTAACTTTAGAAGTGGAAACAGGTGTGACATCGGCTTCAGAGGTCAGTGAACGTGCGCTTAACTCTGTTGCACAGCAAAAAGAGGAGATAGCCTCTGTCGCAACAGCGGCTACTGAGATGGCGCATACGAGCCAAGAGATGGCCGCGAGTGCACAACGTGCCAGTGATTTTGCCGATAAGGCACAAACGGAGTCGGTTGAGGGCGGTGCCATTGTTGCACAAGCCAGCCAAGGGATGCAGTCTTTATCATCTCAAGTGATTGAAGCTGCAAAGGTTGTCAAGCAGCTAAGAACTCGCTCTGAGCAGATTGGCGAAGTACTTAATGTCATCCGTGGTATTGCTGAGCAAACTAACTTGCTAGCGCTTAACGCGGCGATTGAGGCGGCGAGAGCGGGTGAGCAGGGCAGAGGATTCGCGGTTGTCGCAGATGAAGTGAGAACGTTAGCATCACGTACTCAAGACTCAACAGCAAACATTCAAGAGATCATCCAAACACTACAACAAAATGCTAATGAGGCAGAGCAAGTGATGGAGGCGGGCGTTGAGCAGGCCAATATCGGCCAGGAATTGACAGGAAAAGTGGAAGTGGCACTGGACAGTATTACTGGCGCCATTGAAGCGATTCAACAGCAGACCATTGAGATCTCAGCGGCTGTAGGTCAACAAGCTGTTGTCGCCGAAGAAGTGGCTTGTAATGTCGAGAATGTTAGAGCGCTTTCTGATGACTCACTCGCAGCCAGTGAAGAGTTATCACGTAACTTTGGTGACTTTGCCCGAGTCACTGAATCACTGTCAGGTAACATTAAGCAGTTTAAAATCTAACAATTTGCTGTTGGTTATTAGATTGAAACGGAGCCGATTGGCTCCGTTTTTATTTTTAGCCCACATTAATAAGGCTGGCAATGGACGGTTGCCTGACTTGGAGGAATAATTTTTCTTGAGTACTGTTTTTATATACAGTACCATCTTCTGCGGAGGGCTCAAGATTGCAAAAAATAATTCATGTCGACATGGACTGCTTTTACGCTGCAGTAGAGATGCGTGATTTTCCAGAGTTACAAGGTAAACCCATCGCAGTGGGTGGCAGGAGCGATCGCCGTGGTGTGATAAGCACTTGTAACTATGAGGCACGTAAATTTGGCGTGCGTTCAGCCATGGCATCAGGTTACGCCCTTAAGCTTTGTCCTGATCTTATATTGGTGCCTGGTAGAATGCAGGTCTATAAAGATGTCTCTCGCCAAATTAGAGCGGTGTTTGAGCGTTATACTGACTTGATTGAACCATTGTCACTCGATGAAGCATATCTTGACGTCACAGAAAGCGACCACTGCCAAGGCTCTGCAACGTTAATGGCTAAAGCGATCCGCGAGGAGATATTTGCCGAGACGGGGCTCACTGCATCGGCGGGGATAGCGCCGGTAAAATTTCTTGCCAAGATAGCCTCTGATCTAAATAAGCCAAACGGCCAGTATCTTGTGAGACCAGACCAAATAGACGAATTTGTAAAAACCTTGCCATTAATCAAAATTCCCGGTGTCGGTAAGGTCACTGCTAAAAAGCTAACCGATCTTGGTTTGAACACCTGCGCAGACATTCAGGCATACCCACAAAACAAGCTGTTAGAGCGGTTTGGAAAATTTGGTGCAATATTAATAGAAAGGGCAAAAGGGATCGATAATCGAGCAATATCCCCAAATAGGGAACGCAAGTCTGTGGGGGTTGAAACCACATTGGCAAAAGACATTCATACACTTGAGCAGTGCCGTGCAGTGATGCCGCAGCTTATACAAGAGTTAGGTGCAAGAGTTAATCGTAGCGCAAAAGATCGCGTGATCCATAAGCAAGTGGTTAAGCTCAAGTTTGAAGATTTTAAGCAGACAACGATTGAACATCGCAGTGACGAGATCTCCGTTAATCTGTTTTATCAACTGTTAGAGCAGGCGATGGTTCGCCAACATGAGCGCGGTATTCGTCTGTTAGGAGTCTCTGTCGGTTTAGCTTCAAATACACCTGCAGCTAACCACGATAGTGCAGAGCCACCACAAATGGACCTCGGTTTTTAAGCCGCAATAGTATAAAGACAAAAAAGCCGCTCAAGAGCGGCTTTTTATTTGGAGTGTAGCCAAAATAGCGATTAGCTACCTTTTACTGGTGTACGTTCAAGTACTGCCAGCAATAGTTTCCAGTACTGACCAACAGTAGTGATATTGACCTTTTCATCTGGGCTATGTGGGTAGCGGATGGTTGGGCCAATAGAAACCATGTCCATTTCAGGGTAAGGCTTCTTAAATAAGCCACACTCAAGGCCAGCATGGATCACCATGATAGTCGGCTCTTTGTTGTAGATATCTTCATAAGTCTCACGCACACTCGCCATCACAGGCGAGCTATTGTCAGGCTTCCAACCTGGGTATGCACCGCTAAACTCAACGTTAGCACCTGCAAGGTTGCTTAACGAGGTGAGCACGCCTTCTATCTCTTCACGACCTGAATCGATCAGTGAGCGAATAAGGCAAAGCACCTGTACTGAATCAGTCTCCGTGCTAATAACACCAACGTTTAAAGAGGTTTCTGTGACGCCTTCAACTTCATCGCTCATGCGCACTACGCCATTAGGGCAAGCGTTGAGGATATCGATCAAAATCTGTTGCGAGTCTTCACTCATCACTTTCGTTTCGGCAGGTATTTCTGTCAGTGTTAGCTCCGTGTCTGGGTCGGCAATGGCTAATTCTTGGCGAACCAATGCTTGAAATTCGCTAATACGACTTTGTAGCAAAGTGACATTTTCAGCTGGTAGCATAAAGCTAATTTGTGCTTCACGTGGGATAGCATTACGCAGTGAACCACCTGTGAAGTTTGTTAGCTCAAGCGCTAGTTCATCGCTATGATCAAACAGGAATCTAGCCAGCAACTTGTTGGCATTACCCCGCCCCAAATGGATATTCACTCCAGAGTGGCCACCTTTAAGGCCCGCAAGCGAAAGTGTATAGCTTGAGTTACTTGGCTTTGGAGATTGCCAAACTATAGGCACGCTTATCTGGCCATCTACGCCACCGGCGCAGCCCATGTAGATCTCACCCTCTTGTTCAGAGTCAGTGTTGATCAATATCTCTGCTTCAAGCATGCCAGCTTCCAAGCCGAATGCACCAGTCATACCCGCTTCTTCATCAATAGTCAGAAGCACTTCTAGCGGGCCATGAACAATATCGTCAGCGCCTAGCACCGCTAGAGCCGAAGCCATACCAATTCCGTTATCAGCACCAAGTGTAGTACCACGGGCTTTTACCCAGTCACCTTCAACGTAGGCATCGATGGGATCTTTTTCAAAGTCATGCACTTTATCGGCATTCTTTTGTGGAACCATATCGATATGCGCTTGCAGTACGACGGTTTTACGATCTTCCATACCCGCGGTGGCGGCTTTCTTAATAATAAGGTTCCCGACTTTATCTTCGACAACAGACAGCTGTTTATCTTTAGCCCAAGCTTGAATGTACTCACTCAGAGCTTGCTCATGCTTTGAAGGGTGTGGAATGGCACAGATTTGTTCGAACCATTGCCAAAGTGCTTGTGGTTGTAGCTGGTTTAGTGCGGTCACAGAAAGTTCCTCTATTTTGAGATTATCACTACTGCGCTGGTGCGCTTGAGGCTGAAAATGGCAATATTCTATCATAGTCTCAGTAACTGCAAGAGAGGTTTACTGGGCTTTACCTATTCAGTGTCAGCAGAAGTTGCCATAGAAGGTTTCAAGCTTGATGAAGTCGTTGGTAATCTGCACGCAATAGGATAATAATGCCAGCAATTAAAAATAAAAAGGAAGGGTCATGGCTGTAGTTAAATATATTGATGTAGCCTCTCAAGAGGCGATTTTTGAAGGTAATGGATGGGATGCGCTAGTGGTTGTCGCTGCCGATCTCAATACGATTAAGGTTGAAGAAGTGGCACTGCTGGCCAATCATGGTCAGAAAGTTGATCAGCGAGTCGGTAAATCGGTAACGCTGCTGTTTGCGCCAGGCATTGCGGGCGGTCGACTCGTTATCGCGCCGGTAACCAAAGCAAAAGATGACTATGAAGATGTGCGGGTTTTTGCTGACGCGGCGCGTCAAGGTATTCGAGTCGCTAAAGAAGCGGGAGCCAAACGACCATTGTTATTAGTCAACGGTATCGGAGAGTCGCGTTACCAAAAAGCGGCAGAGGTAGCGGCTTTAGCATGTGGGCAAGAGCTATGGCAGGCGCTTGAACTACGCGAAGCGGGTGGGGCAGATGAAGCGCTAGAGTGCATCGGTTTATTGAATGACAGCCATCATGCTGCAACGTTAACGGCAATTGAAGCTGGACGCGTGTTAGCACGTGACCTGTGTGGTACCGAGCCTGAGCGCATGTCAGCCCCCGCTTTTGCCGACTACTGTTTAGCGGCTCTTGCTGATAGCGGCTTAACGATGTCAGTGGTAGAGGACAGAGATATTTTAGAGCGTGATTATCCGCTACTTAGCGCAGTCGGTCGTTCCTCTTTTGCCGTGCTGAGACATCAGCCCCGAGTGGTGAAGCTGGAGTATGTCGGTGAGGGCGAAATCGAACGCACCTTTATGTTTGCTGGTAAAGGTGTGGTTTATGACACTGGCGGCGCAGATATCAAGATTGCTGGTGGGATGGCTGGTATGAGCCGAGATAAAGGTGGCGCAGCGGCCGTTGCTGGTCTGCTCAAAACCGTCAGTATGCTTAAACCGAAGGGGATCCGTATTGTTGCTGAGCTCGGTTTAGTGCGTAATAGCATAGGTAGCGAGGCATTTGTGACAGATGAAATCATTACCAGTCATGCTGGCAAACGTGTGCGTATTGGTAATACTGACGCCGAAGGGCGACTGGTATTAGCGGATCTACTGTCGCATCTACGTCTTAAAGCGGAATCAGCGGTAAAACCTGAGATGTACTCTGTTGCAACGTTAACCGGTCACGTGGTGCGCTGTTTTGGTGGTTATACAGCAGCGGTAGAAAATAGTGTCGCTAAGCAGGCGAACGTTGCCGAGCGTATTCAGCAACAGGCGGCAATTTGGGGAGAACCAATAGAAGTTAGTCAATTGCGTCGAGATGATTTTAGTAAAATTATTGATCCGTCTGCGGCTGCAGACATGTTGTCATCAAATAATGCACCTTCATCGGTGACAGCTCGTGGACATCAATACCCAGCAGCGTTTTTAATCCAAGCATCAGGGTTAAGCGAGCATGGTTTAAATAGCGATACACCTATCGCATATACTCACTTAGATATCGCGGGTAGCGCAACCGAAGGTCACCCTCAATACGGTAGCCCTACAGCAACACCATTGGTAGGCCTGTTTAATTATATGCTCGATAGTCAGTAAGCTTTACCGGTTAAAACACTCAAAGCCGACACTAATGTCGGCTTTTTAGTGAGGACTTAAGTAATAAAATTACAGTTTTCGCTGTTTTTTGGCTTTTTAAATAAAAATAGTTGTAATAAAACTACATTTGGATATAATGATTTCCGTTGATTAGGCAGGTGCCTAATCGAGCTAGTCTATCCAGGATGGATAATTCTCCAAGGAATCGAGCGACGAGTTGGCTTTGCTTAACCCACGAAGGGGCGCAATTAGCATGCAGAGTATTAGGAATTCAACTTAGTTAGGAGTATTGATTATGTCATTTACAAAGAGCACAACTATTTATTCGCAAAGCTTTTGGTTAAACACAGATGTTTTGCGTGGCGGAATATACGCCATGGCTTACAAGGGCTAACCACCTAGTAAGTCGCAAGTTTCCATCACCCTTATGACATCTATTAGGTGTCTTTAGACCAAGTTGTAGATTGACCAAATTTACCATTGATTATCGTTAGCGCGTTAACCAATTTCCATCAGAAAACTTGAATATGTCTTGCCCGCTCATTGAGCGGGCTTTTTTTTGCATTATATACGTTGATCCGCTTTAGTCATTTTTTTCGATTCTGGTTGGATTAAGGTAATTATTCTGATCAAAACCTGTTAACAATTGACATTAACCTCAATAAAAAGTGATTTAGTGTGATCTACACACATAGTATGTGTGGTTAAATTACGTTTAAAGCCGCTTTTTAGCATTATGTTGAATTAATAGTTGTAATAAAATTACAGCTATCTATAATGGCTCTCGTTGGTTAGGGTGAATGCCTACCACAGATAAGTCTATCCAGGATGGATAATTCTCCAAGGAATCGAGCGACAAGTTGACTCGTCAGTTTAATTGGTCTCAACCCCGTAATTAAATTGATTAGAGTATTTTTCAACTTTGTTAGGAGTAATGATTATGTCATTTACAGCTAGTAGTACTATTTATTCGCAGAGCTTTTGGTTAAACACCGATGTGATGCGTGGCGGTCTATATGCTATGACTTTTAAGGGCTAACCCTCCTTAAGAGTAGTTTCAATATCCATCAACCTTATAGCACCCTTTGGGTGTGTTTAGACGCAAGTTGTATGTTGAATGCTAGTCAACATGCCATTGATTAACGCTAGCGCGCTAACCGATTTCCTTATGGAACACTTGAACATGTCTGCCTGCTCTTTGAGCAGGCATTTTTTTTGCCTTTAATTTGAGATTTTTTCTGGAGATTAATGGCGGTACCTTGCTATGAATTAACGCTAGCAGTGTTATGCCGATTTCCTTATGGAACACTTGAACATGTCTGCCTGCTCTTTGAGCAGGCATTTTTTTTGCCTTTAATTTGAGGTTTTTTCTGGAGATTAATGGCGGTACCTTGCTATGAATTAACGCTAGCAGTGTTATGCCGATTTCCTTATGGAACACTTGAACATGTCTGCCTGCTCTTTGAGCAGGCATTTTTTTTGCCTTTAATTTGAGATTTTTTCTGGAGATTAATGGCGGTACCTTGCTATGAATTAACGCTAGCAGTGTTATGCCGATTTCCTTATGGAACACTTGAACATGTCTGCCTGCTCTTTGAGCAGGCATTTTTTTGCCTTTAATTTGAGGTTTTTTCTGGAGATAAATGGCGGTACCTTGCTATGAATTAACGCTAGCAGTGTTATGCCGATTTCCTTATGGAACACTTGAACATGTCTGCCTGCTCTTTGAGCAGGCATTTTTTTTGCCTGAAATTTGAGGTTTTTTCTGGAGATTAATGGCAGTACCTTGCTATGAATTAACGCTAGCAGTGTTATGCCGATTTCCTTATGGAACACTTGAACATGTCTACCTGCTCTTTGAACAGGCATTTTTTTGCCTGTAATTTGAGGTGGGATTGCCACATGTCAAGCTGCGCTTGACCAAAGTCGTGAGCTTCCAGCTCACACTCGGCCAAAAGGGGATCAACAGCAATCCCCTCTTGGATCACCCCTGCCGCCCCGGCGAAGTTGTTGAGCCTCGCTCATTTTCGAAAATAGCTATCGCCTTATATTCGCCGTCCATGGCTCACCTAAGGCTAACTCGGCATCCATGCCTCACTCACGCGATTTGTCTTCGATGAGTTCGGCAACTTCGATGGGGGGTTGGTGTATTCTGTTAGTTTTGTAGCTCACTTTTGCCCCAAAGTTAGTGGACCTCTATAAGTTTTATCAAGCTACGCTTGACCTAAGTCGTGGCGCTTCGCCCACACCCGAGCCAAGGGGCAAAGCGCTTGCGCCCCTTGACAATCCTTCAGCGCCCCAGACGAAGTTGTCTCCCTCGTACTTATTTGAAATCACCTAACGCTTCCGATGGGACATCCTGTCCCGCGAAAGCTATGCCCACATCCGTGTGGGCATTACGGTTATTTCTTCATCGCACTTCGGCAACTCCGATGGGGAGTTGGTGTATTCTGTTAGTTTTTGAAACTCACTTCTGCCCCAAAATGAGTTTACGCCAGCAATTAGTCCAATACAGCAATAACCTCTTTGCAATATTTTTTCTCATCAGTCGGAAAGAGCAGTGTTTGTGTTTTTATACAGTATTATTGGTTTTGTGCGGATAATCACCAAATTATGCGCAATCAGTTCGCGGTTTGCTATTGAGCTAAAATAAAAAGAAGAGTAAATTCAAGTAACTAAAAACGCGCTTGCTCGTTTTGCAGAAGATACGAGGCAAACAAAGTGTGCATTCTCGTTTTTCCAGAAGGTGTATTTGGACTAACCGTTGAAAAATATTATAAATCAGACATTTAAGTGCATACACTTTGACTGGTCTAACCTGATAAACGAGCAAGGCGTGTATACAAATGTTAGGTTACTAGAGTATGGATGCTGCAATCTTCGATAATTATTCCAAATATCCAATAACTAGACTCAGTGAACTTGGATTACATTTATCAACTATTAGATTCTTATCAGATATTGGTTTACCTGAATGGTGTGCCCCGAATATGTTTTTCGGAGAAGAAGATTGTTGGTTACCTGAATTACTAATACAAAACGAAAAACTCGCTGTTTTAGGTTCGGATCGTGATGATAATCATATTTGTATTTCTACAACTTCTAATGAGGTTTTTCGTTTAAATAATTCAAATCTAGATTTCGTAGCAACCAACCCTGCATTATTTGGGAAAGCACTAGAAGAGTTTCAAGCCTGTATAAATGCAGCTGTAGAGTCTAACGATAACGCATTCACAGATAATAATATTCCAAGTGTTTTCCTTAAACCATTTATCGTGTGGCTAACTGATAATGAGCCTAAAGCCTTAATAAAAGGTTCTTTTTGGCAAAGCACTTTGAATTGGTTAAAGTATACGTAACCTAACAAGGCGCTCAAGAGGGAAAATTTACAGTTGGCTGTTTTCACTCCGTTCAACATTTTAGCCAACTACAAATTTCCCCTAGCGGGGCGTTAGCCATCTAAATTATGAATCAGGCCCCTTTAGTTAAGTTACACGTAGATTTACCAAATCACTGGTCCGTTGGTGGAGAGTCAATGTGGGCAAAGCCCGTCGGTGAAAACCTCTATCAATTGAAAAATATCCCATTTTTTTCTTACGGGTTAAATTACAACGACATTGTTAAAGCAATTGCCAAAAATGAAGGTTCTAAGCCCGAAATACTTGAGGTTGTAGAAGCTAGTGGCCACCAAACTCTGAGGGTTATATTTACCGACAATAAAGGTAAAAAAGAACATATTTCGGTGATCGAATCGATACGAACTGAACATATTGGCTACGAAGGATGGGATGATGATCAATTTACTCTCAACGTCACGCCATCTGGAAATTATGATGAGTTTTTCGATAAACTGGATGAACTAGAATTAAAGGGAATACTTAGTTTTGAGACTTGTGAACAATGCATTGAAGGTAGCTTTGATGCTGTTCCAGAAGACGCAGAAAATGGCTAACAAGCTGCTAAATTCAGATTCACAAAGGCTGTCATGCCATTTGCTGTGCAAATCGCCCGCCAGCACATGGTTCACTTATTAGAGGGGCGTTAGTTGTACTCAATTAGAGTCAGAGTAAATGGAAGAATTCGAAATCAAAATACCATCCGACATTCAAATTGCAGATGCCCAAAAGAAGCTAGGTTTTAGATTTCCTAAAGAATATGTGGCGTTTATAAAATCTGGATACGATTTAGGAGATGCCCCACTAGAAGCACTAGAAATCGTCGACCCTCCAAGTTACGCTGACATATATGAAGCATTGGAAAGCGCGCGAAAATTTTACGATCTACCAGCAGAATTATTGCCTATCTGCGAAGACAGCTCGGATTACTACTGCATCAACGATAAAGGTGAAGTTGTATTTTGGTCACATAATGGAATTACAGATGAAAAGTGGGAAAATGTAGCTATATGGCGTAATCATATTGTTTTAGAGGCTGGTGAATAACGTACAACTAACAAGTTACTCAAAAGGACGCAAAACGCTTGGCGTGCACACCTTCGTCGCTAATTTTAGCCAAGCATTTATGCGCCCATTAGTAAGGCGTTAAGGATATGTGGGGTCAGGGTAAACTTTAATTGGCTATCCATACATTTACTTATCCCATTCCGGTTTTTAGACCCTTTGCACTAACGCATTTCTGTCCGTGCGACCTGAAGTCGTATGAAGCGTTGTTCACCACGGTAAGAGTGAACCATCTGTATCACCAGATGACCCTAAGACTCTGAATAAAGTAGCGAGTCTGACAATGTAACGATATTTGGCTTATGTCAAATGGGAACTGAATCGTGAGAGGACGTTCTTCCTGATAACCACAATCGGGTAAGTGCTAGGGTGTCAGTATGATGAACGTATGTGAATCCATGTAAGGTGCGTTATATGAGAAACAGCGGAAGTGGTTAATACGCTGTGGCCAAAAGGCACGAGAGTTGGAAAGAGATTGGACAGTGCTCTTTCGTGATCAAATAACTCTCCGCACTATAGTGGGCATCTAACCTGACGTTGCGCGACATACGGAACAGGGTAAGCCTGTATTGCTCCCTTTGGGGAAAGTGGCCTGCGAAGGCTACTGATAGTGATGTAGGTAAAGGAGGCTGGAAAAAGCGAAAGCCGTGTTGTAATGATGCGGATACAGGTTGTTATCTGGCGCGAAAGCGAGCTGACTTCTAGCTGGTCTCCCGTTGCAAGATGATTTGAAGAACTTTATTCAAGGAGAAACGCAAATGATGGCTTCAATCGAAGTTAGTGCATCTCCTAACAGCGCTCAATGGCAATCCATTAACTGGAAAGCGGTTAAGCAACATGTATTAAAGCTTCAAATGCGCATTGCAAAAGCAACCCGAGAAGGTAAACACGGTAAGGCGAAAGCGTTGCAGTGGATATTAACTCACTCTAAATCAGCAAAATTGCTTGCAGTTAAAAGAGTTTCTCAAAACAAAGGCAGCAAAACACCTGGAATCGACGGGATCATTTGGAACAGTGATGCTCGTTGTATAGGTGCGGTCAATCAACTGAGTAGAAAGGGCTATCATGCCAAACCGCTCAGGCGGATCTACATCCCCAAGAAAAACGGCAAACTCAGACCTTTAGGCATTCCCTGCATGATAGACAGAGCGCAACAAGCGCTTCATCTTCTCGCCTTGGAGCCTATTTCAGAAACGGCAGCCGACCTCAATAGCTATGGCTTTCGACCTAACCGAAGCGCAGCAGATGCAATTGCACAGTGCTTCAAATGTTTGTGTATGAAGCGCTCTAGTCAGTGGGTTCTTGAGGGAGATATCAAAGCCTGTTTCGATAAGATTGGTCATCAATGGCTCATCGATAACATTCAATTAGATAAGCGAATGCTGAAACAATGGCTTGGATGTGGTTATGTTGATAAAGGATTGTTCTACAAAACAGCAGAAGGAACACCGCAAGGCGGGATAATCTCCCCAACGCTGATGTTACTGACGCTGGCTGGGTTAGAACAGTTGGTTAAGTCTATTGCTTGTAAAACAGGGAATAGAGTCAACTTTATCGGGTACGCAGATGATTTTGTTATCACAAGTTCTTCGAAGGAAGTGCTCGTCAATGAAATCAAACCGCAACTCATTGGCTTTCTACAGGAAAGAGGCTTAACACTCTCTGATGAGAAAACGCACATAACTCATATCGATGATGGTTTTGACTTTCTGGGATTCAATCTTAGGAAGTACAAAGGCAAACTGCTCATTAAACCGAGCAAGAGTAACGTTCTATCATTTTTGAGTAATCTACGTGAATTCATCAGAAAACATCCAACAATCCCCGTTAACGATTTAATCAAAATATTGAATCCGAAACTGAGAGGATAGGCGAACTATTATCGCCACAGTGTTGCAAAGCAAGTTTTCGGTTATGTAGGCCATCAACTTTTCTGGCTGTTATGGCGATGGGCGGTAAGGCGTCATCCAACGAAAAGTAAGGACTGGGTGAGGCGTAAATATTACATGAATCGCATAGGTGGGTGGCAATTCCATGGCTGGCAGAAGATTGCCAACATGGACTGCCATTTTAATCTGGTTCAGATAGCTCAAACGCCGATAAAAAGACATGTGAAAATCAGGAGCGCAGCTATACCTTACGACCCCGAATACGAAGCTTACTTAAGTAAGCGGAAACGGGCAAAGGAAGGCAGAAACTCTTGGTTTGATCCTGTTTTGGCTGCTATGTAGGGTGCTGGGTAACAGAATACGCCTTTGTGGAGGCTTGAGCCGTATGCAGTGAAAGTTGCACGTACGGTTCTTAGGAGGGTGGCACTTGGTAACAAGTGCCGCCTATCCGACAAAAACGAGTTAACGACTAAAATGAAATTTGCTAGAAATTCATCTGAATTGGGCTGTGCAAGCTGCTAAATCATGGATGATTTAGCAGAGCCTATAGGGATATATTCACGGCGACTTGCAAAAGCTCAATGCAGCTGAATTACGTCCCATTGCCATATATTCTCTTAACCCTTACTGGCTTTTAGACTCTTTAGGTTTACTCCCCTCTAGTCTCAAAGTGAGTTTTAACCCTCTAATTGGAGAAAACCTGTTCTCAATAGATAGCTGAAAGCTACCGATATATGTGCTGTTAACCCGCTTAACTTTGTTTGTCCTTCCATCAAAAAACACTATTTAAATTAGCCGCTTCTAACCTGAAGTAAATCGCTAGCGTCATTTAATATCTGCCCGTATAATCGCCTAAAAATGTGCGCTCTTAACAGTCCGTAAACATTTATATGACAGTAAAAACTGTATTCATACCCTACATAATAAAATCAAGGAACCTTGTTCCATGCTAGAAAAATTATTCAAACTAAAACAGAACCAAACGTCGTTAAAACAAGAGGTTGTTGCGGGATTAACCACTTTTTTAACCATGGCTTATATTATTTTTGTTAACCCTATGATGCTCGCTGATGCGGGCATGGATCATGGCGCTGTATTTGTGGCTACCTGTTTGGCCGCCGCCATTGGTTGCTTGATCATGGGAATTGTCGCTAACTATCCTATTGCACTTGCTCCAGGTATGGGCTTGAATGCTTTTTTCACTTACACGGTTGTAGGTGAAATGGGCTACACATGGGAAACAGCATTAGGCGCGGTTTTCCTCTCTGGGATCTGCTTTTTGGTACTCTCATTGGTACGCATTCGTGAGTGGATCGTGAATAGCATTCCGATCTCATTACGCTTAGGCATTGCAGCCGGTATCGGTCTATTTTTAGCGCTAATTGGCCTCAAGAGTGCCGGCATTGTGGTTGCTAGCCCAGCGACTTTAGTGACAATGGGCGATATCACCGCGTTTCCTGCAGTTATGGCGGTGCTTGGCTTTTTCATCATTATCGCTTTGGTACACAGAGGCATGAAGTCGGCGGTCATTATCAGCATCTTGGGGGTCACTGCGCTAGGGCTACTTTTCGGTGATGTGCAGTATCAAGGCATTGTATCGGCGCCGCCGTCAGTGATGCCGACATTTATGAAGATGGATTTGTCGAGTGTGCTTGAAGTGAGCATGTTGTCGGTGGTGTTTGCATTTTTGTTTGTCGATCTGTTTGATACTTCAGGCACCTTAGTCGCCGTTGCGCAGCGCGGTGGATTTTTAGATGACAAAGGTAAGTTGCCAAGGCTTAATCGTGCGCTTACTGCCGATAGTACTGCGACGATTGCCGGCGCTATGCTGGGGACTTCTACCACCACTAGTTATATTGAAAGTACAGCAGGCGTCAGTGCTGGTGGTCGAACGGGTCTTACTGCCGTTGTGGTCGGATTGCTGTTTTTAGGCTCGCTATTTATCTCACCGCTTGCGGGCATGGTGCCTGCTTACGCCACCGCTGGCACACTGTTTTACGTCGCCATATTAATGATGTCTGGTCTTGTGCATGTTGAGTGGGAGGATATTACCGAAGCGGCACCTGTGGTGGTGGTTTGTATTCTCATGCCACTGACTTTCTCTATCGCGACCGGAATTGCAATGGGCTTTATCTCTTACGCAGTGATAAAACTGATGAGCGGTCGTTATAAAGATTTAAGCCTTGGGGTGGTGATTTTAGCGGCGCTGTTTGTGGCTAAGTTCATTTATGGCTAATGCTGTCAAAGCATTATTTTGTTGTCATTTTATCGCATTAATAGAAAAGCCACTTCGAGTGGCTTTTATTTTGCCGTTTGAACGCTGACGAGTTAAATGGGCTGCAGATCTTACTGTAAAGTAGCAATAATATGAGATATATCCAATTCATCTAATTTATTTCTGCTCTTTGTGGGCACTCACTACCAATTCAAACCTAGATTGGGTATAAGGTTTATTCAATGTATTTTAGCTAGATAATAATGAACTTAAGTGAGATTGCTTACCGCCGCGTGGTGGTAAAACTGGGAACGAGCGTGCTGACTTCTGGCAGCCGCAAATTGGATAAAGCACATTTAGTTGAACTTGCTCGCCAAATGGCGAGTTTGATGAAAGCGGGTGTTGAAGTCGTGCTTTGCACTTCGGGGGCTATCGCTGCTGGCAAAGAGCATTTGGGCTACCCCGAACTCCCCGATACCATGGCAAGTAAGCAATTATTAGCAGCAGTTGGTCAAAGTCAGCTTATCTTAGCTTGGTCGCAGCTGTTTAGTATCTACGGTTTGCATGTTGGTCAGCTATTGCTTACCCGCGCCGATCTGCACGACAGAGAGCGCTACCTCAATGCAAGAGACTCTTTAAACGCGTTGCTGGCTAATGGCATTATCCCGATTATTAATGAAAATGACGCTGTAGCGACCACTGAAATTAAAGTGGGTGATAACGATAACTTGTCTGCACGCGCAGCGCTACTTTGTGATGCGGATATGCTTATCCTACTGACGGATCAAAAAGGTTTGTTTGATGCCGATCCACGAAGTGACCCTAATGCAAAGCTGATCACTGAAGTAGCTAATATTGACGATAGCCTGCGTATGTTGGCTGGTGGAGCAGTTTCTGGCTTAGGTACAGGCGGTATGGCAACCAAGCTTGAGGCGGCTGATATCGCTCGCCGTGCAGGTGTTGAGGTGGTGATTGCTTCTGGACATCATAAAGATGTGATTCAAAAAGTGGTCTGTTCAACACCAGTGGGCACCCATTTTACTGCGTTAGAAAACCCGTTAGAAAGCCGCAAACAGTGGATTTTGGCAGGCCCGGCAACACGAGGCCAAATTAAGCTTGATCCTGGCGCAGTTGCCGCGGTGACGGATAAAGGTAAGAGCCTGCTGTCTAAAGGTATTACCGAGATAAACGGTCAGTTTCAACGCGGTGATACCGTTGAGTTAGTCGATATTACTGGCAAAGTCTGCGCCAAAGGCATGAGCCGTTATAGCTCGAAAGATTTAAGCCTAATAGCGGGCAAACATTCAGATAGCATCGAGTTGGTGCTTGGTTATGATTATGGTGATGCAGTGGTTCATCGCAACGATATGGTGGTGTTATGAGTAATAACGAATTTCTAAATAAGTTAGGTGAACAGGCAAAAAAAGCAAGTTATGCGCTAGCTAGCCTAACAGGTCAGCAAAAGACGGCATTGTTGCGCTGTATCGCTAGCAAACTGACTGATGCCAAAGCGAATATTATTGCGGCTAACCAACAAGATGTGGAACAAGCAAAAGCAAACGGATTATCAGAGGCGATGATAGACCGATTGTTATTAGATGAACCGCGTTTACTTAGCGTGATTGCTGATATTGATAATGTGATTGGCTTGACCGATCCCGTAGGCAGTGAGATAGATAGCCGCTTACTTGATAACGGCCTGCGATTGTCTCGCCGCCGTGTACCACTCGGTGTTATTGGTGTTATATACGAAGCTCGCCCGAACGTGACGGTTGATATTGCAGTACTCGCGTTAAAGACGGGCAACGCGGTTATTCTGCGCGGCGGTAAAGAGACTTTGGCCTCAAACAAGGCACTATGCAAAGTGATCCGCAGTGCAATGGCGGAGCAAGGGTTACCTGAAGATTGTGTACAGCTAATTGATAACCCAGATCGTAGCTTGGTGTCTGGGCTACTTAAACTCGATAAGTATGTAGATATGATTGTACCGCGAGGCGGGCAAAATCTGCAGCGTTTATGTGCAGAGCAAGCCACCATCCCAGTCATTTTGGGCGGCATAGGAATTTGTCATCTGTTTGTTGACGTTCAAGCCGATCTCGACAAGGCGGTAGCTGTTATTGAAAATGCCAAAGTGCAGCGACCTACAGTGTGTAATGCACTTGATACAGTACTAGTACATCAAACAAATGCAGCCAGCTTTATCCCTGCTTTATGTCAGCAGTTGGCAACTAAAGGCGTTAGTTTTTATGGTTGCGCGCAAACTCAAGCGGTGATGGCGAATAATGAACAGCAAATTATGCAGGCTACTGATGAGAGCTATTCAACGGAGTGGTTATCGTTAACTCTAGGAATAAAAGTGGTTGGAAGCTTAGAAGAAGCTGTGGCGCATATTCGTCAATATTCTAGTGGCCACTCAGAGTCTATTTTGACTGACAATATCCATACTGCTAGCGAGTTTATGAATGCGGTCGATTCTGCTGCTGTATACGTTAATGCCAGTACTCGCTTTACCGATGGTGGCGAGTTTGGTTTAGGGGCTGAAGTGGCGGTAAGCACCCAAAAGCTACATGCTCGTGGCCCAATGGGACTCGAAGCGCTTACAACATATAAGTGGCTGGCTTGGGGAGATTACACTGTCAGAGGCTAAATTATTAGCTATTCACTTCGCTTAATAATGGATTGAAGTTTTGCATAAAAGCTACTTGTCGTAGAAAAGGCCGCTATCAGCGGCCTTTTTTATTGCTTTGCTTTCTCTCTATTTATACTGATTGGTATTACTGCTTATTGTTGCTAGCAGATTCAAACCTTAAGGTGGTTAGAATTGCTATTAACTAGTGTGAAATAACACAAACTTATTTCTCCAATATCAATCGTACTGTTAAGACGTTGAATTCGTTGGGTATAAAAGTTGGCCTGTCGCTTGCATTCTAATTGTTAACAAATGAAAGATAATCAAAAGGACTTATCCATGACGACTGCCCGCTTATTTACAACACTCTTCTTGATATTAGGGATGACATCAACGGCAGCGATGGCTGCATCTAGCCGAACCTTGAGCGAAAGTTATCAATATGATGGCCAACAAGTCAGCCTCGATATGGGGATCGGCTCGGCTAATTTTGTTGCCACTGACAGTAATGAGATAACAATTGAGGTAGTAGTTGAAGATTCCGACACCAATTGGTTGTTCTTTTGGGGCGGTACCGATCTTAGCGATATCGCCATCGAATCAAAGCTAACAACCAAAGAGCTTAATTTGAGCCTGAATGAGCAAGATAATATCGAGCAGCAGTGGACGGTGTATTTACCAAAGCAAGCAGCACTGTCACTAGAGGTTGGAGTGGGTGCAATCGAAGTTAGCGGTATGACCAATGATATTGAAATTTCGTTAGGGGTCGGCAGTGCCATAGTTGAGCATCAAGTGACCTATCACAGCATAGAACTTGATTCTGGTGTGGGTGATATATCGATCAGTGAGCAGGGGAGAAAACTGACTGTTGAGAGAAGTTTAGTGGCGCAGTCGTATTCGAACAAAGACCAAGAAGGGAAGGCATCACTCACTGTCGATGTTGGTGTTGGAGAGGTTGTGGTTACTAAATTGTAGCTCTTAGCCTTCCTTAATTAATGATTTAAAAAACCGGCGTATGCCGGTTTTTTATTATATATTCTTAGGCCATAGCTGAGTGCAAGGTTCTCGCGAGTTGATATTACTGCACTGATGCACGTTTACTGTCGCGCCATTTGCCGAGTTTTGGCAATAGCTGCTGCAATGCTAATGCAGATAAGATCAAAGCAAGGCCTATATAGGTCGACTCTTCAATATTTTCTCGCAAGATCCAGGCAATAAAGCCGATAGACAGTACTGGGGTAATAAACACTAAGGTGGTAATACTCGCAGTTCGCTCGGCTTTTTTTAATGCGATAAGCCACAGCACAAAAGTTACACCCATCTCAAACAAACCAACATAAACCCCAGCTAGCATGCCCTCCATATTCCAAGCTGGCAGTGTTTGGGTTGTAAGCATTGCTGTGACAATAAATGGTAATCCAACGAGGAAGCTCAGTAGTAAACTGACTACCGGATCGCCTTTGTCTCTAGTGTTGACTATCCAGTATAACGACCAAAGCAGGGTGCTGGTCAACGCTAACACCACACCGGCTGTGCTTTCAAAATGAAACCCCGTCAAATTTCCTTTTGTGGCAATGGTAAACACCCCAAGGTAAGCAACCACTGCTGCAACCACATCACTTTTTCTTAGCTTTTGCCCTAATAAGGGAACTGACAGTAAAGGCAGTAAAATTGCCCAAGTATAATTGAGTGATAAAGCTTGCTGTGCTGGCAGCAAGTCATAAGCCTTAAACAGCACTAAGTAATAAAGAAAAGGGCTAAGTAAACCCGTCTGCAAATAAAACAGTGGTCGGCTAGCAAACTGTTTGCTAACGAGTGACAATTTATTTTGCACGGCAAGAATGACGCCAAGCGCCACAATAGAGGTGGTGACCGCAATGAACACCAGTTGCAAAGGCGTGTAATGGGTCAATGCTAATTTAAAGGCTGTGGCGACAGTCGACCACAGCAGTATTGCACCTATGCCGAAAGCATAAGCCTGATGGGATGTTTTCAATTTTTACTACTCTACTACGTCGAGACTACATATATACGCGCAACACTGTTAGAACACATACGTTGCACATCCATTACTTCGATTGTATGCATTATACGTTTGTGCATATTAGTGAACTGAGATTTAGATCAATAAAATGCAATCAAATGACAAAATTTACACTTTTCCCTTGTATTCGTTTCAAACGTCCCAATATAGGTAACCAAGAGACGAAATGGGCAAAAAATTAAGACTTGAAAACGATTCGGTCTGACCCCATTTCTATTACCAGATAACAAATTTAGTTTAGATAAGATTTCGGAGGACTCCATGGGTAGAATTATTGGTATCGATTTAGGCACAACAAACTCTTGTGTTGCAGTATTGGACGGCGACAAAGCTCGCGTAATAGAAAATGCTGAAGGCGATCGTACTACACCCTCAATCATCGCATACACTGCTGATGAAACTTTAGTTGGCCAACCTGCAAAGCGTCAGGCTGTTACAAACCCAACTAACACCGTATTTGCTATTAAGCGTCTTATCGGTCGTCGTTTTAAAGATGATGAAGTACAACGTGACGTTGACATCATGCCATTCAAAATCATCGGCGCAGATAATGGCGATGCTTGGGTAGAAGCTCAAGGTAAGAAAATGGCGCCACCACAAATCTCTGCTGAAATCTTGAAGAAGATGAAGAAAACTGCAGAAGATTACTTAGGTGAAGAAGTCACAGAAGCGGTTATTACTGTTCCTGCATACTTTAACGATTCACAGCGTCAAGCGACAAAAGATGCCGGCCGCATCGCAGGTCTTGAAGTTAAGCGTATTATCAACGAGCCAACAGCTGCAGCACTTGCATACGGTATTGATAAGAAGCAAGGCGACAACATCGTTGCCGTTTACGATTTAGGTGGTGGTACATTCGATATCTCTATCATTGAAATCGACAGTGTTGATGGCGAGCAAACTTTTGAAGTACTTGCGACTAACGGTGACACTCACTTAGGTGGTGAAGATTTTGATAACCGTCTAATTAATTACCTAGCTGACGAGTTCAAGAAAGAGCAATCTCTTGACCTACGTAACGATCCGCTAGCGATGCAGCGTCTAAAAGAAGCTGCTGAAAAAGCGAAGATTGAGCTTTCAAGCACCACACAAACTGAAGTTAACCTGCCATACATCACAGCTGATGCAACAGGTCCTAAGCATTTAGTGGTTAAGATCACTCGTGCAAAACTTGAGTCATTGGTTGAAGATCTAATTACTCGTTCACTTGAGCCACTAAAAGTTGCTCTAGCAGACGCTGACCTTTCAGTTTCAGATATCAACGAGGTAATTCTTGTTGGTGGTCAGACTCGTATGCCTAAGGTTCGTGAAGAAGTTTCTTCATTCTTTGGTAAAGAATTACGTCAAGATGTTAACCCTGATGAAGCAGTTGCTATCGGTGCAGCAGTTCAAGCTGGCGTACTATCTGGCGACGTTAAAGACGTATTGCTACTAGACGTTACGCCTCTGTCTCTAGGTATTGAGACTATGGGTAGCGTAATGACTAAGCTTATCGAGAAGAACACCACTATCCCGACTAAAGCTTCGCAAACGTTCTCGACTGCAGATGACAACCAAGCTGCCGTGACTATTCACGTACTGCAAGGTGAGCGTAAGCAATCAAGCGGTAACAAGTCTCTAGGTCAATTCAACCTAGAAGGGATTGAGCCAGCTCCACGTGGCATGCCACAAATTGAAGTTGCATTCGACATCGATGCCGATGGTATCTTGCATGTATCTGCTACAGACAAGAAAACCGGTAAAGCACAAAACATCACTATTAAAGCCTCTTCAGGTCTAAGTGATGAAGAAGTTGAAGCAATGGTTCGTGATGCTGAAGCACATGCTGATGAAGATGCTAAGTTCGAAGAGCTAGTAACAGCTCGTAACCAAGCTGATGGCATGGTTCACGCAACTAAGAAGCAGATCGAAGAAGCCGGTGAAGAGTTACCAGCTGACGAAAAAGAGAAAATTGAAGCTGCAATGGCTAACGTTGACACTGCCACTAAAGGTAGCGACAAAGAAGCGATTGAAAAAGCGACTCAAGAGCTAATGGAAGCTTCTTCTAAGCTAATGGAAATTGCCCAAGCTAAAGCGCAAGCTCAGCAAGGTCAGCCAGAAGGCGCAGGCGAAGCTCAACAAGACGCTCACGCAGCGGATGATGTTGTTGACGCTGAGTTTGAAGAAGTGAAAGACGACAAAAAATAATGACGGCTAACCCCTAATTTATTCAAGCGGGCGTTTGAGGTAACTCTTACGCCCGTTCGTGCAACTCCAGCAAAGAAAGCATGAGATTATGTCAAAGCGAGATTTTTACGAAGTATTAGGTGTCGGACGTGACGCCAGCGAACGCGAAGTGAAAAAAGCTTATAAGCGTTTAGCAATGAAGTTTCACCCAGATCGCAACCCAGGTGATAAAGAAGCAGAAGCTAGCTTTAAAGAAGTTAAAGAAGCTTATGAAATCCTAACCGATAGCGATAAGAAAGCGGCGTATGATCAGTTTGGTCATGCTGGCGTTGACCCTAATCGTGGCGGTGGCGGTCATGGCGGTGCTGATTTTGGCGACGTATTTGGCGATGTATTTGGTGATATCTTCGGTGGTGGTCGTCGTGGTGGCGGACAACGTCAAGCAGCGCGTGGCAGCGACTTACGCTATAACCTTGAGCTTTCTTTAGAGGAAGCAGTTAAAGGTTTGAGCAAAGAGTTACGCATTCCAACACTGGTTGCATGTGAACCATGTGATGGTAGCGGCGCTAAGAAAGGCTCTAAACCGACAACTTGTGGTACCTGTCATGGCCAAGGCCAAGTTCAGATGCGTCAAGGATTCTTTGCTGTTCAGCAAGCCTGTCCTACCTGTCATGGCCGCGGCAAGATTATTAAAGATCCTTGTAATAAGTGTCATGGTGAAGGTCGCGTAGAGAAGAGCAAAACATTATCGGTTAAGATCCCTGCAGGGGTTGATACTGGCGATCGTATTCGTCTATCTGGTGAAGGTGAAGCGGGCGAGTTTGGTGCACCTCCAGGGGACTTATATGTTCAGGTCAGTGTACGTGAACATGCAATCTTCCAACGTGATGGCAATAACCTTTATTGTGAAGTACCTATCTCATTTAGCAAGGCGGCATTGGGTGGTGAGATTGAAGTGCCAACATTAGATGGCAAAGTTAATCTTAAGATCCCAACTGAAACGCAAACTGGACGTATGTTCCGTATGCGCGGTAAGGGTGTTAAGTCTGTTCGCAGTCATGCTGTTGGTGACCTATTGTGTAAGGTTGTGATGGAAACTCCTGTTAACCTTAACGAACGTCAAAAAGAGTTATTGCGCGAATTTGAAGAAACACTAACTGGCCAGTCAAAGAAACACAGCCCTAAAGCTGAAGGTTTTTTTGATGGTGTTAAAAAGTTTTTTCAGGACTTGAATAGCTAAAACGCACTAAATCGTTATATAGCCGTGCGACTCGAAGCTGCTTGTTTCAAGTGGGCTGGCACAAAGCCTTCTGCGATTCCCACTGAATCCTACATCTTCAGGTAGAACGGGTATATAATTTAAGCCTCGCAATTGCGGGGCTTTTTGTTATTAGTAATATGGGATTAAGTATATGATAAAGGACTAATGATATTTATCAGCTCAGTACTGCTGTTATCGGGCTGCGCGACTCACCAATCCCCCACAGGCCGTGGCCAAACCTTACTGTTTTCATCACAAGAGATGTCGAAATTGGGCGATGCTTCATTTGCGCAATTGAAGCAGCAAGAGAAGGTCAGTCAAAACAAAGCAACGAACAACTATGTCAGCTGTGTCGCGGATAGGGTAACCGCAGCATTACCTGATCAAAGCTTACCGTGGCAAGTGGTGGTATTTGAATCTGAACAAGTCAATGCTTTTGCGCTGCCTGGTGGCCATATAGGTGTATACACTGGCCTGCTAGATGTCGCGGTCAATTCAGATCAGTTAGCAACAGTTATCGGCCATGAAGTGGCCCACGTTTTGGCAAATCACAGTAATGAGCAAGTGTCGCGCGCGCAGTTAACAGGTGCAGGCATGCAGCTCGCTGATGTGGCGTTAGGTGCTGGAGGCATTGAAGATAAAAGTATCTATATGGCTGCGCTCGGACTCGGAGTACAGGTCGGTTACATTTTACCTTATGGTCGCGACCAAGAATCTGAAGCCGACATTATCGGGGTAGAGCTAATGGCCAAGGCGGGCTTTAACCCAGCACAAAGCATTGAGCTGTGGAAAAATATGTCTAAAGCTGGCGGAGAACAGGGGCCTGAACTGCTATCGACCCACCCATCACATGGCCAACGCATTGCACAGCTACAACAGATGCAAGCCAAAGCTCAGCCGCTTTATGAAGTTAATCGTGTTAGCGTGAAAAATACTTGTCAAAGGCCAAATTAGCCGCCCTTTTTAGGGGAATATCACAGAAAATGTGCTAAACTGGCGCGCGAAAATTCATGAATCATTGAGAGTAAAATCATTATGTCTGATAAGTTCAGTACAATTGAAGAGCAAGCAAGTTACGGTGTTGGTCGTCAACTAGGTGAGCAACTAGCTGCTAACTCGTTTGAAGGTATCGATATTTCTGCCGTTCAATTGGGTCTATCTGACGCTTTCGAAGGTAAAGAAAGTGTAGTGGCTATGCAAGATATGCAATCGCATTCACTGAAATCAGCCAACGTATCCAGAAAGTGCAAGAAGAAGCTGCCGCAGCTGCATCAGAAGTTGGCGATAAGTTCCTTGGCTGACAACGGCGCACGTGAAGGCGTTGTTACTTTGGAGTCTGGTCTTCAATACGAAATCATTACCGAAGGTAATGGTGAAAAGCCAAGCGCTGATTCTACTGTACGTACTCATTACCACGGTACATTCATCTCTGGTGATGTATTTGATAGCTCTGTTGCTCGTGGCGAGCCTGCTGAATTCCCAGTTAACGGCGTTATCGCTGGCTGGACTGAAGCACTACAGCTAATGCCTGTTGGTTCTAAGTGGAAGCTTTGCGTACCACAGCACTTAGCATACGGTGAGCGTGGCGCTGGCGCTGCAATCCCACCATATTCAACTTTAGTATTCGAAGTTGAATTGTTAGAGATTATCTAAGTTAGCCAATAAGCCTAAGTTAATACTTAGGCTTTTTTTTGACAATTAGTTAGGGAGTAGCGAGATGACTGAAAGAGTAAGAGTGGCGATTACCGGCGGCAGTGGCCGTATGGGACGAACTCTTATTGAAGCGGCTAAACAAAATGATGCTATTTTGTTAGGCGCTGCGATTGAGCGTGCGGGTTCAACGTTAATGGGAGTTGACGCTGGCGAGCTTGCGGGTGTGGGCGCAATGAATGTTGCGATTACCGATTCACTAGATAAGGCCGTTGATGATTTTGATGTACTCATTGACTTTACCTCGCCTGAAGCTAGCGTGATCCATACCGATTGGTGTGCTAAACATGGTAAAGCCATTGTGATTGGTACAACTGGTTTCAATCATGCTCAAAAAGAGCAGATTTCAGCATACTCAGAACAAGTCCCCATTGTCATGGCACCTAATATGGCTGTCGGCGTAAATCTAATGTGGAAACTGCTAGAGGTTGCGGCTGAAGTGATGGGTCATTACAGCGATATTGAGATCATTGAAGGGCATCATAGATATAAGAAAGATGCACCGTCTGGCACAGCACTTAAAATGGGTGAAGTGATCGCAGAAACCTTAGGTCGTGATCTTGAAAAATGTGCTGTTTATGGTCGTGAAGGTATTACCGGAGAGCGTGATAGGGAAACCATAGGTTTTGCTACTGTTCGTGCTGGCGATATTGTTGGTGAGCATACCGCACTGTTTGCTGATATTGGTGAGCGACTCGAGATCACCCATAAAGCATCGAGCCGTATGACTTTTGCTAATGGTGCTATGCGTGCCGCCTCCTGGCTCAGCGCTCAAGGTTCTGGTCTGTATGATATGCAGCAAGTCCTTGGCTTAAAAGAATAAATATTAAAAACCGCTATTAGCGGTTTTTTTATGTGAGAACAGTTATTTTTTTTAAAAGTACAGTTCCACTATAGACGAGTACCTATTTTACGTATAAAATCGGCGGAATTTGTCAAAATTTCGTATTTTAGCGAAAGTTGGTATTTTAAAAAAACACAAAAAACATTGTATTTCAATGGCTTGGCTCTTTCCGGAGGTCGCGTTGACAAAGTCTGCCTTACTCGTACTTGAAGATGGAACCGTTTTTTCTGGCACTGCAATTGGTGCTGAAGGGATGTCTGTTGGTGAAGTGGTATTTAACACTTCAATGACTGGTTACCAAGAAATTTTGACTGATCCATCATATGCTCGTCAAATGGTAACTCTCACTTATCCACATATTGGTAATACTGGCACTAATGAAGAAGACACTGAATCGTCGTCTGTTCATGCTTGTGGCCTTATTATTCGAGACTTGCCTCTTATCGCAAGTAACTTCCGAAATCAGCAATCTTTAAGTGAATACTTAGAGGCCAACAACGTTGTTGGTATCGCGGATATTGATACCCGTAAATTGACTCGTATTTTACGAGAAAAAGGCGCCCAAGCAGGATGTATTCTGGTGGGTGATCTTGATGAAGCCAAAGCGCTAGCAGCAGCTAAAGCGTTCCCTGGTTTAAAAGGCATGGATTTAGCCAAAGAAGTGACAACTACTGACGCCTATCAATGGCGTAGTGGTAGCTGGCGTCTTGTTGGCGGTTTACCGTCAGATAAGGCTGAAGCTGAGCTTAAATATAAAGTCGTTGCTTATGATTATGGTGTAAAGCGTAATATTTTACGCATGCTTGTTGACCGTGGTTGTGATGTCACCGTGGTGCCTGCACAAACCCCTGCATCAGAAGTATTAGCGATGAACCCAGATGGGGTTTTCCTATCAAACGGTCCTGGTGACCCAGAGCCTTGTGATTATGCGATTGCTGCGATTCAAGAGATTTTGAAGACGGATATTCCAGTCTTTGGTATTTGCCTTGGCCATCAGTTATTAGCATTAGCCTCTGGCGCTAAAACCTTAAAAATGAAATTTGGTCATCACGGTGCAAACCACCCAGTGAGCAATATCGAGCAAGGTAACGTAATGATCACCAGTCAAAACCACGGTTTTGCTGCAGATGAATCAACGCTACCAGCCAATATTAAAGTGACCCATAAGTCACTCTTTGATGGTTCTTTGCAAGGTATTCACTTAACTGACAAGCCTGCGTTTAGCTTCCAGGGACACCCTGAAGCGAGCCCTGGGCCACACGATGCTGCGCCGCTGTTTAATCACTTCATCGATTTGATTGAACTGTATCGTCAGAATGCCAAGTAGTAAATTCATCCGGGAGAAGATTTAAGCAATGCCAAAACGTACCGATATAAAGAGTATTCTTATCCTAGGTGCTGGACCAATTGTTATTGGTCAAGCCTGTGAGTTTGACTACTCAGGCGCTCAAGCCTGTAAAGCCCTACGCGAAGAAGGTTACCGAGTTATACTTGTTAACTCTAACCCTGCAACCATTATGACTGATCCAGAGATGGCCGATGCAACCTATATCGAGCCTATTCACTGGGAAGTTGTACGCAACATTATTGCTAAAGAGCGCCCTGACGCGATCTTACCGACAATGGGCGGCCAGACTGCACTTAACTGTGCGTTAGAGCTAGAAAGCCGTGGCGTACTAAAAGAGTTTAATGTCGATATGATTGGCGCAACTGCCGATGCAATCGATAAAGCCGAAGACCGTAGCCGTTTTGACAAAGCAATGAAGTCAATTGGTCTTGAGTGTCCTCGCGCTGGTATCGCTCATAACATGGATGAAGCACGTGCTGTTTTAGCTGAAGTTGGCTACCCATGTATTATTCGCCCATCATTTACCATGGGCGGTAGTGGTGGCGGTATCGCATATAACAAAGAAGAGTTTGAGGATATCTGTTCTCAAGGTCTTGAACTTTCGCCTACCAGCGAGCTGCTTATCGACGAATCTTTGATTGGTTGGAAAGAGTACGAGATGGAAGTGGTCCGTGACTGTAACGATAACTGTATTATCGTTTGTGCAATCGAAAACTTCGATCCAATGGGCGTGCACACGGGTGATTCTATTACCGTGGCTCCTGCACAAACATTGACGGATAAAGAGTACCAACTGATGCGTAATGCATCACTTGCAGTACTGCGCGAAATCGGTGTTGAAACCGGTGGTTCAAACGTACAGTTTGGTATCAACCCGAAAGATGGCCGTATGGTTATCATCGAGATGAACCCACGTGTATCTCGCTCATCTGCGTTAGCCTCTAAAGCAACCGGCTTCCCAATCGCTAAGATTGCAGCCAAGCTTGCGGTTGGCTTCACCCTTGATGAGTTAAGCAACGATATTACTGGTGGTGCTACACCTGCATCATTTGAGCCAGCAATTGATTATGTTGTGACTAAGATCCCTCGTTTTAACTTTGAAAAGTTTGCCGGTTCAAATGACCGTCTCACCACGCAGATGAAATCTGTGGGTGAAGTCATGGCGATTGGTCGTACTTTCCAAGAGTCACTGCAAAAAGCGCTGCGCGGTCTTGAAGTTGGTAAGAAGGGGCTTTGCCCAGAAATCGATATCACCGAAACCGATGCTATGTCACGTATTCGCCATGAGCTTAAAGAGCCTGGCGCTGAGCGAATTTGGTATATCGCAGATGCATTCCGTAGCGGTTTGTCGGTGGATGATATTTTTGCGCTGACCAATATCGACCCTTGGTTCCTTGTGCAGCTTGAAGACTTGCTGAAGAGCGAAGCTCAAGTGGCTGAAGCCGGTCTTGCTGGTTTGAATGCGGACGTATTACGTAAACTTAAGCGTAAAGGTTTTGCTGATTCACGTTTAGCAATATTGGCGGGTGTAAGCGAATCGGAGGTGCGTAAACTACGTACCCGTTTCGAAATACACCCAGTATACAAGCGCGTAGATACTTGTGCGGCTGAGTTCTCAACTGATACTGCTTACATGTACTCTACTTATGAAGAAGAGTGTGAAGCGAACCCATCAGACCGTGACAAAATCATGGTACTGGGCGGCGGGCCAAACAGGATTGGCCAAGGTATCGAGTTCGATTACTGTTGTGTTCACGCGGCATTAGCGCTACGTGAAGACGGCTTTGAAACCATCATGGTTAACTGTAACCCTGAAACTGTTTCAACCGATTATGATACTTCAGACCGTCTGTACTTTGAGTCAATCACCTTTGAAGACGTGCTTGAAATTGTCCGTATCGAGAAGCCAAAAGGCGTTATCGTGCAGTACGGTGGTCAAACACCACTTAAACTTGCACGTGACTTAGAAGCTGCTGGCGTACCGATTATTGGTACTAGCCCTGATGCGATTGACCGCGCTGAAGATCGCGAGCGTTTCCAGCAAGCGATTGAGCGTTTAGGCATGAAGCAGCCAGAAAACGATACTGTGACAACGGTTGAAGGTGCGGTTATCTCTGCTGAGCGTATTGGTTATCCGCTAGTTGTTCGCCCATCTTATGTATTAGGTGGCCGCGCAATGGAGATCGTCTATGACGAGCAAGACTTACGTCGCTACTTTAATGAAGCGGTAAGTGTATCGAATGCCTCTCCTGTATTGCTTGACCGTTTCCTTGATAATGCCATCGAAATTGATATCGATGCAGTATGTGACGGTGAAACCGTCGTGATTGGTTCTATCATGGAGCATATCGAGCAAGCGGGCGTTCACTCTGGTGACTCTGGTTGTTCACTACCGCCATATAGCTTAAGCCAAGATATTCAAGATCGCATGCGTGAGCAAGTGGGCAAGCTTGCAATGGAGCTCGGTGTTATTGGTCTAATGAACGTACAGTTTGCGGTGAAGGATAACGAGATCTACATGATTGAAGTTAACCCTCGAGCAGCCCGTACAGTGCCATTTGTATCGAAAGCAACAGGTGTACCGTTAGCTAAGATTGCAGCTCGAGTGATGGCTGGTCAAAGCCTTAAATCACAGAACTTCACACAGGAAGTTATTCCGCCATTCTACTCTGTAAAAGAAGTCGTATTGCCGTTTAACAAGTTCCCAGGTGTTGATCCACTGCTTGGCCCAGAAATGCGCTCAACCGGTGAAGTGATGGGCGTTGGTGATACGTTTGCTGAGGCTTATGCTAAAGCGCAGTTAGGTGCAACATCTGAAGTGCCTAAGTCTGGACGCGCACTTTTATCTGTGCGTAACAGTGATAAAGCGCGAGTTGCAGATTTGGCGGCTAAGTTGATTGAACTTGGTTACGAAATCGATGCGACACATGGCACCGCTGTTATTTTAGGTGAAGCGGGGATTAATCCTCGTCTAGTCAATAAGGTACACGAAGGTCGTCCTCATATTCTTGACCGCATTAAGAATGATGAGTACACCTACATAGTGAACACCACTGAAGGTCGTAAGGCGATTGAAGATTCACGTCAACTTCGCCGCGGTGCACTGCGTTATAAGGTGAACTACACCACGACATTGAACGCTGCTTTTGCAACATGCATGGCGCATGCTGCAGATGACCGTTCAAATGTAAGCTCAGTACAAGAGCTTCATAAACGCATTACTAAGTAACGCTTAGTGCTGTTTTGCTAAAAAGGCCGCATTGCGCGGCCTTTTTTTATGCGTGCGTAATGTCCGTGGCAACGAGTTGAAACAAAGAGATGGGCTTTATAGCAGTAGCTGTTATTTGACTGCTAGAAATGGTTGCAGCGGTTCTCGATTAATGAAAATTTATCTTACTTAGCTAGTAACTGTCGCCAAGGTTGAGTAAGCTCTATGCATTCCATAGGGTGCATGTTTCGCCCTTAGCGTTTACAATGACGCTATTCCACTAGATTTTTAACCCCGTTGACATTTTCCTCGTCAGCGAGGGCTGCTTTTGTTTTAAAGGAGACGAAAGAAGATTATGAGCAAGGTTCCAATGACAATTATCGGTGCTGAACAGCTTCGCAAAGAATTAGATATTTTGAAGTTTGAACGTCGCCCAGCAATTGCAGAGGCAATTGGTGAAGCTCGTGAACTAGGCGATTTGAAAGAGAACGCTGAATATCACGCCGCTCGAGAAGAGCAGGGGCTGTGTGAAGCTCGCGTGCGTGATATTGAAGGTAAGTTATCACATGCTCAAATTATCGATGTGACGACGATGCCAAATACTGGCCGAGTTATTTTCGGCACAACAGTGACGATTTTAAACATCGATACTGATGAAGAAGTGACTTACCGTATCGTAGGCGAAGATGAAGCTAACGTGAAAGAGAACTTGCTTTCAGTCAGCTCGCCAATTGCTCGCGGTTTAGTCGGCAAAAGCGTTGATGATGAAATATCTATTACCACGCCAGGTGGTACCAGTGATTTTGAAATCACTAAAGTAGAATATATCTAAGTAAAAGGTATGATGAATCGTTAAGGCCGCTTTTGCGGCTTTTTCTTTATAATTAACCATCATAAGATGGAAATCAAAACTTTGAGTTGGCATCATAGTGTGTTTATATAAGCTTGAGTTAATTTAGTTGTAGGACAGTTTAGTGCGATTATTTGCAATGGTTGGGTTCATGTTGTTGCTCATTGGGGGGCTTTTATTGTCACCTATGTCAGCAAGTGCGCCTGTACAAAACCAATATGAATGGCAATCTTCAATCCAAGCCAACATAGAAGCATTCGCTGGTGCCTCCACAGGTGTCGACACAAAGAAAGTACTCGTTCAGGACTGGATGATTGATGACTCTTTTAGCCAGACTCTGTTACAACCTATTGATAAAGCCGCTATGCAAGCTAAGTTGCAAGGTAAATTAAAAGGTAACCATCTAACACACACTGAGCCCACCGGCTCAGAATATGCGCCGCTGGTATCGCAGCGTTTCATGAGTTTTGCACAACATGAGCGACTACACAGTCGACCTGACTATCAATTCGCATTTGAGTTTACTTCTCCACCAGTACCGTCTTTAACTGTTGGATACCGCATGGACTCCACCCCAGCTGTCGATTGGCAATTACATGTTGGCGGTTCTTCTTTCAGACTTTCCGCATGGAAAGAGTCTAATCTTTTATATCGTTTATCTCATACACGCTCCGCTTAGCTAACTACCCATAAGCCGTTTCAGGCTTCTCTATCAAGAAAAGTTCATCTCTATTGTCAGAAACCCTTGTTTCAGACATTGGTTAGTACTTGTATTTTCAAGCTTACGCGTTGAATCAAGTGCCTTTGAATCTGTTGTGACGCTTAACAGCCTTTATAGATGACTCAATTGAGTCATTAGAGGCGAAGTGTTGCTCTTGATAGTTGTTACTGCCGCATCTCTTAATTGAATTCAATATCTTAATAAGATTCTGAGTGAGTGCTGCAGTTCGTTTTCGCGTTTTTAGTGAATACAAAGAGCAAAACAGTATGAATAAACAAAATAAAGCAACAATCTTAAACCATTACAGTGCATGGAAATATGTGCTGTTAGTGGTCACTATCACCATTATGTTTTTTAGCGCGCTACCAACCTTTTATGGGGAAGATTCTGCTATTCAAGTGAGCAAGAATGCTGGTCTTAAGTTACAGCCATTGGCGCTGCAGCAACAATTACTATCTTCCGGTATTGATGTTAAAAGAATTGAGCAGTCACACGGACAAACTTTAGTTGTGCTTGGAGATAACTATCAGCAAGCGCAGTTGAAGTCGTTACTTGCAGAGCAGGTAAAAGACCCATCTGAGCTGACGCTAATGTTAGCTCCGGCAGCCCCTAATTGGATGCTGTCCCTAGGAGTTTCACCGATAAAGTTAGGGCTAGATCTTCGTGGAGGCGTACAGTTTTTGCTGGATGTTGAAATAGAGCCTGTTTACAAGTTGCACTACAACACCTTTGTGGATTCTGTTCGGCAATTTGTTAGAGATGAATCTCTAACAGGTGTCGCAGTGCAACAGCTGGTCGGTGATAGAGTACAAATCACGACATCGGATTCAAACCATCGACAAGCTTTGCGGGCGTTCATTAGCCAAAGATACCCAAATTGGCAATTGAGTAATAATGGTGCGAATTCACTGAGTGTGGTGCTATCAGCGACTGAAAAAAACAATATTCAAGATCTCACTGTGAAACAGAACCTGCAGATTATGCGTAGCCGCATTGAGCAGTTGGGGATCACCGAAGCTGTCGTTCAACGTCAAGGAGAGCAACGGATCCGAATTGAACTGCCGGGCGTACAAGATCCAGCCGAGGCTAAGTCGGTGATCGGTGCTACAGCTAGTTTAGCTTTCTATCAGGTGATGCAGCCAAACTCAATTAACTCAAAAAAACTGAACGATGAGCAAGGACAGCCAGTATCAGTTGCAAGGCGGGCAGTGCTAGGTGGTGAGCATATTGTTGATGCTAGGGCTCAATTAGGTGAAATGGGGTTGCCAGAAGTGGTGATTCACCTTGATCGTGATGGCGGAAAAAAGATGTCAGACTTTTCTCGTGCCAATATCGGCAAGCCAATGGCGACATCGTACAGCGAATATAGCCGAGATGAGCAAGGTAAGGTTAGCCAGTCCACTAAAGTGATAAGCGTGGCAACCATTCGCTCACAATTAGGGGACCGTTTTAGTATTACTGGTGCTGGCGATTATGCGAGCGCACAGCAACTGGCACTTTTATTAAGGGCTGGTTCGATGACTGCGCCAGTGACAATTGTAGAGGAGCGTACCATAGGGCCAAGTTTAGGAGAGGAAAATATTACTAATGGCTTTGCAGCTTTGGCGTTAGGCATGGCATTCACATTACTGTTTATGGGGCTTTGGTATCGCCGTTTAGGTTGGATTGCTAATGTGGCACTTCTTTCAAATATGGTGCTGTTATTTGGTCTACTGGCATTAATCCCTGGCGCTGTTTTAACCCTGCCTGGAATTGCAGGTCTGGTGTTAACAGTGGGCATGGCAGTTGATACAAACGTGCTCATCTTTGAAAGGATTAAGGACAAACTACGGGAAGGGCGAAGTTTTGCTCACGCGATTGATCGAGGTTTTGATAGCGCATTTTCAACCATTATCGATGCTAACTTTACCACTATGATAACCGCTGTTGTGTTGTATTCGATTGGTAACGGTCCGATCCAAGGCTTTGCCTTGACTCTAGGGCTAGGACTATTAACCAGTATGTTTACCGGTATTTTTGCCTCTAGAGCATTAGTTAACTGGGTATATGGACGTGACTTTAGACGCGATGTGAAGGTGTAGTATGAAATTATCTAGTATAAGCAAACTAAGCAAAGCCCGTTACCTTTCAAGTGTACTGTCCTTGATCATCATGCTCTCCTCTATAGGCATAATCTTTAGCCATGGCTTTAATTGGGGGTTAGATTTTACTGGAGGAGTAGTCACCGAAGTTAAGGTTGATGCAAATATCCAAGCAGCGCAGATTAGTCAACTATTGGCTGCACACTCAGAGCAAGAGGTGAGTGTTATTTCAGCCGGAGAACCTGGACGTTGGGTGCTGAGATACAGCCAAGTAGATGCTGAATCAAGCACTAATATCGCCCGTGTTTTTGCACCACTAACAGAAAATGTTGAAGTGCTTAACTCAAGTATTGTAGGCCCACAAATCGGCCAGGAACTTGCGGAGCAGGGCGGTTTAGCATTGCTAGTGGCTATGCTGTGTATATTGGTATATTTGAGCTTTCGTTTTGAATGGCGACTGGCAAGTGGTGCGCTATTGGCCCTGTTTCATGATGTTGTATTTGTATTGGCTGTTTTCTCTTTGACACAGATGGAGTTTAACCTAACCATTCTAGCGGCCGTTCTAGCCATTTTAGGTTACTCGCTCAATGACTCGATTGTGATTGCCGATAGAATTAGGGAGGTGTTAATCGCCAAACCTAAAATGGCCATTGATGAAATCTGTAGCAGTGCGGTTAAAGCAACATTTTCTCGAACCATGGTGACGAGTGGTACAACTCTGATAACTGTCGCTGCGTTATGGTTTATGGGGGGGGGACCTTTACAGGGGTTCTCCATCGCGATGTTCTTAGGGATTTTGATCGGAACTGTCTCGTCTATTTCCGTGGGAACCTGCTTGCCTGAGTTACTGAAAGTAAAAGCTGAGCACTATGAGGTAAAACCAATAAACGATACGCCATAGTTTTACTAATACCAATTGCATTAAAAGTTTGACCATTCAGCGGGAATTCAAAACGCTGCAGGCAAGTAGTGGGGTTTGAGCTAATAGTTATTCTATATCCAAATCCCACAGCGAAGCATACAGCGTTTTGAAACCCGCACTACGTGAGCCCCTCAGTCTTTCCACTTCTGCTTTGCATTGGCTTAAAAGGGAATAACCATTTCTTTACCAATGCGCTTTGAATTGAAAAGACTGAGGGGCTCTGAAATGGTCAAATACTTAATGCAATTGGTATAAGGCGTAAAAAAAGAGCCGCTAAATAATCAGCGGCTCTTTTTATCTATCTCGCTAAAGCATCTTTCGTGGATAAAAGAGGCTTTTTGCTAACTACTTTGCCTTAGGCACAGCAATTTTCATTTCTTCAGACTGACGGAACAGTACTAAAACGTGACCAATAAGCTGAACTTGAACAGCTTGAGTTTCACGTACGATGGCGTCGACGATTGCATTTTTAAGCTCTCTGTCACCAGAGGCTATTTTCACTTTAATCAATTCATGATGAGAGAGTGCACTATCAATTTCAGCCAGTACACCTTCAGTCAGGCCGTTGCCACCAAGCATCACTACAGGCTTCAAACTGTGCGCTAAGCCCTTTAAGTGCTGTTTTTGTTTGGTTGTTAAGTTCATTTATACCAACTTTATGCTGAGTTACTGTTGAAAAGCCGCTATTCTACCCTTATATATGCTTTGTGTAACTCTCAATTGTTGCGGATTTTAAATGTCAGGTAAAAAACGAACAGCTAGTTCATCTCGCTGGATGCAAGAACATTTCGATGATCACTATGTCAAACTCGCGCAAAAACGCGGTTTTAGGTCAAGAGCGGCCTTTAAGATAGAAGAGATCCAAGAGAAAGATAAACTTATTCGTCCGGGGATGACGGTTGTTGATTTAGGTGCCGCACCCGGCGGTTGGTCACAAGTGGCCGTTAAACTTGCTGGAGACAAAGGAAAAGTTATCGCATGTGACATCTTGCCTATGGATCCCATTGTAGGTGTAGATTTCTTGCAAGGGGATTTTCGCGAGGAAAAAGTACTTGATGCGCTACTGACTCGAGTTGGTGATGCAAAAGTGGATGTCGTGTTATCTGATATGGCACCAAACATGAGTGGGACTGGCGGGGTAGACCAACCTCGTGCTATGTATTTGGTAGAACTTGCATTAGACATGTGTCATCAAGTTTTGGCACCTAATGGCTGTTTTGCTGTTAAGGTCTTTCAGGGGGAGGGCTTTGACGAATACATGAAAGCAGTAAAAGAAGCATTTAAAACGGTTAAAACACGTAAGCCAGATTCTTCGCGACCACGATCGCGTGAAGTCTATCTTGTGGCGACTGGGTACAAGTTATAGTAATCTATCGTAAGTACTCTAACATTAGTTTTCGAAAGACTTTAAAAAGAGGTCGAGTAATTTGAGTGACATGGCTAAAAATTTAATTCTCTGGGTTGTCATCGCTGTTGTATTGATGTCAGTTTTTCAGGGCTATTCCCCCTCTTCTTCAAATAAGCAGAAGATGGATTATTCTACCTTTTTGGATGACGTAAAAGCTGGACAGGTTAGTACTGTTGAAGTGAAAAGCGATCAACGTACCATTGAAGGGACTAAGCGTACAGGTGAGAAATTTGTCACCATTATGCCAATGCCGGATCTAGATCTAATTAATGATCTTGACCGTAAAGGCATCATGATGAAAGGCCAAGAAGCGGAAGAGTCGGGTTTCTTGACCCAAATCTTTATCTCTTGGTTCCCAATGCTACTCCTTATTGGTGTGTGGATTTTCTTCATGCGTCAAATGCAAGGTGGTGGTGGTAAAGGCGCGATGTCATTTGGTAAGAGTAAAGCCAAATTGATGAGCGAAGACCAGATTAAAACGACTTTTGCTGACGTTGCTGGTTGTGACGAAGCCAAAGAAGACGTTAAAGAGCTGGTTGATTACCTGAAAGAGCCAACACGTTTCCAAAAGTTGGGTGGCCGAATTCCTACAGGTGTTTTGCTCGTGGGCCCTCCAGGTACAGGTAAGACGCTAATTGCTAAAGCCATTGCTGGTGAAGCTAAAGTGCCTTTCTTTACTATTTCAGGTTCAGACTTTGTTGAAATGTTTGTTGGTGTTGGTGCATCTCGCGTACGTGACATGTTCGAACAAGCTAAAAAGTCTGCTCCTTGTATTATCTTCATTGATGAAATCGATGCTGTTGGTCGCCAGCGTGGCGCAGGTGTGGGTGGCGGTCATGATGAGCGTGAACAGACATTGAACCAAATGCTGGTTGAAATGGATGGCTTTGAAGGTAACGAAGGTGTGATTGTCATCGCAGCGACTAACCGTCCCGACGTACTTGATGCTGCATTATTACGTCCAGGCCGTTTCGACCGTCAGGTTGTTGTTGGTTTACCAGATGTTCGTGGTCGTGAGCAAATTCTTAAAGTGCATATGCGTAAAGTACCTTTAGCTGACGGTGTTAAGGCAAGTGTTATTGCTCGTGGTACACCTGGTTTCTCTGGTGCTGACTTGGCTAACCTTGTTAATGAAGCGGCGCTGTTTGCTGCTCGTAACAGTCGCCGTGTCGTTGGCATGGAAGAGTTTGAAAGCGCAAAAGACAAAATCATGATGGGTGCTGAGCGCCGTACGATGGTGATGTCTGAAGAAGAAAAAGAGATGACCGCATACCATGAAGCGGGTCATGCTATCGTTGGTTGTCTAGTGCCTGAGCACGATCCTGTGCATAAGGTTACTATTATTCCACGTGGCCGTGCCCTGGGTGTTACTTTCTTCTTGCCTGAAGCGGATGCGATTAGTCAAAGTCGACGTAAACTTGAAAGCCAGATTTCAGTTGCTTATGGTGGCCGTCTAGCTGAAGAGATTATCTACGGAACAGAGAAAGTTTCGACTGGTGCGTCGCAAGATATTAAGTACGCGACATCTATCGCGCGTAACATGGTGACGCAATGGGGTTTCTCTGAGAAGTTAGGTCCAGTACTTTACGCTGAAGATGAGAACGAAGTCTTCTTAGGTCGTAGCATGGGTAAATCACAGCATATGTCAGACGACACTGCTCGAATTATTGATGCTGAAGTTAAGATGTTGATTGACTCTAACTACGAAAGAGCTCAAAAGTATTTGACTGAAAATATGGATATTCTCCATGCAATGAAAGATGCTTTGATGAAGTATGAAACCATTGATTCAAATCAGATTGATGACTTAATGGAACGTCGTGAAGTGCGTATGCCTGCTGAGTGGGAAAAAGACCAGCAGTCTGATGATAACGACAGCAACGGTGCTTCTTCTGAGAAGAAAGAGAACACTGACGACACTGAAGAGCGAAAAACTGATGTAACTGATGCGGACGAATCACCTGCTAAGTAATCTTTAGTTAATTTGAGAAAGCCCCATTATGGGGCTTTCTTGTTTATGGAGTTTTATTTTGTCGATATTAACTTGTGGTGACAAATCATTAGATTTATCTACAGCGGTTATTATGGGGATCCTTAACGTTACCCCTGACTCTTTTTCTGATGGTGGCGCATACTCTTCATTTGAAAGAGCCTGCCTTCAAGCAGATACCATGGTTGAACATGGGGCGACGTTTATTGATATTGGTGGCGAGTCTACCAGACCTGGTGCTAAAGATGTAAGCGTGGCCGATGAGCTCGCACGAGTTATTCCGCTAATAGAATATGTATCTAAGCATCATGATATTTGGATCTCGATTGATACCAGTAAGCCAGAAGTAATGAGAGCAGCTGTCGCTGCTGGTGCACAGCTCATTAATGATGTTAGAGCCTTACAAGAGCCTGGTGCATTAGCAGCGGCCTGTGAGCTTAATGTTCCCGTATGCCTTATGCATATGCAAGGGCAACCTCGTACGATGCAGCAAGCCCCAATCTATGCCGACGTTGTTGAAGATATAGCGGCGTTTTTTAAGCAGCGTATAGAACAATGTGTTCAAGCAGGTATTAAGCGTGACAATATTGTGCTTGATCCAGGATTTGGATTTGGTAAATCATTAGCGCATAATTATGAAATATTACAGCGCTTTGCTGAATTTGATGTTTTCGGGCTTCCTTTGTTAGCAGGAATGTCTCGAAAAAGCATGTTCGGTCAGTTACTTAATCGTGATGTATCACAAAGATTAAGCGCGTCGCTTGCTGCTAATATGTTAGCCCTGCAGGCGGGAGCCGATATAGTGCGTGTACATGATGTACAGGAAACAGCCGATATGATGGCTGTACTCAGCGCGACAAAAAATTACAAGGATTTAAGCTAGACTCTTGTTCAGCTTAAATGAAGTATTATTTGGTAGAATATGTGCATTCGTTTCTACCCACTGTTATTAGTTTGGAGTTTTCGTGAAGCAAAGACAATTTTTTGGTACCGACGGTATTCGTGGCAAGGTCGGTGCGGGCAAGATGACACCTGAGCTTGCTCTCAAACTGGGTTGGGCGGCAGGACGTGTATTATCTCGTGCCGGAACACATAAAGTGATTATTGGTAAAGATACCCGTATTTCAGGGTATTTATTTGAATCAGCACTAGAGGCTGGCTTATCTGCTGCGGGTCTTGATGTCATGCTTATTGGCCCAATGCCGACGCCTGCCGTTGCTTATTTAACACGTACATTCCGCGCAGAAGCAGGCATAGTGATCAGCGCATCACACAACCCTTATTATGATAATGGTATTAAGTTCTTTTATACCGATGGTAGTAAATTAGAAGATGCGGTAGAGCTTGAAATCGAAGCTGAATTGGAAAAACCATTAACTTGCGTAGAGTCTCACTTATTGGGCAAAGTGGGTCGTATCGATGATGCTGCTGGCCGTTATATTGAATACTGTAAAAGTCACTTCCCGGCTGAGCAAACATTAAGTGGATTAAAGATTGTTGTAGATTGTGCCCACGGGGCTACATATCACATCGCACCTAGCGTATTTAAAGAGCTTGGCGCTGAAGTTATCGCGATTGGTGATAAACCTAATGGCTTGAACATCAACGACAAAGTTGGTGCAACTTCGATGGCTAAAATTTGTGAAACTGTGCTGGAAGAAAATGCCGACTTAGGTATAGCACTAGACGGTGATGGTGATCGGATCATGATGGTTAACCGTCATGGTCGGGTGATTGATGGCGACGAAATTCTTTATATCCTAGCCTGTGATGCGCAAAAGCGTGGCGTATTGCAAGGCGGAGTCGTTGGAACATTGATGTCTAACCTAGGCCTAGACTTAGCACTGCAGGCGCTTGATATTCCGTTTGTACGTTCTAAAGTGGGCGACCGTTATGTGATGGAGTTATTAAAAGAGCATGATTGGAAGATTGGAGGCGAGAACTCTGGCCACATTCTAAACCTTGATCATGGTACAACTGGTGACGGTATTGTGGCGGGGATACTGGTACTCGCAGCAATGTGTCGTCAAAGCGCTAGCCTTGAAGAGCTCACCGCCGGCATAACCATGTTGCCTCAAGTATTGGTCAATGTTCGTTTTGAAGGTGCTGATGACCCGTTGTCGTCAGAAGTTGTCTTGGCAGCTAAAGCCGAGGTTGAACAGAAACTTGGTGCAAGAGGCCGTGTGCTGTTGCGTAAGTCTGGCACAGAGCCTTTACTTCGGGTGATGGTAGAGGGTGACGATCGCGCTGACGTAACGCAATTTGCAAACGACATAGCAGATGCTGTCCGTAATCTAGTGTAGACTTGCTGCTTGGTTAGAATTTTTTGGTGTTGATGATGCTGTAAAAACAAGCATCTCAAGCATATATCGCCTTGTTCGCGTAAAAAATATGCGTTCTAACCGAGTTTATTAAAAATTACGCCTTTAGGTATTGTAAGTTAACAAGTGGTTCGCTATTATTCACGCCGCTTTCAGAGGAGACAGTGATGGCACTAAGACGTCCCATGGTCGCTGGTAATTGGAAAATGAATGGCAGTGCGCAACTCGCGCAAGAGCTATTCAAAAAATTCGCTACCAAGCTCCAAAATGATTCAGCGGAAGTAGTTTTGTGTCCGCCTTCTATTTATTTAGAAAGTGTTCGACAGCTGCTAGATGAAAATAAAGAAGCCTTAAATGGTTGTCTTGTCAGAATGGGTACGCAGAATGTCAGTCAACATGACTTCGGTGCTTATACTGGTGAAATATCTGGGCAGATGTTAAAAGATTCAGGATGCCGATATGTTATTATTGGCCATTCAGAACGTCGCCGTATGTACGGAGAGACGAGTGACATAGTAGCAGAGAAATTTGCTGCAGCTCAAAAACATGGTTTGACGCCAATCTTATGTGTTGGTGAGTCAGGTCCAGCTCGTGAAGCAAGACGTACTTTTGAAGTTATTGCTGAAGAGTTAGACGTGGTCATTGAAAAAAATGGCACCATGGCTTTTGACAACGCAATTATCGCTTACGAGCCATTATGGGCAGTAGGAACAGGTAAGAGCGCTACGCCAGAGCAGGCACAGGAAGTTCATGCGTTTATTCGCAAACGCCTCTCTGAAGTATCTCCATTTATCGGAGAAAATATCAGGATTTTGTACGGTGGTAGCGTAACACCGAGTAACGCAGCAGATTTATTTGCGCAGCCTGATGTAGACGGTGGCTTGATTGGCGGTGTTAGCCTCAATGCTACTGAATTTCTCAGTCTATGTACGATAGCGATGAGCGCATAAATATGTATGAAGTTCTAATGGTTGTTTACTTGTTGGTAGCGATTGGTCTTGTAGGCATGATCCTAATCCAGCAAGGTAAAGGTGCAGATATGGGGGCCTCTTTTGGCGCCGGTGCATCTGGTACTCTGTTCGGTTCATCAGGTTCTGGTAACTTCTTGACTCGTTCAACTGCAATTTTAGCGATAGCGTTTTTTGCTTTAAGTCTTACTATTGGTAACTTAAGTGCAAACCACACTCAATCTGAAGATGCATGGAACGATTTGGGTAGCGATGCAGCACAAGCTGTTGAGCAAGTTCAGCAGGGCGCTGAAAAGTCAGAAGATAAAATCCCTGACTAATCCATAGTGACTTATGGAACCTATTAATCAAATAGATTAATAGCGATTGTTGCAATGACTATTAACCTCTAAACGTAGTCATTATTAACAACAATTAACGTAGAAATTATGCGGATGTGGTGGAATTGGTAGACACGCCAGCTTGAGGGGCTGGTGAGCGAAAGCTCGTGGGGGTTCAAGTCCCCCCATCCGCACCAAATCTTTGATTTTGTTTAATGACCAAGTCAAAGGTAATAAAGTGGCTAGTTAAGCCCTTTATTATTGCAAGTAGAGTCGATTCTCAATATACTTGCACAAGTTGTCGCGGGGTGGAGCAGTTTGGTAGCTCGTCGGGCTCATAACCCGAAGGTCATCGGTTCAAATCCGGTCCCCGCAACCAGCTTCCCAGTAAAGGATTTAGATCCTATACTGTTACAGGTTCTGGATATATCAACCTCGTCATTACGGGGTTTTTTGTTATCTGGGACTTACAAAACTGTCATGAAAATGACTTTTTACTGGGGCTATTAGGCCCTTTTTTGTTTTTCTGGGGGTAACCTTGGCTACATTAGAACGCAAACTGGTAGAGATGCTCAAAGCACCAGTTGAAGCATTAGGCCACGAGCTTTGGGGTTTGGAATATATTCAAGCAGGTAAGCACTCTATCTTGCGTCTATATATAGACAACGAAAAAGG
Organism: Shewanella piezotolerans WP3; assembly: GCF_000014885.1. Classification (NCBI taxonomy): domain Bacteria; kingdom Pseudomonadati; phylum Pseudomonadota; class Gammaproteobacteria; order Alteromonadales; family Shewanellaceae; genus Shewanella; species Shewanella piezotolerans. The sequence goes on from NC_011566.1 coordinate 1,222,178, forward strand.
CATTTTTATTGAGGACTGTGCAGAGACCAGTCGTCAAGTTAGTGCTGTAATGGATGTTGAAGACCCAATCTCAACAGAGTACACACTCGAAGTTTCTTCACCTGGTGTAGATAGACCACTGTTCACTGCTGAACAGTATCAACTTTACATCGGTGAAACTGTAAAAGTACAAGTGACGATGCCTGTTGCAGGTAGTCGTAATTTAAAAGGAACCGTTATTGGCATAGAGGGGCAAATGCTTACTCTGTCGGTAGACGGCAACGAACTGATAATTGCTTTGGATAATATCCGCAAAGGCAATTTAATCGCTAAGTTTTGATGAATTCAAGGTGAACGAGGCAAGAGAATGAATAAAGAGATCCTGCTAGTCGCTGAGGCGGTTTCAAATGAAAAAGGTGTACCTCGCGAAAAGATTTTTGAAGCGTTGGAAATTGCACTAGCCACAGCAACCAAGAAAAAATATGAAGGTGACATTGAAGTACGTGTTGCCATTGATCGCAAAACTGGTGGTTACGAAACATTCCGTCGTTGGATGGTTGTTGAGGACACTGGCGAGCCGTTAGAGAACCCTTTCCGCGAAATTACGCTCGAAGCAGCTGTATACGACGATCCTGAGATTGAGCTTGGTGGCTTTATCGAAGATGAAATCGATTCAGTGGCATTTGACCGTATTACGACGCAAACTGCGAAACAAGTCATCGTTCAGAAAGTACGTGAAGCTGAACGCGCACAGATTGTTGACCAATTTCGTGATCGCGAAGGTGAGCTAATCGTTGGTGTCGTTAAGAAAAGTAACCGTGAAAGCGTGGTTGTTGATTTGGGTAGTAATGCTGATGGCGTACTGTTCAAAGAAGACCTTATCTCACGTGAGTCTTTCCGCCCTGGTGACCGTGTTAGAGCATTGCTTTACTCGGTACGCCCAGAAGCGCGCGGTGCACAGCTATTCTTGACTCGCACTAAATCAGAGATGCTCATTGAGCTTTTCCGTGTTGAAGTGCCAGAAATTCAAGACGAAATGATCGAAATCATGGGCGCTGCTCGTGATCCTGGTTCTCGCGCAAAGATTGCTGTTAAGTCTAACGACCGTCGTATCGATCCTATCGGTGCGTGCGTTGGTATGCGTGGTGCACGTGTTCAAGCCGTTTCAAACGAGCTTGGCGGTGAGCGTGTTGATATCGTGCTTTGGGACGATAACCCAGCGCAATACGTTATCAACTGTATGGCGCCAGCTGATGTTGCTTCAATCATTGTAGATGAAGACAACCACTCTATGGATATCGCTGTTGAAGCTGATAGCTTAGCGCAAGCAATTGGTCGTAATGGTCAAAACATTCGTTTAGCAACTCAACTATCTGGTTGGGAACTTAACGTAATGACTGTTGATGATATGAAAGCTAAGCATCAAGCAGAGAGCGCTAAAGTAGTTAACTTGTTCATCGAGTCATTAGACGTAGATAGCGAGTTTGCTCAAGTTTTGGCTGACGAAGGCTTTACCTCTTTAGAAGAGATTGCTTACGTACCAAGCTCAGAACTACTAGAAATTGAAGGGTTTGACGAAGATATCGTTGAGTCTTTAAGAGAACGTGCAAAAGCTGCGATCTCGACTCGCGCACTTGCGACTGAAGAGGCACTTGATGGTGCTGAACCAAGTGAAGACCTACTAGCGTTAGAAGGTTTGGATAGACATTTGGCATTCGTAATGGCAAGCAAAGGCGTAATCACGCTAGAAGATTTAGCCGAACAAGGCATTGATGATTTGATCGAAATTGAAGAATTAACAGAAGAAAAAGCAGGTGAGCTCATTATGGCTGCCCGTAATATCTGTTGGTTTGGCGAAGAAGCATAAGTCGATCAACAGAGGGGAATTTAATAATGGCAGATACTACAGTAGACAAACTAGCCAAAGAAGTTGGGAAAAGCGCTGATCGACTGGTCGAGCAATTTTCTCAGGCTGGTATCAAGAAATCGGCGAACGATACGGTTTCTGAATCTGAAAAACAGCAGTTGCTTGATTTTCTTAAGAAGCAACATGGTGGCGATGCTGCACCACAAAAGATGACATTACAGCGTAAGTCGGTGTCTACATTGAGCGTTGCGGGAAGTGGCGGTCAATCTAAAGACGTTAAAGTAGAAGTTCGCAAGAAGCGCACTTTTGTTAAACGCGACGAAGCGGCAGAAGCTGAATTAGCGGCTGCGGCGAAAGCTGAAGAAGAAGCGAAAGCTGCTGCGGCGAAAGCTGAAGCAGAAGCTAAGGCTAAAGCCGATGCTGAAGCAAAGCAAAAAGCTGATGCAGAAGCTAAAGCGAAAGCTGAAAAAGCAGCTAAAGCTAAGTCAGAGAAGCAAGAAGCAGCTCCTGCACAAACTGCAGACGAAAAAGCCGCTAAAGATGAAGCAGATAAGCTTCAAGCAGCTAAAGATGAAGTTGCTAAAGCCAAGGCTGATGCTGAAGCTGCCGCAGCTACTGAAGAAGCACGTCGTTTAGCTGAAGAAAATGCTAAACGTTGGGCTGATGAAGAAAAAGCTCGTAAAGAAGCAGAGAAGACAGGCGATCACCATGTAACGACTTCTACAGAAGCTCGTGCAGCTGAAGATACCGCTGATGCTAATGCTGAAAAACGTGGACGTCGTCCTCGTAAGCCTTCTGCAAATGCTGGCAATAATGCCAACTCAAACTCAAATGCGGGTTCAGGCCGTCCAGGCGGCAAAGGTAAGCGCGGTAAAGATAACCGTCGTGATAACCGTAACTCACGTAACTCACGTAATGCACGTAGCGTTGCACCAGAGTCTATGGATCAAGCATTTAATAAATCTGCCGTTGTTGTTAAAGCAGAAGTTAGCATTGGTGAAACGGTTTCAGTTTCTGAACTTGCTTCAAAGATGTCAGTTAAAGCAACTGAAATTATCAAGCAGATGATGAAAATGGGCTCTATGGTTACGATTAACCAAGTCCTAGACCAAGAGACTGCACAGCTAGTTGCTGAAGAGATGGGTCACAAAGTGATTCTGACTCGTGAAAATGAGCTCGAGCATCAAGTTCTTGCTGATCGTAACGGTGACGTTAAAGTTGAACCACGTGCACCAGTAGTAACTATCATGGGTCACGTTGACCATGGTAAAACATCGCTACTTGATTATATTCGTCGTGCAAAAGTTGCTTCTGGCGAAGCGGGTGGTATTACCCAGCATATTGGTGCTTACCACGTTGAAACGGGTAACGGCATGATCACCTTCCTTGATACTCCTGGTCACGCTGCGTTTACCGCAATGCGTGCTCGTGGTGCCAAGGCAACTGATATTGTTATTCTTGTTGTTGCTGCAGACGATGGCGTTATGCCACAAACAATCGAAGCTATCCAGCATGCTAAAGCAGGTGGTGTACCACTGATTGTTGCAGTGAACAAGATTGATAAGCCGGAAGCAGATCCTGAGCGTGTTAAGTCTGAGCTGTCTCAACATGGCGTAATGTCAGAAGACTGGGGCGGAGAGAACATGTTTGTTCACGTTTCAGCTAAGAGCGGCGAAGGTATTGATGAATTACTAGAAGGTATCCTTCTAGAGTCTGAAGTATTAGAGCTTAAAGCAGTTCGTGAAGGTATGGCTGCTGGTGTTGTTGTTGAATCTAAGCTTGATAAAGGCCGTGGTCCAGTTGCAACAGTGCTTGTACAAGAAGGTACACTGAAGCAGGGCGATATCGTTCTTTGTGGTCTTGAGTACGGTAAAGTCCGTGCGATGAAAGATGAAAACGGTAAAGCAATTACTGAAGCAGGTCCATCTATTCCGGTAGAGATCTTAGGTCTTTCTGGAGTGCCATCAGCTGGTGATGAAGCTACTGTTGTACGTGATGAGCGTAAAGCGCGTGAAGTTGCACTTTACCGTCAAGGCAAGTTCCGTGACGTTAAGCTGGCTCGCCAGCAGAAGTCAAAGCTTGAAAACATGTTCGCCAATATGGTTGAAGGTGAAGTTCAAGAGCTTAACTTGGTACTTAAAGCTGACGTACAAGGTTCGCTTGAAGCAATCGCTGATTCGCTTAATAAGCTATCAACTGACGAAGTTAAAGTTAACATCATCGCTCGCGGTGTAGGTGGACTGACTGAGACAGACGCAACATTAGCAGCAGCATCTAACGCTATTATGGTTGGCTTTAACGTTCGTGCTGATGCACAAGCGCGTAAAGTCGTCGATAGCGAAAGTGTTGACCTACGTTACTATAGCATCATCTACCAATTGATTGATGAAGTTAGAGACGCGATGGGTGGCATGCTAGCGCCAGAATTTAGACAAGAAATTATTGGTCTTGCTGAAGTTCGTGACGTATTTAAGTCTCCTAAGATTGGTGCAATCGCTGGTTGTATGGTGACTGAAGGTACTATTAAGCGTAGCGCTCCAATCCGTGTTCTACGTGAAAACGTTGTTATTTACGAAGGTGAGCTAGAATCTCTACGCCGCTTCAAAGACGATGTTAGCGACGTCCGTAACGGAATGGAATGTGGTATCGGTGTGAAGAACTATAATGACGTCAGAGTTGGCGATCAGATTGAAGTCTTCGAGACCGTTGAGATTGCACGTACCTTGTAATCTATCTTATTAATTATAAGGGCGGCGTAAGCCGCCTTTATTTTTTAAAGTAAATGGCAAATATATTATGGCAAAAGAATTTAGTCGTACACGCCGTATTGCACAGCAACTGCAACAAGAGTTAGCTGTCGTTCTTCAGCGTGATATGAAAGACCCTCGTATTGGCTTTGTAACGGTCAATGACGTTGATGTTTCACGTGATTTAAGCTACGCAAAGGTGTTTGTTACTTTCTTTGAAGAAGATGAAAAGCTTGTTCAAGAGAAAGTTGAAGCATTAGATGCCGCAGCAGGCTATATCCGTTCACTGGTTGCAGGTCGTATGAAGTTACGCGTGATGCCTGAACTGCGTTTTATCTATGACAGTTCGCTGGTTGAAGGTATGCGCATGTCGAACCTGGTTAGCCGAGTGATCAGTGATGATGAAGCTAAGCAGCAAGAGCACGGCACAGTTGAAAATGCTAAGCAAGACGGTGACAAGGCTGAGGACGACAAGTAATGGCTCGTCGTTCTCGTGGTCGTCATATAGATGGTGTGTTGTTGCTTGATAAAGACACTGGCATGAGCTCGAACTTTGCATTGCAAAGAGTGAAACGCTTTTTTAATGCAAACAAAGCGGGTCATACTGGTGCGCTTGATCCCTTAGCCACAGGCATGTTGCCTATATGCTTAGGTGAAGCGACCAAGTTTTCGCAGCACCTTCTCGATGCTGATAAACGTTACCTCGTCACCGCCAAGCTTGGTCAGCGCACTGACACTAGCGATTCCGACGGTGAAGTTGTTCAGACTCGTGAAATTGACTTTACTCAAGAGCAGCTTGATACAGCACTTGAGTATTTTCGCGGTAAAACGATGCAAGTGCCGTCAATGTATTCAGCGCTTAAATATCAAGGTCAGCCCTTGTATAAATATGCCCGTGAAGGCATTGAAGTACCGCGTGAAGCACGTCCTATCAATGTATTTGAGCTTAACTTTATTAGCCTAGAAGGCGACGAGTTAACCTTAGATATTCATTGCTCTAAAGGGACCTATATCCGAACCATTACTGATGACTTGGGTGAGATGCTCGGCTGTGGCGCTCATGTGATAATGCTGCGACGTACTCAAGTCGCGGGTTATCCATACGACAATATGGTCTCTCTAGCAGAGCTTGAAGCGCTTGTTACTAAGGTTGAAGCTGAGTCATTGACTTTAGCTGAGGTATTAGATCCGCTTCTTCTACCGATGGATACTGCGGTGAGTGATTTCAAAGAGATTAACGTCTCCGATGATATAGCGCCGTTCTTAATGAATGGTAACCCTGTCCAGGTTGCAAATTTGCCCGTTGATGAGCTTGTGCGTATCACTTTAGGTGTTGAGCGTAGGTTTGTTGGCATTGGTCAGATGAATGATGATGGACTGCTTGCGCCGAAGCGACTTATTGTTTTAAGAGATGAGGCAGCTCAATAGCAATTATTTGCGATGCGAGTAAGAAATCTAGTTGCTACTACTTAGCTTAATGGGTAGAATAGCGCGCTCACTTTGGCTGAGTTAGTGATCGGCTAAAGATTTTTAATTATTATTTTGGAGATAGAAATGTCACTAAGTGTTGAAGCTAAAGCTAAAATCCTAGCTGAATTTGGTCGTTGTGAAAATGATACTGGTTCTTCTGAAGTTCAAGTTGCTCTGCTAACTGCGCAGATCAACCACCTACAAGGTCACTTCAAAGAGCACATCCATGATCACCATTCACGTCGTGGTCTACTACGTATGGTTAGCACACGTCGTAAACTTCTTGCATACCTTAAGCGTACTGAAAATGTTCGTTACCAAGAGCTTATCAAGAAGTTAGGTCTACGTCGTTAATCTTTAATTAGATAACGTTCGACCTATTAAAAGGAGGCATAGCCTCCTTTTTTTGTGCCTGCAATTTAGCAATGCTTGGCTGTACCTACTGAAACACAAAATAATTGTTTGTACGAATTATACCAATTGCATTAAAAGTTTGACCATTCAGCGGGAATTCAAAACGTTGTAGGCAAGTAGTGGGATTTGAGCTAATAGTTATTCTATATCCAAACCCCATAGCGAAGCATACAGCGTTTTGAAACCCGCACTACGTGAGCCCTTCAGTCTTTCCACTTCTGCTTTGCATTGGCTTAAAAGGGAATAACCATTTCTTTACCAATGCGCTTTGAATTGAAAAGGCTGAGGGGCTCTGAAATGGTCAAATACTTAATGCAATTGGTATTAATATGAATATTTGTTCCGTCAGCGAGAGCTTAGCGTTTTCGCCTCAGTGCTATGTTGCTTAATATATTTATCTTCAAATATGTTTAGCGGTAGGGGTTTACTGAAGTAATAGCCTTGCCCAATTAAGCAACCACGTTCTTGTAACCACGTTAACTGGGCTTCGTTTTCAATGCCTTCTGCGACTATCTTTAAATCCAGCTGTTTCCCTAACATCAATATTGTTGAAGCTATAGCACTTTCTTTCGGAAGATCAGATACAAAACAGCGGTCTATTTTCATCGTGGTGATTGGTAAGTGACGTAGATATGACAACGAAGAGTAGCCAGTACCAAAGTCATCTACAGCAATGCCAAAACCAGCTGAACGCAACTCATCTAGCTTCTTTATCGCTAACTGAACATCATTCATTAATGAGGTCTCAGTGATCTCAATCTCCAATAACTCTGGTGCTATTTGATAGCGCAGCGCAGCCTTTTTGATATCAGGTACGAGGCTTGAATGTTCGAACTGTTGTGAGGCAACATTGACAGCAATAGGTAAAGAAAAGTTGTATTCATTTTGCCACTTCTTAATGGTACGACAACTCTCTTCTATTACCCATTGTCCAAGTGGGATAATAATACCAGTTTCTTCCGCGACAGGTATAAATGACATGGGGCTAATTAATCTGCCGTCTTTCTGCCACCTTATTAAGGCTTCACAGCCAATTAGTTGCCCTGTTTGAATATCGAGCTTAGGTTGAAAGTGTAAAACAAACTCTTTATTTATAAGTGCATCATGCAATGATGCTTCGGTTCTTAATCGCACTGCGGCGCGCTCAGTCATCTGTTGTTTGAAAAAGGCCCACTGGTTAGTTCCTGCCGCTTTGGCGCTGTACATGGCGATATCGGCGTGGCGGATAAGATCTTCAGCCGCTAGACCATCATCAGGAAAGATAGATATCCCTATAGATGCTGCAGGATGGATTGCATGCTCATTCAACTGCATTGGCGTGTTGAGTTTGAGTAACAATTTACTGACAAAGTCAGCGGCTTGGCATGGTGTGGTTAGACCGTCAGCTAGAATAACAAATTCATCACCACCTAGGCGTGCCACCGTGCCTTTTTCAGCAACAGAATCTTCTAAAATCCGAGCGATCCGCACGAGAAATTGGTCACCCAAGGCATGGCCAAGGGAGTCATTGATATTTTTAAACCTGTCTAAATCAATAAATAACAATACAAACTGCACTTTCTGAACTTTAGCTCTTTGTATCGTGACCGCAATGGTTTCAAGTAGAAGTGCCCTATTGGGTAAGCCTGTTAACGCATCTCTTGTCGCCATTTTTCTCAGTTTGTTTTGTGTTCTTGAGAACTGCACCAATATTTGATTGAGCTTACTGGTTACAAGGCCAAGTTCGTCATCTCTGTGGGCTCGTGATGTTGGAAGCAGGTTTTCAGCCGGCGATTCGGGATCTATTTTATCGATGGCTTCACTTATCCTAGCAATAGGTTGGGTTAAGAATCGATGGAAAACAATTGATAGCAACAGAGTAAGTAGAAAGGCGCGGGTTAAGGTTGCCCACAAACTGTAACGTAAGGTTGAAAATAGCGAGAGAGTCAGCTTCTGCACATCATAATGAACCGTTAGCTGACCTATTAGCTCTTGTTGATAGTTATTAGTGGAAATGGGGCGGTATAATAAACGGGATACTTGATTTAGATCGCCAAAAAGTTCTTTGCTTATTTTTGTGAACAACCCTGAAATTTGCATATCGTTCGAATTTTTGACGACAACAAAAAGGCTTTTATCATCAAGTTCAATGGTTGCAGAACCAATATTATCAACCTTTAATAGACCTTGTATGGTTTGAGCAGCCAATGTCTCGTCCATTGCCCAAACCGCATTTGTTGCTGGTTGCTCGACAGAATTGAGTAATTCTTGCTGGGTTGAAATCAACTGTTGGCGTTCATTGACAAAAACTAGCGAAATTTCAACTAGAAAAATTGCAAAAGCAAAAAATAACGTTGAAGAAACAACAAGTATGGTTTGCTTCCAAGTCAGTGACTTAAAATTTTCCTTTTTCAACTTTTTTCCTTTATTTTAATAGCTTATGTATGCTTGTGTAGGTAGGTAGTTGTGTTTAGGGAAACATTGATATTGTAATATGCCCACTTTAGAGAAAAGATTCCGCTTTGTCATTAATCTATTCTCTTTATCTATTGAATAAACTTGCAGTATACTTACGCGCGTAATTAAGGTAATTAAATTTAAGGAATGGTTCACGTGAATCCAATCGTAAAGAGTTTTGAATATGGTCAGCACACAGTTACATTAGAAACTGGTGTTATCGCACGTCAAGCAGACGCTGCTGTTTTAGCAAGTATGGGTGATACAACAGTCCTTGTTACTGTTGTCGGAAAGAAAGCTGAAGAGCCAGGTCGTGACTTTTTCCCGCTAACCGTTAATTACCAGGAAAAGACATACGCTGCTGGTAAGATCCCTGGTGGATTTTTCAAACGTGAAGGTCGTCCATCTGAAAGCGAAACATTGATTGCACGCCTCATTGACCGTCCAATTCGTCCACTATTCCCAAATGGCTTCAAGAATGAAGTTCAGGTAATTATCACAGTAGTTTCTGTTGATCCTGAAATCAATCCTGACATTATTTCGATGATTGGTACTTCTGCTGCACTAGCTATTTCTGGTCTGCCTTTCAACGGCCCACTAGGGGTTGCACGTGTCGGTTACACAAACGGTGAATACGTTCTTAACCCAGATGTCACTCAGCTTGTTGATAGTGAGCTAGATCTAGTTGTTGCGGGTACTGAAGGCGCGGTTCTGATGGTTGAATCGGAAGCGGCTTCTCTACCTGAAGAAGTGATGCTTGGCGGTGTGGTTTATGGCCATGAACAACAGCAAGTTGTTATTAATGCGATTAGTGAACTAAAAGCTGAAGCTAGCAAGCCTGCATGGGATTGGACTGCTCCAGTTCAAGATCAAGAGCTTGTAGCTAAGATTAAAGACCTGGCTGAAGCAGGTCTTACTGAAGCTTATCAAATCGAAGTTAAGCAAGATCGTTACACTCAAGTTGGCGTAATTAAATCTGCTGCTAAAGAAGCACTTTTGGCTGAAAACCCAGAAGCTGATTTGCGCGAAATCGACGGTCTGCTTGGTAGCTTAGAGAAGAAAGTCGTTCGTAGCCGTATCATTGCGGGTAACCCACGTATTGATGGTCGTGAGCCAGATATGGTTCGTGCACTAAACGTGATGGCTGGCGTACTTCCACGTACACACGGTAGCTCACTGTTCACTCGTGGCGAAACTCAAGCACTAGTTACTTGTACTCTTGGTACAGAGCGTGATGCACAGAAAGTTGATAGCATCATGGGCGAGTACACAAACCGCTTTATGCTGCACTATAACTTCCCTCCGTACTCAGTGGGTGAAACTGGTTTTGTTGGTTCACCTAAGCGCCGCGAAATTGGTCATGGTAAGTTAGCATGGCGTGGTATTAACGCTGTTATGCCTTCAGCTGAAGAGTTCCCGTACAGCGTTCGTGTAGTATCTGAGATCACTGAATCAAATGGTTCAAGCTCAATGGCTTCTGTATGTGGTACTTCACTTGCGCTTATGGATGCAGGTGTACCGATTAAAACATCGGTTGCAGGTATCGCAATGGGTCTAGTTAAAGAAGGCGACGACTTCGTTGTTCTTTCTGACATCCTAGGTGATGAAGATCATCTTGGTGATATGGACTTTAAAGTAGCTGGTACTCGTGACGGTATTACTGCTTTGCAGATGGATATCAAGATTGAAGGTATCACTAAAGACATCATGCAGATTGCACTGCAACAAGCCTATGGCGCGCGCGTACATATTCTAAATGTAATGGACCAAGCCATTGGTTCACATCGTGAAGATATCTCTGACCACGCACCACGTATCACAACTCTTAAGATTAACCCTGAGAAGATCCGTGACGTTATTGGTAAAGGTGGTGCAACAATTCGTGCACTTACTGAAGAGACTGGCACTACGATTGAGCTTGAAGATGACGGCACAGTTAAGATTGCTTCTTCAAATGGCGAAGCAACTAAAGAAGCTATTCGTCGTATCGAAGAGATCACTGCTGAAGTTGAAGTTGGAACTGTTTACAACGGTAAAGTTGTTCGTATCGTCGATTTCGGTGCATTCGTGACAATTCTTCCTGGCAAAGATGGTCTAGTTCATATTTCTCAAATCGCTGAAGAGCGTGTTGCAAATGTGTCTGACTACCTAGAAGTTGGCCAAGAAGTTAAAGTTAAAGTTATGGAAGTTGACCGCCAAGGTCGTGTGCGTCTTTCTATGAAAGAAGCTGCGCCAAAAGCTGAAGCTCCTGCTGCAGAATAAACCTTAAACCGTTTATTTAAAAGGAGGCCCATGTGGCCTCCTTTTTTGTGAGCGCTAATAACCTCTTCTAGCGTATGTATGAAGGTTTAACGCTGTCGCTGGTAATTATTTACTGTAAATGAGAGTATTTTTCAATTCCTTGATAGCAGTAGTAACAGGGGATTGCTATGATTGGAGCTATTGCTGAACTCAAAAGGTTAAATGGATGAATCAAAAGATGCGTACCACTGCAATTGCAGTGATGGCTGGGATCAGTATATTGCTGACCGGATGTGTATCAACCCAAGCAGGTAGTAACCAACCTGACGCTATTAAAGTCGCTCCCGTTTCCCCTGACTATAAGCTCGAGATTACGCTAGCCAAACTAAATGAAATCCTATCTAGTGTAGAGTTAACCCAGGAACAGCGTGCGCGTTTCCATTATGACCGCGGTGTTATTTATGACCGAGTTGGCTTACGTATTTTAAGCCGAATCGATTTCCATCAGGCATTGAAGTTACAGCCTAACCTAGCCGATGCCTATAATTTCCTCGGTATTTACTATACCCAAGAAAATGAATTCGAAAGCGCTTATGAAGCATTTGATGCTGTGCTTGAGTTGTCTCCTGACTACGACTATGCCTATTTGAACCGCGGCATCTCGCTTTATTATGGAGAGCGCTCTGAGTTAGCCGTATCTGATATGGATATGTTCTATAACCGTGACCCATCTGATGGTTATCGCGTGTTATGGCTTTTCCTTGCTGAAAGAGAGATCGATGAGCAAGCTGCTACCGTCAGAATGGTTGAGAACCGCGCTAAGCTGAATCCAGATGCTTGGTCAAGCACCTTAGTTGATTACTACCTAGGTAAAAAAGATAAAGAAGCTGTGTTTGCGCTAGCTAAAGAGGGCTTAAAGCACCCGAATGAATATGCCGAACGTTTATGTGAAGCCTACTTCTATATGGCAAAAATAGCCCAGCAACGGGGTGATAATGCCGAGGCCGCTAATTACTTTCGTTTAGCATTAGCAACAAACATCTATGATTTTGTTGAGCATAGATATGCACGTCTTGAGCTTGCACGAGTTGCCGCTGCAATGGCACCTGCAGTTAACTAGGTATTATTGATCTTGCAAAAGCCTCCTTTAAGGAGGCTTTTTTATTGCTTGAATGCGATTTTGAATTCGTTTTAAGCTGCCGCACTGGTAGCCAAAATATAGGTGAACAGCTATAATTGCCGCCTTTGTGAACTCCCAGAATTACAGGTATACATGTCAGGCTATAAAGTTGAGGTCGACAAACGTCGCACTTTCGCCATCATCTCTCACCCAGATGCGGGTAAAACCACCATTACTGAAAAGGTTCTTTTATTTGGTAACGCGTTACAAAAAGCGGGCACAGTAAAAGGCAAAAAGTCAGGTCAGCACGCTAAGTCTGACTGGATGGAGATGGAAAAAGACCGTGGTATCTCGATTACTACTTCTGTCATGCAGTTTCCATACAATGATGCGTTAGTTAATCTTCTCGACACACCTGGTCACGAAGACTTCTCTGAAGATACCTACCGTACGCTTACAGCGGTTGATTCCTGTTTAATGGTGATTGACTCGGCAAAAGGTGTTGAACAACGTACCATTAAATTGATGGAAGTCACTCGTCTGCGCGATACGCCAATTGTTACCTTCATGAACAAACTTGACCGTGATATTCGTGATCCTATTGAGTTGATGGATGAAGTTGAAGAGGTGCTTAACATCAAGTGTGCACCTATCACTTGGCCGATTGGTGCAGGTAAAGAGTTTAAAGGGGTTTATCACCTTTTGCGAGACGAAGTGATCTTGTACCAAAATGGTATGGGGCACACGATTCAAGACTCCCAAATTATTAAAGGTCTCGATAACCCAGAACTTGACGAAGCAATCGGCAGCTATGCTGACGAAATTCGTGATGAGATGGAGCTCGTGGCTGGCGCGTCTCACGAATTTGATCGTGAGCAATTCCTCAAAGGCGAATTAACACCTGTTTATTTTGGTACTGCATTGGGTAACTTTGGTGTTGACCATATTCTTGACGGTATCGTTGAGTGGGCTCCTATTCCACAGCCGCGTGAAACAGAAGCACGTAATATCGAACCTACGGAAGCTAAATTTAGTGGTTTTGTGTTTAAGATCCAAGCCAATATGGATCCTAAGCATCGTGACCGCGTTGCCTTTATGCGGATCTGTTCTGGCCGTTATGAGCAGGGCATGAAGATGCATCATGTACGTTTGGGGAAAGATGTAAATGTCAGCGATGCGTTGACCTTTATGGCGGGCGATCGTAATCGTGCAGAGGCAGCTTATCCAGGTGATATTATTGGTTTGCATAACCACGGTACCATTCGCATTGGTGATACCTTTACTCAAGGTGAAAAGTTACGCTTTACTGGTGTACCTAACTTTGCGCCAGAGATGTTCCGCCGCATTCGCCTTAAAGATCCATTAAAGCAAAAGCAGCTGCTAAAGGGCTTAGTACAGCTTTCTGAAGAGGGCGCTGTACAGGTATTTAGACCATTAGACAGTAATGACTTGATTGTAGGCGCTGTTGGTGTGCTGCAGTTTGAGGTGGTTGTAGGTCGCTTGAAGACTGAATACAAAGTTGAAGCTATTTATGAAGCGATTAGTGTCGCTACTGCTCGCTGGGTTTATTGTGATGATCATAAGAAATTGGACGAATTTAAGCGTAAGTGCAGCATGAACTTAGCACTTGATGGCGGTGATAACCTCACTTATATCGCACCGACAATGGTGAATTTGAATCTTTCGATGGAACGCTACCCTGATATTGAGTTTGCTAAGACACGTGAGAATTAATCTTCGCAACTGATACTCGATACTAAAACCCAAGCCATGGCTTGGGTTTTTTATTGGCTGTTTATAGTTAGGTTGAATGAGCTGGAACGATATACTGTAAGCGTACATGGGCAATTAGGTTCATGAGTAAAAGTTGAATTTGCCAAAGGTTTGATTCATGAGAGCGAGTATTACAATAATAGAGGGAGTTCTTAAATTGACCGTTGATTTTGAAAGAGTATAGAGGTAGCCATGACATTATTAGTGAATGATGAGCAGTTTAAAATATTTCCAATGATAGATAGTCACGCTCATTTGGATTTTAGCGAGTTTGATCATGACAGAGGCGAACTTTTTCAACAGATGAGGGATCTTGGGGTAGAGCAAGTAGTGATCCCAGGCGTATCAGAAGATAAGTGGGCAAACCAAGTTCGCATTGCCAAGCAGTTTGATTGTCCTTTTGCATTAGGTATACACCCTTGGTTTTGTCATTCGATGACAAACCAAACGTTAGCCAATCTCAGGGAGTTGTTATTGCGCTCGCAGCAAGATGAAAAACTTGTCGCTATTGGCGAGTGCGGTTTAGATAAGTTACATAAAAGTAATTTCGCAACACAATTATCGGTATTTAAAGCTCAAATTTTGCTCGCTGAAGAGTTTGAGCTACCTCTCATTATTCATTGTGTTAAAAGCCATGAAGAGATGCTTAACCTGCTCAAAGTCAGTAAAAATGTCAGGAAAGGTGTGATCCATGGTTTTTATGGCGGACCTGAGTTGGCATCACGTTATGTTCATTTAGGTTATAAGTTAGGTATTGGCGGATTACTTTTGAATGATAATGCTCATAAGTTGCAGCAAACAGTGGCTGAATTACCCCTCAGTGCATTCGTATTAGAAACCGATTCCCCTGCGATGAGGCCTCAAAATAGTGATAGTGATCGTAATTCACCACTTATTTTGCCTTTATTACTCAAAAAAATGGCAAGTTTGCAGAAAAAAACTAATGTTCTTATATCAGAACAGCTGTATTTGAATGTTTCGCAACTCTTTGACCTTTAGTTTTATTTTGTTTGAACAGATGTAACTCGCATCATAATAACTAACGAAATCATTGAAATAAAACTTCAAAAATTTGATCAATACGACGCTTTTGGGCGTCTGGTCGGGTATAATCGACCGCGGAAAAAGGTTGGTTAACAACATAATTAAAAAGTATTAACAATAGGGTGATGGTTAATGGATATTTTAATGAGTTTAGTAGGGGTGGTCACCTTACTAGCGATCGCTTTCGGGCTTTCAAATAATAAAAAAGCAATTAACAAACGTACTGTTCTAGGTGCACTAGCAATTCAAGCCGCTTTCGGTGGTTTCGTATTGTATGTACCAGTTGGACAAGAAGTACTTGGTGGCGTTTCAATGGGTGTTGCCAGTGTTATTGGTTACTCTCAAGCTGGTATCGACTTCCTATTTGGTGGTCTAGGTACTGACGCTATGTTCGCAAACGGTGTTGGCTTCGTCTTCGCTATTCGCGTACTACCTGTGATTATCTTCTTCTCTTCTTTGATTGCTGTTCTTTACTACCTTGGCATCATGCAGATGGTAATTAAGTTCATCGGTGGTGGTCTTCAGAAAGCATTGGGCACAAGCCGTACTGAGTCTATGTCTGCTACTGCAAACATCTTCGTCGGTCAAACTGAAGCGCCATTAGTTGTACGTCCATTTATTGCGACTATGACTAACTCAGAGCTATTCGCTATCATGGTTGGTGGTCTTGCATCTATCGCTGGTGCGGTACTTGCGGGTTACGCTGGCATGGGCGTTAAGATTGAGTACTTAGTTGCTGCATCTTTCATGGCTGCTCCTGGTGGTCTAATGATGGCTAAGCTTATCCATCCTGAGACTGAAGAAACTAAAAACGAAATGGGCGACCTGCCTGAAGACACTGACAAGCCAGCTAACGTTATTGACGCTGCTGCTGCAGGTGCTGCTTCTGGTATGCATTTAGCGCTTAACGTTGGTGCAATGCTTCTAGCATTCGTTGGTCTTATCGCAATGCTTAACGGTATGTTGGGTGGCATCGGTGGCTGGTTTGGTATGGAGAACCTTTCTCTAGAACTTATCCTAGGTTACGTGTTCATGCCTTTAGCATTCCTAATCGGTGTGCCTTGGAGTGAAGCAATGGTAGCTGGTTCTTTCATTGGTCAAAAGATCATTGTTAACGAATTCGTTGCTTACCTAAACTTTGCCCCATACCTAAAAGATATTGCTGATGGCGGTATGGTTGTTGCTGAAACTGGTGTTGCTATGACTGATAGAACTAAAGCTATCATCTCATTTGCACTATGTGGATTTGCTAACCTATCTTCAATCGCAATTCTACTTGGTGGTCTAGGCGCTATGGCTCCAAGCCGTCGTCACGACCTTGCTAAACTTGGTGTTCGTGCGGTTATCGCAGCATCACTAGCAAACCTTATGAGTGCAACACTTGCTGGTCTATTCCTAGCATTGTAAGCCTCAATTGACTGAGTGGCATGTGTTGCTCAGTCTTGGTTCTGCTCACTCTGAGCAGAACCACAATTAAGTCAATCGTTTTCCAATTACCAAGTTTTACGAAATGATCAATAACTATGGTTAGGGGCTATTTCGATTTAAATACGACAATAACAATGATCAGGCAGCATAATCTGTCGACAAATCATGGCTTTGTTCGAATGTTAAAACTTAGTGTTCGCATTTTTACACAAATAGTGTTGAAGTTTGACATAAAGTAAGTAAAATGCGGCGCCATAAAAAAGAAACGCTGACTCTTCATAAAGTCGAGCAGCAAACCATAAATAAATGGGGTTGATGATGAAAAACGTTAAAACTATCGCACTAGCTACAGCACTAGCAGCTACAGCAACAATGGCAGCACCTACTTTCGCAGCAGATCGTACAGACCTTCGCGCTGGCGACTACAGCTGGATGCAGTTCAACGCAATGTACGCATTTGACGAACTACCATCTGACGGTGACGGTTCTGGTCATGATTACCTAGAGATGGAATTTGGCGGCCGCGCTGGCATCGTAGACCTATACGGTTATGTTGATGTATTCAACCTAACTAACAGCAGCTCAGGCGATAAGACTGGCGGCGACAGCAAGATGTTCATGAAGTTTGCTCCTCGTTTCTCTATCGATGCAATGACAGGTTGGGATCTTTCTGCTGGTCCTATCCAAGAAGTTTACTTCTCAACGCTATTTAACTGGGGTGGCGGAGCATTCAACAAAGATGGTTCAGGTGATGTAAATGCATCTTTCTGGGGTATCGGTGCTGACGTAATGGTTCCATGGTTAGGTAAAACTGGCATGAACCTATACGCTCACTACGACATGAACGGTAAAGAGTGGAATGGTTACCAATTCTCTATGAACTGGTTCAAGCCTTTCGTAAACTTTGATAACGGTTCTTTCGTTTCTTTCCAAGGTTATGTTGACTACCAGTTCGGCGCTGATGACGAGTACGGTAACGAGTTCGTTCCTATGACATCAAGCGGTGGTGCTGCATATTTCGGTCTACACTGGCACTCAGAGAACTACGCACTGGGTTACGGTCTAAAAGGCTACAAAGATGTGTACCTTCTTGAAGATGGTGCTGGCATCGTTGGTCTAGAAACTACTGGTTGGGCTCACTACCTAACTGCTACTTACAAGTTCTAAGCAACGCTTAAAGAACAGCTAAGTATCTGTCAGAGCCGCGAAGCATCGCGGCTCTCACTATCTTCTAATCATAATAATGTTGAACCTTTAATTGTTATTTCGAATTTTAGTCATTTGCTAACGCAAACAGATTAATTTTTACTTAAGCATGAACTATATTTAATTAGCTTGTTTAGGTAAGTATTAATTGAAAGTGATATAAGATTTATAACGCGCTAAAAAGGACTTTTCGCGGAAAGGCAGACATAGGCAGTATCTATCTCCCTTCCCGGTCTTCATGGATTCAAGTCGTGACACTAGTGTCAAGATTATTGCAGCGCATAGACGATGCAATGTTGGATACCTGAATATTGACCTTAATTTGAGCATCGTTAATCGATCTTCATCATTAAGGTTTGGCAATGCTCGAAGGCCCGGCCCATAACTATAATCAAAACAGCCACTTCTAAGCGCAGCTATACGACAAATTTCTATCAAAATTTTACTATTTGAATATGTCTCGGAGAGCTATTATGAGCGACTTAAAAAAAGCAGCACAACAAGCCATTAATTTAATGGATCTTACTACGCTAAATGACGATGATACCGATCAAAAAGTGATCGACTTATGTCATAAAGCTAAGACGCCAGCAGGCGACACCGCTGCTATCTGTATTTACCCTCGCTTTATTCCTATTGCACGTAAAACGCTAAATGAGATTGGCGGCGATGATATTAAAATCGCAACAGTGACTAACTTCCCACACGGTAATGATGATATTGCAATCGCAGTATTAGAGACTCGTGCTGCTGTCGCTTACGGCGCTGATGAAGTCGATGTCGTATTCCCATACCGCGCACTAATGGCTGGTAACGAAACCGTTGGTTTTGAGCTAGTTAAAGCGTGTAAAGAAGCATGTGGTGATGAAGCAATCTTGAAAGTAATCATCGAATCAGGTGTGCTTGCTGACCCTGCACTTATCCGAAAGGCTTCTGAGCTATCAATCGATGCAGGTGCTGACTTCATCAAGACTTCGACAGGCAAGGTTGCTGTAAACGCAACGCTAGAAGCTGCAGAAATCATGATGACTGTTATTAGTGAAAAGAACACTAAGGTTGGTTTTAAGCCAGCTGGTGGCGTAAAAGATGCTGCAGCCGCTGCAGAGTTTTTAGGTGTTGCTGCACGTCTTCTTGGTGATGATTGGGCGACTCCAGCTACGTTCCGTTTTGGCGCTTCTAGCCTACTTACTAACTTACTTCACACATTGGAGTTAGGTGACGCACCAAAAGGACCACAAGGTTACTAATCTTTACTGATTTAGCTTGTTGTTAAGTGTGATCTAAATCTAATTAGGTGTATCAAAAGTCCGTTATTATGTAACAATATTACGGCTTTTGATTCCCCTTTAGCAGATTGCTAACTGAAAGTTACCCTTGATGGAAACTCAGTTACATTCTTGGAGGTAGTACATGTTTTTAGCTCAAGAAATTATTCGTAAAAAACGTAATGCTGAAGTCCTTTCAACTGAAGAAATCCAATTCTTCGTTAACGGCATCACTAATAACACCGTTTCTGAAGGGCAGATCGCTGCGCTTGGTATGGCTGTTTACTTCAACGACATGAATATGGATGAGCGTATTGCGCTGACCACATCTATGCGTGACTCTGGTACGGTTCTCGACTGGAAATCTCTTGACCTTAATGGTCCGATTATCGATAAGCACTCAACTGGCGGTGTGGGGGATGTCATTAGTTTGATGTTAGGCCCAATGGCTGCTGCTTGCGGTGGTTATGTACCTATGATTTCTGGCCGCGGCCTAGGTCATACTGGCGGTACGCTTGATAAGTTTGATGCTATCCCTGGTTACAATACCGAGCCTGATAGCGCTTTGTTCCGCAAAGTTGTTAAAGAGGCTGGTGTGGCGATTATTGGTCAGACTGGTGATCTTGTCCCTGCTGATAAGCGCTTTTACTCTATTCGTGATAATACCGCGACCGTTGAGTCTATCTCTCTGATTACCGCTTCAATTCTTTCTAAAAAGTTAGCTGCTGGACTCGATGCCCTTGCAATGGACGTTAAAGTCGGTACAGGTGCTTTTATGCCGACTTATGAAGCATCAGAAGAGCTTGCCCGCAGTATCACTGCAGTCGCTAATGGAGCAGGCACTAAAACCACTGCACTATTGACTGACATGAACCAAGTTTTGGCCTCATGTGCAGGTAATGCGGTAGAGGTTAAAGAAGCTGTTGACTTCATGACCGGTGCTTACCGTAACCCTCGCCTTTACGAAGTGACGATGGGGCTTTGTGCTGAGATGCTTACCCTTGGTGGTATTGCAAGCAATGAAGCAGAGGCACGCGCCAAGCTGAATGAAGTACTCGATAATGGCAAAGCGGCTGAAATATTTGGTCGTATGGTATCAGGTCTAGGTGGACCGACTGATTTTGTTGAGAACTACAGTAAATACCTACCTGATTCACAAATCATTCGTCCTGTATATGCTGAGCAAACTGGTTTCGCGACAGCTATGGATACCCGTGAACTCGGTCTCGCTGTTGTTACTCTCGGTGGTGGGCGCCGCAAGCCTGGCGACACACTCGATTATAGTGTTGGACTGACTAAAGTTTGCGCCCTTGGCGATGAAGTCAGTGCCGACAAGCCTATCGCATTTATTCACGCCCAATCTGAAGGTGCCTTTGCTGAAGCGGAAGCTGCAGTGAAGAAAGCGATTCATATTGGCGATACCAAGCCAGAAAAGACTCCTGAGATATATCGTTATATCCGTGAGTCAGATCTGTAACGGAGCACAGTTTATGAAACGTACTATAATCATGATGCTAGATTCATTCGGCGTGCGGAGCTGCACATGATGCAGCAGCTTTCGGCGATGTAGGCTCTAACACTTTTGGTAATATCGCAAAAGCCTGTGCAGAAGGTAAAGCTAATGATGGTCGCGAAGGACCATTAAAGCTACCAAACCTCGCGCGCTTAGGCTTAGGGCACGCATCTAAAGAAAGCACGGGTGAGTTTCCTGCGGGTTTTGGCGATGATGTTGAGATTATCGGCGCTTACGGTCATGCCGATGAATTAAGCTCAGGTAAAGATACGCCGAGTGGACATTGGGAAATGGCGGGTGTACCTGTTTTGTATGAATGGGGCTACTTTAGCGATTTAACCAACTCTTTCCCACAGGAGCTGACTGACAAAATTCTAGCTCGCGCAGGTTTAACTGAATTTCTCGGTAACTGCCACTCTTCAGGAACTGTGATCCTAGAAGAACTCGGTGAAGAGCACATGCGCACTGGTAAGCCAATTTTCTATACCTCTGCTGATTCAGTGTTCCAGATTGCTTGTCATGAAGAGAGCTTTGGCCTAGAAAAATTATATGAGCTTTGCATTATCGCCCGTGAAGAGCTAGCTGATTACAACATTGGTCGTGTTATTGCGCGTCCATTTGTAGGTACTGATGCCAGTAACTTTGAGCGTACTGGTAATCGTCGTGACTATGCAGTGGAGCCACCAGCACCAACCGTACTCGATAAACTTAAAGCGGCCGGCGGTGAAGTGGTTAGTGTGGGCAAGATTGCTGACATCTATGCACACTGTGGTATCACTAAAAAAGTGAAAGCGACCGGGCTTGAAGCACTGTTTGATGCGACGTTAGAGCAAGTGAAACAAGCGGGTGACAATACGATTGTATTCACTAACTTTGTTGATTTTGACTCACATTATGGCCACCGCCGTGATGTCGCGGGTTACGCTCGAAGCTTAGAATATTTCGATGCGCGCTTGCCAGAAATATTAGCGTTGTTAGACGAAGATGACTTCTTACTGTTAACTGCTGACCATGGTTGTGACCCAACTTGGCCTGGCAGCGATCATACTCGAGAGCGAGTACCGGTTTTAGCGTATGGCGCAGGGCTCGAACCCGGATCATTAGGTCTACGTAATAGCTTTGCTGATATGGGCCAATCGATAGCGAGCTACTTTAAGCTTGAGCCTATGGAATATGGCGAATCGTTTGTTCGCTAGTTAAACCGAAACAAATTTAAATTTGGCGGTTCACTTTGGACCGCTAGCATACAAAGACTCAAGTATTAACGACAGTCTCAAAATATAAATAGGGGTTTTCTGATGGCTACACCACACATTAATGCCGTAGACGGTGCATTTGGCGATACAGTTCTATTTCCTGGCGATCCACTACGTGCAAAATACATTGCTGAAACATTTCTAGAAAACGTTGAGCAAGTTACTGACGTTCGTAACATGCTAGGTTTTACTGGTACATACAAAGG
The DNA here is from genome assembly GCF_000014885.1 of Shewanella piezotolerans WP3. Taxonomy (NCBI): domain Bacteria; kingdom Pseudomonadati; phylum Pseudomonadota; class Gammaproteobacteria; order Alteromonadales; family Shewanellaceae; genus Shewanella; species Shewanella piezotolerans. Next base: position 1,244,143 of record NC_011566.1, read on the forward strand.
TGTTCGCATCTCAGTTATGGGTTCAGGTATGGGCATTCCTTCTTGCTCAATCTACGCAACTGAATTGATCAAAGATTACGGCGTTAAAAACTTAATCCGTGTTGGTACTTGTGGTGCGGTTAGCACTGACGTTAAAGTTCGTGACGTGTTAATCGGTATGGGCGCATGTACTGATTCACAAGTTAACCGTCTACGTTTTAAAGGCCAAGATTTCGCAGCAATCGCTGACTACAGCCTACTTAGCGCAGTGGTTAAAGCTGCAGAAGAGAAAGGCACTAAGTTCCGCGTTGGTAACGTTTTCTCTGCTGATCTTTTCTACACTCCAGATCCAGAAATGTTTGACGTTATGGAAAAAATGAACATCTTAGGTGTCGAAATGGAAGCTGCAGGCCTTTACGGCGTAGCTGCTGAGTTCGGCGCTAAAGCATTATGTGTTTGTACTGTATCTGATCACATCCGTACTGGTGAAAAGACCTCTTCTGACGAGCGTCAAACGACCTTTAACGAAATGATCGAAATGACACTAGAAGCAGCTATTACTCTTTAATGGGTATTGGTGCAGTAAACCAGTAGTACTGGTTTATACGTTATAAAAAAAGCGGACATTGATTGTCCGCTTTTTTGTGGCTGTTTGTTTGGTGCTGAAATGCATTATACCAATCAGTATAAGAAGTTGATCTACTCAGAGCGTTTTCGGCACGCTAATTCAAGGCGAATAAATGACATAATGGTTATTCCCTTATGAGTTTATTCAACGCAGAAGTAGCAAGCCAAAAACACTCCTAAAGGCGAATTTTAGCGGCTTTGATGCTGTGTTAATTAATTTGAACGTAGAATAACTATGCTCTTCATTCATTGCCTTACCTCAAAGCCGCTAAACTCTCGCTGAGCGATCAAATCTTTATACTGATTGGTATTACTATAGCGATTTATGGTTTATCCACTGTTTCTTCAACAGAAAGTGTTTCATCCGCTTGATTGTCTGACTCTTCACGTCGATGTATAGCATTTCTCTTGCTGAGTAGTTGCCTGAACTTTATCTTAGCTTTACGCCTATCAAAATCGGCACGTTTAAACGATAACGCGCGTGACAATAGCATACCGATGAGCCCCGCAATGATCAGCATCATCTGCTGCTGTTCCATATTGATCTGGTGCGCTTCTTTAATTTCATTAAAAAAGTACTTTGGCTCTAACCTGACCTCGACATAACCCAAGTTCTGTCCATCTTGCGAAACAGCCTCAACATAAGGAGGGTATTGTGCAAGTAGTTGTACCATCTCCTCGGAATCAACTTCATAATCGTCTTGGGTGACACTTTGTGCAAAGGACAGCCTCACGCCATCTTCACTAAAAATACTGGCCGACATCACTTTAGGGTCAAGTACTAGTGCGGTAGCAAGCCATTGCAGCTGCTCATCATTTTCCAATTGCAGGGCTGGAGCGGCACCATAGGCAGTTTGCTCTACTAATAATCTTGCCATCTTTTCAGTTTGGGACTTTAGAAGCTGTTGCCCTTGTAGTAGGCTAGTTTCCCACAACTGATCCAGACCAATGAATAATGCGATAGCGATAAGGATCTGCAATATCCTGCTTATTCGATGGCTCTTTTTTAGGCCTTTTAAATAAAACACTGAAATCCTTAATTTGTAGTGTACTCACTTAATCATAATTGATTATCTCGGTACTCGGTAGTTGGAGAAGCATAACTAATGGAAAATTTAAGTCAATCTACTGTTTTTGAATGGTTAAACAGTGAAAGTAGCATGTCTTACGGCACTGGGGGAAAAAGATTTTCTCGCCATGTCGAGACTCATTTTCCATCGGCTTCGCTGCGGTATAGGATTTTGTTTTCTGAAAATAGCAGTCAGGCAGTTATAGAGGATTGGTTGCTGTGCAATACTGCAGAGTTAAGTCTGGCGGTGATTTCACGCTCAACGGGGCTGACATGTATAGAAGTTTGCGCGGCTGAAACGTTAAACTTTGCTGCTTTTAAGACCTTATCGGATATAGAAGTATTTCAGCTTAAAGCTGATGCCCCTGTGTTAAATCAGCCGGGACTGTTAGTGATGGATATGGACTCTACCGCGATAGAGATTGAATGTATCGATGAACTTGCTGAGATGGCTGGGGTTGGCGCTGCAGTTGCTGCTGTGACTGAGCAAGCGATGCAGGGAGAGCTTGATTTTGAACAGAGCCTGCGTGCAAGAGTGGCAAAGCTTGAAGATGCCGATGCTGACATTATTCACCGTTTATGTAGCAAACTGCCGTTAATGCCTGGTTTGAACGAAATGATTGCCGAGTTAAAACAGTATCAATGGCGAACTGTCGTGGCTTCTGGAGGCTTTACTCCTTTTGTTAATCACCTTAAACAGTTGCTCGATTTAGACGCCGCTTATGCTAATGAGTTAGATATTGTTGAAGGTAAGCTAGTCGGCACGGTTTCCGGTCAGGTGGTTGATGCACAGTTTAAAGCTGATACTGTCGAAAGTTGCGCTAAGCAGTGGTCAATTGCAAAGGGGCAACGTGTTGCCATTGGTGATGGCGCCAATGATATCCCAATGATTAATATTGCGGACTTTGGTATTGCTTACCATGCAAAGCCTAAGCTTGCCTCGGCTGCAGATATTAATATTGAAAAGTTAAACCTTAAAGTGTTGCCTTATTTATTTCAGCTTAATTAGCCTCAGCAGCGTTAATGTTAAGTGCACTTTGGTCAAAGTAAGCACCATTTAAGGACATTTCATTATTGGGCCTACAAATTAATTTTTGTAGGTCTTTTTATTTCTGTTTTAAAAGTGTCTTATCCTGCTGTTCCACTTATTAGATTCTCTGCTTTACCGTTTGAAACTTGTTGGTTTTGTTAATCTCAACCTCAGAGTTAGAGTTATTACTCTTGTTTTTGTGCGGTTAACTCAGTAACTTAGGTTAAAAAATTGAGCATTACAGCGTGAAAACTCAACAGAAATCTCTCTTTGTGCCTTATAACCACGGCCACCTGCATTTAAGGCAGCTATTGCCAGCCAACCCAGATATGAATAAGCCTCCGTTATTGATGCTGCACGGTGCAATGTCCAATGGGCGTGTTTTTTACAGTGAATCAGGTAAAGGGCTAGGCTGCTATTTGGCTGATGCTGGAGTGGTAGTTTATGTATTGGACACGCTTGGGCGAGGCCACAGTACACCAAAGCTTGCTCGAGGGTTTCGTGCTGGGCAAGGTGAAGTTATCAGAGAGCAATTGCCACTTATTCAACAGTACATTCTTTCTCTACATCCAAAAGCAGATAGCGTGCATTGGTGTGGCCACTCATGGGGCGGTGTGTTGATGGCTAGCGCTATCGCCCGATATGAAAATTTACAGCAAACGGTGGCTTCACTGGTGACCTTTGGCAGCAAGCGTCGAATTGAAGTTAAGTCGCTCAGCAAATGGTTGAAGGTCGATCTTTTCTGGAATCGACTTGCCCCTTTTATCGCTTGGCAGCGTGGATATCTTCCGGCTGATAAGTTAAAGGTGGGGATGGATAATGAGTCTCAGGCGTCATTGCTGCAAAGTATCGACTGGGTTCGCGGCCATTGGATCGATCATGACGATGGCTTTAGTTACAGTCAGGCTGCAAAACATGCAAAGTGGCCTAAGTCTTGGTTTATTGCAGGGCAGGGCGATACTGTTTTAGGCAACCCTAGTGATGTACAGCGAATGATTAGCGAGTGTCAAATTCAGCAGGTCGATTATACTTTGCTCAGCCGTAAACATGGTTTTAAGCACGACTATGACCATGCTGGCATGTTGACCCATAAAGATGCAGTGCAAGATCATTTTCCAACAGTTCGTGATTGGTATCGTCAGTTCAATCGCTAATCCTCGAGCTCAATCAAGGGGGCAAGCTTTAAAAGTTCAGCGACATTTGCTGCCCCAAGCTTGTCCATCAACTTTGACCTGTGCACCTCAATGGTCCTAATTGCGACACAAAGTACGCTCGACATCTGTTTATTGGTATTACCTGCAACAATGAGCTTAAAGATCTGCAATTCTCGCTCAGATAAACGGGTTATCAGCTGTTGTTCGACGAACCGATTATATTTATTAATGCTGTTTTGCAGACCTTTTGAGATAGATTGCGATAACACTTGGCCTTGAACGGGTTTTTGAAAAAAATCGAAAGTACCATTTTTAAAGGCATCCACAGCCATGGGCACATCACCGTGGCCGGTAAGAAAAATGACCGACAGAGGACTATTCGCTTCACTAAGCAGTTGCTGGACTTGTGGTCCACTAAGGCCAGGCATACGGGCATCAAGGATCACACAACCTGGCTGGCTAAGATCAATGCTAGCTATAAAATCATTGCCAGAGCTGAAACTTTTAATCTTGTAGCCAAATCCGTCCATTAGAAAAGTGATGGAATCAACGATAGCTTCATCATCATCGACAAGGTAGACAGGGCCGCCAATCAACGCTTGCATGGGTATTCCTCTTTCACTTTAATTAGGATCTAGTAGATAGATATCTCAGTTCCTTACTTAATGCGAACATCTTTTTTACAAAGCATGAGACCCATCACGTTGGCTCTACATTAGCCTATCGTAAACTTGAGCCAGCGTTTAATTCGAGGCTAATCGAGTGTATCGGACCTTATTGTGTTTATTACTACTGTGTTGTACATCCAGTGTTTGGGGACAAACTCAAGCACTCTATGTTGGAGTGCTGTCTAACTGGGGGAACCAACAAGCGATTGAGCGTTGGCAACCTATGATGGAATATCTAAATGAGCAGGTACCCGGCACTGACTTTCATGTTTACCCAGGTAATTTTGAGGCGCTTAATCTGGCCATGGAGCTTGGACAGATCCAGTTTATTATTACTAACCCTGGCCAGTACCTGTACCTATCAAATCAGTATCCGTTATCTTGGCTGGCGACAATGCGTTCAGCGCGTCATAACGGCGCCACATCGGCCATAGGCTCAGCCATTATCGTTAAGGCGGAAAGTGACTATCGCACTCTCTATGATCTAAAAGGCAAGGTGATTGCAGCAAGTGATCCCCACGCATTGGGCGGGTATCAGGCGACGGTGGGCTTGATGCATAAATTGGGGATGGAATCAGAAAATTACTTTAAAGAGGTTAAGTTCCTTGGTTTCCCACTCGATCCTCTTTTGTATCAAGTCCGAGATGGTAATGTTGATGCGGCGATCACGCCGCTGTGTACTTTTGAAGATATGATCGCTCGCGGGCTTATCAATAAGGCTGACTATCGCATTCTTAATCCAAGTCGGCCAGATGGCTTTGATTGCCAGTGCAGCACTAATCTTTACCCAAATTGGTCTTTTGCGGCGAGTGAAAGTGTCGATATCGGCTTGAGTAAACAGATTACCCAAGCATTAATGGAGCTAACAGCGGATCATCCCGCCGCAATTAAAGCGCTGCTCATGGGCTGGACATCGCCCATCAGTCAACTAGCAGTTATTCAACTATTTGGTGAACTTCATGTTCATGCTAGCGACGGTAGCCGCTGGGAAAGTGTTGAGAACTGGCTAAAATATAATCGGCATTGGGGCATATTTGCCATTTTTGTATTTCTGGTCGCGACGGTTTACCACTTATGGATAGAGTATCGCTTTCACCAGAAAAGTGAATCACTAATCGCCACAGAGAGGCAGCTTAAACAGCAAGCTATTGCGCTTGAAAAGCTGCAGAGTGCGTCTATTATTGGCGAAATTGGTGCAGGCCTAGCCCATGAAATTAATCAACCGATTGCGGCGATTACCAGTTACAGCGAAGGCGGAATAATGCGCTTAGAGGGAGGGCAAGCACAAGAGTGCGCATCAACAGTTGAACTATTGCAAAAGATCCACAGCCAGTCGACTCGAGCTGGAGAGGTAGTGCATCGGATCCGCAGTCTGCTCAAACGGCGAGAATCGGTGATGAGTGACGTTAATATTCTCAGCTTAGTTGATGAGTGCATATCTTTGTTAAAGCTGGAGTCTCAGCGACGAGATATTCAAATTACTAAACGTATTAAGGGCGAACCTTTTTTCATTAGCGCTGATCGGGTTGGTTTACTACAGGTACTCATCAATCTGACTAAAAATAGTATCGATGCCATCGCTGAAGCGCAACCTGCAACTGAAGGTAAGGTTGTTATCGAACTTGTTTTTAAGGAGTTTCAAGTTGACGTACTGGTTATAGATAACGGTAGTGGCTTAGTCCAGAGTGCCGACTCGGTGATGGCGACATTCTTTACCACCAAAGAAGATGGTTTGGGTTTAGGCTTAGCTATCTGTAATGAGGTAGTCAATGAACATGATGGCGCATTCTCACTCAATGACCGTGTTGATGGGCAAGCTGGCTGTGTTGCCAAAGTTAGCTTAAAAAAACGTGGCAGTGAGCGTAGCGTAGAAGTGTGATTAACGTTGCTAATATCTATCGCCAAACCAATACCTTCGAATTCTGCACATGTAAAAGCCTGTTAAATATACAGGCTTCTTTTCCCTGTTTGTTCCATACATCCATAATATTCCAGTCAGATTCAAAAAAGCGTTTCGGGAAGGTTTTTCTGGACAGACTATCGATATGTGGTTTACCACAATAGACATATTCTATTGGTTTATGTTGGACAAAAACTCAACTGTGAAACAACTCACAAAGCGTAATATGTAAATATTGAAATGTGGTTTACCACAATATTCAGCTGATAATTCCTAGCAGACAATGGTGAAAAGTTTGGGACAGCAGTGATTTTTGAGCTTAATAGCTAACTAAAGGTCATCTGCTTTCAACCAAGCACTGAGTTCCAATGTTTACTGGGAGAATCATCATGAAACTAGATCGGCGAACCTTCATCAAAGGGGCTGGCGCAACGACAGCAGGCTGTGCACTCGCAAGCTTGCCTGGCTCGTTAGCTGCTTTTGGAGAATCCACATTGAAGGGCAGTGCAGAGTCCGTTGCGAGTATCTGTGAAATGTGTTCCACACGTTGTCCAATCTCTGCTCGAGTTGTCAATGGCAAGAACGTGTCGATATTAGGCAACGAAAACGCAAAATCCTATGGTGGCGCTGTTTGCGCTCGAGGCGGAGCAGGCCATAGTCAGCTTTATGATAAGCAGCGTATCGTTAAGCCATTGAAGCGTATTGGTGAGCGCGGTGAAGGTAAGTGGCAAGAGATTGAGTGGGATGAAGCCTATGCAACCATTGCTGAAAACCTTAATAGGATTAAAGCAAAGCATGGCGCCGAATCTGTCGCATTCTCTTCAAAATCGGGCTCTCTTTCTGGCCACCTTTTTCACCTTGCTAAAGCTTTTGGCAGCCCTAATACCTTTACCCATGCATCAACTTGTCCTGCAGGCTATGTGGTTGCAGCCAAAGCCATGTTTGGCGGTAAAATTAAACGCGACTTGAGCAACTCTAAGTACATCATTAACTTTGGTCACAACCTCTATGAAGGCATCAATATGTCTGAAACCAGAGGCATGATGAATGCACAAATGGAGAAAGGCGCTAAGCTGGTGGTTTTTGAGCCGCGCTTTTCGATTGTGGCAGATAAAGCTGATGAGTGGTATGCCATTAAGCCCGGCACTGATGTTGCGGTGGCGCTCGCCATTTGTCACACGCTTATTGAAGATGACCTGTACGACAAAGCCTTTGTTGCTGAGTTTGTTTCAGGATTTGCCGATTTTGCCAAAGAAGTTAAAGCTTATACGCCTGAATGGGCAGAATCTATCAGTGATGTGCCTGCAGAAGATATTCGCCGCATTACCCACGAGTATGCCGCAGCAGCCCCACATGCATTAGTTGATTTTGGTCACCGTTCTTCATTTACAACCGAAGAATTTGAAATGCGCCGAGCGCTTTATGCTGCCAATGTGCTAGTGGGTAATATTGAGCGAAAAGGCGGATTGTACTTCGGCAAGAAAGCCTCTAAATACAATAAATTTGCTGGAGAAAATGTCGCGCCTACGTTAGCAAAACCAGGCGTGAAAGACATGCCGAAAATAGATGCTAAACGCATCGACATGGTTGACGAGCAATACTCGCTACTGTGGTCATCAGGCGGGATCTACCAAACCATTCTAGACTCCACACTCGATGCCAAGCCTTATCAGCTCCACGGCTGGGTAATGAGCCGCACTAACCCAATGCAGACGATGACTGACAGAGCAAGGATCGTTAAAACGATGCAAAAGCTCGACTTTGTGGTCGCTTGCGATATCTACATTAGCGAAAGTGCTGCTTACGCTGATATTTTCCTTCCTGAGTCAACTTACCTTGAGCGCGACGAAGAGGTTGTTGATAAGTCGGGTAAGAGCCCTGCTTATTACGTACGCCAGAAAGTGGTGGAAACCATTGGTAATACCAAACCAAGCTGGCTTATTTGGAAAGAACTCGCTGATAAAATGGGTCAGGGTCAGTTCTTCCCATGGCAGAACATGGAAACACTACAACTGTTCCAAGTTGATAAAAACACTTCGTTATTGAATAAGATAAAAGCTGATGGTTGGGTGAGCTACGGCAAACCTCTGCTATTACGTGAGCCTGCAATGGTAAAAGCGTTCAGTGTGAGTTACCCCAATGCCAAACCATTGGACGCTGATGGCACTTATGCAAGCCAGTTAAGCTTCAAAACCCCGTCGGGCAAAATTGAATTAAGTTCTGACAAGGTTGAGAAAATGGCCCCTGGGCGCGGCGTCATTCGCTACCGTGAAGTGAATATGAAAAAAGCCGATGAGCTATTTTTCATTCAGGGTAAAGTGGCCGTTCATACCAATGCTGCAACGCAAAATGTGCCTATGCTTGCCAACTTGATGTCTGACAATGCCGTGTGGATCCACCCTATTACAGCAGGACTTTTAAGTATCTCTAGTGGTGATGCAATTCGTATCTACAACGATACTGGCAGTGAAGAGGGGCATGCCTTGGTTACGCCTGGTATACGTCCGGATACCGTATTTGCTTACATGGGCTGCGGTTCCAAAAATAAAGAGCTAGCGCGAGCAACGGGTAAAGGTGTGCATTGCGGTAACTTACTTCCTCACGTTACGTCTCCGGTGACAGGTATGAACCTGCATACCACCGGCGTCAAAATTGCCAAGATTTAATCGGAGATCATTATGACTAAACGTTATGTTCTTGTGCACGATGAAAACAAGTGCATTGGTTGCCAAGCCTGCAACGTGGCTTGCCGCAGCGAAAATAATGTACCTGAGTCAGTGACTCGGTTACAAGTTCGAATTGAAGGACCATATGGTAACTTTCCTCACTTACATTTTAAGTACAATCGTGTCTCTTGTGAGCAGTGCGAAAATGCGCCTTGTGTGAAGGTTTGTCCGACGGGGGCGGCGTATGTCAATGATGATGGCATTGTTTCAATCAATGAAGGCAAATGTGTGGGCTGTCTTTACTGTGTTGCAGCATGCCCATACAAAGTGCGCTTTATTAACCCTGAAACGCGTGTGCCAGATAAATGCGATTTCTGTAAAGAGAGTCGTTTAGCACGAGGAGAAGAACCTGCTTGTGTCAGTGTTTGCCCAACAGATGCGCTCACTTTTGGTGATGCGAACGATTTGAACTCAGAAGTACGCAAGCTGCTAGATACCAAACAGAACTACCAACAGAAGGTGAACCTTGGCACTGAACCAAGAGTTTACCGAATTCCAAGCCGTCGAGGGGGGATCAAAGCATGAACAATATATGGGGCTCAATGGAGCAATACGATCCCGTTGTATGGAATTGGATCATCGCTGTGTATCTCTTTATGGCTGGTCTGTCAGCAGGTTCAATGTTGGTGGCGATTGGGCTCAAGTGGTACAAACAAAGCCGCGGGCTACCCACAGAGGGCTTGCCGGTAATTAAAGCCGCAGCTGTGATTGGACCGGTAGCAATTTGTTTAGGGATGGCACTGTTAGTACTCGATTTGACAAAACCGTTCGAGTTTTATCATATCTTGCTTAATTATAACCTCACCTCAGTGATGGCATGGGGAGTTATCGCTTTACTGGTATATATTCCGCTAGTATTTGTATTTGCTGCGTTAGTGTTCGAAAAGCAGGTACTACATTTTGCGCCTTGGCTTGCCGGAGTATTGAAGGTATGCCGGCAACTTGAGGGCAGCCTTAACAAGCTTATATTTGCGCTAGCTTTAGGTGTTGGGGTTTACACTGGCTTCCTACTATCGGCGATGATTAGCTACCCTATCTTAAATACAGCAGTATTACCGGCACTGTTTTTAGCGTCGGCAATGTCGGTCGGCTCAGCGGGGAATATATTAGTTGCTACATTGTTTTTCAGTAAAAAAGAGTCTGATTGTATTGAGCAGGTGCACCGCATTGAGTATCCAGTGGCGTTTAACGAGGCGCTTTGTCTGGTGTTGTTGTTCGTTGGACTTAACTTCTCAGGCCCTGCAGCACAAGCGGCTACCGCTGCAATTACCACTGGTGCATGGGCAAGCGTGTTTTGGATAGGTGTGGTTGGCTTAGGTCTAGTGGTGCCTGTATTAGCCAGTACTTTAGCGCCAAAGGCATGGCGTCATACCAAAGGCTTTTTAATCACGGTATCTTGTAGCACCATTTTAGGGGTATTAGCATTACGTCACTTTGTTGTGTATGCAGGACAAAGTTATATTAGCTAACTGCTAACCTGTATTAAAAAGGCAGCACAAGTGCATACTTGGGCTGCCTTTTTGTTGATCCCGCTAGGTTAAGAGTTCACGCTCAAGTTCTGGAAAACGCAGGATGACCTCGCGAGTCACATCGAGTAGCTCTCCAACACCTATAATTCGCCACAATTGTTCCTCTAGCTTTTTCCCTTTGTGCTGTGCATGGATCTTTATATATTCTCGCTCTCTACGGATATAGTCTAGATCTGGCTTTCCTACAGCGCCTCGATAAACACGTAATGCTAAAAACTCACCGAGGTTTCTACTTTGCTCGATAAACTGTTGTAAGTGGGCGGTATCCTTAATATCAGAATCTGCAATACAGCGAACGTTAATCTTTCCTTGAGAGTGCTGCGATATTTGCAGATAAACTTCGTAAAAAGATAGGCCATTTTGTGGCTTCATGGTGCGAATCGGGGTCACAATATCGCGTTTTAGCTTGTCATCTTGAAACAGTGGCGCTAAATCATATTCCAATAAGTTATTGGTATTGGAGGCGAAGACATTGGCGATGTGATTTTGTTCTTTACCTACTCCAATGGTTGAGACGAAAGCCGATTTCAATGTTTTTTCTAGATAAAAAGGGACAGACACCAGTTTGCGGATCAGTATGTTTTTCATACCATCGGCAAGCTCTTTTACCTCATGGTTGTTCTCTGTGAGCTTATCGAATTTATCTTTATTGTGCTCGATTAAACGATTGAGAAATTCAACGCCAATATGCGGGGTATGTCCTATCTGTGCCGCAAGATGCAAAGTCACGCCGTTCTTTCTTGTGCGTATGAGACGGTAGGGCAGATGTTGTAAAGAGGTTTTCCCTGCGATGGTTTGTAATTTGGGGAAGCTAACAGCAATAGGTGCTGTAAGGCTAAATTCAACCGCGGTTTCAGTGGTAAGTTGCATCCCTTTACTGGAGATATCTTGAGTTAATGCCGTGGCGCTGAGATTCCCTTGAGTTAATATAACCGAGGTTTTAAATGCAAAGCGCGCCTCATTACGGCGTTCGCTGAACTGCATAGAGACTTGCTTCAAATTATGTTTCTTAAGCTTTTTTTGACCAAAAACTTTAAGTTCATTAGCACTGCTGTTGTTCAATTTACTCCAAGTTTGATACTGCTCGTTTGCAGCATCATTGGTGACATCGATCAATTGAATCACATGAGTAAATGCCGCCAGTTGCGTCTCGGTTAGTGCACTATAGCTAGCATCATCCCCAGGCAATAAACTCGCGCGATAAGATTGTTGGTGATCGATGGTTTGACGAGCTACATGGAAAATACGCCAACTAGGTTTGGTTGCGCCAAAGCTTAAAAACAGTGCCTGTAACTGCTTCTCTTTTAATTCAGCTAAGGTTGCCGAGTAATAAAATTTGCAGCCTTTTGCTTGAAAGGTGAAGCAAAATAGCTGGCAATGGGGGCTGTTATCATCAGAGTTTATGATGGCATTTAAGCGGGATGGAGTGAGTAGCGCCTTTATCTGACTAACACCTGACTCATCTTTAAAGTATTGTGAAATAGCCTGATTGTCTCGGCCTAAAAAAAGATGGGTTGGCAGATACTGAAGCCCAGCATCACCTTGGTCTTTGTGTTCAATAAAGAGTGCAAGGTGTGGTAGATGAGGCAGGTAATGACGCTCGAAACCTAAACCTTTGGCGGTGACCAGCACATCATTGACATCAACTTTGTATCGGAACTTAAATCCTCTTATAAGCTTAGCTAACATTTCGGCTAAAGCTTCACTACCTGAAATTCGTTTTAATCTCAGCCAGTTGTATTCATCGTTGCCCTCAATATCGACAATTTCGTATTCAACCCCTTGCTGAAGGTCTCGGTGGTAATAGTCATCACTTAGCTCTAGCAGTTTGACTCTAATTGGCTGCTTAGCATTGAGGTTTTGCTTCGCTGGCAGGCGAATTCGCGCGCCACCGACCGATAAGTCTACCGTTATCCCCATGTATTGTTGCATCGCTTGGGACACTTCAATTTTCATGCTGTAATTCATGCGCTCTTCACTGCGGGCAAAGTAGTTACCCAGCACTACACCTTCAGCGACGTACGTCGTTGGTACATTGTCAGAACTGTTAGTACTGCTGCGAGACTTTAGAATTCGCGCTTTATGGGCGGCGATGACTTGCTCGTAAACGCCAAGGGTATATTGTTCTCTATATAGCGCTAGCGCTTCTCGAAAACTGGCTTTTGCTGGTGGGTCGATAAAGTGAGTTTGTGCGCCAAACTCAAAAGTTTCGCAGTTGAGATCGGTTTTGTTACGTAGGTCGATAACTCGAGTGCAGCTAGTGGCTAACCTGTTGAGCTCCATCTTAAGCAGAAAACGGGTGGAATTTGACTCTTCTGCAGTGAGCTGTTCAAACAACTCATGGAAATCGGGTTCCATGAGTAAGGGTTTTAGTTGTTCTATTAGCGCATTATGCAGATCTAAACTCATCTATTACTTCTTTTAGGATGCTTATTGGGCCAATGGCTGATAGGCTCACAGGCAAGATTTTATAATTATTTCCAGTACTATCTTCCTTGTACTAATAGCTATCGGCTTAAAGTGCCGATACTTTATCGACTTTATACTACCTAGAAAGAATCATGGCAAAGAATAAAACAGCTTACGTATGTAATGAATGTGGTCAAGACTTTCCTCGCTGGCAGGGCCAGTGTAGCGCTTGCCAAGAGTGGAACACCATTAGTGAACTTAAAATCTCTACCATTAAACCGACAACAGCAACCAGTGCCGGTTACGCTGGCGCTGTTGGTGGTGGTTCAAAAAAGCTCACTGAGATTGAAGAGGTCGAGGCACAAAAAAGGCTGACTGGCATTGGTGAGTTAGATAGAGTCTTGTGCGGCGGGTTAACGACCGGTTCTGTCAATATTATCTCTGGCGACCCTGGCGCAGGTAAAACGACTTTATTGTCTGATCTTGTTGCGCGTATGTCGCAGTTAATGCCATCCCTTTATTGTACTGCAGAGGAATCTCTATCGCAGTTTAAAAACCGCGTAAATCGATTAAAGCTCAATTGTAACGAAGATAACCTTTATCTTATGGCTGAGACCAGCGTAGAGGCGATTATTGCAGAGCTTGAAGCTAAGCAGGTGAAGTTCGCAGTGATAGATTCTATTCAAGCGGTTGTCACAGAGATGGCGAATGGCAGTCCTGGTTCGCCTTCACAAGTAAAAGGCAGTGCCCAAGCGCTGACGCAATACTGTAAGCAAAACAATGTCACCATGTTTTTGGTGGCGCATGTGAATAAAAACAATGAAACAGCAGGCCCACAGACCCTTATTCATATCGTTGACTGTTTAACCCATATCGAGTGCAATGACGGCCAAGTACGCACGCTTAGGGCCAACAAAAACCGTTTTGGTGATGTTGATACTGTCGGCATATTTCGCATGACTGAGCGCGGCATGTTGAGCGTTGATAACCCCAGTGAAATATTTCTTTCTGGTTCGAGCACTGAATCTCCAGGAGCCGCGATCACCTGTATTCGTAAAGGTAATCGCAATCTGCTACTTGAGATCCAATGTTTGACCACTGAAACCGAGGGCGAATTTCCACAGCGGGTATGTGTTGGCCTTAATATGAATCGTATTAAGATGTTAACGGGTATTTTACGCAAACACACTAAGACGAAAATCTTCCACGATACCTACTTTAATTTGGTGGGAGGCTTAAAGATTGATGAGTCTGAAACCTGTATCGATTTAGCTTTGGTTACAGCCCTGCTGAGTAGCCTTAATGATTTTGTGGTACCAAGGACAACCTGCATCATGGGCGAGTTAAGTCTTAATGGCGATGTTAGGCCAATCGATAGCGGTGTGCCGAGAGTAAAAGAAGCGGTGCAGCACGGTTTTACTGAGATCTATATTCCTTTTAGGAATTATCATAAATCGATGGAAGGGTTAGGGGCGAAAGTCCATGCGATTAAAACGATCCATGAACTTATTGAGTTGATTAACTAGTGACAGCAGTTAGTGATAACTATTGAGCTGCTAGCCTGCCCTGGAAGAGAGTTATTTTTCAGGGCTGTGCATATCGATAAATAGCGCCAACTCTCTGTGAAGTAATGCTGGGTCGCCAACATTAAGTTCAACTAGACGTCTTAAGTGGCTAATACTTTCAACATCAATATGCCGACAAGCTAAGCCCAGCTGATTATCTTTTTGGTGAACAAGCTGAGTCTCCATCTGAACTAGAATATCAGAGTCTGAGAGGGTAAAGCTTAACTGTAATTGCCTTGTTTCGGGGGCAAATTGTGCGGGAGTTACTACGAGTGCACCATTGAGACTAATATCGAGCAGTGTTGTTTGCCAGACGACTTCTTGGCAACGAAGCTGTGCTTGATTGGAAAATAAAATCCTTGAAAACTGTCTGCGTTCATTCATATTGCTTCCTTGTCCAGCGATTCCAGTGTCAACTTCAGAACATTACATTTTCTGTCGTATACTAATTTAATGAAGAACTTGAGTAAAACATTCTGCTTATGTTGAAGCTAATTTAGCTGTAAAGTTCTACTTAAGCTGTACTCTCTAGTGCGTAAGACTGTTGTTTTACCGCTGACAATCCTTTTAGGATAATTGCAATGGTGACGAGCTGATAAGCGATACCAGACCATGAAAGTAGGTGCACCGATAGCATTAAGTTCAGTATGTTACTCAATAGCATGGCGTAACGTAATCTCAATGAGCTGCTATAAAACAGGGCGTAGCTCATTAAAACTGCGGCAGCAACAGCGCACCATTCAGACCAATGTTCAGCCCAAATAAAGCCTTGTATTACAGCTAATGCTGAAAACAGCAACGGCAGTAATGTTATTCGCCAACCACAGCGTGCTTTTTCGCTTCTACAGCTGCCAAATCGACCAATATTAAGCAGTTGGTTCATCATGCCTAAAGTACTGCCAAGCAGCCCTAAGTGAATCGCTGTTAAGCTAGATGCTAACAGGTTGCCTGAGACGAGTTTTGAATCGCATGACTGAGCATTTGCCCACCAACCGATAGCCATAGACACAAAGCCTATCGCTTGAACCCAAAATAATGCTTGATGAGATAACTCGAACACAGAACGACCAACAATAACGACATAATTAAACCGGCTGCTATTGTCGTTTTTTTAGTCGTCAGCGCCGTGATCCATTCGTCACTTTAGCGTTTGCTTTATCATGCTTTGCTGTAGTTTGTGACTTGGCTCATGTTTTGTTGCTTAGATGACAGGTGGGCATTAAAACCCAGTGCCAACATTTACGTACCAAGCAACATCTTCAGGCCCTTTCGCGACATCAATACCCATATGCAGGCCGTAACGTCTGGCAATGGTGTATCTAAAGCCGACTCCATAGGCATTTTGTTGATCGCTGTCCCACATTGAGCTGCTTAAATCTCCAGCCACACCACTGCCTAAAAAGGAGAGCAACATCCAACGCGGAGTGAGCTTCCACATAAGTTGTACCTCCGCCGAGCCAACGTTCTCGCCTTGATAGCGGTTTTTAGGAATACCACGAAGATCGATATAGGGATAGGCAAAAACCGGTAGGCGATCATCGCTTGTAACAGATTGATATCGGGCTTTTAATCCAAATGTCAGGCTCTTAGATAGTGCCCAATAGTTGATACCTTCAACATTCAGGGTTTGGTAATCATAATCACTGCCTAGGCTTTCACTAAACCAATCATATTCAAAAATGTAGTTATAGCCGCTAGTGGGCAGAAAGAAGTTGTTGAGGCTGTCATATTCGATCACGGCGCCGAGGGCCGAGACTTTAGGTGAAACGTTTAATAACCCTGTGAGTCTATCGATTAGTTCAGCTGGAACAGCGCTATTTTCGTGTCGATTTGTCATATCAACACTAAGGAATTTTTGTGATACACCGACAAAGAATGCACTGCCAGGAATACGATACTGGAATTTCTGTAATAACCCATAGCCTTGCAAGTTAAGGTCGAGAGAGAGGGCATCAGCAAAATCGTTTTGACTGTAATAGCTCATATTGATATCGCCATAGCCGCCACCGACCAAGTAACGAATACTGTCTTTACCCCATGTTTGTCGATGTCCAGCAAAGCCCATTTTTGTACCATTATCTGTGGCACCGACTCCGACCACCGAGATGCCCGGTGTGAGTAGCTGCGCACCGCCATCAATAGAATGGGTAGCGACCTCCTTTCGTTTGTCTCTTTGGGCGTCAGTCTCATGCAGGAATAACCCCATTACCGCTAGACCGTTGCCTACCGATGGTTCGGTGATAATGCTAGGAACAGGTAGAAAGCCGTAGGCGTTTTCTGCTAGATATTCCCCAGCATCAAAGTAGCCATCAATGGGGTCAAAAAAATCAATTGCGGTGGCACTGCTTGAGAACAAGCTGGAGGCAGCAATGGTTAAGGTGAGCGCAATCTTGTTATTATTTATCACGTTATTCGATCCCTCATTAACGAACTTTGAGTATAGTCCTTGAAACTGAATATTTTCAAATAGGTCGCAATAACTGAATGCTCGAGTTAGCCAATAAACAAGCCAGCTGTTTTCTGCTACCATGCGCGCAAGTTCAACAACGATATTTAGGTATATGCAGGTGTCTTTTTCATCTTTATCATTAAGTGACGAATTACTTAGCCTCATAAAGCAAAAAGGTTATAACGAGCCTACACCGATCCAAACTGCTGCTATTCCGGTTATTTTAAGTGGCAAAGATTTAATGGCGAGCGCTCAAACTGGCACCGGAAAAACTGCGGCTTTTACCCTACCAATATTGCAAAAGTTGGCGATGCAGTCTGCTGGTAAAGAGACTGATAGTATTCGTGCGCTGATCTTAGTTCCGACGCGTGAACTCGCTGTTCAAGTCAATAAAAGCGTCACTGAATACGGGGTTAATACCGCGCTTAAGAGCATGGTGATATATGGCGGCGTTAGTATTGATGCTCAGGCAAGCTCCCTTGCTGCTGGCGTCGATATAGTGGTTGCTACCCCTGGTAGGTTATTGGATCATCTTCGCCGAGGTTCATTGTCATTGATGGCGATTGACACTTTAGTTTTTGATGAAGCTGACAGAATGCTGGACATGGGTTTTATGGATGAGATTAATGCCATTCTAAAGCAGCTACCAACGGAGCGACAAACTTTACTGTTTTCGGCGACCTTTTCAGATGCTATTTACCGCTTAAGTAAAAAACTACTCAGCAAACCTGTACGCATTGAAGTTGATAAGGCCAATAGCGCTGCAGACAGTGTCGAGCAAATAGTTTATGCGGTAGATAGTGATCGTAAGGCTGCGCTAATTAGTCATCTCATTAACAAATATCACTGGCAACAAGTACTTATTTTTAGCCGTAAGAAACAAACCGCCGATACTATTACCAGTAAATTAGTCGCAGCAGGAGTTGCAGCTAAAGCCTTCCATGGCGATTTAAGTCAAGGCGCTAGAGAGCAAGTGCTTAATGATTTTAAGGCGGGCAATATTAAAGCGTTAGTTGCCACAGATGTGGCTGCGCGAGGGCTTGATATTGTAGAGCTCAATTATGTGGTTAACTATGAGATCCCCTTTGTAGCTGAAGACTATATCCATCGTATCGGTCGTACGGGGAGGGCGGGTAACTCGGGTAAAGCCATTACACTCTACAGTGAAGATGATGCTCGTTTGCTCGAAGAGCTAGAATCATTGCTGGATAAACGCCTTCCACAGCAATGGTTACCAGGCTTTGAGCCCGATTTAACCAAAATGGAAGTGCAGCCGCGCAAAAATGGTAAAGCAGCGCAAAGGCAACGAGCTAAAAAACGGGCTTTGGGTTCAAAAGGGAAGCGTTAACCTATGCTAAAAACTGCGTTGTTTAAATAGGAGTAAATAGCTAAGACCGTTTTTATTCTAAATGTTTAATATGTTTCAGCGCTTTTAAGGATTAAAGCTTAACTATTTTGCTAGCAGCAGAGTATTGCGTTGATGTAGCGGCTTATCCATCCTATTTATTGGTAGTGCTTTTACTATTAGCGTTTCAATATTCATTATCTCATCGCTCTGGTTCATACTGACGGAGACCTTATCACCTTGCTTAAGGTCATCTGCATAATAGGCTAGCTCCATACTGACAATGCTACCGTCATTTAGCCGAACAGTAACTTCCGACACCCTATGGAGTGTTGCTTCATCAATAGGGTCTTTAGTGGCAGCGCCGAGGATCCAGCCTGGTGAACTAACATTTCGATCGGCAACCATTAATCTTTCCAACAGATTATTAGCAGCTTTCTCATCACTGGACTGAGTCATTTTGATTGTTAATACTTCTCCTTGAACTTCTTGTAAGGTGTGTTTGCTAGAGCAGCCACCAGTGAACAGAGTGAGTAGTAGGCTCGTTACTGTTATTTTCATTCTGTATCTTATTAAGGGCTAGGAGCTTAGTATTATCTATAGAATATAGAGTGAATTACAGTTGGTTTGTATTCGTTTTTGTAATAGGTTGTGGATGGCTTGAGATGAGGCATTTATTGCCTAAAACTAGATAGTTAATGCCAGTGTAAAAGTTAAGCCGTTAGTATCAATGTTGTCGAATAGGTGCTCAGTTTGAACAATTAAAAAAGGAGCCATTGGCTCCTTTTTTATTGAAAGTCGCTGGGAGTTACCATGCGCCACCGAATTGTAGGTAAACAGTCCACTCTTCAGGGCCTTTGGCGATATCAACTCCTGTTCTTAAACCCAGCTGACGAGCAATTAGGTATCTAAAGCCACCACCTTGTGCATTTTGCCACTTAGCTTGATTAAAGCTTTGGTCGTTATTGACTGCTTTGCCTGAGCCTGCAAAACCTAAAACAGTCCAGCGGTCGTCTATGTCATAACTAACCTCAACTTCAGCAAGTGCAGTATTGTCAGCTTGGTAGCGCATTGCTGCCATGCCGCGCATATCAATATAGGGTTTGGCATAAAAGGGTGCACCGTCTGTTGTTGATTGTGCATCCAGGCGGATAGCGACTCCCCACTTATGGGCTAGCCGATGATAGCTCTGCACAAAGACGTGGTAATCTTGGTAATCGAAATCTCCGCCAACACCTTTGCCATGCATATTGGCCTTCATGCCAGCTTTGGTGCCGCTTCTAGGGGCAAACTGATTGTCTCGACTGTCATAGGTGAGTTTGAGCCCTAAATGAGCATCAGTACTATCTAATGCGAGGGGGTCAACACCTGGCAGCATAGGAGATAGGTCAAAAGAAGCCTCTGAACTCATGTTGACGTAATCTGCCCCGATAAAGAAATTACTGTTACCGAGCCTAAAGTCGATATCTTGGAAGAAATATAAGCCTTTAATGTTGAATTTATTGGCTTGTTCTGAGCCCTCTTGATAGTACTGTAGGTTGAAATCAGCGCCGAATATACCGCCCAAGTAACGGATATTGTCGTTTTCCCAGTTCCCTGAATGGAACACTCCAGCGAGCGAGCTACCATTACTGGTAGCGGCACCGACGACACCGGTAACGCTCGGTGGGATCTCTGAGACTTGTTCGGGGTTCTGTTCACGGAGTGCTTTTTGTTCCTCGGTTTCATGAAAAAACAGCAAAGCAGCACCACCACCAGTGCCTACCGCTGGCTCTGTTATGATCAGTGGTATAGGCATAAAGCCTGCGGAGTTATCTAAAATCCACTGGCTAGCGTCTATACGCCCATCTATAGGGTCTTTAAAACCATCCATAAAGCTAGCTGATGCAATATTCGGTAACATTAACAGTGATAATGCGCTGAGTGTGGCCGTTTTCACGGCCAGTTTAATGTTGCTAATATTCATGTTCCCCCTAAGGATTATGCGCTGCGTTGAGACAGCGCGCGACAAAACTAATAACCGTTAAAGATAATGTCGTCGGCGATGGCATCTTCAACTGCCATATCATCGAGCTCATCCATGATTAGGCCGTCTTCAAGATCTTGCATGTCACGTTTACAGCGATCTCGCTTTATTTCCCCTTCAATTAGGCCGTCAATAGCTCCAACTGCAGCGCCAATTTGTGCGCCTCGTTTAGCTCCCTCTCTGCCGTCGGCAATAGCGCCTAATCCTGTGCCAACTAAGCCGCCTTCAAGAGCACCGCCGACAACATTTCCTAAGGTATCGTCGCAGTAATCAGCAAAAGAGCTAGTGGCTACACAGCTGAGGCTCAGGGTTGCCGTGATCAATAGATGTTTAAGTTTCATAGTGGTACCTCTTCGTAATAGTGTGATTAACTTGAAGCACATTTTATTTGAATATATTCAATACTAAGAGTTAGTTTGTATTGCCAAATCGAATGGATTGCTTAAGGTTGAATAACAGCGAAGATCTCACTGTTTGGCATTGCTATTTTTCTGCTTAATCACAATGTCTTTTTAATAGGAGGGCGTAAGAGGTAGAGAGTGGATCTAGCCCAAGCTAGACCAACTCTATGGTTTAGGGGAAAAGAGACTTGCTTACTGGTCGTTACAACATCAGTTCTGCTGAAGTGATTTTAAAGTTTTGCAGCTCTTCCTTTATAGCACGTGCAGTCACTTGTTTTTTGGCACCTTGTAGCGTGGTGTCCTTTATGAGGACTTTGTCTGTAAAGCGCTTAGATGTTGCTCCTAATTGGTGGTAGAACGAGTAACGAATTAGATAGGTCATAGGCTTCCTAAGCTAAAGTGGATTGATTCCCTTTTATAATTTGCGTTTAAAGAGAGGTTTTATCCTTATCCTTGATATTTGTTAATAGCAGTTCAAGACGTTGTGACTGTAGGCTCAATATCATCAACTTCACTATTGATTGAACTGATCTCGGATAAGGTTTGCGTCATCTTATAGAAGTTAATTGAATAGTATTTGTTAGCTATTATCGTTATAGCGAATAGGTAGTGGTGGATAAAGCGCGTATTGATACGAGGTATTTGTCTTTATAGTGCCTAGTCTGTAACTATCTATTTGAAAGTCTAATAAAAAGTCATTAACACTATAGTGAATTTAGTTGGAAAATAGCCGCGAATTAATTTTGGAGGCTAGCATGTCAATTAAACATCTAAATAAATTGTTTGCTCATGAAGCCGATGGTTTGAATAATACCGAGATCCAAGCAGTGGATCTGGTCTCTACCATCGCATTAATCGTGCTATTTGTTGCTTATAAAACCTTATTAGATGATCGCTTGCACGTTCAAGTGTTACTCGAACGTTTGCTAAGGTTGAGCTAAATGATGTTGACCAAGTTGACCTTGGCTATCCAGTTGTTAATTGATAGCCAAGGTAAAATATTATCCCTGCATTTGATCAACAATAAAGCTCATTGCAGGCCCTTTAGGGCTGTTAGATTTCCAGATAAGATCAATTGCAGAATACATTTTAGCTCTATTGAACTCAGGCGTGAATTGACTAATGGTTCCAATTGCTAGTTTTTCATCGAGCATGCTTTTAGGTAAAAAAGCCCAGCCCAAATCTTGTTCAACTAAGCGGATCATATCATCTTGATCTGATGCCTCCCATGTTTCCTGTGATACTAGCGCTGAGTTTTTAAGCAGCTTATGTTGCAACATGCTGGTGCAGGTGATCTGCCTTTCGGTAATCAGCATTTCATTGTCAACCATCTCCATATCGGCAAACTTGGAGTCTGGACTGCAAACACAGACCCACTCGACTTGAGTGATAGTAACGAAATCCAGATTCTCAGGAATAGCATCCGAGGCAATATTGAAACCAAGGTTAGCGGTTTGCTCTACGAGTGCACGGTTGAGTTCATCACCAAATAGCTTAACCAGCTTGATACGGGTGAATGGGAATGCTTGCGCCATTTTTTCAAGCGCAAAATCAAATACTGACATGGGGACAAGAGGGTCAACGGCAATGACCAACTCATCTTCTACTTCTTCGATTGTACCTTGCGCATAGTTCTCCATTCTGTTTGCTTGGCGAATGATGACTTTTGCTTGTTGATAGAGTCGCTCACCTTGCTGAGTCAGCGTCGGGTATTTAGTGCTTCGATCAAATAGATTAACCCCTAAATCAAGTTCAAGGTTGTTCACCCCAATACTGACTGAGCTTTGGCTTTTACCAATGTGTCTAGCAGCAGCTGAAAAAGAGCCTTTCTCCGCAGCAGCTACAAAAGCATTAAGTTGTTCTAGATTTAGCATTAGTCACCTATTCGTTTTGTTAATACTAATTGGTTTAATCTATTAAACACCTTTTGGGATACTGGCGCCAGTTAATTATTCGAATCAACCCCAAGAGGCACTATCATGAAAACACTTACTTCAACATTTACGGCACTATCTATCGCGACTTTATTCTCTTTCAATGCTATTGCTGCCGATCCTGAAGTTGAACAAGATGTTAACTACGGTGATCCCACCGCCAGTTTTTCAACCATTGGTATTTCAGCCAGCAAAGATACCACTCAACTAAATGGTATGGCGGGTTTTGGCGCTAATATTTTTCAACTTGATATTGCCGCCGATAATAAAACTGGCGACTTAAACGGTCGTGGTCGCTATTTTCATGTGACTGATGGTCTTGGTTACTCAGTTGATGTTCTTGCAGATGCAAACTCTCAAACGGTACTCGGTGGCCTTATCTATAAGTTTCAGGTAACTGACAATATTTCAATCTTTCCAATGCTTAGTGGTGGTGCCACACAGGTGAAACGCCCAGGGGAAGACAACAAGTATGATCGTTCAGGTCTTGCTCAGGCTGGTGTATATGCAATGTACGGTTTTGATGCGGGTCACTGGTTATACGCTAACCCTAAGACAACGTACCACGTGAAGAACAAAGCGTTTATTAACCAAGTAGAACTGGGGGGAGGCTTTATGGTGAGCAGTAATATCTCTGTTGGCGCCAAGGTTGAGTATACGGCTGAGCACAAGAATCAATTTGGTACCATGAAAGCAGATACAGTGACTTGGTTACAAGCGAACTACTATTTCTAGGAGGAAGTACTGAAATAAGTCTTCAGTCTAATCAGGCCTGTAATTAATGCAACAGAGCAAAATTTAATGGTACACCGTTCGCCTTAGAAAACACCGTTACTTAAAATAGCGGTGTTTTTACATATGTTACTCAAAACTGTTAGCTGTTTCGTATCTCAGCGCTCTATATTACGGTACACTCCGCGCCAACAAAGGTTATGTTGGTAAGAGTAAATTTTACCAGACATTGTTTGTCGTCGAATGCAAACATTTTGAAAGATGACAACATGATTCGCAGGTCACTGACGCAAGAAGCGTTAAGTGGATCTCTCACCCAAGTCTAATGGCTTTGGGGCTCTACCTGCCGTAGCCGTGTCGCTAATGAATCGTCATTAGTTAACTGATATTTAAGAGATCAAGGTAAAATAATTATGAAGTCTGCACAGGCTCTTTCAAACTCGACTGTCCCTGCCGATTCATTCTTGGATCGATATTTCAATATTTCAGCCCGTGGAAGTACCTTAAAGCGTGAAGTTATCGCTGGCTTTACTACGTTTTTAGCCATGGTTTACTCCGTTATTGTGGTACCTAACATGCTAGGCACTGCCGGTTTTGACCCAGCGGCTGTGTTTATTGCGACCTGTTTAATTGCCGCTTTTGGCTCCTTACTTATGGGGCTATGGGCTAATCTGCCAATGGCGATTGGCTGCGCAATCTCCCTCACAGCATTTACCGCTTTTAGTATGGTGTTAGGGCAGGGGATTTCAATTCCAGTCACACTTGGCGCTATTTTTTTAATGGGGGTCGTATTTACCCTTGTTAGCGTGACTGGTATACGTCAGTGGGTACTGACTAATCTGCCCAAGGGGATAGCTCACGGTACGGGAATTGGTATCGGCTTATTCCTTTTGCTTATTGCGACCAACAGTGTGAATTTGATTGTATCGAATGACGCTGGTTTGCCGGTAAAACTTGGCGATATTAACAGTCTAGCTGTTATCGCGACGATTGTTGGCCTCGCAGCCACAATTGGGCTTGAACGTCGCGGTATGCCGGGCGGGATCTTGTTAGTGATTATCGCGTTGTCTGTATTTGGTTTGATATTTGACCCGAGCGTGACATATCAAGGTTTGTTTGCATTGCCTGACTTAATGTCTGAAACCTCACTCATCGGTCAGCTTGATGTGATGGGCGCGCTCAACCCTGTGGTATTACCGATTGTTCTGGCGTTAGTAATGACCGCGATTTTTGATGCAACCGGTACCATTCGCGCGGTTGCAGGGCAAGCTGAATTGCTGGATGAAAAAGACAATATTGTGGGTGGTGGTAAAGCACTGACATCTGACTCTGTGAGTAGTATTTTTGCTGGTGCTGTCGGTGGCGCTCCAGCGGCAGTCTATATAGAGTCGGCGGCGGGCACTGCCGCTGGGGGAAAGACGGGGCTGACTGCAACGATTGTCGGTGTACTGTTTTTACTGATGATGTTCTTAGCACCTCTGAGCTATTTAGTTCCCGCTTACGCGACTGCGCCTGCATTGATGTATGTTGGCCTGCTCATGCTAAGTAACGTCACCAAGCTTGATTTTGACGATAAAGTCGATGCAATGGCTGGTCTAACTTGTGCGGTATTCATTATCTTAAGTTGTAATATCGTGACCGGCATTATGCTTGGTTTTGTTACGTTAGTTGTAGGCAGAATCTGTAGCGGTGAGTGGCGTAAATTAAAGCTAGGTGTGTTAGCGATTACTATCGGTCTGGTCGTCTTTTATATGGGCGGCTGGGCGATTTAAAGCTAAATCTACTGACAAGATAAAGCTGAGTTGAACTTGGCGCCAACCATGCGGTTGGCGCCATTTATTTATGAATTGTTAGGGCTTTTTTATTGGGTCTATTTCTGAACGGTGGCAGTCAAAATAGCGGCTACGTTTCTTGTCTTTTAGCTTATGAGTATCAACCAAGACTAAACCATCGATACAATCACCAAATTCAGCATCTATGCCGAAATCAAGAAAACTAACACCTTGGTCATTACATAGTTCACCATATTGCTTATAAAGCGCCGGTACAGCAGCGCCCATACTGGCCATGGTTTGTTTTAGCTGTTTAAAGCCTTGAGCATAATCCAACTGAGTGTATTGATGATTGAGCTGATGCAGTTTGTCTTCATTAAATTGATAGGGACTAAATGAGCGCGCAAGTGGTTGCTCATGGAAAAAATGAGTTTTGTAGAAGTGGATTAACCGTTCTTTAGCTGGTTCCGGTAGATTATCACTTAAAGATACTGGACCAAACAAGTAACGGTATTGTGGGTTTTTAACTAGAAATGCACCTATCCCAACCCAAAGGTAATCTAAACTACGTTTGCCCCAATATTTGGGTTGTACAAAACTGCGGCCAAGCTCAAGGCCTTGTTCAAAGTAGGGCGCAAAGGCAGGGTGATATTCGAATAGAGACTGACTGTAGAGTGCGTCGCAGCCCTGTTTTTGATGTACCTCTTTAGCGCCAGCGAAGCGGTATGAGCCGACGATTTCTAAGTCGACCGGATCCCACAAAACTAAGTGTTGATAGTAGGGATCGTACTTATCAGTGTCTCTGCGCTTTCCCGTGCCTTCGCCTACTGCACGAAAAGCTATCTCTCTAAGCCGACCAATCTCACGCATAATCGGATTACTTGACCGGTGCTGATATAAAAAGATTTTCTTTTTGTCGCTGGTTTCTCCAAGGAGTTCACACTGTAGCAGCGCTGTTTGTAACTCACTTCGTGACTCAGGGTGGGCGATTGCACTTTGAGTGGTGAATAGCGGACTGCGATTTTTACCAATGCGATATAGATGGTTCTTAAGCAGCTTAACTTTTGTTTTAAGAGGGAAATCAGAACTGTTTACCACCTCCTTTGGGATCAACTCTCCAATACGAACTGGCATGGTTTTTTTAGCTTGCTTAAACATCTCTTTGACCAGCATCAAACTGGCTAATGGTTTATAAAGCATTGAAGCACCGTAAAAAGCGGCCGAGTTTTTAGCGTCGGCATGCATAGGTAATAACGGCGCATTACAGGCTTTAGCTATTTTCAAAAAGCCACTGTGCCAATGAAGATCGATAACACCAGTGGGACGCAGGCGTGAAACCTCTCCGCTAGGGAAAATTAGCACTGCACCTTCATCGCGCAGGTGTTTGTGAATATTCGCTAAATGTTGTTTGGGGGTGCCGTCTGTCATATTGCGCACGGGCAACAGTATTGAGTGTAACGGCTCTAACGCCATCAAGAGTTCATTGGCGACCACTTTTATATCGGGTCTCACTTTGCTGATAAGTTTTATCATGGCTAAAGCATCGAGCGAACCAATTGGGTGGTTAGCATAAATAACGACCCGACCTTCAATAGGAATATTCTCAACTTCATTATTTGGAACACTGTAACTAAAATTGAAACTATTCAGCACTTGCTCAACAAAATCGACACCTTTTAAAAATGAAAACTGATTTGCAATCTCATTGCACTCTTTCTCTTTTAGCAGATAACGAAGCATTGCTTTGGTCGGGGTTGCTAACCATGGGTTCTTATCGAGCAATGGTAAGTTTTTTTCAACAACATTATCGACGGTAAAAATCATAATCAGACCCTTATATGGCTGCGAAATGGTTACGCAACACGCTTAGTTTTTGGAGAATCGTACTGTTGACTAAATTGAAAAGCGCTAATCAGCTGGGCGCTTGCTGTCGATTCCTGCCACTTTAAAAGTTGAATATCTCCGGATTGGGATTCTGCGACAAAAGTACAGTTTTCTACCCAGTCTCCATCATTGGCATAAATAATATTGTTGGTGAGGCTGAGTTCGGGCTGGTGGATATGGCCACAGACGACCACATCAGCCCCTTTGGACTTTGCATAGCGTATGACGGCGCCACGGTAATTTTTGATGGCTTGTTGGGCTTTGCTGACTCTAAGTTTCACGTAACTTGCTAGTGACCAATAAGGGTAGCCTAAGTGGTTGCGGACTCTATGCAGTTGTCGATTTAGAAATAACAGTAGATCATACAGGTGGTCACCTAATTTGGCATAGGCGCGGCCAATACACACCTCAGAATCAAACTGATCGCCATGGACCATCAATACTTTGCGGTTAGAGGCGGTGATGTGAATGTGCTCTCGACTAATGCTCAAATCCCAAAGGTGGAATCCTTCATAAGGTTTTAATGCCTCATCATGATTACCGGGAATATAAACAATACTGGTACCTTCACGAGCCAATTTGAGTAGTTTTTGTAAGACTAGGTTGTGGCTTTGTGGCCAGAGGAATTTGCGCTTAAGTGCCCAAATATCGATGATGTCACCAACGAGAAATAGCTTTTCGGTGTGCAGTGAATTTAGAAGTTGTAGCAGATACTCAGCCTTACAGTCTTTGCTGCCGAGGTGAACATCTGACAACCAGATAGCATTATAGTGTCTCTCTGCACTATTTTTCTCAGTGCTGTTGATTGGCGATATGCTATCAATATTGCTTGAAAGCGCATTGCTTAAAAGTTGCTGTTGACCGTTTGCTAATCCTTGCTGTTTCTCTTTCATTGTCCTGCCAGTAAACGCTGGGGGATGCCGATAGAGTAAAAGTGATAGTTGACTGTAAGATGAACATTTTATGGCAGGTTAATGACGGCCATAAAAAAAGAGCGCCTAAGCGCTCTTCTTGATGTTGTCGCGATAATCTTATTAGAAGATAAGGTGTGCAATACCAGCGATTACAGGCAAAGTAACCAAAGTTCTTAAGATAAACACAACTGCAAGCTCAAGGAAGTTAACAGGGATCTTACTGCCCATTAGTAGCGCACCAACTTCACTCATGTAGATTAGCTGTGTGACCGACAGGGCTGCAATTATAAAGCGAGTCATGTCAGATTCAATTGAGCTGGCAAGAATCGCGGGAATAAACATATCCGCAAAGCCGACGACTATTGTTTTAGAGGCTTCAGCCGCTTCAGGTACTTGTAGTAACTCTAGTAGCGGAATAAACGGCATACCTAGGTAGTTAAATACCGGTGTAAATTCGGCAATCATTAAGGCGATAGTACCGATCCCCATGACGACTGGAATCACACCAAAAATCATATCAACAACGTTTTTAACTCCGTCAGTTAAAGTATGTTTGATGCCGCCTGCACGCGAGGCTTTTGTTAATGCTTGATCGAGTCCCCAAGAGAGCACTCCGTGGCCTGCTGGAATCACTTCATCATCTTTATGACGTGGCGTTTCATCAATGTAGAGATCTTTTTTCCAAGACAGTGGTGGTAGCTTAGGTACGATTATCGCAGCGACAAAACCGGCAAAACACACTGTTAAATAGAAGGGAACAAATAGATGTTCTAACTGAACCTGTGAAATAACCACCAATGAGAAAGTAATAGAAACCGCTGAGAAAGTTGTACCAATAACAGCCGCTTCACGTTGAGTGTAAAAACGAGCTTCGTATTGCTTGCTGGTCATTAAGATCCCAACACTACCATCGCCTAACCAAGATGCCATACAGTCAATTGCACTGCGTCCCGGCAAGTTAAAGATAGGACGCATAATCTTAGTTAATAAGGTTCCTAGTAGTTCTAGTAAACCAAAATTAAGTAAAAGTGGTAGTAGCATTCCAGCAAATAAAAACACTGAAAATAATACAGGCAATAGGTCGTTCAACACTAAAGCACCAGTATCGCCTGAGCGAATCGCTTCAGGGCCAACACCGAAGAAGGTAAGGCTGATAAATATAGCACCAAGGAGACGGATGACTAACCAAACTGGTGTGACATTAAACAGTGAATTCAAGAAGCCGTTTTGGATGACAAACTTAGGTTTGATTGCTTTGACCAGTGCGGAGGTTATAGCTGTAAAGATAACAATACCTGTCACGATTCCGACAAGCGCATCACCGAGGAAGCTCTGTAAAGCTTTAGAGATGATCGCAATAGGAATAGTGATCGCATCTTGATAGCTGATAGGGGTCATGAATAACAGCAGACCGATCAGTGATGGCACAATAAACGTGAGTATTGTTTTAATGTTGTGGGTTTGTTTTTCTGACACTTTTTTCTACCCTAAATATCGAGTTCTGCTTTGCAGCCTAAAAACTGAGTTTTGTACTTAAGCAAAAAATGTATTGAATATTCATTCAACTGCTAACAGGCGAGGTTACCGCCTTAAAACATCTATGTAAAACGATTCTACTGATATAGAAAATATATCAAGCTGTACGAATAGTTATTAACTCTAAATGACTAAATATATTGTATAGGAATAAGTAGTAAAAAAACAAAATTATTTTTTGTTTAATTCTATTTAAAACAATGTTTTAAGTTTGTTTGTAGGGTGTGTGGTTTTGGTGTGTTTATTGTGGTTTTTTAGTTGTCGCTACTAATGCTCGTAACGACAACTGTTACAAAATACTGCAAACTAACTAAATGTTTTTCTCAAAGATTTTGCTTTTTCAGCGTTAATTTTTAGCTCTTTAACTGCCGATTCAACCACATCGATAGCGGCCAAATTTTCTACAGATGCCTGGCTAATATGGCTGACATTTTGGTTTATTTCGCCGACAACCAGCGTTTGTTGCTCTGCGGCAACCGCATTTTGTTGCGCTAAATCATGAATATTTCTGACTGCCTCATAGATAGTGTCCACTTTTTGAGCTGAATTATGTGCATCATCGGTGCATAGCAATGCTTGAGATTTGCTTTCATCCATCTGCTTCGACCATTGCGTTAGCATTGAAAACATCTTGTCGACGCTTTTTGAGATGCTTTCCGTAGACTGTTGAGTACGACTCGACAGCGCACGAACCTCATCTGCAACCACGGCAAAACCTCGTCCTTGTTCACCGGCTCTAGCTGCTTCTATTGCAGCATTTAGGGCGAGTAGGTTCGTTTGTTCGGCGATAGCGTCGATTTCTGTCATGGCGCTTGCAACGCGTTCAGCTTCTTTGTTGAGTAATAACGCATTCGCTGCGGCTTCAGATACAGACTCTGTGAGCTCATTGATGCTGCAGGCACTCTTTTGCATCTTCTCTCGACTGTCATCGCAAAGAATGTAAGTGTCCTGAATGCTATCTGAGGTAGACTGAATATTACTGGCGACTTCGGTAATAGTCGCTGCCATTTCCTCTGTCGCGCTAGCGATTTGCTCTATCTGCTGACTTTCAATATCAAGCCCCACATGTGCTTGAGTTGCTGCGGTGACTAACTGATTTGATATGTCATCAATGTGTTCGGCGTTATCTTGCGAGCGGCCTAGGACACCTTGTAACTTGGCATCTTTCATCATCAATTGGAAATCAAGCAGTGAAGAGGTATCACGGCCACAATAAATAAAGCGGCTAACAGAATCGTGTTGCTGCTTCAATTGCATTAAACGGGCGGGGACACGAAAAGCTTCATCATAGAATATCGCGAGGTTAATACCCATTAGTATCATACCGGCTAAGATCACGCCCCACCCCCAAATATATCCGGCTGCGGCTAGTCCTAGGCTGGCGCACACCGCTGATAATATACGCTTATTGGTTAGGCTAATGGGGTCATTAACGGTCTTGCCATTATTGAGTCGTTGATAAATTTTTTGTGCTTGGTTGATGTGCTCGGCTTTCGGGGCAACACGCACGGATTGATACCCGACAAGTTTCCCTTGCTCAAACAGAGGGGAAACAAAAGCGTCAACCCAATAGAAGTTGCCATTTTTACAGCGGTTTTTAACAATACCACGCCATGATTGACCAGCCTCTAGTTTCTCCCACATCTCTTTAAAAGCTGCTTTGGGCATATCTGAGTGGCGTACTAGGTTATGGTTGTGGCCGAGAAGCTCTTGCTCTGAATAGCCTGATATTTCAATAAAGCGTGGGTTGGCGTAGGTGATTACACCACGCTTGTCGGTGCTTGATACTAATTGGTCTGAGGTGGTGAGCCTAACTTCCCGTTTGGCTGTGTTTGCATTTTTTCTTGTCATTATTATTCCATGTGACTGCAAATGGCATTACGAAGATTATGTCGTTAATGTACTAATGGATATAACCACTTGGCTGAAATATAACATTAATACACCTACTTTTAATCAGGTTTATCTAATTTTTTTAACGAAACATTAGTTGAAAGTACATTACGCTTTTTTGTTGTAACTTTCTGGGTTTATTCTCTTTTTATACAGAGCTAACTTCATTGTTTTGGATATTAAACTTGAAAATATGGGCTTCAAGCGATAAAAATAACATATATGCTACATTTGGTAGGGTTGTAAAGCTTGTTAAAAACCTGAGCTAGACCTCTTTAACTAGGGCTGAATCGATATATATTTGATGATGCCATTAGAAATTATAAAAATAGGAATATATGGTAGCTCGGATAAAGAATAAGGTTTCTACACTCGCATTTCGCTTTGGTATGCTAGGAGTCTTCGGATTATTGCTAGGGTTGGTGATGTCAGTGCTGACATTTGAGCAGTATGACGGTGAAGGTTTTAGCTTTTTAAACCATACGCTCAGTGAGTTGGGTAATTATGGCCATTCCTATTTTGCAGTGATCATTAATGGCGGCCTATTTTTTGGTAGTTTGAGTGTGGTGCTGTTTTGTTTGTTTTCTTTGCAAATTGCAGACTCTCCTTGGTCTTATCCGTTTTTTGCCTGTTTAGCGCTGACTTTTTTTAGTCTTGCAGCAATAGGCCTGTTCCCAATCAATGTTTATCACTTGCATACAACAGCTGTGCAATACTTCTTCATTTTCGGTTGTGTGAGTTCAGTCTTATATGGGCTGTATTTGTTAGTTGGTAAAGGACGATTGTTCTCACGGACTACCAGCATTTTGGCATCCTGCTCATTCTTCAGCATGGCGGCATTTCTAATTGTACCTTTGCTAGGATTAGAGCTGACAGAAGGTGACAGAGCATTTTATCAGGAGATGCTAGTTGAGATGCATCGCCCTGATATTTGGTGGCCTGCGGTGTTTGAGTGGGTAGGGATCAGCTGTTTTGTGGCTTGGACCACCAACGTCATGTTAAATCTAAGGCCTACATTCAAGTCTTAGTTAACCTGTGCTAACCCTGAAGTTTGATGCCAATAGCCATTGCATGTGAGAGGCTCTGGCAGTTGCGGTTTAGTCAGAATACTCTCAGCGACATCGATGCTCTTTAGACTACTTGGTGATACTCTAAAGTAGTTGATTCCCATCTGTTGCATCTGGGCAATATCAGCTGAAAGATCAATTTGACTGGCAGACTGAGTTTGAATACCGTTTACCCTTAATAAAGGTTGTTGCTCTTGGGTTTGAGCGAGTAACCCTTTGGAATGTGTAAGACATACCGTTTGACAGTTATCTTTAGGGAGTCCTTGTTGTTTGGCCGTAAAACAGCGAGCTGAATGAGCGAGTGGTAAATACCCGTGAGCAAATACCTCTATTTCAAAAGGGAGAGCAGAACCGCTAATGGCTATTTCAGCTTCGATAACACTAGTTAACCAAGTTTTAGACAACTCGATAGGCATCACAAAACGTTGCATGCCCCATTGGTGCAGTTTTTTAAGCGTCGCCAAATTGTAGTTGTTGATAGTGGGGCCACAGACAAAGGGTAAACCAATCTCTTTGGCTGCTTGCACTGCACCGATATCATTGGCCTCGATAATGAATTCACCATTGTTAACCTGCTTTTTTAGCTCAGTGTATTCTGATGGCGCTTCTAATAATGCGAGCGTAGATAGAATAACTTCCTTACCAGACTCTCGCAGCATGTGTGCTAGCGCTAAATAGTCGCTAAATTTGACTTGTCTGCGTCTACTGCAAACCGTTTCACCAAGATAGATGACGGGAATATTGCTGTCAGCCACCTGCTGATAGAACTGGTTAACTTTTTCTTTTGACCAGCAATACTGTATTGGCCCGAGGGATGTTTTCATTATCTTTCCTTTAAAATATGCAGAGCGGTTACTGCCAAGTTCGCTCATAGGCGCCGAGTGTGGTTGTTTGTCCTTCGGAGACTTTGTTTAAAGCTTCATTCCACTCTTGCTGGGTTTGGTATTTCTCTGGCGCTGACTGGTAGCTATCGATTGCAGCGCGCCATACTCTTGTCACTTGCTCGACATAAGCAGGACTGCGTTGACGGCCTTCTATTTTTAGAGACACTACATTTGCTTTGGCCAGTTCAGGCAATAAACTTAAAGTGTTTAAACTGGTCGGCGCCTCAAGAATATGGCTAGCACTACTGTTTTCATCTGTGGTGTAACGACCTTTACAGACGACTGGGTAACCCATCTGCTCATCAACACCAGACTTATCAATAAGCACATCGTTTAACCAAGTAAGCCTATTGCTGCCATCCTCTTGCCAGCGTACATGTTTTGCCGGTGAGCAGGAGCCACCAGTATTAGGAGATTGGCCGGTGACGTATGAAGATAAATGACAGCGACCTTCAGCCATAATACATAAACTGCCGAATGCGAAAACTTCTAAGTCTACAGGGGTGACTTTTGACAGGTCTCTGACCTGTTTCATCGATAATACCCGTGGTAATACCGCCCGTTCGATATTAAACGCTTCTTTATAAAGTGTTAGCGCACCAAGGTTAGTGGCACTGGCTTGTACCGATAAATGCAACGGCAAATGTGGATAGCGGCTATGGGCATAATCGAGCAGTGATATATCCGCCATAATGAGCGCATCAACACCGGTAGCCGCTGCTAAATCAATGGCTTGATACCAGCGAGTTTCTTCACCTGGTTTTGGAAAGGTATTAATGGTTAAAAATACTTTCTTGCCGCATTTTTTGGTGTACTCAACAGCCTGTTGCAGTTTTTTGGGAGTAAAGTTTAAACCTGCAAAAGAACGGGCATTGGTATCATCTTTGAGTCCTAGATAGACCGCATCGGCGCCAGCATTTAGCGCAATTTTTAATGATGCGAGGTTACCCGCGGGGCACAGCAGTTCCATATATTTGGCTCCAATGATAAGGAATCAGGAGTTTAAAAGGGAATGAAGATCAAATTTTTGATGTAAAACAGGTTTGTGATCATAAAAGCTAGGTAAGATCACTTTCTTTGTATCAATGCTGGAGCATTTTTAAATGCAAGGTTTACTTCCCAATAGTTTGGCTAAAAAAATTCTGAATATCGGCCCTAAGGCGCTATCACAGCCGTTAGCACTTATCCCGTTCTCTTTAAAGGCTGATCTATTAAAACGGATACTCACCTTGATGCTTGCTGAGCAAGCAAAGGATGATGAACTGGAATTCTTACAAGATCGTTGGGTTGCTATCGAAGTTGAAGATTTAGCTTTAACCTTTGAGGTTAGTTACAACGGCAGTTGGTTAGTCCGTTCATTACAAAATGCAGAAGTGACGTTTAAGAGTGACTCAAAGGCGTTACTTTTAGTCGCTGCCGCAAAAGAAGATCCCGATACGCTATTCTTTCAGCGTAAACTCAGTATTGAAGGTGATACAGAGCTTGGTCTTGAAGTGAAAAACTTATTACTTGGTGTTGAGTTTGACTCAATGCCGACCGCGATCAGTACCGCTGTAACTAAACTGGCGGAAGCGCTGCAATCAGTGCAAAAAAGCGCTGAGCTGCAAGTGGCCTAAAGAAAATTAACATAAAAGATAAAGGCGCCATTGGCGCCTTTATCTTTTAGCAAATAAGAAGCAGTAATTAAATGCTGTCTTCTAGTCCACCAAGCGCTTCTACGACGGCATTTACCAAGGCAATTAGCTCGCTTCCCATTAAGGCAAAATCTGCATCTAAACGCGCCATTGGATCTTCATTACCTAAATCGTCATTACCCGCTCTGAACTCTTCAGAGAACTTAAGGCGCTTAATCGCAGCATCAGACTGAAGCAAGAAGGCCACTGATTGACCAAAATGTAATGCTAGTTTATGAACCTGCTTACCGACTTCAATGTGCGCTAATACTTCATTTTCACTCAAATCTTGCTGTTTAAAGCGAACAATTCCACCTTCATCTGAATCGCTTTTCAACTCAGCTTCATCTTGCATCTCGAAAGGCGCGGGTGTTTTGCTCTCTTTTAACCATTCCGTTAACTGCGTTTCAATTGGCGTTTTAAAGCTCATCGGAATGATAGGTAAAGTCCCAATGGCTTTACGCAGTAGCGCCATTAGCTCTTCAGATTTAGCAGCACTTGAGCTATCGACCAAGATCATCTGGATCTCAGGTAAAATCAATGCGCGAATTTGACTGCGACGAGAAAATGCTCTTGGTAGAAGAGTGGTCGTTATCTCATCTTTTAGTGCGTCTTTCTCTTTTTTAGCCAGCTTGCGGCCATCTTCAGATTCAAGTAGTGCAACTTTTTCCTCTAATGCTTCTTTTATGACTTGAGCAGGGAGGATTTTTTCCTCTTTGGTTGCGCAGATTAGATGCCTGTCTGCTGCGGTATGGACCAAAGTGTCGCCATGCTTTCCAAATGCGTTTGAGAAGCCAAACTTGCTGATATCTTGGCTTGAGCATGGAGAGAAGGTGAAGTCTTCCAGTGATTTTTCCATTGATTCAGTGTCAACAGAGAAGGGCTTGTTAAAGCGGTAGACAGTTAGATTTTTAAACCACATAGATTAAGTGCTCAGTCAAAATTAAAGCCGCAGTGTAAGCCATTGTCAGGTTCGGGTAAACCGCTTAGGTGTGCTGGTACTGGATGTGATTGTCACATTTAACCAAACTGTCATATTTCAAAAGGTATGCTTGAAAGCCCCGTTTCCAAGGGCTTTCTAAGTTTTTGGTTGTCAATCTTTAACAATTAGCGCTCAGTTTAGTTATTGCTGAAATAAAAATGCAACAAACGACCTTCATTATGGCGCTCGTCCAAACCAATAACCAAGACGAATAAACGTCGAAAGGATTAAATGATGAACGTTTTTTGTAAAACTCTACTGGCCTCTGCTCTAGCTACTGCAACTCTTGCCTCTGCTCACGCTGCAGACCCATTAACAGTTTACGGTAAGCTTAATGTTACTGCGCAGTCTAATGATGTAAATGATGAAGCAACAACAACGATTCAATCTAATGCTTCTCGTTTTGGTGTTAAAGGCGCTTTCGAATTGAGCAGCTCGCTTGAAGCTTTTTACACAGTTGAATATGAAGTTGATACTGGTGATGATGCTAAAGAAAACTTTAAAGCACGTAATCAGTTTGTCGGCCTACGTGGCAACTTTGGTGCATTCTCTGTTGGTCGCAACGATACTATGCTTAAAGTTTCACAAGGTAAAGTTGACCAGTTCAATGACCTCTCTGGTGATTTGAAAAATCTATTTAAAGGTGAAAACCGTATAGAGCAAACGGCAACGTATATCACTCCATCTTTCAGTGGCTTTAAAGTGGGTGTCACATACGCAGCGGAAGGCGCAAGCTCTCAATATGCACAAGATGGGTTCAGCGTTGCGGCTATGTATGGTGATGCTAAGCTTAAAAAGTCACCTATTTATGCAGCGGTTGCCTATGATGCTGATGTAAAAGGTTATGAAGTTGTACGTGCAACGGTTCAAGGTAAAATTGCAGGTCTTAAGCTAGGTGGTATGTACCAGCAGCAGGAAGAGACTTATGAAAAAGATGGTACACCAACGGTAGGTGGCGAAAGCAAAACGGGTTACCTATTCAGTGCGGCATACACTATTGATGCAGTGGTATTAAAAGCTCAGTATCAAGATATGGAAGATAAAGGTGATTCTTGGTCTGTAGGCGGTGATTACAAACTAGGTAAGCCAACTAAGCTATTCGCTTTCTATACCAACCGTTCATTTGAGAATGTTGAAAACGACGACAAATACTTTGGTGTGGGTCTAGAGCACAAGTTCTAAATCACAGTAAGGTTATAAAAAAGGAGGCTAAGGCCTCCTTTTTACGTGTAAAGTGAGAGCAACTAATCCTGCTTTATGACAATAATTCTGTTTATTATGTCAAAATGGTACTTCGTTTAATATTAATGTAATAAAACTGACCAATAATAGACTCGTAGAAATTCACTGACAGAAGATCGATTATGACAGCAAGGATATTGATAGTTGAAGATGAGTTAGCGATCCGCGAGATGCTAACTTTCGTGCTAGAGCAACATGGTTTTACCACCACCGCGGCTGAAGACTACGACTCAGCACTTGATATGTTAACCGAGCCTTATCCTGATCTAGTGCTACTCGATTGGATGTTCCCTGGCGGAAGTGGCATTCAATTAGCTAAGCGATTACGCCAAGATGAGTTCACACGCCACATCCCAATTATTATGCTAACTGCTCGCGGCGAAGAGGAAGATAAAGTCAGAGGGCTTGAAGTTGGCGCCGATGACTTTATTACTAAACCGTTTTCCCCTAAAGAGTTGGTTGCACGTATTAAGGCGGTTATGCGTCGTGCTGCTCCTACCTGCCTTGAAGACCCTATTGATGTTCAGGGCCTGCAGTTAGATCCTGTCAGCCATCGCGTCACCGTTGGTGAGCAAGTGCTAGATATGGGACCGACTGAGTTTCGTTTATTACACTTCTTTATGACGCACCCTGAACGAGTCTATAGCCGAGAGCAACTTCTCGACAACGTGTGGGGGACTAATGTTTATGTTGAAGATAGAACGGTTGACGTACATATCAGACGCTTACGTAAGGCGGTTACCCTTTCTGGGCATGATCGCCTGATCCAAACCGTTCGTGGCGCAGGCTATCGTTTCTCGACGAGACTTTAGTTAAACATCTCATAGGCACAAGGTGGCTTTTACGCTATCTTGTGCTCAGTTCTTCCATATGGTCGGTCTATGTTTGATTCATATTCTGGGTATCGTCTAATTTCTCGATTGGTGATCTATCTATTACTTTGTCTGGTAGTAGGCTTACTGATTGGTGAAGTCTTTTGGATACTTTTACTCGGTTGTATCGGTTTATTGCTGTGGCATTACCGTCAATTATCTCGGCTGAATTTCTGGTTGTGGCATGACCGTCGCTTAACGCCGCCAAATGGCAGCGGCAGTTGGGAAGGGGTGTTTAATGGTATCTATCGCTTGCAAGGCAAGAATCGTAAGCGTGTGTCTCAATTAGCATTTCTATTAGGGCGTTTCAGGCAAGGTGCTGAAGCATTACCCGACGCAGCAGTGGTGCTTGATTCAGAGCATAATATTCTCTGGTGTAACAAGTTAGCGCAGCTGCTTTTAGGTTTCGTTTGGCCGCAAGATAATGGCCAGCGGATTGATAACCTAATTCGTCATCCTGATTTTTCAAATTACCTAAAGTTAGCCGAGTATCAAGAGCCGTTGGAGCTTGCCGCGCCCTTATCGGAAGGACGCTTGCTTGAGATCCGCATTATGGGCTACGGCTCAGGTCAGTTGCTGCTAATTGCACGGGATATTACTCGTGTGCGTCAGTTAGAAGGGATGCGCAAAGAGTTTGTTGCCAATGTATCTCATGAACTAAAGACCCCATTAACTGTGCTGCAAGGATACTTGGAGATGATGCAGTCGATGGAGGAGCCTGGTTCGCCTAATGTCAGAGCGCTCGATCAAATGCAGCAGCAAACCTCACGCATGCGCTCTATGGTTGAGCAGTTATTGGCGTTGTCAAGAATCGAGGACTCGGGTGATGTAGACCTTGAGGTCAAAGTGAATATGTCGCAGATGATGGATATCTTACGTGATGAAGCATTGGCTCTCGCTCAAAAGCAGTATGATGTGACTTTGTACTGCGAACCAGGGCTTGATATGTACGGTAATGAGGTTCAGCTTAGAAGTGCTTGCACAAACCTTATCTCTAACGCGATTCGATATACTGAACCAGGTGGCAACATCGATATTAGCTGGCGTAAAATTGCCTCCGGTGGTGAGTTTAGTGTCAGTGATAGTGGTGAAGGTATAGCACCGCAACACATCAGCCGCTTAACCGAACGCTTCTATCGCGTTGATAGTGCTCGTTCGAGACAAAGTGGCGGCACGGGGCTTGGGCTCGCGATAACTAAGCATGCACTCAATCATCACCAAAGTGAGCTTATGGTGTCTAGTCAGTTAGGTAAAGGAAGTACATTTAGCTTTGTTATTCCACCTAATCTAATTGAATATTCGCAGCCAGAGACGGAAAAGGTTACTGAGTGATATTTTGGCTAAGAATAGATGACATAAAAACAGGCGCTTAGCCTGTTTTTTCATTTAAGCGACATAAATTTTTCAAATAAAGCCGCTCTGTCATCGAAGTGTCACTTTGTAGTAATAGACTTGTCATCATAGAAGTTAATACTGACAGCGTTTTAAGAAACCAAGATATTTAAACACTGGAGCAAAGAATGAAATTGAAACAACTTGTTGGCGCAGTAAGCTTAACTGCAGCAACTGTATTTTCTGCAGCATCAATGGCGGCAATCGATCAGTCTTTACCAACTTATGAAAAAACAAGTGGTGTGTCTGGTAACTTATCTTCTGTTGGTTCAGATACTTTGGCTAACATGATGACACTTTGGGCTGAAGATTTTAAACAACTATACCCTAACGTAAATATTCAAATTCAAGCCGCTGGTTCATCTACAGCGCCACCAGCATTGACCGAAGGTACTTCACAGTTTGGCCCTATGAGCCGCAAGATGAAACCAAATGAAGTTGAAGCTTTTGAGAAACATTATGGTTACCAGCCAACGGCTATCCGTGTTGCGATTGATGCACTCGCCGTATTCGTGCACAAAGATAACCCTATCAAAGGCATGAGCATGGAGCAGATCGACGGTATCTTCTCATCTACAAATAAGTGTGGCGGCGAAAATATTAAACGTTGGGGCGATGTTGGCCTAACGGGTAGCTGGAATGGCCGTGATGTGCAGCTATATGGACGTAACTCTGTATCGGGTACTTACGGTTACTTCAAAAAGAAAGCACTTTGTAAAGGTGATTTCAAAGCCAATGTTAATGAGCAGCCAGGTTCTGCTTCAGTGGTTCAGTCTGTATCTCAATCACTAAATGCGATTGGTTACTCTGGCATCGGTTATAAAACTGCGGGCGTTAAAGCAGTTGCAGTATCTAAGAAAGGCACTAATTACATCGCGGCATCAGCAGAAAACGCAGCAAGTGGTAAGTACCCACTTTCACGTTACCTGTATGTTTATGTGAACAAGCATCCGAACAAAGATCTTGCGCCAATGGATCGTGAGTTCATCCGCTACGTACTGTCTCAGCAAGGACAGCAAATCGTAGAGAAAGACGGTTATGTAGCACTTCCTCGCAGTGTTATTGCAAAAGACTTAGCTAAAGCCGGTATCCGCCTTTAAACGCTAACTCATTTATAAAAAGGCCTCGATTGAGGCCTTTTTTGATTCTGCTTTACGATTAGTTTGTTTTGGCAAGCTCAGTTAACCAAGTTTGAAACTCTGCATCCATTGAGGTTCCCCATTGGCTCACTAATGCCTGGTACCCTTGGGAAATCTCCTTTTCGAGTAAAGACAAGCATCTCATCGATTTTATCTTTATGTTGTTCAAGCATAAAGCGGACGGCTAAATAGCCCCAGCGGTAGACTCTATCACCGCCACCATTTTGCTCATAGCTGGTATTGAACAACTCGCTCAATTGCAGGTTATTATCGCCTATAACCTTTAGCGCATTTGGATTATTGTCAGCAAGAGAGATATATTCTGCAACACCTTCGCTCCACCAAACGGTATGAGGGTACAAGGGGGCTGGCTTAGGACAGTATTCGGGTGCGCTATGTGAGTCATGCAGTGACGCACAAAAATCACCATAAAGATTAAAGCGACCATCAAGATAATGGACATACTCGTGAGCTAGGTTCCACACTTGGCCCTTTTTCTCGTAGGCAACAAATTCGGCTTGGTTATCTTTTTCCCATGGAAGCCCTTCTAGATACATGCCGCCATTGTCGCTGGGCACGTTAAAGTGCGCTGTCACATTCGCTTTATAATCTTCACGCGAGTGATAGACGTTTGCCCGCATACTGTGATTGTTGTCATGGGCTACAGGTTTATTCAAAGTTCCGAATAGTTTGTGGAATTTAGCTTCCTGCTTTTGCAGTAACTGACAAGCTGATTCAATCTGTTGTGGTGTCAACGCTTGAGAGCGGATAATAATCGTATCGCTGCAGGCATGAGTCTGGCTGAGAACCTTTTCTAATGGTTGCACTGTTTGCGCAGCAGTATATTGCGACACAAGCAAAAGAGGGCTAATAAGCAATGATAGAGCACTGTATTTATTTTTCATGGAGGGTTTCTCTAATTTTTATATTTGCATACAATATCCTCAAGTGTTCCATTTAAAGTTAATCAAGTCAATTTCACTCCAGAATTAGATTTTGGTTAGAATACTCAAATAGATTCAATCACTAAAAAGGATATGCCGTGTTAGAGCAATGGGATAACAGCC
Source organism: Shewanella piezotolerans WP3 (assembly GCF_000014885.1). Taxonomy (NCBI): domain Bacteria; kingdom Pseudomonadati; phylum Pseudomonadota; class Gammaproteobacteria; order Alteromonadales; family Shewanellaceae; genus Shewanella; species Shewanella piezotolerans. Next base: position 1,286,003 of record NC_011566.1, read on the forward strand.
GTGACTACCATTCATTCGCCAATACAGAGCAAGTGTGTGTTAAACATTTATCATTGATGCTAGATGTTGATTTTGAATCAAAACAATTGACTGGATTGGTAGAGCTTAACCTTACCTATTTAGATGATAATACTCGTGAGTTACTGTTAGATCTCCGTGATATCACGATTTTTAACGTGACGACAGCTGCAGAACAAGCCTTAGAGTATGCGATTGATAAAGAAGATGAAATCTTAGGTCAGCGCTTATGTATCAAGTTAGACTCTACCGTTAGCAGCGTAAAAATACACTATGCAACTTCGCCTGAAGCGCAAGGCTTGCAATGGTTAACACCGGCACAAACCAGTGGCAAGAAGCTGCCATTTTTGTTCAGCCAATCTCAACCTATTAATGCGCGTAGCTGGATCCCGCTGCAAGATACCCCAAAAGCGAGAGTTACTTTTGATGCAGTGATTAATGCACCTAAAGGGATGCGAGCGGTGATGAGCGCCATGAATGATGCCACTGCAGCGCTTGATGGCCGCTTTAGCTTCACCATGGAAAAAGCAATGCCGACTCACCTACTTGCTATTGCTGTTGGCGACCTCGCATTTGGACGCTTAGGGGCGCGGACTGGTGTATACGCTGAGCCTGAAGTGGTTGACTCCGCCGTTGCGGAGTTTGAGGATACTGAAAGCATGGTTGAGGTCGCAGAGTCGTTGCTGGGGCCATACCCTTGGGGGCGTTATGACATGATTGTATTGCCACCGAGCTTCCCGTTTGGCGGAATGGAAAACCCAAGATTAGCCTTTATGACGCCAACGCTAATAGCAGGTGATAAAAGCTTAGTTTCGACTGTTGCCCATGAATTAGCGCATTCTTGGACCGGTAACCTTGTCAGTAATGCGACTTGGCGCGATCTATGGCTAAACGAAGGATTTACTACCTATTTTACCAATCGTATTGTCGAAAAGGTGTTCGGTAAAGAGTTAGCTGAGCTTGAGGTGGTACTGGAATATGGTCGTTTAAAAGACGCGATTGAATCGACGGATCTCGCGGCGCAGACTTTGCCTGCAAACATGCAAACTCAAGATCCTAATGAGGCCTTTAATCGTTTTACTTATGACAAGGCGTCGATGTTTGTTCATGATCTTGAAAAGCGTTTAGGGCGAGTTGCTTTTGATAAGTTCCTCTATGAGTATGTACAAGCTTTTGCTTTTGAAGCAATAACAACAGAGACTTTTGTTGAGTATGCTAAAAAGACATTGCTTGTTGAGCATAGTGAGTTGATTGGCGAAGCTGAGCTTATGGGGTGGATCTATGGTGAAGGCATGCCCCAGTGGTTTAACGCGCCAACTTCAAATAGCTTGGACAAGGTCACTGAAGCCCTGTTAGCGCTTGAAGCCGGAAAGGCTGCTGCCGACCTGAATACCACAGGCTGGTTAGTGCATCATTGGCAGTACTTCTTGTCCAATTTGCCAGAAGTATTGACTCATGATCAGCTTGAGTCGCTTGATGGAGCATTTGCATTAACTCAGTCAAGTAATGCTGAAATAGCCTGTGATTGGTATCGGGTGGCAATTCGTAATAACTATGCAGCAGTCTTGCCTGCTGTGTCTGATTATTTAGTGAAAATTGGACGAGGTAAGTTTGTTAGGCCGCTTTATGCTGAACTACTTAAAGCTGGTTTTAATAGTGAGATTAAAAAAATCTATGCCTTGGCACGAGAAGGTTACCACCCATCGATAGTGGTGATGTTAGATGCTCAACTTAGCGCTGTACTTTAACAGGTAAAAAAAATGGCAACCTAAATAGGTTGCCATAAACATAAGTTTTCAAGAATTAACGGTTAGTGCGCTAGCGTAACGGTTAACTCTATTAGCAAACCTCAACAGGAGTGCCTAAGGGAATGATGATGAACAATGAAACTATCAACTCTCAGTGATGAGCAAAGAGTAAAAGTGTTAAGCCAATTGATGAAATTCACTTAACCAGAATCGGTTCATATAATCAGAGTGCCAAATTTAGCTTTAGTTCCATTTATTCCCCATTTTTTTAGTTTTTATTTTATTTAGAATTTCTACCACAAACATCTTGATAGTTAACTACGTGCTAACGTATTGAGTTTTCGCTATTAAAACTAGTTTTGTTTTAGGCTATTTATCGGTGATTCGTAGCCAAAAAAAATGGCAACCTAAATAGGTTGCCATAAACATAAGTTTTCAAGAGTTAACACGGTTAGTGCGCTAGCGTAACGGTTAACTCCAATGGCAAACCTCAACAGGAGTGCCCAAGGGAATGATGATGAACAATGAAACTATCAACTCTCAGTGATGAGCAAAGAGTAAAAGTGTTAAGCCAATTGATGAAATTCACTTAACCAGAATCGGTTCATATAGTCAGAGTGCCAAGTTTAGTTTTAGTTCCAATTATTCTTCACTTTTTCGTTTTTATTTCATTTGGTTTGATTTTAGCTCGCTTAAAGTCGTTTAGCTGCGAGTTAGGGTTTTGAGTTTAACTATTAGCGTAAAGTGCGTTCCAAGCCGTATTTTGATGAATGGCAGGTAAAAAAAATGGCAACCTAAATAGGTTGCCATAAACATAAGTTTTCAAGAGTTAACACAGTTAGTGCGCTAGCGTAACGGTTAACTCCAATGGCAAACCTCAACAGGAGTGCCCAAGGGAATGATGATGAACAATGAAACTATCAACTCTCAGTGATGAGCAAAGAGCAAAATCGTTAAGCCAATTGATGAAATTCACTTAACCAGAATCGGTTCATATAATCAGAGTGCCAAGTTTAGTTTTAGTTCCAATTATTCTTCACTTTTTCGTTTTTATTTCATTTGGTTTGATTTTTAGCTCACTTAAAGTCGTTTAGCTGCGAGTTAGGGTTTTGAGTTTAACTATTAGCGTAAAGTGCGTTCCAAGCCGTATTTTGATGAATGGCAGGTAAAAAAATGGCAACCGAAATAGGTTGCCATAAACATAAGTTTTCAAGAGTTAACACGGTTAGTGCGCTAGCGTAACGGTTAACTCCAATGGCAAACCTCAACAGGAGTGCCCAAGGGAATGATGATGAACAATGAAACTATCAACTCTCAGTGATGAGCAAAGAGTAAAAGTGTTAAGCCAATTGATGAAATTCACTTAACCAGAATCGGTTCATATAGTCAGAGTGCTGTAATTTGTTTTAGTTCCCTGAAAGAGTATTTTTTCTACTTGCTTCAGCTTTATGAGGGTCATTGAGGGAAAAAAAAGGGCAACCCAATGGGTTGCCTGACTGACCTACTTAGAGATCAAGGGGACCGCGCTAGAAGTCCCAGGGAGAATGATGAACATGAAGTAAATATTCAATGCTCAAAAAGTTAGAGAGGCAAAATTAGTTAAAGTTCAAAAAATAGACTAATTAATTGTGTTTTTTTTAATTGAATTTCTAATTTATTGTTTTACATCTATAAAAATTACAATAATTCTAAGATATTTTTCTCTATAGCCATAGGTTTCGTTGTCGGCGCAAAGCGTTTCTCTACTTTTCCCTGCTTGTTAACTAGAAACTTGGTGAAGTTCCACTTAATCCTTTCTGAGCCTAGCAAACCTTTTGCTTCTGTTTTTAAATATTGGTAAAGCGGCGTTGTTGCTGCGCCGTTTACCTCTATTTTTTCAAAAAGTGGAAAAGTAACCCCAAAGTTGAGTTCGCAAAATGAGCTGATGGCTGCACTATCGCCTTTTTCTTGAGCACCAAACTGGTTGCAAGGAAACCCAAGTACGACAAAGCCTCGAGATTGGTATTTTTTATAGAGAGCTTCAAGCTCTTTATATTGCGGAGTAAAGCCACACTCACTCGCTGTATTGACAATAAGGATTACTTTTCCTTGGTAGTCTTTTAAAGGGGTAGATTGACCTTGAATATTTGCAACTGAAAAATCGTAAATTGATGATGGCATAGTGCGCTCCTTTTTGATAAATCATACTAGCAAAAGGGTTTGTGGGCAATATTGTTGCGCGCAACTTACATTGATGCAGATTGCCGCAGATTGATAATTTCTTTAGGTAAATTAAACTAAATTAAAAGAGGTACTCACTTATGAGTGAGTACCTCTTTGTTAAGCAACCAATGTAACTGGGCTACAAAGTCTTGCTTGCTCTATGAGTCGCTCGGTACAAATGATTCCGGAAAATGACGGGTGGTTGTTTCATCAATAATGACCGTAACATCTTGCTCAGCAGAGTCTATAAAGAAAGGAAGCGTGTCATCTTCTGGCTCACGAATATTAGCTATCTCCGGGTCGTCATTTTGCGCTAGACAGGTGTAACCTAGGCTATATGTGTCAGCAACCACAAAACCAAATTCATAGCCATAACCTAAGTTATTGCCTTCTGCGTCTTCAATTGGGTTTACTCTAGCTGAAGTAATAGGAGCAACCTGAGTGAGTACATTTGCACCGCTTCTAAAATCTGCCATGTCATCAAGTACCGTATCGCTTGGATAGAGATAAACAGCTGGAGAAAACTCTGAGCCACCGGCATTGGTTTCGCAAGTTGCCATGGTTTCAGGACTTATTTGTCCTGCGATTGCACCCACCTCAGCGTTATTGACCAATTGCACTGAAGTTGGCTTTAGCGTCCAGTACTCCTTATTCCCGTGAGGAGCTTGAAGGCCTTTAGATAGGTTAAATTCAGCGACGAAAGCGTTATTACCAGCGGCGATAGTAAATGCCTTGTTGAAAAATAAACGTCCAGTATTGTCTTCATCAGCGCCTTCGCCACCACAAGAACCATTACTGTTTGTCACTAACCCTTCAACAACGCCACCAACATATTCTCCGCTATCATCTTTAGAGGCGCCAGAAAGTACATAAGAGCTATCTGTATCTGATATTTCGTTGTTTTGCATATAGATACACATTTGGTATTCGCCGACAGCAACAGATTAGCCACTGACAAGTGTTTCGACATTTTGCCCTTGCACGCTTAGTAGGTCCACGTGTTGTAGCCCGTCCTCTCCAACTGAAACGTCGAATGAGACAGAGCCTTCACTGTTTTTTAATACCACTTGCTTAAAGGCGACATTAACAATATTTGCATCAGCAGGATTATCTGACACCCCAAGGGAGAATTTGCCGAACTCTTGTTCTGGACTGGAATCTGAATCAGAACCACAGCCAGATAACACGATGCTGGTTGCTATCGCGATACTCAAAGATGTGAGTTTTATATTTTTCATCATTGCTCCAAATCATATCACTCAGGATAATCATTATAGTAGTTATAAGTACTTTTGCTTATGCCAAATAGGGGGAAACCAAAGCCGTAATCCTTGATGAACACTGGCTTTGTCGACCAATACCCCAGCGGTACTATAGGGGAGTTTGAGATAAAGATCTGCTGAACAGTTATGGCAAATTTAACAAAATGGAGTGCAGCAGATTGTTCCTAATTTAAATCAACGCTTTAATTATTTAAGTGGAGAGATCATGTTTGAATTCCAATTGAGACTAGTGTTTTGTTAATGTTGAATATGTTGTCTATTGATGGGTTTTAGGTTGAGCTTTATTAAAATGCGAACTCGGTTCAGTGGTTTAGATAAAAATTGAGATTAGTTTTGTGTATGCTCCTGACAAAATTAAAACGTGTGTCAGGTTAACAATGAAAATAAGACTTTTAGTAAGTGCAGCAGCAATGAGTTTGGCGAGTGTTTCAGCTCAAGCAACCGATTTTACCTTGGGGCTTAATGATGACACCTTGCTAACTGATATACAGGTCGATTTAAATAAAGATGTTAATGCATCTGTAGAGTATATCTACTCTGATAATGGCGGTCAGATGCTATCTGGTGCTATGCATATAGCTCATGATGCTGGAGCGCATCATATTGAGATTGGGGCGAAGTTTTCTCAGCTTTGGTCTAAGAATAGTCAAAATGGTAATGTAGTCGGCATAGGCGGGCGCTACGCTTTGCACTTAGGTTCAAACGTTTCTGTGCACGGCTCAGGTTACTACTCGCCTTCAGTATTGTCGTTTGGTGATGTTGATGGTTCTTGGCAGGTTGATGGCAAGGTTCAATACCAACTAAATCCTTCATTAGCGCTTTTTGTCGGTTATAGAAATATTCGTTTCCAATATGATGATGCAGCCAATACTACATTTGACTCAGGCTTCTATTTAGGTGGCAGAGCGACTTTCTAGTATAGTCTAAGTTATGCAGCCAATAGCCCGGTGATGGCTATTGGTTGTTATATTCCTGTTTGAGTTTAATTCTGTTTTACCTAAATGACCCACTGCTAAGATCAGCCTCTCCTCCCACAGCTAAACATCTTCAATATTTAATCGTTGGCTTCAACAACAAAGTGCTTTTTACATTTTGATAAATGTTCGTTTCATGTAAACTTAAGTCAAATTATTGTCATATACGTGACTTTTGTCACGCTAGTTTCAATATAGTGCGGCCTTTAAAAACGGATTGTTCTTCCATGCACATAAAAATAATAACATTCATTTTGCTTATGCTGTCCATTATGGGCGGCAATGAAAGTGCGCATGCTAGTGCCGTTTTCGATCAAAAATACCTATTTGAAGCGGTAGAAGGAGGTAGCAACCCACAAGATTTTATGGCGATAATGCCTTGGATTAAGTCGCACTCGTTGCAGAGTAAGGTCTCATTGGCAGGCGGTGATTACTGGATGGCCAGTGCCTTTGTTATTGTCGGTAACGAAGGGAAGTGGAGCGTCAATGTCAAAAATGCCATTATTGAGTCTGTGGACTATTGGATTATTGGTGAAGATGGCTCCAAGCAATATTTTCACAGCGGGTATTATGCTCCTTATGAGTTTCTATTTGATTATGCACGTAATGTTGAATTAAAAAGGGAGACTAATTATTGGCTGGTGACTCGAGTTAGTAGCCGCTACTATTCATCACAACCTAAACTGCAACTCGAGCCTTACCAACAGCATCGACTCAAGTCTGATTTAAGTGCGATGTTCATCGTACTCTGTTTAGGGGCATTAGCTTCAATCGCTTTTTATAACTTACTTATCTATGCATCAATTAGAGATAAAGCATTTTTATATTACGGTTTTTATGTTTTAACTTATTTCACTGGTTGGGCATTAACCTTTCATATCCCGGCTCATCTTTTTGATTTGCACGCTTTGCAGTTACACCATCTATTTTTTATTGGTTTGCCGATTTTTAACATTCTTTTTTATAAACACTTTTTGCAATTGCCAGAGCACTCCCCAAGGCTATGGAAGTTGAGCAAATACTTAATGTGGGCCTGTATCATTGCCTTACCAACGAGTATTTATTTAATCTCATACACGGCTATTATTGCTTCGATACTGATCATGTTATGGATCGCTTTGGCGATAACCTGTGGCAATGTTTGTCTGTTAAAAGGCTTTTACCCTGCTCGATATTTCATATTCGCGTTTACCTGTTTATTGCTGCCCGCGGTACTTATTTTGCCCGGGAATATGGGGATCACCCCAGACTTTTTTGATAATGCTGAGTTAGCGACTCTTATTGGTGGCACGGCTGACGCGTTGCTGTTATCACTGGCATTGGCTCACAAAATCCGCATGTTGTCTGATGAAAAAGAGCGCTATATTGAAACGCTAGACATCGCTTGGAAAGAGGCTCGTATTGATGAACTTACAAAAACAGCAAATCGATTTGCCTTCGATGAGTTTATGAGACAGGAACAATCAATAGGTCCATCAGCTAATACTGAGTGTTATTTAGTCCTTATCACCATTGAAGGCTTGTCATTGGTGAATAAAAGATTAGGGCTGGGCGAGGGCGATAAGTTGATCTGCTTTGTGGCTAAACAGTTGGAAAGTCAGATTAAAAGCCGCCGCCAAGAGTATATTTATAGGGTTGGTGTGAATGATTTTGTGTTGTTCATTGATAAAGAGGATTTTGCTGAGGTTGAGCAGGCCACAGCCAGGATGGAATCGCACTTTAATGCTGAAGGCTTTAATGATGCGAGCTTACATGTTGGCCGCTGCTTGAATACCGAAGTGGTTAATAATCATGAATGGTTACGTAATGCAGATCAGAACCTGTATGCCAACAAGAGTATCAAGCGGCGCCAGTTATATGCGAAGCGCCTAAGCAGCACCCTTGATATGGATATGTAAGATCAACTTGAGGCTGACTAGGTTCAGCCTCAAAATGGGGTTGTTAACGGCGCCTACTTTCGCTAATGAAGTGCTCTTCAGAAAAGGCTTCTATTGGCGATCGTTTATTATTACTACGTTGCTCTTTTTTACGCTGCTTTAAGCGTTTGCTTTTACTGTCATCGTTAAAGCTATCATCGAAGTCATTGTGCCACTCCGCTTGCTGGTCAAACTCATAGGTGTTTCTCATCGACTTAACCCTAATGTTTACTATTATTTATGCACTAATTAGCCTAGATATTAAAAAGTGAATATGACACTGCAATGACAAAACGTAGCGCTATTGGATGGGGATATAAAAAGCCGTGCTTTTTGCACGGCTTTGTTATACCAATTGCATTAAGTATTTGGCCAGTTCAGAACCCCTCAGTCTTTTCAATTCAAAGCGCACCGGTAAAGAAATGGTTATTCCCTTTTAAGCCAATGCAAAGCAGAAGTGGAAAGACTGAGGGGCTCACGTAGTGCGGCTGAGGTTAAACAAATTGGCAAACGCTGTATGCTTCGCTATGGGATTTGGATATACGACTAAATGGTCTATTTTGTTCCATACAAAATAATACCAATTGCATTAAGTATTTGACCAGTTCAGAGCCCCTCAGTCTTTTCAATTCAAAGCGCATTGGTAAAGAAATGGTTGTTCCCTTTTAAGCCAATGCAAAGCAGAAGTGGAAAGACTGAGGAACTCACGTAGTGCGGGTTTCAAAACGCTGTATGATTCGCTATGGGATTTGGATATACGACTAAATGGATTTAGGAGGTAGAGCGAAGCAGGATGCCAGAGCCGAGAATAACTATTAGCTCAAATCCCACTACTTGCCTACAGCGTTTTGAATTCCCGCTGAATGGTCAAACTTTTAATGCAATTGGTATAAGACATTCCGGCCCTCCTTGGCGGTCAGATTTAGGAGGTACGAGACCAAGGATGGTCGAAGGTAGAATAATGCAGGAGCAATTATCGAGAGCGAAGCAGGATGCCAGAGCCGAGAATGACTATTAGCTCAAATTCCGCTACTTTCCTACAGCGTTTTGAATTCCCGCTGAATGGTCAAACTTTTAATGCAATTGGTATTAGTGTGACTTATACCAATCAGTATAAAGATTAGATCGCTCTGCGAGAGCTTAACGATTTTGAGGAAAGTTAATGAGTGAAGGGCATCGTTATTCACTCGTTAACCCAGTATCAGAACCGCTAAAAGTCGCCCGTAAGGAGTGGTTTTGGCTGCCTACTTCGGCAACGAATAAATTCATAAGGGAATAACCATTATGTCACTTATCCGCCTTGAATTAGTTCGCAAAAAACACTCTGAGTAGATCAACTTCCTATGCTGATTGCTATTATTGAGCCATGCGTTAGCTTACTCGGCGCATTTTGGCAACAAACATACCGTCTGTATCAGCATCTTGTGGCCAAACAGTTAGCATTGTTGCAGCTCGTCCGGTAAAGGGATGACTCAGCTGCTGGAGCGTAAAGTGCGGGTGCAGGCAAAGAAACTGCTTAACGACCTGTTCGTTTTCGACTGGTGAGAGCGAGCAAGTGGCATACACCAATTGACCATCGAGTTTGACAGCTTTTGCGCTACGGCTGAGAATGTCGAGCTGTAATGCTTGTTTATCGTTAACCACGGATACATCATCAAGCCAGCGCATATCAGGGTTGCGTCGCCAAGTTCCAGTGCAACTGCAAGGCGCATCAACAAGTACACCATCAAAGCTTTCAGCTGCAACTGGTAGAGATTCATCTTTCCAAGGTGAGGTTGATATGCCTTTAAAGCCCGCACGCTTTGCTCGCTTTGCTAGCTCTGCTAATGGCTTTCTTCGAATATCTGAAGCCGTTATAGAGCCTAAGCCTTTATCGTCTTGAGTAAGCATGAGTGAACGTAGCTGTAGCGATTTACCGCCTGCACCACTACAGGTGTCCCACCAATTATCATCTGACAGCGGTGCACAGATCTGTCCAATCACTTGCGAGCCTAGATCTTGGATCTCAAGCTGCCCATTTAGATAAGCTTTTATTCCATTAAGATTAATACTTTTATGCCCGAGATTCACCGTATCACTAAAAAACTCACTGGTTGAAGCGTCGATGCTCTCGCTTTGTAGTTGTGCACACAGTTGCTGAGCGGTGCATTTCTGTGCGCGTCCCCAAATTGGAGGGCGTGAGCTCATCGCTTCAATCAGTGCTAGTTCATCGATAGCATTAATATCGGTAATGTCCCAAAACCATATTGGCAGCAGATCCCGCGGGTTAAATTCAATGTCAGTAAATGATTGTTGCACATATTGGCATTTATCCACCACTGTCGGCATGGTTTTTGTGCTACTAACAATACTGTACTGGTTAGATTGGTTAGCAAACTCTCGCCAAGCTTCACTGAATTGATCCCAGTTGTGTTGCTCTAACTCAGCAACCATGGCAAGCGCGGCAAACCAACTTTCATCTTGCTCGGTACTGGTATGCACTTTTTTAAGCCAACCCCACCAGCGAAATAGCGCAAATAAGCTCTCTCTAATTACACGTCGATCTTTAGAACCATGTTTTTTATTAGCTCGAAAGTATTCGCCAACAATCCGATCAGCAGGCATTTCTTGCTCAAAAACACTATTAAATAGCTGATGAATTGTATTGCTATAACTCAATGCGCGTTTCTGAGCACTACTCTGTGCTTGAAATACATTCGCTGAAGATGTGGATGATTCGACCATGTAGATGTGCCTGACGCAGAAGCCTCAAAGGGCTCAAAGAAAAAGTGGCGCAATTGTAGCAGAGTCTAAGCTTAAGCGCCTCTATCAACATAGGGCGCCTATTTGTTTATCGATTTAAATATACAAGATCAACACTTAGTGTCATTAACTTTGTTATTCCACTAGTTGCTTTGCTTAATGAGCGGAATACCATTGGTCCCGACAGGAATGTATACGGTGGTATGGTTAGGTGAGTCAGCCATATGCCTTTGAGCGTTAATAGCCTCATGCTGTAGATAGTTAGCTGTCAAAGTGGTATTGATAATTTTCTGCGCCTCAGCAATGCCTTTGGCCTCTTCAATTCTAATCTCAGCATCCTTTTGAGCGATCTCTTTCTGTGTCGCTTTTTCTGACAGTAATTGTTGCGCTGCCAGCTTCTTTTCTACTGCAGTTGCGACAATCGCTGGATAGTTGATGTTACCGACTACGATGTTGGTTATCTCAAAAGGGGTTGGCTCAAGGTAAGCGGTTAGTTTATTTGCAACGGAATCTGCAATGCGTGAGCGATTCTCTTTTAAGGCTCGACTATCGTACTTTTGGACCTCGTCACGAACGTAAGTTCTAAAGGTTTCTCGAACGAACCTTGGGTACCAGTTTTCAGCGCCAAAGTCTTCGACTACATCTTTTACTGTATTTGCACGGATCCCGATTACCGCATGAAAATCAAAGCTAATACCAATTGCATTAAAAGTTTGACCATTCAGCGGGAATTCAAAACGCTGTAGGCAAATAGTGGGATTTGAGCTAATAGTTATTCTATATCCAAATCCTATAATGAAGCATACAACGTTTTGAAACCCGCACTTCGTGAGCACCTCAGTCTTTCCACTTCTGCTTTGCATTGTCTTAAAAGGGAATGACCATTTCTTTACCAAAGCGCTTTGAATTGAAAAGACTGAGGGGCTCTGAATTGGTCAAATACTTAATGCAATTGGTATGATATTCAAATCATCATTGGCTAGGATTTTGAAGTTTTCAGTGTAAGTATTTGGGCGCATATCAATATTAATCACCTGATTACGCCATAAGGAAACGCCGTAATTCGATGGGCCAGTCAGCGATCCTCTGTATCCACCTTCACCGAACACTCTTGGTTTCTCATAAACGTATCCCTCCTCTCCAGCAGGTGTGTTTGGGTTGGAGCAGCCGCTTAAAAAGGCGATGGCTAAAAGCGGCGGAAAGATCCATTTTAAAGCTGTTTTACGTCGACTGTTTTTTTCTTTAAACATGGTTAAGTCCATTATTGTGTTTAAATTTTCGTTAGCCCATTTTCATACTGGCTTTGGCGGTTAGTAATCTAAATCCAGTGCAAAACAAAGGTAACGCATTAGCTGCTGACAATGCTCAAATTCAGTGGAACAAAAGTCGCCAAAGTCTGCGGCGCAGACTTGCTCGATTGAGATAGCTTTGATAGCAATAAAATCCTTGCGCTTAAGCTCTTCTAACATTGGATGGCTTTTGTCGTAGCCTTTTGGCGGCCTTATAAGCTGACTGCCTTCCATATTAAACCCAGCCTGAGTTAGAGCTTTCAAGGCCTTTTTATAGCCATTGGGATTTTCGTCAATACAGCTGCGTATCGCGTTTAATGCCTTTGATTCTGGATGCCAAATCCCGGCACCAAGAAAGCAGCCGTCGTTGGCTATATGTAAATAAAGACCTGGGGCATGCACATCCTTGCCTTGAAAATGACGAAATTGAATGCCGACATTAGTTTTATAAGGTGTTTTGTCCTTGCTGAAGCGGCTGTCGCGTTGGGGGCGCATCATACTGCCGCCAACCTTTTTAGGCACAGCGGTCAACCTAGGCGAAAGCGCTAATACCGATGGCTGCATCGCTTTAATAAACTGCAATGCTGGCGTGCGTACTTGCTGTTCATACCGTGTTTGGTTTGCTTTAAACCATTCACGATCATTGTTAACTGACAGTTCATTTAGGAAATCAAAACTTGCTGGTGAAAACATGATTCAGTTCTCAAAGTGATTTAATTACTGATTAACATAGCAAAATAGTGACATGATGACATGCACTATTGGCTCACTTGATTGAGAAAGACACTATTGGTAGTGGGTCGTTTAGCGCTATAATACTCAGTATTTGGTGCAGCCTAGAGATCCGGGTTTTCCCTTATTGATACTGTACTTTTGTCCGTTGTGGCTAGATATATAAAGGAATGTTATGAAAGTTTGGGTTGATGCTGATGCCTGTCCAGGTGTAACTAAAGAAACACTATTTCGAGCAGCTGACAGAGCAGAGATTGAAACTATATTGATCGCCAATCATAGCGTGAGGATCCCGCCTTCACGGTTTATAAAAATGGTGACTGTTTCATCAGGTTTCGATGTCGCTGATGATGAGATTGTTAAGCGACTCACAGCTGGAGATTTGGTCATTACAGCAGATATACCGCTGGCGGCTGAAGTGATCGAGAAGGGCGGATTAGCGCTAAACCCGCGAGGTGAGCTTTACACTGAGCAAAATATTAAGTCGATTTTAAATATGCGTGATTTTATGGATACCATGCGCGCGAGCGGTGTGCAAACAGGAGGGCCTGCTGCGATGAGTCAAAGTGAAAGACAAGCCTTTGCTAATCAATTAGATCGCCTTATCACTAAATTTAAGCAGCAAAAAAAATAGCGTTGATTTTTTGTTCCAATCTCATTTCTGCAGCGTGACCGCCTTATACCAATTGCATTAAAAGTTTGACCATTCAGCGGGAATTCAAAACGTTGTAGGCAAGTAGTGGGATTTGAGCTAATAGTTATTCTATATCCAAATCCCATAGCGAAGCATACAGCGTTTTGAAACCCGCACTACGTGAGCCCTTCAGTCTTTCCACTTCTGCTTTGCATTGGCTTAAAAGGGAATAACCATTTCTTTACCAATGCGCTTTGAATTGAAAAGGCTGAGGGGCTCTGAAATGGTCAAATACTTAATGCAATTGGTATTATTCCATCAAATTTGGCTGTTAATTTCATAATCAACAGCCAGTCGCTTTTGTTACAACATTCTCTTGCTCGATAGGGTCCCCTTCAAAATTGACTTACTGTGTTTTTTGGCTGTTTGCTTCTGCGATCAAATCGAGTCGAATAGCGCGTTGTATTGGGACAAACCTCCAAATATGACTATTATTGTAATGGTTAAGTTAATTATTTAACTGCCTTTTTGTATTTTGTTAGTTAACATAGCAAACATGTCTTGGCGCTGAGAGTTGTTTGACTATAGCGATGGGTTATCGATATGCGATGGTTAATATTGGTTCTTGGAGTTTATATCTTGGCGGCGGGGAGTGCATATGCTCGTGATTGGCATGATAGTGATGCTGATGGAGTCCCTGATAAAAAAGATGCCTGTGTACAGTCGCAAGTAGATCAAAGAGTAAATGCTAGTGGCTGTGCTTACAAGGCGCGAACTACAACCCTTTGTCTGAGAACCATAACCGGAGTTTTTTACCCGGCCAGTTGCACGCAATTGTCATCTAATATTGTTAAATTTGAGTTTGCAAAATCTGAAATATTATCGAGTCAAAGAGCTGTGCTTGAGCGTATATCCGCATGGTTAACTCAGGTTCCTGCTCGGTTATTACTTGTTGGTTACACTGACTCTATTGGAGGTGAAGCCTTTAATCATAGATTGTCATTATTGCGGGCAAAAAGTGTTAAGCAAGCTTTAATTACTGAGTTTAATTTCGAACCTGAACGTTTTGACATAAAGGGTGTTGGAAGCCAAGCTCCTATTGCAAATAACCGTACAGGTAGTGGCCGGGCATTAAATAGAAGAGTTGAATTTTACGTTGTTTTTTAAAACATAAATTAAAAGTTAAGGGAGTATATACATGGATAACTTGCAAGGTCTGATGGATCAAGCACCAGAGCTGATAGTCACCTATGGCATGAAAATATTATTCGCGATAATCATTTTTGTGATTGGTAAGTTCTTAGCTGGTGTTGCAAAAAAACTCACCACCAAATTGCTTAAAAAACGCAAAGTTGATGAAACAGTAACATCGTTTGTTAGCAATATTGCTTGGTCGCTGGTATTGGTATTCACCATCGTTGCTACGCTAGGGCAGATTGGTGTGCAAACCGCATCTCTTGTCGCTGTTATTGGTGCCGCAGGCTTAGCGGTTGGTTTAGCGCTACAAGGTTCGCTATCTAACTTTGCTGCCGGCGTGTTGATGGTATTGTTCCGTCCTTGCAGAGTGGGTGATTATGTTGAGGCTGCAGGAATTGCAGGCACAGTAAGCGAAATTACGATCTTCTCGACCAAACTGCTTACCCCAGATAATAAAGTTATCATTGCACCAAACTCGGCAATGATGGATGGCACTATTGTTAACTATTCGGCAATGGAAACTCGCCGTTTAGATTTGGTGATTGGTGTGTCGTATGACGCTAACCTTGCCGAAACTAAGAAGGTGCTGACCTCTATATTAGATAACAGCCAATATGTGCTTAAAGATCCGGCTTATACAGTAGCTGTTGCTGAGCTTGCTGATTCATCGGTCAACTTTGTCGTTCGCCCATGGGTTAAAGGTAGTGACTACTGGCCTGCTCATTTTGAAATCCTTGAGCAAATTAAAGTGGCACTTGATGAAGCGGGAATTGGCATTCCATACCCACAGATGGACCTGTATGTGAAAGAGACACCTGCCTGCTAACCGTGATTTACGTTAAGGAAGGCCGGCAGTTGCTGGCCTTTTTTATGGCGGATTGACTAGGGGCTGTAGATCTTTCGAGCTTAGTTTTTGTTCGGTTCTTTACCGTAAGGAATAATGCTTCTAGTACAAAGCTTGAGCGATAAAGCTTAGCTGGCTAAGTGAAAAGCTCATAACAGCGTAATAGAAGCATTGAATCGAACCCAAAGGGCAGCGTTTCTTGGCTATTTTTACTGTGTTGTAGACTATTTGTGGAGAATAACTAAACGGCATAGCCTCCGCCTTGTCAAAATAGCCAATAAACTACGGCAAAAACAACCGTGAAAGATCAACTGCCCCTAGTGAGAGCTGTCAGACTGATATTGATAGTCAAATTTTGGCATTGACCATTGGTAACGGATCGCTAGCATTCTAAAACAAAAACCAAACAAGACTGCAGTCGAAAGGCTTAACCACTCAACGACGCCATTGAACTTCATTAGCACATAGAGGGTTGCCGTGAGTAGTGCTACCAATGCATACAGCTCTTTCTTAAAAATAAGTGGTACTTGATTACATAATATGTCGCGAATAACGCCGCCAAAAACACCAGTAACAACGCCCATGACAATCGCGATTTCTGCGCTGTAACCTAGCATTAAGGTTTTTTGCGCACCAACGATTGAAAATACTGCCAGCCCAACAGCATCGATCGCCAGAAATAATCGCGATAGATAACGCATTAAAGGTGCGATCATCACGGTCAGCAGGGATGCCGCCGCAATTGCGAGCAGATAGTGGGCATTTTCAATCCATATAATTGGATAGTTACCCAAGAGCATATCGCGAAGGGTGCCACCGCCAATTGCAGTAACGCAACCAATGATCACCACCCCAAATAGATCCATCTGTTTTTTTCCTGCGGCTAGGGCACCAGTCATTGCTTCCGCTAAGATACCGATGAGCCACAAAGCACTAATTACTTTTACTTCCAACATAAAATGCACTAGCTAACTAAAAGGAAGCGAATTTTGCCCTCGTTTTGTCAATAAAGATAGTGATTAAATTTATTTTTACCATTAAAAAAACTAATGCTTGTTGTGTTGTTGGTTGTCAGTATGGCTAGCTATGATAAGAGGTGTGATAAGTTTCACCCTGGTTTTACTTGTTGAGTGATATTAATGATGGTTGGTTATATTCATTTGCAAGGTGTTTTTTAGTGGGTGTAGGTTAAGGGCTGTTTATTTGTTGAGCTATCTATTAATTTGGTGCTGGTGCTAGCGCCATAGGCACAGTAGTATTGGCCATTGAGTACGAAACACAATATCGATAATGAGGTCAGTAATGATAGATTTTCGCAGTGATACCGTCACTAAACCTACCGCGGCAATGCGCGCGGCTTTTGGCGTTGCAGAGGTCGGAGACGATGTATATGGTGATGATCCAAGCGTAAATTACCTTGAAGATATGGCGGCAGAAATGTTCGGTTTTGATGGTGCATTATTTACCTCATCAGGCACGCAAGCCAATTTACTTGCCTTAATGGGTCATTGTGAGCGCGGCGACGAATACCTGTGTGGCCAACAAGCGCACAACTATAAGTTTGAAGGTGGTGGCGCAGCTGTATTAGGCAGTATTCAACCGCAGCCATTAACTAACCAAGCTGATGGCAGTATTTTACTCACCGATATTGAAGCGGCAATTAAGCCAGATGACATCCATTTTGCCCGTACTCGATTATTGAGTTTGGAAAACACTATTGGCGGTAAAGTTGTGCCACAAGGCTATTTAGCCCAAGCACAGAGTTTGGCGTTTGAGAAGGGGCTAAAAATCCATCTTGATGGCGCTCGCGTGGCTAATGCTGCAGTTGCACAGAACTTACCCATTACTGAAATCACCCAATATTTCGACTCTGTTTCTATCTGTTTATCAAAGGGGCTATGCGCACCTGTCGGCTCAATATTGTTAGCCGATGAGCGCTTGATCAAAAAAGCCCGTCGCTGGCGAAAAGTATTAGGTGGGGGGATGCGCCAAGCGGGAATTTTGGCCGCGGCTGCGCAGTTAGCATTGACCGATCAAGTTGAACGATTGGCAGAAGATCATGATAACGCCAGCTACTTAGCGTCACAATTGTCAGCCATTAGCTGTTTCGATGTTGATATGTCTTTAGTGCAGACCAATATGGTATTTGCCACTGTTGTTGGCGAGATAGATATTAATGTTGTCGCTAAAGAGCTTAAGCAAAAAGGGATACTCATTAGTGCCGGGAATACGTTACGTTTAGTCACTCATGCAGATATATCTCGTACTGATATCGATAGCTTTATTCGTGAGCTTAAAGTGATCTTACAGCGATAGATAATGCCCGTTGCTTAACGTGCAGCTCAAATAATTAAAAGCCCCTAATAGCGAGGGGCTTTTTGTTTGTCGATTACCTCGTAGCTTCCCGAAAGATTAATGCTTATGGCCACTTTCTCCGCCTGAAAGTTTATTGCCTTCGCTGTCGTAAAAACCACTACTACCATGTTGGATAAAACCCTGATGGATCATTTTAGCGATGAAGGGATCTGACTCATTGTCGCCGACATCGGCGAAATCAATATCTTGGTAGCCTGAGATCAGCGCGCTAAACTCATCGTTGGAAAAAGGTGTTAACTCAACTAGTTGATACTGCATGCTGCCGTTAGCATTACTAACGACAAAAGAGTGCGGTAGCGCTAATTTATCAATCCAGCTAACAACAAGCTTGTGACCTGATTGATCTCCACTGTATTGCTGCGTGATACAGGTATCTAGCAGGTTTGTCTTGCTGATAGGTCGTTGCTGCAAGCCTTTAATCGTTGCTGGAGAGATAAGGTGGTTCAGCTGCTCGAAATTGAAGTGCATATTAAGCGAGAGGAGATCGCCTTTTCGGTAACTCACTGAGCGACGCTCATTAGGAAAATAACGGACATACTCTCCACGGCGATCCCATAATTCAAAGCTCTGCGGATTATGCTGATAGATAAGCTGCTGTTTATTACGCAGCAAGGTAATTTCACGGTTACCGCCATTACTGTTGCTGACGACATAGCGCGCACTGAGATGTGAGGCATCGATTGTACTTTCTGTTGATTGGCATTGCGTTGCATAAACTGCTGAGCTGAAGAATTGACTGATTAAGCCACCAGCTAATAGTAGTACAGTGCGCGTCGATAATGCTATAGAGCCTAATGGGTACTGCATGCTCACTCCTTAAAAGGGCTGAATCTTGATTTGGTTTTTGTGTTTTACTTGTGCCTAAGGCCTCTAATACTCGAAGCTAGATAATGCTAGTTATAGCCACTGACTACTAACTGAGTTCAGTGGCTGTCAACATCACCTCTGTTATAGAACGCTTAGTTACGGCTGCATCGCTGCAGCTTTTTCTACTAAGCTTGCAGCGTGGTTCATTACGTGGAAGATGTGGTTTTGCTCAACCGTGCCTTGAACAAGGTGTGAACCAGGACCGCTGGCGAATATACCAACATCTTCACCAGCATGAGTTTCGCTGCCCAGTGGCACGAGTGCCTCTTGATGGAAACCTGCATGTTGGGTGTCTACGTAATTCAGATCGAAGCGACCTGGCGCAGCAGCGTAGCCGTATCGCTCATCGCCACCAGTTGCTAAGCTGGCATAGCCTAAGCCGTTAGCGTAGCCAACAGTTGTGTATGGCAAGCCGTTAGAGTCTGTAGCATTCGTGATGGCAGGTAGACCATCTGAACCGTTACCTTTTACCAGACCTAGAATTGGGTTGCCGCGGGTAGGGTAACCTGCAATGGTAAATACGTGGCTGTGGTCAGCGGTGACCATTAGTAACGTATCTTTCTCTGAGGTTTTTTCCATCGCAATGCGTACCGCTTCAGACAGCGCGATAGTGTCATGTAAAGCACGGGCAGCATTACCTGCATGGTGGGCGTGGTCGATACGACCCGCTTCAATGATAAGCACAAATCCTTTGTCATTCTTTTGCAGAATATCAATTGATTTCGCGGTCATTTCAGCAAGAGATGGTTCACCTGTCACGCCGGTAGTGGTGCGATCAAAGTCATATTCCATGTGAGAGGAGTTGAATAACCCTAAGGCGTGATCTGTGCTGCTTGGATCAAGTGTTAGAAAGCTGTCTCTGTCGGTCACATAAGCCGCGTTGTTGTACTTTGCTAACCATTCATCAGTTAGGTTTCGATTATCGAGGCGTTTACCTGATTTTCCTTCGGGATCTGTCATTGTGTTCGGAATAAACGCGCGTCGACCTCCACCCATGACCACATTGAGCCCGTTACCAAAGTCAAAGTCGAGCAGTTGTGATGCGATGTCCTTACAGCCATTTGTTACTGCCTCAGCTGGCAGATCTGCATCGCTCTCCCAGTTGCGCTCAGGAGCGTGGGCATAAGTTGCTGCAGGGGTTGCATGAGTGATGCGCGCTGTAGAGACTACACCAGTTGACAACCCTGCCATTGCCGCAAGTTCAAGTGAGGTGACAAGGTTTTGCCCGGCGGTTGAAGCGCAGTTGCCACGGCTGACGCCTTCCGCTTGCGACAGCACACCTACATCAGTTTTTACACCTGTAACCATTGCAGTCATAGTGCCCGCCGAATCCGGTGTTTGACCATCAACATTATAGGTCTTGGCTAGCCCTAAGTAAGGCAAGGTTTCAAACGATAGTGAGTTTTCTTCACCGGTTTGTCCTTTCAATTGCCCTTCTAAAATGCGTGCTGCAGTGACGGTTGATACGCCCATACCATCGCCTACAAATAGAATAATATTCTTGGCTGCTCCAGCTTGGTTTTCAACGGTTAAGCCATCGGCTTTTGCGACTCTTGCTTGTCCGTCAATAAACCACTGGTTAGCTGCGGTCCAGTCTTGGCCGTTGCTACCATTTCCACCATTGCTGCCATCATTTCCGTTGCTACCATCAGCGCCGTTATCACCATCGCTGCCACAAGCTGCTAAACCAAGCATTGCTGCAATCGAAAGTACGAGTAATTTCTTGTTCATTTTTAACTCCAATTGTTGGGTACTATCGCTGACATACTTAATGCGTCAACAGAAATTGATTAATGACCTTTTAGGTATTAATACTTAGTACCGCCTAGCGTTTGTGCTTGGTTGATGATGTGGAAGATAACGTTCTGCTCAATAACACCTTGGATAAGATCTGAGCCCGGGCCCGTTGCATGAAGCGTGATATCTTCACCTGCATGGGTTTCACTGCTCATAGGTACCAGTGATTGCTGCATGAAGTCTTTATCTTGGGTATCGATAGAGCTCAAATCATCACGCGTGCCAACTACGGCGCCAGGACCGTTGGTGTAACCTACTGTGGTGTATGGCTTTCCATCTTGAGCGATAGCCAAGTCGCCACCAACATTGTGGACCAAACCAAGTATTGGATTACCGCGCTTTGGGTAGCCTGCGATAGTAAATACATGGCTATGATCGGCGGTAACCATAATGAGTGTTTCATCAGGGTCGGTTGCTTCAACTGCGGCTCTTACCGCATTTGATAGCTCAACCGTGTCCATCATGGCGCGGTAAGCATTGCCTGAATGGTGTGCATGATCGATGCGACCTGACTCAACGATAAGCAGATAGCCATCTTCGTTCTTATTGAGTAGCTCAATCGATTTACTGGTCATCTCTGTCAGAGAGGGTTCACCAGCGGTATCATCAGCTCTATCAGCCTCATACTCCATATGAGAGGAGTTAAATAAACCCAACAGGTGATCAGTAGTGCTCACGTCAATGGCGTCAAAACCCGCTTTATCCCAAACGTAGGCTGAGTTGCTTAAGTTTTCAGTCCAAGCAGCCGTTAAATCGACACCATCAGAGCGGCGACCACTTTTGTTTTCACCATCGGTGACATCATTTGGAATGAAGTTACGACGACCACCGCCCAGTGCCACACTTAAAGCATCCGCTTCATCGCGCATAACGAGCTGATAGGCGATGTCTTTACACTCATTTGCGATAGCTTCAGCTGGAAGATTGGAATCTGCTTCCCAGTTGCGCTCAGGAGACGCCGCGTAAGCAGCGGCAGGCGTTGCATGGGTGATCCGGGCAGTGCTGACAACCCCTGTTGATAGGCCTTTGGCATTAGCCAGATCAATTAAAGTAATAAGCTCGTTACCTTTAGACGATAGGCAGTTCGCACGCAGGCTATTGTCGGATACTGATAACACGCCCG
This sequence comes from Shewanella piezotolerans WP3, assembly GCF_000014885.1. NCBI lineage: Bacteria > Pseudomonadati > Pseudomonadota > Gammaproteobacteria > Alteromonadales > Shewanellaceae > Shewanella > Shewanella piezotolerans. The sequence continues at coordinate 1,307,745 of NC_011566.1, forward strand.
CTTTAGATTTAACGCCAGTGACAATCGCTGTCATGGTGCCAGCAGAGTCTGGGGTTTGTTGGTTAGTGTTGTAGGTTTTAACCAATGCTGTTTTTGGAAACTGCTCAAAACTTAAAAAGTTTTCTTCGCCACCTTGGTTGCCTGTTTGTTGCTGCCCTTCAAAAATGCGTGCAGCGGTTAAGGTTGAAACACCCATGCCGTCACCGACAAATAAAATCACGTTTTTAGCTTTTTTAGCTGTTGTTTGTTGAGTTTTATCGCTAACTAGCTTCGCGCTATCTTTAAACCATTGGCTATCAGTTTGATTGCTCGGCAGTACAGCTGCATTGGCTGCGATTGTAACCAGACTGCAAGAGGCTATAGCCGCTATCTTTTTGATATTAATCACTATCATCACCGTCAATTTGTATTATTTAAAGGAGGTTTGTTTGTGGCGCAGTGATTGTCGGGCACAAGCATGACGATATCGCGATGATTTTGTGTCAGTTTTATTGCTGATTAAATCCGATGCTGGCTAATACCTTTCACCTACCTTGCCGCACTGCTGCATCAACAGTGTGCAAACCAACTTATGGGGACGTCTCTTCTTCCGCTTAGCTTTTGAAATTAAGGAGGTTAATGTTTGGCCTGCTAGTTACTACTTTGTAGGTGCTTTGCGTTGCAAAAGCTGAGGTAAAAAATGGGCAAAACGTTGTATGCTTCGTTATAGGATTTGGATATACGACTAAATGGTCTATTTTGTTCTGTACAAAATATGACATTCCAGCCCTCCTTGGCGGTCAGATTTAGCAGGTACGAGACTAAGGATGGTCGAAGGTAGAATAATGCAGGAGCAATTATCGAGTGCGAAGCAGGATGGTAGAGCCGAGAATAACGATTAGCTCAAATCCCACTACTTGCCTAAAGCGTTTTGAATTCCCGCTGAATGGTCAAACTTTTAGTGCACTTGGTATTAATCCTGCTCCTTCACTAATTGGTGGTCAGCTTTTGATTTGGATTGATGAAGAGGGCGCTATTTTTGCCGGTGGCCAAATGCAGAGCCAAAGTCCTGTGACTAAGTTGATTTCTGAGGTGAATTTTATGACGGCAGTAAGTCAGGGGATGTTATCTAGTTTGCTTTATCTGTATTAATTTACGCTTCAGGCGTAATCACAGTATCTTGCAAAGTGGGTAATAAACTCTCCCATGCTCCCAAGTCCGTATCGAAAAAATGGTATTCGTTCATGTTAATGAGCAAGGGGGCCGTCACACAGGGGCTGCGTTCATGCAGCTTAAACTTAGGGGGACTTATAGCGTATCGTCTTCGCTAAGGTCATTTTTTACTGAATTAACCGCATCGCGGGATGCATGACCAATTGCGCGGGTGGCATCACGACTTGCGTGACCAATGTCGGTAGTGACCTCTTTGGTGGTTGCACCGATTTGACGGCCAGCGTCTTTGAGTTCTGCACATGCGCTTAGTGTGCTAAGTGCAATAATCGTCATTGCAAGCGTTGATAGTTTCATAGCTTAATACCAATCTGAGTAAGTAAGTGTTCAGAGATAGCGCAGGAAAAACGCTTGAGAACAAGCCGGTAATTTTCGATAAGTAGTTATTATACAGGTGAAATCTCTAACGACGTTATCGAGTGTTATAACAAGCTAAGGTGAGCTGTTATTTACTACGATTAGTATAATACCATCTTGAAAAATAATTGCTGGCACTATGCCAGCAATTATCAATTGGATCTAGTGTGCCACAGCGGATTAGTGCAGCTTTAGGTGCGGGTGGATGATACGGCTAATGCCTTTAGCAAACATTAAAAGTGTCCCTTTCACTGGCCCATGCAGCTCTATTAAGTGTCTTCTATAAAGTGAGGTGTAAACGAAGCGAGCAATCTTGCCCTCTACCATCACGCCACCACCAATAAATGACATTAAGTTTCCAACAGTGTGGAATTTAGATAGGTTTACTAGTGCGCCTAAGTCTTTATAGACATAGTTATTTGATGCCGTTTTACCATTAAGCAACAACATGATGTTGTCTGCGGTCATCAATGCCATTTGTCTAGCGGATTGGCCTCTTGGCGGCACCCAGCTACCATCTTCCTGCGGACAGGCTGCACAATCACCAATAGCAAAAATAGCTGGATCGCGAGTGGTCTGCATATTCTGCTGCACCATCACTTGATTGATATGGTTACTCTCTAGTCCACCAATCTCTTTTAAAAAGTCAGGTGCTTTTACCCCAGTAGACCAAATTACCATGTCTGATGGAATGAATTCATCTTCAGAGGTGTGTAAGCCTTCACTGGTCACTTGATTAATCCGAGTATCAGTCATCACCTTAACCCCGATTGCGGATAACTCTTTAGCGACAGATTCTGATATCTCAGCTTTTTCTACTTTTGGCAGAATACGTTTATCTGCTTCAATTAAGGTGATCTCAAGTAGAGTGCTATCAATCTTGTAACCAAAGCCTCGCAGTTGGTCAACGGCGTGGTGCATCTCTGCTGACATTTCAACGCCCGTTGCGCCAGCGCCCACGACTGCAATTTTAATTTTTTCATCCAATTGATGATGACTTGCATAGCGCATGAACTTATTTAGCAAAATGGTGCGGATCTCCATTGCTTGTTCAGTGCTGTCTAAAAAGACGCAGTTGTCACGTACACCATCAATATTAAAGTCATTGGCAATACTACCAATGGCAACGACAAGGTAATCGTAATCAATACGTCGTGCTGGCAGCAGCTCTTCACCACTATCATCAGTAATGGGGGCCAGAATAACCTGCTTAGTTTCTCTATCGATATCTGTCATTGCGCCTTGTTGGAAGTGGTAACCATGGGCAGCGGCATGACCACGATAGCTGATCGCGTCAATGCCGATATCAAGTGCGCCAGTCGCTACTTCATGCAATAAAGGCTTCCAAACATGGCTTTCAGCACAATCGACCAGTGTTACTCTGGCCTTACCTTTACGACCGAGTTTATGGCCCAGTTTGGTGGCAATCTCCATTCCACCAGCGCCACCACCGACGATGACAATATTTGCCATTTCATGCATAAGTGTACAATCCTTAATTAAATATAGTGATAATAGAAAAATAGATTTTTGAATCGGTGGTGGTTGTAACTTATTGTTTTAGTTATTTTACTTTTATCTTAAATTATTCTTAAAATAAAAAAGTAACAACGCATTTTATAAGGTTATTGTAGCAGTGAGTAATGAAATCAGCAATTTGCTCTTTCTCTAGCTGAATTGCGGCTAAAAGTGGTGTTAAAGTTTTTATTCTATTGATTAATATTGATTTTATTAAACTATTATGGGGATTTATAGGCGTAATCAGCTGATTTTTGAGGGAGAAAACTGTGAACTTGAGGCTAAATGAATGTTTAGAAGTGTGAACTGGATAGTAGTTTGCATCAGAGGTGGTTAGCGGCATGCTCCAAAGTAGAACATGCCTGCTAATGACTAAAGTTTGCTCAAGCGCGACTTATAATCATCAATGACATGTTCCATGATCTCTTGTACTGAGGTGTCTTTGGTTTTGTTGTCCATAAAGACTTTGAAGGTTACCAGTACATGAATATCATCTCTTAGGCGGTCATTTTTCATTGAAAAATAAGCTTGCTCTTGTTCAGCCTCTCGTACGACACAGCCCTCATGTTCAAACAGTCGAGTGCCTGAGTGGCCATGCCATTTAGTGATTCTGTCTAGAGCGATTTCACATGAACGGTTAATTTCAATATGGTTTAGCCAGCTGGTTGGGTGAGATGGATCCTTTATATGAGGGCATCGGACTGTATAGTTATAAACGTGAGAAATTGCTGTCATAAATTACCTACCTGTTCGCTGTAACTGATGCCGTATCAGGCACCGTTTTTTATTATGGTCAACATCATTATGTTGGCCTGTGCGTACTGTATGTGTCTAACATTAACAATTAAGTTTTAACTTTGGTTATCTACACAAATAACAGCTGCTTTGTCATGCAGTTATATAAATAACGAAAAGAGCTATTTCATTTGTAACACTATTGGCTAATGATTGAAACTAACAAGCCTGCTAACTTGGAAGCCTAGTTAAAACTTAGTTGCTCTGAGTATTTTTTACCATGACATAGACGCTAATAAACTTGCCCTAGATCTCACTTTTACTTCAGCAACCTCGACATAGGGCTACTTTGGCTAATAAAGCATCAGTTAATTTAACTCAACGATTTTGTAACAGGCTTTAACCCTAGCAGGAGTCAATAACAGTGCCTTGCAGTTGTTATTGTAAGTATAATGAAACAAACATGTAAAAAGGTTTATATAATGATGAGTATGTGCTTATAATTTCAAGATAAAAATAATCTCTTATTAATCCCCTCAGGAGGCTTTAATGGCCTGTTCTACAGTTTCTAAATTAAAACTGCTCGCCATGGTGTGTATTAGTGTGATTGCTACTGGTTGCGGTGACGCTCCTGCACCTCAAGCTCCCATGTTACCGAGTGTGATTGTGAGTACCGCTCATCTGCAAGAGATCCAATCAAAAAGTGAGATTGTTGGTCGAACACGGGCATCGGAAGATGTAATGATTAAATCGCAAATCCAGGGACAGTTACTTAAGCGTACCTTTGTTGAAGGTGATGATGTAAATCAAGGGGATTTACTGTTTGAAATCGACCCCGCTACTTACGTGGCTGAACTTGCTCAGCAAAAAGCGGTATTAAAGCAAGCGATTGCTTCTCGCGATGTCGCCGTGATGAACTGGGAGCGTGGCCGCCGCCTTTTACCCGATGGCATGATTAGTGCCAAAGACATGGATGAGTTAACCTCACGCAAACTTACTACCGCAGCTGGGGTTGTGCAAGCTGAAGCAGCGGTGAGTGCAGCAGAGTTACAACTTAGCTATACCAAGATTTATGCGCCAATCTCAGGACGAATTAGTAACTCTAAAGTGAGTACTGGTGACATCATCAGTCCACAATCAGATATGGCCAATTTAGTGCAGTTACAGCCTATGTGGGTTAACTTTCAAGTTGCTGAAAGATCGTTAATTACTGCTCAGCAAAATTTCTCTAAAGCGCTATCGCGGGATATTAAAATCCAAGATATCGTGATCAATTTACGTCTGCCGAATGCCACAATGCATAAGGAGACTGGTTATATTGATTTTATTAGCAACAAAGTTGACCCTTCAACCGGTACTTTGCCGCTTCGAGCAACCTTTAAAAATGCCGATAACTTTATGCTACCGGGCATGTTTGTGACACTAATCATTGAGTCGCCAGTAAAAGAGCAAGCGTTATTGATCCCACAAGCATCGGTACAAGAGGACCAGCAAGGTCGCTTTGTAATGGTGTTGAATGATAAAAATCAAGTTGAAAAACGTATTGTTGAACTGGGTGAGCGTTTCGGCATTGAATGGCGAGTACTAAGTGGTCTAGCAGGAGGCGATCGCATTGTGGTCGACGGCCTGCAAAAGATCAGACCAGGTATTGAAGTGAACGCTGTGGAGCAAGAAATTGTTCCTTTTCAAGAAGCTAACCAAACTAAGTAGGGGATTGCTATGATTAGTCAATTCTTCATCAATAGGCCTAAATTTGCCTTTGTGATCTCTACCGTACTGACCTTGGTTGGGCTTATCTCTATCCCTATCTTGTCGGTGGCTGAGTTCCCTGAAATCGCGCCGCCACAAGTCAGTGTGTCGACCAGCTATTCAGGTGCGAGTGCCGATATTGTAAAAGACACCATTGGCCAACCTTTAGAAGCGGAAGTGAACGGCGTTGAAGGCATGCTGTACATGGAGTCAAAGAGCGCCAATGACGGCAGTTATTCGCTCAACGTGACTTTTGAGGTGGGTACAGACCCTGACATGGCGCAGGTCAAAGTGCAGAACCGGGTGCAACAAGCAATGCCAAGGCTACCTGAAGAGGTAAAAAGGCAGGGCGTAAAAGTTGAAAAGCAAAGCCCAAATATATTGATGGTGGTCAACCTCGTTTCTCCTAACGAAACCTTTGACTCACTGTTTATAACCAACTACGCCGGACTCAACGTTAAAGATGCGTTAGCACGCCAAAACGGTGTGTCAAAAGTACAGATTATTGGTGCGTTAGATTACGCCATGCGGATCTGGCTTGATCCTGATAAAATGGCCAGCTTTTCGATTACGGCAACCGATGTAATCGGCGCGCTACAAGAGCAAAATATTCAAGTGGCAGCAGGCCGAATCGGAGCCGCACCGGTTGACCCTGATCAGCAATTTCAATACACCTTGCAAACAAAAGGGCGTTTGAAGAACCCGAAAGAGTTTGCAAACGTTGTTGTAAGAGCTAATGACGATGGTTCGAAAGTCATTGTTGGCGATGTGGCACGGGTAGAGCTTGGCTCGCAAACCTATGACGCTCAAGGTAAGCTCAATAACAAGCCTTCGGCGATTATCTCTATCTATCAATCACCTGATGCCAATGCGCTAGACGTGGCAAAAGGTATTCGTGCGCAGATGGAAGCCTTGTCGGCAAACTTCCCCAAAGATTTAGAATATGAAGTGCTCTACGACACCACTGAATTTGTTGAAACCTCCATTAAAGAAGTGGTGCAAACGCTGTTTATCTCCGTTGCCTTGGTGATTTTTGTAGTGTTTATCTTCCTGCAAGATGTGCGCTCTACCCTTATTCCCGGCATCGCGATTCCGGTCTCTTTGATTGGTACCTTTGCCTTCTTGCTGCTGTCAGGGATGAGCATCAATACAGTCTCGCTATTCGCACTTATCTTAGCCATTGGTATTGTGGTTGATGATGCCATTGTGGTGGTCGAGAACGTTACACGTCTAATGCAAGATGAGGGTTTATCACCTAAAGAAGCGACCTCTAAAGCGATGCAAGAGGTTACCGGGCCGATTATTGCGACCACATTGGTGTTGCTTGCTGTATTTGCCCCTACAGCTGTGATGCCTGGGATCACTGGCCAGATGTATGCGCAGTTCTCTGTGACCATCTGTATCTCAGTGCTTATCTCATCGGTTAATGCATTAACCTTAAGCCCAGCATTATGCGCCTCAGTATTGCGACCACCTAAAGAGCATACTCAAGGTTTTCATGCCAAATTCAACAAGCACTTTAATGTCTTTACTGGCAAATACACCAAGTTAGTCCATGTGCTTACTCGCAAGTTAACGCTAGTGCTGGTGGTATTTATTGCCCTGCTAGCAGCAACGGGAGGCTTAGCTAAAATCTTGCCATCGGGTTTTGTGCCTATGGAAGATAAAAAGGCCTTTATGGTGGATATTCAACTTCCTGATGGCGCGTCATTAAACCGTACGGAAGATGTGATGCGTGATTTGGTTGAGCTAACTTTAGCTGAACCGGGCGTTGAAAATGTCATTCATGCCAGTGGCTTTAGTATCCTAACAGGCTCAGTTGCATCAAACGGAGGTTTAATGATTGTGACCCTGTCGACTTGGTCTGAACGTGATACGCCAGATATGGCAGAACATGCGATTGTGGCAAAGCTGCAGGCCAAATACGCTGCTAATCCGTCTGTGAAAGCGATGGCATTCTCGTTGCCGCCTATTCCTGGCGTCGGTAGTGTGGGTGGCTTTGAATTTGTATTACAAGACACCCAGGGGCGTAGTCCGCAGGAGTTAGCATCTGTGATGCGCGCGCTCATTATGAAAGCCAATGAGCAGCCAGAAATTGCCATGTCCTTTAGTAATTTCCGCGCCGATGTACCGCAGATGTTTGTAGATGTTGACCGTGACAAAGCGAAGGCACTGGGCATACCACTGAACGAGATCTTCACCACTATGCAGACCATGCTGGGTTCGATGTATGTCAATGACTTCAACCGCTTTGGTAAGGTCTTCAGAGTCATCTTGCAAGCTGAAGCTGATTTCCGTAACTCCGATATGGATATTGCCCGTTTCTACGTGCGCTCCTCGACGGGGGAGATGGTACCACTGAGTACCTTGGTGACCGTGACACCGATCCTCGGGCCTGACGTGATGAACTCATACAACATGTTTAGCTCTACCACGATTAACGGCTTCCCTGCGCCAGGTTTTAGCTCTGGTGACGCTATTAAGGCGATGGAACGTGCTGCAGCGCAAACATTGCCAACGGGTTACAGTTACGAGTGGACAGGGCAAACTTACCAAGAGATTAAAGCGGGTAACTTAGCGCCATTAATCTTCGCGTTAGCATTGGTATTTACCTACCTATTCTTGGTGGCACAATACGAGAGTTGGACCATTCCGTTTGCGGTTATGTTGGCGGTTCCGATTGCGATACTGGGGGCGTTCCTCAATATCTGGCTGGTGGGCGCAGAGCTAAACCTATACGCGCAGATTGGATTGGTGCTATTGATAGGACTCGCCTGTAAGAATGCAATCTTGATTGTAGAGTTTGCTAAGCAATTAAGGGAAGAGGGCAAAAGTATTCTTGATGCGGGTGAGACGGCTGCAAGATTACGTTTCCGTGCGGTATTAATGACCGCCTTCTCATTCCTACTCGGGGTATTACCGCTGGTGGTAGCCACAGGTGCGGGGGCAGGTAGTCGCCGAGCACTGGGTTACTCGGTATTTGGCGGTATGTTAGCTGCAACAATAGTAGGAACACTGTTAGTACCGGTTTTCTACGTGATGATGCAAACCCTACGTGAGAAGTTCAAAGGTGAGGCTAAGGTAGAAAGCTAGCCTTAACAGAGGGCATTTCAAATTAGCTAACATTAAGGCCTGCAAAATTGTAGGCCTTTTTATTACTCTTGAGGGGAACAAAGGCTGTTGCGCCTGAGTCGCTTATAGCTATCTAGGGTTGTTTTGAATATTAATTCTCTAAACATACGCTAATGCCGTTAACTGGATGAAGGGCCCTGATTCACGGGGTAGTGTTATTGATTAATCAGAAAGTGACGATGAAGTTGCTGGTAACCTTTTTTTGTTATTGTGACTTCTCGGTATCCATGCACTCTTTCAATCCAATGATTACTTTCAAAAAAGGTGAGCAAGCAGGCGCCTAAGTAACCACCAGCATGGAATTTCCTTTCACTCCAATCCAAGCACGGACAACACTTTTTTCGATTAGTTTTGATATCTAGCTCAATACCTAACTGTAAGAACTTTTCTTTCCCTAGTGCTGTAACATCGTTGCCATCACTATTAATCCAACCATTTGTGACTAGAGAGTCATACAATTTAACCGCTATTTCACCCGCTAAATGGTCATAACAGGTTCGTGCTTTTAATAGTTCTTGAGGTACTTTAGAGTGAGGCTGCTGACTGACTTGAAAAGTCACTCCCATCATATTCTCAAGTAATAAAGCAATGCTGTTGCTATAAAGACGAAAATATTTGTGCCGCCCCTGAGATAAACATGTCACTAAATTTGCTTTTAGCAGGCGAGATAAGTGAGAGCTGGTTGTTGATGCGGCAATCTCTGCAATTACACTTAACTCAGTCGCTGTCCAAGCTTTGCCGTTCATTAATGCACATAAAATCTTCATTCGAGAAGGGTCTGACATAGCGGTCGCGAGCGCTGCCATGTCAGCTTCCTGATCATAGGTTGCAGATTCGGTATAAGAGAGGCTTTGTTTGCTCAAGTTCGAACCATTAATCAATCATGTATTGTCAGCCAATGTATAGTTATCAGTTGCGATTATCAATTGGCTATTACAATCAGGACCATGACCCCTAAACCTTGATTATTTAAAGCTCAACTAACGAGTTGAGCTTTATACTTAATCGTGGACGTCGATACTATCTATTGGAGCTTCTTTACGATTATCCATACCGATAATAGAGGGTGGAATATTAGCGATTGTCTCTAACAGCTTGTTTCTTTTAACTGTTTGCTTTAGTTTAGTTTTACCGTATTCGTCAACAGCATGAATACTAAAAACTAATTGGGCTAAATCGATGCCAATTGCTTTAATTAAGGACATATGGACTCTCCTTGATTGAATGTTTGCACTTTCAATATGGCACATAGTGGCCAATTGGTAAGGGGAGTCCATATCATTTGGCATATGCCTAGGAAACTATGAAGTATATTTTTTCAATTCTGATTTTGTTCTCTTTTAATACTCTTGCTGGGCAGGATTATAAATGCACAATTACGAATGCATCTGCCCCAAGTGAAAATGGTGAGTTAGAGGTAATTGGTGACAAATCGGTTATAGGTAAGTTATTTACCGTCAATCGTAAGACTGGAGATATGTCAGGACCAATAAAAAATAATTACCTATCTACACCAAAGGTAATAGACCATGGTTCAAAAGAAAACTCATACAAAGTGATAAGTATTATGCAAAATGAAACTACTTCTAATGTTTATACCTTGGTTATAGAAGAGTATGCGGAATCATCTAGAAAACCATTTGTATACCTCAGTAATTCTTGGGTGTTTTACGGTTTTTGTGAGCATTTTTAAAGGTAGCGGCATATAACAAGAGCATAAAGAGTGACGTTCAACGCTTGGCTAACGCTCATTCTTCGCTAATTTTAGCCAAGCATTATCCGCATTTTATGCGGGCGTTAGGTGTATTTATGATTGATCGAGCATCACGAAATAGACTTGCTGAGCTTATACGTAGTTTAAGTTCAGGACAAATATCTAACGATGAATTTGAAGATTCTATTCCAGAATCAAATGATGATGCCATCAGGCAAGTATTTTCTCATGGGGCATGGTGTCTTTATAGCGACATGAAAGAATACAAACTTAAAGGTAAAGATGTTCTGTCTAGAGATGATCGGACAATCGTTGCTAGGTGGGTACTTTTCCTTAAAACTGACATTGAATACATTTGGCCTTCTGCAACATTTAAAGAAGAGTTCTTAAAATGTATTTCTTTGGGTATTTTTGGCCAAAGAACCTTGGATAAATGGAAAATATATGGAAATGTTGAACTATGGCCGTTTTTAAATATAGAGCAGTTTAATAAGGCCAAAAAGGAAAATGGATACTTGGGTGTTCAATACACATAACAAGCCATTACAGTAACGGGACTGCTAGCAGCTTGCTCGGTTCCGCTTCGCTTCACATTTTAGCAAACTATTAAAAAGCCCCTTAATGTGGGCGTTATACATCAAGGAGTCGTTATGAGTCGTATTCTAGTTCCGAGTACAAGTCCCTATGCTTCTAAACTGGGTTTTTCTCGTGCAGTTAAAGTTGGCAATTTTATCTCCGTTGGGGGAACAGCTCCTATTGATGATAACGGAAAAACTGTAGGTATTAACGACCCAGCACTTCAAACAAGGCAATGTATCAAAACTATTGAGAATGCGCTTAAAGAGGCTGGTGCCACACTAAATGATGTTGTGCGAACTCGTATGCTTCTTACTAATATTGACCACTGGAAAGAAGTTGCTGAGGTGAGAGGTGAATATTTTAAAGATATTCTTCCTGTCGATACAGTAATGGAAGTTAGTAAATTTATTAACCCAGAGTGGCTGATCGAAATAGAAGTTGATGCAGTAGTGCAATCTTGATGTATAACAAGCGCATTAATGAATGAACGCCTAAAGCTTGGCTGGCGCTCATTCTTCGCTAATTTAACCAAGCTTAATTCGTCCATTATGCGGGCGTTAGGCTGCTATTATAAATGGGGTCTCAAATAGATGAATAACGATATTATAGAGTTTGTTCCTGACTCGATATGGCTTTGCCAGTATCCCGTTTATTACTCGGGAATCAATTTCAACTCCCGTATGTCAATAGTTCGTTTGTTAGATGGAAGTTTGATGTTGCATTCCCCTTGCAACATTACCGAAGAATTACGAAGCCATTTCTGCTCTCGGTACTGTACGAAGTATTGTTGGCCCTGGTTCATATCATTATTTACATGTGCCTTCTGCACAAGCTGCATTCCCCAAAGCCGAGACATATATTTGTCCGGGCATAGAAACTAAACAGCCCCAGATGAAATTCGACTGGATTCTGGGCGATAAATCACCGACTGCTTGGGAAAAGGATATGGAGCAGGTGTTAGTGCGTGGTTCCCGTTTTATGTCGGAAGTTGCGTTCTTTCACAAACCAAGTAAAACATTACTTCTTGTGGACTTAATTGAAAATATTGGGGATAAAACTGAAGAAGTGGGGCTCGGGATTAAACTTTGGTGGAAAGCGGTATTTCACATGTGGAACAAGCCTCGGCCTGCTCCCGAGTATCAGATTGGGTGGAAAGACAAGAAGGCTGCAAAGCATTCATTAGAGCGGATGCTTGCGTGGGACTTTGAGCGTATTATCCTGTCCCATGGTGACCTTATTGAGAGTGATGCTAAGGCCGCTGCGCGCGAAGCATGGTCCGCTCCTCTGAGCTCTGATGCCTAATCAGCAGCTGCAATCTGACTCCGCAAACTGTTTATTTTTGTGCAAAAAAAACACAAAAAACGCAAGTTCGCTACGCAGTTGAGCTGGGCGTTATATGGTGCTCTTCCCCCTGTTTAGTAAACAGCTCCTCATCATCCCAAAAGCTTTAACTCTAACAAGCTGTTGTCCGATAATGAGTTAGCGACTAAAGTGGACTTGCTAGTTATTCATCTGAGTTGAGCTGTGCAAGCTTCAAAATCATGGATGATTTAGCAGAGCCTATAGGGATATATTCACGGCGGCTTGCAAAAGCTAAATGCAGCTGAATGGTGCTTAACTGCTATATTTCCGCTTAACCTCGATACTGATCTTTCGGCTGCTCAGCCTACCTAACACCTGTCCAAAAACGAGTTAGTGGCTAAAGTGTGCTTGCTAGCTATTCATCTTAGTTAGGCTGTGTAAGCTTCTAAATCATGGGTGATTTAGCTGAGCCTATGGGGATATATTCACGGCAACTTACAAAAGCTAAAGGCAGTTGAATTGCTGTATTAAAGCAATAGTTAAAGTAATGGTTAAAGCTTTATCAATAAGCCGAAACTTTGTTGAGTGACGCGGCTTAAGCTGAATGGTAGGGCGTAATCAGAGGGACTAGTAGAAAGGAAAAACCCACTCCGAAGAGTGGGCTTTAAAGCTTGCTTTAACTTTTGCAGGGAAAAAGCGAACACTTTAATTATATCGCAATTGCAGTAATTTGTATCCAGTATTACTACCAGAAACTGCCTGTTTATGGGCTTATGACTGATATTTTTGAAGATTTATCACGCAAATGTATCAATCTGTTCAAGCTTTAATGCGCTTAGGATCAAATGCCTCGGTAAAACTGTCGCTATTCGGGCCTTCTAATTGCACAAAGTAGTCTTTAGCAATGAAAGATAGCAAGCTACATCAAGGGAGCGATGACACGCTTGCTATCTGTTCACCTTTTACTAAACAGGCCTTATCGCTGTCTGATTACAAAGCGTTAGTAAAGATCTGGCAGATCTCTTCATGAGTCGCTTGTTTAGGGTTAGTAAATCCACAAGCATCTTTAAGTGCGTTATCTGCAAGAGTTGGAATATCTTCAGCTTTAACACCCAGTTTAGTGAGGTTCTCTGGGATCTTCACCGCGACTGAAAGTGCTTTAATTGCTTCTAGTGCTGCGCTTGCACCTTCGGCATCACTCATTGCGCTCACTTCTACACCCATTGCCTTAGCAACATCTTTTAAGCGCTCTGGTACCACTTGTGCGTTGTAAGCTTGTACGTGTGGTAGCAGCAGTGCATTACATACACCGTGAGGTAGGTCGTAGAATCCACCTAACTGATGCGCCATAGCATGTACATACCCTAAGCTAGCATTATTAAATGCCATACCTGCTAGGAACTGTGCATATGCCATTTGGTCGCGTGCTTCGATGCTCTGGCCGTTTTCTACCGCTTCAACTAGGTTACCCTTGATGAGCTCTATCGCTTTGATTGCACAGGCATCTGTAATTGGGTTCGCAGCGATTGAAACATAAGCTTCAATTGCGTGAGTCAGTGCATCCATACCAGTTGCAGCTGTTAAGCCGGCAGGCTTAAGAAGCATGAGCTCAGGGTCATTAACTGAAAGTAGTGGTGTGGTGTTTTTGTCAACGATGGCCATTTTTATGTGGCGTTCTTCATCGGTGATAATACAGAAACGAGTCATTTCACTCGCAGTACCGGCGGTGGTGTTGATAGCAACAAGTGGTAGCTGTGGCTTAGTAGACACATCTAGGCCTTCGTAATCTTTAATGCTGCCGCCGTTGGTTGCAACTAATGCAATGCCTTTAGCACAATCATGGGGAGAGCCACCGCCAAGAGAGATAACAAAGTCACAGCTGTTTTCTTTTAGCAATTCAAGACCGGCAACAACATTACCTGTAGTTGGGTTTGGTTGAACCCCGTCGAACACAACTGAAGCAATATCGTTGCTTGCAAGCTTGTCAGTCACTTGAGCTACTAACCCAATTTCAACTAACGGCTTGTCTGTAACAATTAGAGCATTTTTAAAGCCCAGAGTTTTGATATCACCAATCGCTTCAGTAACGGCATCTTTACCTAAGACATTGACAGAAGGGATGAAAAATTTAGCAGCCATAAAATCCACCTATAAGCTTAATGTTAAAGTTTGTTATCTTTTCTGGTAATTAAAGTACCAACACTTGTGCGGTAAAGGTGTGATCTGGCTCTAAATTAACCTCAAATCTAGTGTAAATGACTTCAAAACTAGATCTGGGTAGCTAATTCTGTAATTTTACGACATCCGCGAGCTTAGGTTGCAGATACTGGTGCTATTGCGGCTAGGTTAAGTGCCTTATTGATGCAGGCTTTGCGCGTTTATTGTGCAATTAGAGCGTGGTTTAAAGCTGTTTGTTAGTTTATGACGGCAAGGGGAGAATCCATATTTATATTTAAGCCGCTGATTTTCATCAACTGCTAACTGTCACCCTAATGAAATAAAACTGTCTTCAAGCTGTTACTTGTTATTGGCATGGTTACTGCTCCATCTAGAGAGTGCATTGCTAAATTCAAGGATGAGAAGCATGGGGTTAAAAAAGTTACTGTATTTGCAAGGCGTTGGTGCTGAGTTTGTCAGCTGTAGTGGCGATAACATCGTAACCCCAGAGCAAGATCGTATTGGTATTTTGCGCTGTATGCTGGCTAGCGCTGCACAAGAGCGATGCGAACCTGTGATGTCGGCGGAGCAGATAGACGAAAAAATCTACCAACTTGATGCGGAGCCGTGGACTCAACGGTTGCCTTTGTTTCAACATACAAGGATAGATAATCCCGAGTTGAGTGTGTTCCTCCCTAGTGACAGTGACTCTCGATTGACGATTGAGCTGCAGTTAGAGGGCGGTGAGCCGTTTCAGTTAGGTATCGATACAGCTAAGTTTGCTGCAAACCCTCATATTGCCAAGGTTACAGGCCATTACCATGTCGATGATTGCGACTATTTGCACTATCGACTGTTGATCACTCAAGCATTGTTGGCGTCTGATATCTACTGCGGCGGTTCATTACAAATGTCAGTTTTGCCAGATATAGGTCTGGGCTATCATCGGGTGCGCATTCGTGATCAAGCTGAGTTTGTTGAAGGTCAGTGGTTAGTCGCTCCCGTAATGAGTTACCAAAGCGGCAATACTCGTTCACCTAGCAATAGCCGTTTATGGGGGCTCAGTATTCAACTATTTAGCCTTCGCAGTGAGACGCAATGGGGCATTGGTGATTTTGCCGATTTAGCAGCGCTTATTGAGCTGGTGGCTAACGAGGGCGGCAGCTTTATTCAACTCAATCCGTTACATGCTCTGGATATTGCCAACCCTCAAGCATGTAGCCCTTATAGTCCATCTGATAGGCGCAGGCTTAACCCGCTTTATATTAACTTTGAAATGGTGCCTGAGTATTCACAGTTATTTTGCGATGTGGAGCCTAATGCTGCAGGTGCAACATCATCTGAGCTAGCCATTAAATTTAAAGCAATAAAGCGGCAGGTCAATCGTGCCGATTGGCTCGATTATCAACTGGTAAGTCTACATAAATACCGGATTTTTAAACTGCTTTATCAGCAATTTATAGTGGCTCATGTTGAAACTAATAGTGCAAGAGGGCAGCAATTTAGTCTGTTTATTACTGATAATGGCGATAGTTTGCGGCAGTTTTGTGAGCAGCAGCTTAGTGATACCGTCGGCTTGAGTGAATTTTCTGGGCTAGATAGTCGCTTTTTTGCTTACCTGCAGTTTGTCGCTGAGCAGCAATTAAGCCAATGCCAAGCCCAAGCAAAACGATTGGGGATGGCGATTGGACTGGTTCGCGACATGGCGGTTGGGGTGGCTTCCAATAGTGTTGAAGTTCGAGCAGATAACAGCCCTTTTTGCCAAGATGCCAGTATTGGTGCGCCGCCAGATCCATTTGCTCCCCAAGGGCAAAACTGGGGCTTAACACCCTTTGACCCTATTGCGCTAAAGCACGACGGCTATCAGCATTTTATCCAGTTATTGCGCAGTAATATGCAATCATGCGGTGCACTGAGAATTGACCATGTTATGTCGCTACTGCGTTTGTGGTGGTGGCCAAGATCAAAAGAATTAGGTAACGGCGCCTATGTTTATTATCCACTTGATGTGTTGTTGGCTATTGTGTGTATTGAAAGTCAGCGCGCTCAATGTTTAATTATCGGTGAAGACTTAGGCCTAATTCCTCCTGAAATTGTTAGTAAACTTGCGGCTGCGGGCGTGTTATCTAACGATCTGTTTTACTTTAGCAAAGAGGGTGATGGTTTCACCTTGCCAGCAAACTATCCAGCAGACAGTTTAATGATGTTAGCCAATCACGATGTTCCTCCGTTATTAGCGTGGTGGCAAGCAGATGATCTGCAGCTCAGACGTAGTATCGGTCTTATTGATAATGATGAGTTGCTGCAATCGCTGATATCACAGCGTGAGTTCGATAAACAGCAGTTATTGAAATTACTGCAGGCGCAAGGTCAGTTTGACGGCAGCGATGTAAATAGCATTCATTACCCTGAACTACTTAAGGCTTGGTTGGCGGTCACTGCTGCTGGTAACGCGCATCTTTTCAGCGTGCAACTTTTCGATTTGGTCTGTGATAACCAACCTATTAATATCCCCGGTACCTGGCTGCAATATCCTAATTGGCAGCGCCGATTAGCACTATCTTTAACCGAGTTAGCAGCAGATAAACAAGTGCAAGGATTGCTACTGCAGTTACAAACTTCTCGTCAGCAAGGTGTGCAGAGTGAGCGGGAAACCGATGCATATGCAAGAACACACGCCTGCACAAAAGCCAATACCACTACCACTACCAGTACTCATCCCAATCGCACGACTTCAACACCAGCTCATGCAACTTCGTCACTACAACCAAATGGATTACCGCTATGACTAACAATGCTCTCGAGTTTCAACATGGTATCGATGTCGCCCTGCTTAACGGTCAATATGTCGATGTGTTTGCGCTTTTAGGCATGCACAGCGGTGATGACGGAAAGTCGCTGGTTGTGCGTTGCTTTTTGCGCGGAGCTTTGGGCGTCGATGTTATCTGTATGAAAACATCGCGCAAAGTTGCCAGTTTAGACAAGCGTAATGATCAAGGGCTTTTTAGTGGGAAAATGGGCCGCAGGGTAAAACCATTTCTTTATAGATTGCGGGTGAGGTATCCGTTAGATATACAAGAAGTTATCGATCCGTATCAATTCTCGAGCCTTCTTGAAGCCGATGACCTTTATCTTTTTGGTGAAGGCCATCAACAGCAAAGTTATCAATTTTTAGGGGCTAACTGGCGGGTCAATCAAGGCGTTACAGGTGTGCTGTTTTGTGTCTGGGCGCCGAATGCTCAGCGAGTATCACTCATTGGAGACTTTAATCACTGGGACGGCGCAGTGAACGTGATGCGCCAACACCTTGCTAGTGGATTGTGGGAGATTTTTATTCCCCAAGTGAGTGCTGGTGATCATTACAAGTTTGAGATAGTTGACGCTAATGGACAATGTATCGAGCGAGCTGACCCTTACGCCAAAGCGATGCAGAGTGCACCTGGAAATGCCTCTATAGTGGCTGAACAAACCCCATATGATTGGCAAGATAAGCTGTGGCTCAAACAGCGGTGTGACAAAGTTTGGCATCAGGCGGCTATGTCAACCTACGAAGTGCACTTAGGTTCTTGGCGTCGACAAGGTGAAGATGGTGCTGATTATTTAGATTATTCCGAGCTCATCAAGCAGCTTATTCCCTATGTGCTAGAAATGGGCTTTACCCATCTACAGCTTATGCCGTTAAGCGAATATCCATTTGATGGTTCCTGGGGGTATCAGCCTGTAGGGCTTTATGCTCCTACCTACCGTTTTGGCGATGCTAACGGATTAAAAGCCTTTATTGATGCCTGCCATCAAGCTGGAATTGCGGTATTACTTGATTGGGTTCCAGCTCACTTTCCTAAAGATCCACATGGTTTGAAGCAGTTCGACGGTACGAGTCTTTATGAGCATGATGATCCTCGCCAAGGTGAACACCCTGATTGGGACACTCTCATTTATAACTATGAACGCGGTGAGGTGCAAAGTTACCTGTTGAGCAACGCTTGCTACTGGTTAAAGGAGTTCCATTTTGATGGCTTAAGGCTTGATGCAGTGTCGTCGATGCTTTACTTAGATTACAGCCGAGAAGCGGGGCAGTGGCTACCCAATGCGTACGGTGGCCGCGAGAACTTAGCCGCGATTCGCTTTTTACAAAACCTTAATCAACGCTTGTATCAAAGCTTCCCAGGGATCTGCATGATTGCAGAAGAGTCAACGGCTTGGCCCGGAGTGACTCATATCATTGATAAGCCTTTGCAGGCACAAGAGAGCGAGCAAACAGCAAACCTTGGGTTTGGTTTTAAATGGAATATGGGCTGGATGAATGACAGTTTAGGCTATTTAAGCCACGAGTCTATTCATCGTCGCCATCATCACCATGAGTTTAGCTTTAGCCTTGTTTATCAATACACTGAGCAGTTTATCTTGGCATTAAGCCATGACGAAGTGGTTCACGGTAAAGGCTCTTTGTTGCATAAAATGCCTGGCGATGACTGGCAAAAGTTTGCGACTTTGCGGGCGTATTACGGCTTTATGTGGGGGCATCCGGGCAAAAAATTGCTGTTTATGGGCGGCGAATTTGCCCAGCGTGACGAATGGGATCACGATGTAAGCTTAGATTGGCATCTACTGCAATACCCGCCGCATTTAGGCATGCAAGCGTGGGTAAAAGATTTAAACAAGCTATATAAAGCATCCTCTGCACTGTGGTTAAAGGACGATGAAGCGAGCGGTTTTAGCTGGTTAGATTGTGACAATGCCGACTCGAGTATTTTCAGTTTTATCCGCCATGGCAGCGATCCATTGGTGAGCAGCCGTGACGACTTGATTTTCGTCGTCAACATGACCCCTGAGGTACATCACGGCTTTAGAGTTGGCCTGCCTCAAGATGGTGAATATAGTGAGCAGCTTAACAGCGATAGCGCATTTTATGGCGGTAGCGATGTGGGTAACCAAGGGGTTATCAATGCCAAGAGCTATGCATATCAAGGCTTGCCCTATAGTGCGTTGATTACGGTGCCGCCGCTAGCCTGCTTAGTTATTGGAAAGGGCTAATTGATGCTTCTTACCGCTGGCAAACCTTATCCACTTGGGGCTAGTGTCGATGAACTTGGCGTTAACTTTGCGCTGTTTTCTGCTCATGCTACTGCAGTCACTTTGTGTCTGTTTGATGCAAGTGGTGAGCATGAAATTGCTCGCTATCCTATGCAGCAAAAGAGTCAGCAGATTTGGCATCTGCATTTGGCAACACCAGATAAAGCGCTGGTTTACGGTTATCGGGTTGATGGTCCGTTTGCGCCTCATTCGGGCCATCGCTTTAATGCCAATAAGTTGCTACTTGATCCTTATGCTAAGCGCTGGGTTGGTCAGTTTATTGAGCATCAAAGCCATTACGGTTACAGCGTCGATCACCCCCTAGAAGATCTTTCCTTTGATGACACTGACAACGCAACTTATATGCCTAAATGTCAGGTGGTTGATACCTCTGTTTTAGCGCCTATAAAGCCAGTTGTTAAAATGGCAGACTCGCCAAGCATTGCTGCGAACGATCTTAATGGTCATATCATCTATGAGATGCATGTAAAGGGGTTTACTCAGCAATGCACTGATATTGATAGAGCAAAGAGAGGAACATATTTAGGCTTGGCTGAGCCAAAGGTATTGGACTATTTAATTGCTCTTGGAGTGACTTGCGTCGAACTGCTGCCGGTTCATGGTTTTATCAGCGAAGCCTTTTTACAAGATAAGGCGCTGAGCAATTATTGGGGCTATAACAGCCTAAGTTTTTTCGTACCTCACAGGCAATATACCAGTGATACCTTGTCTGCGCCCAATGAGATTAGCCAGTTCAGAACCATGGTTAATTCGCTGCACCAAGCTGGCATCGAAGTGCTTTTAGATGTGGTCTACAACCATACTGCAGAGGGGAACCGCCTCGGGCCAACGCTTTGCTTTAAGGGCATCGATAACCTCAGCTATTACCGCTTGCACCCTAGCGATAAGCGTTTTTATATCAATGATACCGGCTGTGGCAATACCCTTAATATCAATCACCCTAGAGTCTTGCAGCTGGTGATGGATTCATTGCGCTACTGGGTTGAAGTCATGGGGGTGGATGGCTTTAGGTTCGACCTAGCCAGCTGCTTAGGGCGTGAAGCGCACGGCTTTGATAAGGGCGCTGGTTTCTTTGATGCGATTGTGCAAGATCCTGTGCTTAGTCGAGTCAAGTTGATTGCAGAACCTTGGGATATCGGTCCAGGAGGCTATCAGCTTGGAGGCTACCCCCAAGGTTGGAGCGAATGGAATGACCGTTTTCGAGATACTGTGCGGCGCTTTTGGCGCGGTGACTTTGGCATGCTACCTGAGCTTGCCCGCAGGCTTCATGGCTCCAGTGATTTGTTTGAACATGCAGACCGAGATGCTGACTCAACGGTTAATTTTATCACCAGTCATGATGGATTTAGCCTGCATGACATCGTTAGGTATAGCCAAAGGCATAATGATTTAAATGGCGAGCAAAGCCGCGATGGCCATCAAGAGAACTACAGTCACAATTATGGCGAGGAGGGCGAAAGTGACAATGCCGCGCTTAACGCATTGCGTCAACGCCAAGTGCGTAACATGCTCACCACTTTACTGCTGTCACAAGGCGTTCCTATGTTACTCGCTGGTGATGAAAACGGGCACAGTCTAAAGGGAAATAACAACGCCTATTGCCAAGATAATTCAATTAACTGGCGTGACTGGAGCGATACCGCAGAGCAGAAAAACCTGCTTGGTTTTGTACAGCAACTTATTACCATCCGTAAACGATTCTCCGCGTTGTACACTCGACAATTTATTCATCAACAAGCTTCAAGTCATGGCGCTGGCCTCAGTTGGTTCTGCCGAAATGGCGAGCCCATGAGTAAAGTACTTTGGAGCGACGCTCATACCCGTAGCTTAAGTTTGGTGCTTACTGGCGGCAGTGCATCAGATCCTGCTCAGCAACAAGCGTTACTGTTGATGCTTAATGCGGATGAACAAGCACTTGCTTTTACCATGCCACATATTGAAGGCTTTGAGTCCTGGCAGTGTCTGCTACATACCCAATCAATGGACGCTGAAGGCTGGCAAGTTGAGCCTACAGTTCAAAGTGAGTTGCCACTGCCTGTTGCAGTTTCATCTGCTGCCAATAACTCATGCCCAAGTTACCAGCTAAAAGATCGCAGTTTAATGTTGTTTTCCGCCCAGCTAAAAGGATCAACTCCATGACGACACCGGTAAAGCCGACTCAGCCTAAAACGAAATCTAAGCAAGCGACACCGAGCCAAAAAATGCCGAAGAAGGATGCAATGACGAATAACCAGTCAACATCTAAACACCAGTGTGAGCCCTGTGACGCGTTCCATCTGGTGATGGCGCGGCATGTAAGCAATGGCCTGACTTGCGATGAACGAGATAAACAAGATCTGTTTCAAGCCTTGGCCACTACAGTCAAGCAGCAGATGCTCGCTGATTGGCGTCAAACTCGTGTAGATGATATCTCGCAAGGCCGAAAGCAGGTTGCTTATTTATCACTTGAGTTTTTAATGGGACGCTCGCTAGGCAATGCGCTGCTTAATCTTGATATTGAGCAAACCACCCGTGATGCATTGCAAGAATATGCGGTCACCATAGAGGAAATTGAGCAGCAAGAGCATGATGCTGGGCTGGGCAATGGCGGATTAGGGCGTCTAGCCGCTTGTTTTTTAGATAGCTGCGCCAGTATGGACCTTGCGGTTACTGGCTACGGGATCCGCTATGAATATGGCATGTTCGCCCAAAAACTCGTCGATGGCTTTCAAGTTGAGCGACCTGATCGCTGGTTGAGAGAGGGCAATCCTTGGGAGGTTCGAGCGGCTAGCCATAATGTTAAGGTGCCATTTTTTGGTCGCACTAGCAGTTATATCGACCGCGATGGACGCAATAACGTCACTTGGACAGATACCCAAGATGTACTGGCCGTAGCTTACGACATGCCAGTTCCCGGCTATAAAAATGGTCGCATCAATACGTTGAGGTTGTGGAAAGCTGAGGCTACCGATGATTTTGATCTGACTGAGTTTAATCAGGGGGATTACAGCGAAGCGGTTGCACGTAAAAACATGGCAGAGCAAATCACCATGGTGCTCTATCCCAATGATGCTAGCGAGAATGGCAAGGAGCTACGATTGCGCCAGCAGTACTTCCTATCATCTGCCAGCTTACAAGATCTGCTCAATACTTGGGTTAATCAGCATGGCAACGACTTTAGTGACTTTGCCAAGTTTAATGTAATGCAGCTAAATGATACCCACCCAGCTATCGCTATCCCAGAGTTGATGCGCTTGCTGGTGGATGAATATTTCCTTGAATGGGATGAGGCGTGGCAGGTGGTGAATCAAACCATGGCTTACACCAACCATACCTTGCTGCCTGAAGCATTAGAGCGCTGGCCTGTAAGAATGATGCAACAGATGCTGCCGCGCATCATGGAGATAATCTTTGAGATCAATGCCCGTTATCTTGAGCAGGTTGCCCATCAGTGGCCGGGAGATGCCAGCAAACTCGCTGATATGTCGATTATCGAGGAGGGTTACGAGCCTCATGTGCGAATGGCGTACTTGGCGATTGTAGCCTGTTTTTCGGTCAATGGCGTGGCAGAGTTACACACTCAGCTATTAACCTCGGGACTGTTTCGTGATTTTTATCAGCTATGGCCAACTAAGTTCAATAATCGCACCAATGGCGTCACGCCTAGACGTTGGCTTGCTCAATGTAACCCCAAGTTAAGCGCATTGTTGAGTAAACGCCTAGGCAATGAATGGATTACCGATCTCAGCCATTTAAATGCGCTGAATGCCTTTACTGATGATGTGGCATTTATCAAAGAGTGGGCCGCAGTCAAGCAGGCTAACAAAACCGAATTACAACAGCTGATAAGTCGTGAGTGCGGTGTCGAGTTTGATGCTGAAATGATGTTCGATGTGCAGGTAAAGCGCATTCATGAGTATAAGCGTCAGCTGCTCAATATTTTGCATGTTATCCATTTATATCAGCAGATCCGTCTAGGTAATACCGATGATTTAGTTCCTCGTTGTGTGTTAATTGGCGGTAAAGCTGCCCCTGGTTATGCCATGGCAAAGCTGTTGATAAAACTGGCTAATAATGTTGCTCACATGGTCAATTCAGACGCCGTAGTCAGCCAATATCTCCGATTTGCTTTTTTGCCTAATTATAACGTCAGTGCGATGGAAAAAATCTGCCCAGCAACGGACTTGTCTGAACAGATCTCAACTGCAGGCAAAGAAGCATCAGGCACCGGCAATATGAAGTTTATGATGAATGGCGCTTTGACGATTGGCACCTTAGATGGCGCTAACGTTGAAATGTTAGCTGAGGTCGGCCAAGAAAACTTTTTCCTGTTTGGCCTTAATGCCAATGAGGTGGCAGCCCTTAGATTGAACTATCAACCGGACTCATTTATGCCGCCGTTGAGCGCGCTGTCAGAGGTGATGGAGTTATTAGAGAGCGGTCATTTCAATCTGCAAGAACCTGGTATTTTCGATTCCATTATCGCCAGCATTAAAAGCCCAAATGACCCCTGGATGACCGCCGCCGATTTTGAATCCTATCGCCAAGCCCAAGTTGATGCTGCAAACGCTTATAAAGATCAAATGAGTTGGACACAAATGAGTATTAGAAACACCGCCGCGAGTGGTCGTTTTTCGAGTGATATGACTATTGCCGGTTACCGTGACGAAATTTGGAGAGCATGATGCGCATTCAATTGATAAATCCTGTTGTAAACGCACGTTCAAGGAGAGAACTTATATGAGTAATAACCCGCGCTACATTAGTAATTTAACTCGCGATACCTACGCTATCATTTTGGCGGGGGGCCGAGGCTCTAGGTTACACGAACTGACAGACTGGCGTGCTAAACCTTCTCTCTATTTTGGCGGTAAATTCAGGATCATCGACTTCCCACTGTCCAATTGCATTAACTCGGGGATCCGTCGTATTGGCGTGGTCACGCAATATAAATCTCACTCGCTTATACGCCACGTTATGCGCGGTTGGGGACATTTTAAAAAAGAACTGGGTGAATCGGTTGAGATTTTGCCAGCCTCTCAGCGTTATTCTGAGAATTGGTATCAAGGTACCGCCGATGCAGTGTTTCAAAATATCGATATCATTCGTCATGAGCTGCCTAAGTACGTGATGATTTTATCGGGTGATCATGTTTACCGTATGGATTATGCCGGCTTACTGGCAACCCATGCGGAATCTGGCGCCGATATGACTGTGTCCTGCTTAGAGGTGCCAACGCCTGAAGCAGCGGGGGCATTTGGGGTAGTTGAAGTCGATGATACAGGCAAGATTTTGGGCTTTGAAGAGAAACCTGAATTGCCTAAACATCTACCAGAAGACCCTGAAATGTGCCTCGCCTCGATGGGAAATTATGTGTTTAACACCGAGTTTTTGTTTGAACAACTTAAGCGAGATGCGCAAAATGAAGATTCAGACAGAGATTTTGGCAAAGATATTATTCCCTCGATAATCGAAGATCATAAAGTTTACGCACACCGCTTTAGAAGTGTCTTCCCTAACGAAGAAGCTTACTGGCGTGATGTGGGCACTTTAGACTCTTTTTGGCAATCGAATATGGAGCTGTTGTCGCCAACACCAGCACTCAATCTCTATGATGCCAAATGGCCTATATGGACCTATCAGGAGCAATTACCGCCAGCGAAGTTCGTGTTCGATGATGACGATAGGCGCGGTATGGCTCTAGATTCTATTATCTCTGGAGGCTGCATTATCTCTGGCGCAACAGTGCGCCGTAGCGTGCTATTTAACGAGGTGAGAGTTTGCTCGTACTCATCGGTCGAAGATTCGGTGATTTTGCCCGATGTGGTGGTGCTACGAAATTGTAAGATTAAAAATGCCATTATCGACCGTGGCTGCATCATTCCTGAAGGAAGTGTCATTGGTTATAACCATGATCACGACCGCGCTAAGGGTTATAGAATGTCAGATAAAGGGGTGGTGCTGGTGACTCGTGACATGTTGGGATTGCCAGTGGGGTATGAATAGACCATGGCAGACCAATACCAAGAGCAAACTCTGACGAACGTTAAGCAAAATAGGCCGCGAGTATTAATGTTGGCAGCAGAAAATGGTGCCATTGCTGGCGCAAAAGTTGGCGGTATGGCTGATGTTGTGCGCGACCTACCTTTAGCATTGGCAAAGCATAATGTGGCAGTGGATGTTGCTATGCCCAGCTATGGATTTTTGCAAGATACTATCTCTGCCAAGCAGATCTGTAAGCTCAGGGTTAACTTTGCGGGGCGAGTGGAGCAAGTCAGCGTTTTTAAGGCGGCTCACCCAAGTCTTGATGATTGCTATTGCTACCTATTTTCACACCCTTTGTTTAATGCTGGCGGTGAAATCTACTCTCAAGGCGATGCGTCTCGTCCTTTTGCCACCGATGCGAGCAAGTTTGCTCTCTTCAGTCTGGCGGTTGCGACAGCGTTAACTGATGATTCACAGGCGATTGAAGCTAATGAAACAAGCAGTGTGATAATGCCACCGCCAGATGTCATCCATTTGCATGATTGGCATTGTGGTTTCTTCGCCATATTGCGGGCGCTCGAACCAAACTTTGAGGCACTGCTTGCAACGCCTTGTGTGTTCAGTATTCACAACTTAGCACTGCAAGGAATAAGACCGCTAACAGATGAGGTGTCATCGTTAGCGGCATGGTTTCCGCAATTGACCGCTCAGCTCGATGAGCAACAATTAGCTGCGATTGTAGACCCGCGGTATCGCCATTGTGTTAATCCTCTAAGAGCGGCCATTGTGCTATCTGACCGAGTGCATTTAGTCTCACCAAGTTATGCGACAGAAGTGTTAAGACCTTCTATGCCTGAACAAGGTTTTTTTGGGGGGGAAGGACTAGAGCTAGAACTGCAGGAAAAGCTTGAGCAGGGGAGGGTTATCGGGATCTTAAATGGTTGTATGTATGACACAGATATTCAGGATCAACAAACTTACCTGTCTTCTGCGCGAGCTCAGTTCTCTGTAAGCGATTGGCAAGCATTGCTCCTACAAGCTGAGTCAGCGCTATTACGCTGGCAAGTAGGTAAAGAGCAGGTTAGCAGTCAACACTTTGTGGCGCAGTCTCGATTACAACAGTGGCAAAACAGTGCACCGTTGGAAGCGTTGCAATCAGGTCTAGCGGAAGAAGCCCGATTTCTAATGACCTCGGTTGGCAGGCTAACCGATCAAAAAGTGATGATTTTACGTTATCGCTTTTCAAGCGCTGCGGCAAATGAAAGCTTCCACGGTAAGACGGTACTGCAGGTACTGCTTGAACGGTTAGCGTTGTTAAAGCCAAATGGGCAATTTATTTTACTCGGCAGTGGTGATAAGCAAATAGCGCGAGAATTTTCAGATCTCGCCGCTCAGTATAATAACTTTGTGTTTCTTGATGGCTATGATGAGCAACTCTCCTCCTCGCTGTATCAATTGGGTTCGTTGTTTCTGATGCCAAGCTCGTTTGAACCATGCGGTATTAGTCAAATGTTAGCGATGCGAGAAGGCCAACTGTGCTTGGTCAATCATGTCGGTGGGCTTAAAGATACGGTGCAACATATGGAAACGGGCTTTGTCTTCGCCGGTAACGATATACATGAGCAGGGCGTCGCACTCATTGCTATTTTTGAAGCGGCGATAGCGCTTCACGGTAGCGACAAATGGCGTGCGATGGAGCAGTTAGCACTGCAGCAACGCTTTGATTGGCATAGCCAAGCAAAGCAATATGTAGACAAGCTATACTGCCTTTAGTACATGATTTTATTTTACTAATACCGGTGTAGTGGTGCTATTAAGCTATAGCGATTAGAGCAGTAAACTATCATCAATTTCATGGTACTGGCTGGCTGAATCGATCAAGGATTTAGCCGTTAAGCCAGGTACGCCATAGACTTGGGTTTCAACGCCGTACTTCTGATAGATTTTAAGCATTAGCAGATCAAAGTCACCGTCACCTGAAAGCAAAATAACACAATCGACTTCACTGGCAGCTTCCATTATGTCGATAGTTATTCCGACATCCCAGTCACCTTTGGCTGAACCGTCGCTGCGTTGAATAAAGGGTTTAAGTTTGACGTCAAAACCTATGTGCTTTAGCGCATCTTGAAACTTTAGTTGACCGTCATCGCCGCGATGAATCGCATACGCAGTTGCGCTTGTTATTTCGCCTTCATAACCCAGATGCTGCCATAATTTTCGGTAGTTAAATTGGCGACCATAGGCTTGGCGGCAGGTGTAATAGATATTTTGTACATCAACAAACAGAGCAATTTTTTTCACAGCATGTCCATAATAGGCTAGTAGCCATAAGACAATACCTTAGCCCTGTAACGGAGTGAAGTGTCACGCAAGATTAATTATTCTTGGCTTGTGATTAAACCCAAATATCAATTTGGGTTTCTAAGTCATTTAGGTTTTGTTGTCGGCGCTCGTAGGTGGTCTGCAGCGGGTTTTCATCTGCTATTTCAGGCTCAGGCCTTCTTCTATCTACTAGAAATTGACCATTCACATTAATCGTTTCAATTACTCTTGGGGACATTCGAGATTTTATCATAAGCAGATCCATTGCTATTGCAGTCGGCACACTCTGGTGCTAACCGATTACCGATAGCCCTAATTATAGCCTGTCCTTGAGACCTTGCTTTTCCTGTTTGGTATTATACCAATTGTATTAAAAGTTTGACCATTCAGCGGGAATTCAAAACGCTGTAGGCAAGTAGTGGAATTTGAGCTAATAGTTATTCTCGGCTCTGGCATCCTGCTTCGCTCTCGATAATTGCTCCTGCATTATTCTACCTTCGACCATCCTTGGTCTCGTACCTCCTAAATCTGACCGCCAAGGAGGGCCGGAATGTCTTATTTTGTATGGAACAAAATAGACCATTTAGTCGTATATCCAAATGCCCATAGCGAAGCATACAGCGTTTGCCAATTTGTTTAACCTCAGCCGCACTACGTGAGCCCCTCAGTCTTTCCACTTCTGCTTTGCATTGGCTTAAAAGGGAATAACCATTTCTTTACCAATGCGCTTTGAATTGAAAAGGCTGAGGGGCTCTGAACTGGTCAGATACTTAATGCAATTGGTATTAGCTTATGTATCTGGTCAGTGGCAGTGGATATGTAGCCTAGATATAGAAATAAAAAAGGACACTAAATAGTGTCCTTTCAGTACTAATCAGCCAGCCGTTATTAGTTCTTACTGTTTGACACCATTGTGCTATTTGTTGCAAGGATAGCTTGGTGTGCGGCGCTTTTTTCACTAATCGTTAAAATGGCACCGTTAGTGTCTGTGTACTCTGGCACTATGGGTGAATCCTTGGCTGCGGTCTGAATATTAATAGACTCTGCCATCATGTAGTTAAGAGCTTGTGGCTGATTGTCTGATTTTGTTAGACCGACTTCGATGCGATTTGCGACATCAGGTGCCATGGTAACTACACTGCTATTCATCAACACTTGTTGAGCGTTAGGTGCTGCATAGATTGATTGATAGAAGTTACGACCACCAACGGTTGTGGTTGAGCGCACTTGGGTGCGCTGCAAATCAAAGTCACCACTGCTATAGCTGGAAGTATCAATGCACAAGTCTGCCGATGTCTCTGAACTGCAGTTGGTGGTAATCCCCATGTCGCTAAAGTCATACATTGCTGGCAACGTATTAACTACCACACTGTTGGCGCCGTCGAGTGCAATATAAGAGTGATATTGCCAATCATAGTCTGCATCGACACCAGTAAAGTAGGCTGACCAATGTTGCATATCGCTGTTGCCGTCCACTAAAGCGAACTCATGGTTTGAGTTGAAAATTGATTGCCAAAGGTAGCTGTTATCGCCATAAACCATATAGATGGCGCTGTCTCTATCAACGCTAAGGTTATCTTGTGAACTCCAAGGTTGGTAGATTAGATTTTCATTAGTAAGTGGTCTGGCAATAATAGAGCCTGGGTTATTGCTGTCGTAAATGTAGCCTGGCTGGATCATGCCGTAATGGCTCATGATACTTGCTTTACTATCGGCATCATCTTCGTAAGCGGTTACCAGTACCTGTTTCTGAGCTGGCAACTCTGATTTTACGGGAATGTGTGAAGAGATACTGTGACCATCGACATCCAAGCCGTAACTTGACTGGTAGTGGCTGATACTTTTCTCTTGTAGCACTGATACCGCCGCACTTTTGACAATCTCGGCAGGTAGTTCTTGGCTTCCTTTATAGCAGCTTGCTCCCATTTGAGGTTGACGCACATTAAGCACAAGATCTGACAAAAGCTCCTTTTGTACCGAGAACATATAAACGTCAGCATTACCGCCAATGCCGCCATCAACTTCTTCTAATGATACGTAGCCGCCAGCTGGGACATTTGCACTGTCGATGGTGACAATACCTGTGCTTGGTACATCGGCTGCTTTAATCGTGTGTTTTGTGATAACACTGCCATCACGGTTGTGGAAGAGTACGTTATATCCATAAAGCGCAATTGATGCGGTAATAACTTTCTGAGGTTCTGCAATGGCATTATCATAAATGATGCAGCCTTTAGCGACATCGCTCTGATCCGCTGCGTAAAGGTTAATGATTTGCCAGTCATATTTAGGTGCAGGTTCCGGTGAAGATGAGCTATCGCTGCTACCACATGCTGCTAAACCTAATGCTATTGCTACCGCCAAAGAGAGTTGTTTTTTCACCAGTTACACCTTTAAAAAGTTATCTATGTTTCATATTGCACTCTAAGTAGCAAATAACTGGCCAATACTACCAAGTTGACCAGTAAAATATAAAAACTTTCTAAAGTGTTAAGGTATTGTTTCTGCTTGGTTTGATTCCTGGTTTATTGCCGTTGGTGTTTGCCGTGGGTTTGGAGGTTTGCGTTATGTGATTCCCGCTGTTATTACGTAATACTTACTTAGGTATCTTTATGTTTCAGTGTGTTTTTTGGGAGGTTTGCGCCAGTTTTTAGCTAAAGCCATAAAAATGACGCATTACTTAGGATGGGGTACCGCTCTGTTTTAGTATCAAACACCTCTGAAGTTAAAGCTGCACCTTAGCTGAACCACTGGGCCAATTGATACCCAATGAGTACCAAGAACATCACCACTGTAGAGTAAAAGGTCAGTGCGAACCCAAAGGCTCGGGCTGCAGCACCTTGGTTATAACCTTTAAAAAATAATACTCTACCGATGGCGAACAGCAGTGAACATAAAGGCACTGCAGATAGCCAAGCGCTTGGCATAAGCAGACACCAGGCGCTATAGACGCCAATAGCGATAACAAGTTGCTCCAAAGTATTTTGCAGCAAACTTTGTAGAACGCGGGCTTCATTAGTTCCAGCGGTTAAACCGCTGCCATCAATATCTTCAGGGCTAAAAAATCGAAACTTAGCCAGACGTCCAATTGAAGCGATTAAAAACAGGGTTGGTAAGATCAGTGATAAACCTAAGATAGATAACCGCTGAGAAGCCTGGCTATTTTGAGCTAAATTAAACGGATCGACACTCATTGCATAAACAATCACTAGGATTGAGGTCAGCATTGCCGCAGCCATCCCCTTAAATACGCCTGTTTGTTTACTTGTTAATCCCATTTGTCCTCCAAATTGACTGATGTATGTAGCTATTGTTTTTTAATGGCGAGCTCTTTGCTTATTCTCCACCACTATCGCCGCCATTCGAGCTATGCCAAGAGGATGAATCACCGCCAAGCCAATCCCCCCTTTGATTATTCGATTTAAACGATACGCAAGACAGTAAAAAAGCGACTCCTACAATCAATGAGCTTATTGGCCACCGCAGGCTTATTGATTGAACACTTAACTCGATTATCCCAAACAGAATGAGCCCAATTGCTAGCATTATCCTAAATGACTTCATGTGCCTCCATGTCAATTAAAGCAGAACTCAATAGTAGCGACTTGCACGTTATCCATTGGCACTTATGATAGTTAACCTGCCAATACGATATAACATTATGATTATTAGCTAAGGGTGTCCAAGTTTCTTTGCTGGTTTGATAGGTTAGCTGGTACAGTATTTTTGGTGTTGGCTGATAAGGTAAGCCGATAAATCCACATGAAAAAACGTTGTCTTCGGCAAAGTTAATAAATGACATTCTTTTTTGATTATAGTCATCTAACAGCTGCTCATTATCTGCTGATTTAAAGACTTTCTCACTGAGGGAAGCAATATTTTTCTGCAGCAATTGTTCGAAATTATCCGCGGAGCTTACATGGCAACTAAACAGCAATAAACTTAAAACGAGATACTTCGGCATAGGTTCCTTCCTTGTTAAATTGCCTGCCACTTTATACTATCTGATGGATAGTCATTATGGCTAGCTCTCAGCGCTATCAGTTTTTTCGTCTTTCGATAACGTGTTTTTGAGTTATTGACGCTGAAACTGCGGCCATAAGGATCTGACTTAATTTAGGTTAGTACAAATATTAAAAAGGGCTGGCATATAGCCAACCCTCTTACTGTAAAGTCGCCAAAATACTTATTCGTAATCAGACGCGTAAGTTTCTTCATAAGTGTGCGAGTACAACTCAAATAGGTTGCCGAATGGATCTTTAAGATAGACCATTTTAGCCTGCTTGCTGTCATCTTCTGGGTGGTAGCGCATGAACAACCACCCTTACACACAAACTCTATGAGAATACTGTGAAACACCTTGGAATTCTTGCCTCACCGAGGTTTTCACCCATTCTCAATGGTCATTAATAAAAATTTGTGAATAATAACTAAATAATATGAGAAATTCTCAACCTCACGATAGCGATACAGTAATATTTCGGAACTCAATATCATGCGTATTTTTGACTGCGCCATCTATTATCTTAAAGACTCTCGCTTCACATTTACTTCTTTGGCCACTACATAAGATACTGCTGAAACTTATCTTTAGCATAAAATATAACTATGTAACCTGACCTCATCATTTCATTTGCAGCAGTCGTGATCTTTAGAGCACCATTATCAAAAATCACTTTTAATATGTGTTCATATTAAAGTTTGATAATTCCTGACATTTTTTTGCAGGCAGAAACGGATTAGCAGTAACACACTTCTGCCCCAAAGTAAGTTATTAACTTGAGCTGGGATGGATGCTACTATCGCAGCAATGACCAAACTTTTGTATGGCTGCATAGTGACTATCTAATCTAGTCGCGATTCAGAAAAAAGGGAAATAAACCTCATGGAAGAAAATCACCTATTGATTCGGGTGCTAAGGTATGGGACTTCTAAAATATCATTTTCTGCAAATGAAATATTTGAGGAGCTTGAGTTATCTCTAGAAGAGCAGCAAAAGGTATTGTATTTAATTGCTAGTAAGCAACTTTTCACACATAACAGCAATCACTCGGCTTTTGCCTCCTGTGCAAGAACTCTTAATTCAAATCACACCCATGACAACTCTGCTTTAAATGTACTTTTATATTGTTCAACAGACGATCATTTTCGATTAATCGATTATGAAGAGCTAAAACATGCTAGAGATTCTTCACTTGCCGCAAGCAATCAAGCTAAGAAGGCCCTTTGGGTTTCTATCGCTGCAATGGGGCTATCTGTAGTATTTTCAATCGTAGCAATTGTTGTTTCGTTAAACTCCGATATCAATATCCCAGAATCACTATATCGAGCGATAGAAATTCATTCTGAGGAACAGCGACAAGCTATCCAGAACAACACAAAGGAAATACAAGAGTTAAAAGCCACACAATCATCGCAACATCAAGAAACTATGCAGATTCTGAAGCCGGTGGGTGAAAAGGCTGAATTGGGACATGAGTCGAACAGCGATGTTGCAAGGAATATAGACTGATTCACACGTTGGTAAGCCACTGATTTCCTAAGCACCTTTTAGTTAGATAAACTAGCGAAAAGAGGTGACCATGAGAATAGGGCTTCGTGCTTAGGGGTTAGAGATTAGCCATACAAAAATTAATCCGAAATAGGCATGCCTAAAATCCAAACTCACTTTTGTCCATTTTCGAGTCAGCAAGATCTACGCTGACTTGTGAGCCGCTAACGCCCCGCAAAGATAGGCACCAAACAAAAAGGACAGACACAATGTGCCAGTCCTTTTAATGTTAGGTGTTACGCTGCTGCGCGTACTGTGAAATTACTCGTAATCAGACGCGTAAGTTTCTTCGTAACTGTGCGAGTAAAGCTCGAATAAGTTGCCAAATGGGTCTTCTAGATAGACCATTTTAGCCTGCTTGCTGTCATCTTCTGGGTGGTAGCGCATGATGTCCATACGCACTTTTCCGCCTAGTTGCTGAGTACGCTCAATAACAGCGTGGAAGTCATCAGTTTGCAAACAGAAATGGAAGATCCCAATGCGTGAGAAGTCGACTTCATGGCGCTCTTGGCGCTGTTTCATTTCAAATAACTCAACGCCAATACCGTCGGTAGTCACTAAGTGAGCGATATTGAAACCTTTAAAGCCTTCACCAAATACTGCTACGCACATTCTACCTATTGCGGTTTCGCGCTCTTCTTTAACCTGAGTGTTGCCCATAACGACTTTAAGACCAAGTGCTTTAGTGTAAAACTCAACGGCTTGATCCATGTTACCAACCATGATTCCTATATGATTCATCTTCATAACTTACCTCAAATTCTGCTGTGTAATACCAATCAGTATAAAGATTTGATCGCTCAGCGAGAGTTTAGCGACTTTGAGGTAAGGCAATGAATGAAGAGCATAGTTATTCTACGTTCAAATTCATTAACGCAGCATCAAAGTCGCTAAAACTCGCCTTTAGGAGTGTTTTTGGCTTGCTACTTCTGCGTTGAATAAACTCATAAGGGAATAACCATTATGTCATTTATTCGCCTTGAATTAGCGTGCCAAAAACGCTCTGAGTAGATCAACTTCTTATACTGATTGGTATAATTGCTTGTTTGTTTCGATGGAAGAATTATAGGTGGGAGTTACTATTTATAAAAATTATCAAATTTTATAAGAATGATAACTTTATGTTATTAATACGGTTCGACGAAATTGAGGTGTAAAAAGGGCTTATCAGTAATGATAAGCCCTTTATGATTAAAGTTGCTGTTAGTGCAGTGGCTATTGCTGCTTGAGTGCTTGCTCAGCAATTGCTTTATCTAGCTGGGCTTCGACGTATCCTGGCGATTTAGTTGCGCCTGAGATCAATCGATACATGGCGGGTATGATAAGTAGGGTAACGAATGTAGCAAATGCCATACCGAAGAATACCACTGTCCCCACTGCTATACGGCTTTCAGAGCCTGCGCCCGTAGACATAATGAGTGGTATAGCACCAATTAGCGTCGTGAATGCAGTCATAAGAATAGGACGTAAACGTCTCGCTGAGGCGTCAATAATAGCTTGCTCTATCGCTAAACCTTTATCTCTCAATTGGTTGGCAAACTCGACAATTAAAATGCCGTTTTTGGTCACCATACCAATAAGCATGATCATGCCGATTTGGCTATAGATGTTTAGTCCTTGTCCAGTTAAATAGAGTCCTAAGAAGCCACCGAAGACACCCATTGGTACCGTAAACATCACCACTAATGGGTTAATGAAACTTTCAAATTGTGCCGCTAGCACTAAATATGCAACCAGCAGAGCTAAACCAAACACCATGAACACGCTGCTTTGATTCTCTTTGAAGTCCTTTGACTCGCCGGTGTAAGCAACGGAGATGTCACTTGGTAGCATCTCAATGGCTTTTTGATCTAAAAAGTCTAACGCCTCACCTAAAGTGTAGCCTTCACCTAAGTTGGCTTTTAGGGTTATCGATTTTTGTTTGTTGTTGTGGCTAAGCTTTTGCGCTGACGCGACCTCTTCAATATGGGTGATAGTATCTAGGGTGATAAGCTCCCCCTTGGCTGAGCGCATATAGATCTGGCTAAGATCGGCTACGCTATTAAAGCTATTTTCATCACCACGAAGATATACGTCATACTCTTCACCGCGCTCCACAAACGTGGTTTCACTGCGGCCACCTAACATAACCTCAAGTGTTTCTGACACCTCTGCGACGCTGACTCCCAGTTCGGCTGCTCGCTCACGGTCAACGGTTACCACAAGCTCTGGTGTCGTCTCTTTATAGTCAATTTCCGGGCCTTCTAGGATAGGGCTATATAGTGCCTCTTCCTCTAATGCTGTTGCCCATTTGAATAACTCTTTATAGTCAGAGCCACCAAGAACAAACTGTACTGGCTCACTGGAGCCGCCTCTAAAGCCTGGCAGCATTGGTCGCACCATCACATCGGGGATCCCTTTTAGTGCTTTGGCAACAACTCCTAACGCTTGCTGTGCATTAACGGTTCGCTCATTCCAGTCTTCAAGCTGAATAATCACAAAGCCGGTTTGGTCGCCAGCACGGCCACCAAAAGCGGGCGCTTGAATACTAAAAGATTTGACGACACCTTGGCCTAAAAGTGGCATTAGCTTTTTCTCTGCTATCTCCATATTGGCGGCCATGCGGTTGTAGCTTGTGCCTTCAGCGCCTTTGATAAAGGCAAAAATTACCCCTCTATCTTCTTGTGGGGCAAGTTGAGCTGGGACTTGTTTCATCAAGATTCCGCTACCGACAATACAAGCGATGATGACTAAAGGCGCAGCCAGTCTTAATGACACTGCTTTGCTAACGACTCGGCGATAGAGCTGTTCTAGCCGTGCGAATTTAGCTTCAACCCACATGTTAAAACGACTTGGTTTTACATTGGCCTTTAATAACTTACTGCCCAGTACTGGGGTTAGGGTGAGTGCCACAATGGAGGAGAAAATCACCGATACAGCGAGCATGACTGAGAACTCGGTAAACAGTAGACCAACCATCCCCTCCATAAAGGAGATTGGCAGAAACACCATCACCAATACCGCAGTGGTTGCCACAACTGCAAAACCGACTTCTCGAGTGCCTTTGTAAGCTGCTAGGATGGGCGGCTCACCTTTTTCAATGTGATGAAAGATGTTCTCAACCACCACGATGGCATCATCGACCACTAAGCCAATCGATAAAATGAGGGCCATTAAGGTCAGCAGGTTAATTGAAAAGCCTAAGCTATTGGCGGCGATAAATGCTGAGATAAGCGATACCGGAACGGTAACAGCGGGAATAAGCGTGGCGCGCGCCTGACCGATAAAAATATATAGCACCATTATCACCAATAGAGCGGTGACGGCTAACGTATTAAACACTTCATCAATTGAGCGGTCGATAAAAACGGTAGAGTCGTAATCAACAATGAGCTTAGTGCCCTCTGGTAAGAACTGCTGAATGCGGTCCACCTCTTTATGCACATCTTGGGCAACTTCTAGCGGGTTAGCATCTGATTGCGGCACAACACCTAAACTGATGTTAACCACACCGTCACTTTTAAAGGTTGAATTTTCATTTTCTGCGCCAATAAATACATCGGCAACATCCTTTAAATAGACTGGTGTACCGTCGCTTGCACGGCGGAGCACTAAATAATCAAAGTCCTCTGGTTTTTGATATAACCTCGCCGTTCTTACTGCCATGACAGTGGTGTCATTTCTGACCTCACCGCCTGGTGTTTCGACGTTTTCTAGATTAAGTACCTTAATGATGTCACTGGCGGTCACTTGCCTGCCAGCCATCAACTCAGGTTTTAGCTGAACGTACATTACTTTGTATAGGCCGCCGGAAATGTCGACACTACTGACGCCGCTAATTAAACTAAAACGGTCTTCGAGTACGCGTTGGGCGTAGTCGGTAAGCTGAGTTCTATCCATGATAGAGGAGCTGAGATTGACGTAAACTGACGGCTCTCCTGTGCCGTTATCTTTCGATACGATAGGGTCGTTTGCCTCATCGGGCAGTCGACGTTGAGCTCTTGCAACGGCGTCACGTACGTCACTGACACCTTCAGTAAGATCCCAACCTAAGAAAAAGGTTACAGTAATGCGGCTCATGCCGTTACGGGTCACAGACTCTATTTGGTCGACGCCACTAATACCGGTGAGTTCATCTTCAAGTGCGGTGGTGATTTGGCTTTCCATGATGGTTGCTGATGCACCCTCATAGGTCGTCATCACAGTAACAACCGGGCTTTCAACGTCTGGCATTTCACGAACAGCGAGTTTACTGAACGAGACTGCGCCAAAAACACACAGTAATAAGCTTAAAACAATGGCGACAACAGGGCGCTTGACGGATACATCAGATAACCACATTTAGATGCTACCTCGCGCTTGCTCTGTCTGTTTTTCAGCATCTTTGGCAATGGCTGAATTAGTGAGATCTTCAACCCGCAGTCCATCACGCATATTAACCAGCCCTTGTACTACAACTTTATCGCCAATGGCTAGACCATCGCTGATCAATACTTCATTGTCGATACGTGCACCTAGGGTGACTTTAGTGCGCTTGGATAGCCCATCGTCACCGACGACATATACAAAGCGGTTGGTGCCTGAGTATTCAAGTGCTTGTACAGGAATAACAGGCTCTGAGACACTAGGAAATACCAAGGTTGCTGACATCATCATGCCAGGTTTGAGGTGATGCTGTGGATTGTCAAACTGCACTCTTACTCGAAGGTTAAGAGTGTCTTGGTTGACACGAGAATCAATAGCCGTCACTTTGCCGGCAAATTGGGTATCTGGCCAGGCTCTGCTGGTCGCTAACACATTCATGCCGGGGCTCAGCATGGCGAGGTAATGCTCTGGTATTTGCAGATCTAAACGCATGCTAGATAGATCGTCCAAGGTAAGTAATTCTGTACCCGCGGTGACCATTTTTCCTTGGCTAAAATCAATTAGACCAGCAGTGCCAGAGAAGGGGGCGCTTAGATAATGATAATCAAGGTCGGCTTGCGCTGCGGCAAGCCTAGCGGTTGCCATGTCGACACTGGCTTTTTGGGCATCGATCTCTGTTTGAGTAATGGCGTTACGGCTAATCAGTTTTGAAAATTCGGTGAGCTTACGTTTCTCATCGGCTAGGTAGCTAGCAGCTTCTGCCAGTGCGGCTTGAGCTTTAGCATCATCAAGTTGAACTAACAGTTGACCCGCTGTGATATCTTGATCTGAGCTGACATTAATTGAACGGATCTTGCCAGCAATCTGCGGTGCGATAAAGACAGACTCTTCAGCATCTAACTTTCCCACAAGAGAAAGTGACTGGGCGAGTTCATGCTGGTCAACAATTCCTGTAATAACCGGAACCGTGCGTGCAGCCCGATCTTTTGCCGCAGGTCGTTTGGCCTCAGATAAACTGCTATAGGTCAGCGTAGCCGCCAATAAAAGTAAGGTGGGTATAACAAAAAATGATGCTTTCATGAATGATTACTTAACGCTGCCAAAGTTGAGCCTATTTTAGAAAAAAAACAGCTCGAGTAGGGTAAAGCAATGTAAAGTAAAGAAAATTAGCATTTAATTGTTTACAGATTGCTAACTTAAATGATCGGTTTTTAACATTTGTAGTGATGGAATGATCTTTCTGTTTTCATCTTTTGGGTTTAATTATACCAATTGCATTAAAAGTTTGACCATTCAGCGGCAATTCAAAACGCTGTAGGCAAGTAGTGGGATTTGAGCTAATCGTTATTCTCGGCTCTGGCATCCTGCTTCGCTCTCGATAATTGCTCCTGCATTATTCTACCTTCGACCACCCTTGGTCTCGTACCTCCTTAATCTGACCGCCAAGGAGGGCCGGAATGTCTTATTTTGTATGGAACAAAATAGACCATTTAGTCGTATATCCAAATCCCATAGCAAAGCATACAGCGTTTGCCAATTTGTTTAACCTCAGCCGCACTTCGTGAGCCCCTCAGTCTTTCCACTTCTGCTTTGCATTGTCTTAAAAAGGAAATGACCATTTCTTTACCAAAGTGCTTTGAATTGAAAAGGCTGAGGGGCTCTGAAATGGTCAAATACTTAATGCAATTGGTATTAAAATAAAATCTCCTATTATTAGGGGCTGTTGATTTTTCTAGCTTAGTTTTTGTTCGATTCTTTACCGTGAGGAATTATGCTTTTAGGGCAAGGCTTGAGCAATGATGCTTAGCGAGCTAAGTGAAAACTCGTAACGCAGTGATAAAAGTATTGAAACAATCCGAAGGGCCGGGCTTCTTGGCTATTTTTACTGCGTTACAGGTTATTTGTGGGGAATGACTAAACCGCATAACCTCTGCCTTGTTAAAATAGTCAATAAACTGCGGCAAAAATAACCATGAGAAATCAACAGCCCCTTGTTGCAGGCAATTAGATTTGTAGCTATCTCGGTTATGTATAGTTGTATTTTACACCAGTGGGTTACCCAGTTGTAATTTGGCCACTGGTGTTGTGTCGTTATTGCTGCTGGTTATAGATTCTCACGGCTACCGTTATACAAGCCACGCGTAAGCTGCTTGTTTTCTAATAGAAGCAGTTCACCTGATTGGCCTTTTTTGATGCTGGTATCAACAGCAATCACTTTATTATTAAACAGGCCTAAAATTCGTTCTTGAGATGTATGGCCAACGACAATACGTTTAACATCAAAATGGTTGAGTATGGTGTCCAGTTCAGTTTCGGTAAATTCTTCTGAAAAGTAACCTCTATACCATGTAGGACCATTGCCAAAGAACAAAAAGTTGAGCTCATCATCGGCTTTACGTGATTGCTTTGAAGCATCTACATGTTGTCTATAAAGTTTGTTAGCTCTCGCTAATGTAAGGTTTCGACTTATCCACTCGCTGCTGATCCCCCCATGCATATAGAGCACATCGTTGATCTTGATGATGGTATTTTTACTTCTGAGCCATTGTCCTATCTCTGTATCAGCACCGTAAAGTTTGTCGTAGGGGCGATTAAGCAGTTTTGCGGCAACATCATAACGCTTATGTACATAACGTAAGTCTCCACCGAGTACCATCTGTTCATGGTTACCCATTAACAGATGCACCATGCCGCCAGCATCTCTTGCTTGTTGGTCGAGTTTATACATAAACCACAGCACTTCATTGACTTGGTGACCACGATCAAAGATATCGCCGGTCATTACCATATGGCCATTACCAAAAGCCCAATTACCTTCATCATCGATAATCTTTTGGTTTGTCAGCAATGTGATAAGCACATCAAATTGGCCATGTACATCGCTTAGGGCGACGACTTTTTTAATGCCAGAGTATGTATCAGGCATTACCTGTTTTATCTCTGCTGAAGTGGTGGCCTGAGGGAGTTGGCCACAGCTTTTTGGTCGCTTCACTTGTTGTTCTATAACAGCGGTGCTTTTGAGTTTGTTGTTACACACCCAGTAAGCAGTGCTTTGACTTGATGATGCTGGTGTTATCACATAAGGACCATCAAATTCAGCTTTGTCATTTGAAATCGCTGCAGTGGTAATAAATGCAAGCCCAAGTATTACAGGGCGAAAAATACTATTCATCATTTCTGTGTTACTTCTCTTATTATTGTCGGAATTATAGGGTTAGCGGTTACCAACCAATTAGGTAACGGCTACGCTTACTCATCAATTTCTTAATTAATAATGCAATCATATAGGAGATCGCAACTACCAAGAGGGTGACGATTAGCGTAGTCAATATATTGCCTTTGCCTGCAAGCCCAAACAGATCTGGGCTGTTATAAATCATCCACCATGGTGTGGTGAGCCACGGGTGGATGAAGTAAATAGCAAAACTGACTTCAGCCAGTTTTTGTAACGGAGCAATAGAGATATGTTCAAACTTATTTAGCAGCGCCAATATCACTAATGTCAGTAGCAACTTTTGTGGCAACATTAGATCGGGAACTGTCATTTCGAATGCGGCTTTGTTGAGTACCCCTGCACCAAAAAATTGTGCTTGAATCAGCGCTAGAGAAATAGCAGAAATTAGCATTAGTAACCAATATTTATCAATGAATGGAAACAGTTTATCTCGATGAGCAGAGCCCCAAACACCTAATAAATAACAAGGTAAGAAATAGACGAGTGATTGAATAGCATTGAGGTTTGAAATTGGTCTGTGAACTAGAATAGCAATCACTAGCAGTGCCAGAGCCCAGTACATTACTTGCTGCTTTTTGATCAAATACATTACCCAAGGAGACAGCGCAAACAGCATCATCCCCATAGGGATATACCAGTAAGCAGTTAGGGTGCGTCCGGTGATAACATACCAACTAGCAGCTTGAGCAGGCGCTGTAATATCGGCGTAAAGCACATGAAACGCCGGATCGGTGCCAACTGTTAAATGCCAAACAATCCATGGTATTGATAGTAATAAATAGGGTAGAAAAACAAATTTTGTTTTGCTTTTCATATACTTTTTGTAGTCCCAGCGATGATAAAACACATGGTGAAACAGAAATCCTGAAATGAAGACAAAAAATACGGTGCCGTTCATCATCAAGTTAAACCAAGCTTTATCGGCAAAGGTTTCGATTTCCCATCCCGCTGGTCGATAACAGTGCGCCATTACGATAAAAATAATAGCTATACCGCGGAAGTGGTTAATACTATTTAAGAATTTTTTTGGCTTCTTTTCTGTCGCGATCGGCTTTGCTGTTGGGTCGGTGGGGTTGCCTTGAGCTTGAGTGAGTTTTTCATCCATGGCATTGGCTCTTATTATTGTTAATTCACTGGTTTAACACTTAGCATCTCATAATTAGAGTTATTTTGTTGTGAAAATGCAACAATGTCGTGAATACAGCTTAGCCTAGCTTATTATTTGATTAGGGGCTGTTGATCTTTCGAGCTTAGTTTTTGTTCGGTTCTTTACCGTAAGGAATAATGTTTCTAGTACAAGGCTTGAGCGATAAAGCTTAGCCGGCTAAGTGAAAAGCTCATAACACCGTAATAGAAGCATTGAATCGAACCCAAAGGGCCGCGTTTCTTGACTATTTTTACTGTGTTGTAGGCTATTTGTGGAGAATAACTAAACGGCATAGCCTCCGCCTTGTCAAAATAGCCAATAAACTGCGGCAAAAACAACCGTGAAAGATCAACAGCCCCTAGTGAGCTAGGCAAAAAACAGGCTACTGCCTTAGGTTATTTATTAATAGGTTCATTGCTAAATTCGATATTTTGTTGCTTAGATGACGGTGCTACACCGATGAAATACTCATAGCCTTTTTCTGATTCTGTGTTTGTCTGTTTTTGTTTCTCAGGTGTAGGTATTGTCGTGTTATCGGCAAGAAGAGTGAATTTAGCTTTTTTCTTAGGTTTGATATTACCTTTTGCCACTTCCACACTGGGTAATCGCTCAACACTATTGCTCACTTTGAGTACTTTTGGCTGCTTACTATCTTTGAAGTTATAGCTGAACACACCGTTACCTTCGATTTTTTCTACGCTGGATTTATCATTATTTTGGTAAGAAGCCAAAATGCCATGTTTACCTAGGGGCATTTCATGAAATAGCTCTTTACCTGAACCAATTTTTTTACCATTGATAAACCAATCTGCTGGCACGTTGCTGACGAGTGTCACCATTGCCGAGCGCAAGCCTAGCTTTTCATTTAGAACCGTATCAATTTTACTGTTATAAGAGGGCTTAAAGTTCATTGCTACTTTATAGCGCAGATCACCTGCCATATTCATGTTGGCATCAACAACTTGATAAGAAAGTAAAACGCTTTTGTCGTTTAAGAATGGTGATTTATTACGAGTACTCGACAGGATCTGGCTTTTAGATTCTTTTAAGCAATCAGCGATTGATTGAAACTTAGAACATTTTGTGGAGCCATTAATATTAACTGGGTGGTTACTTGTGGTTTTCGAGAGGTCGCTGATTAATCGGTTGATTATGTCAGTTTTGAGTTCAAATAGTTGCTGGCTTTTCTGCTGCCTGCGCTTATTTACCGCCTCGAATTCTCCCTGAATAGAAAGGCTTTGTCGCTTCAGTGCTGCAGAATCAATTTCTATTTTTAGGGTTAAGTTAGCAGTTGAATTAATATTGTTTTCTATCTGGGCGTAGAAATTACTCATATCACTTTTAGCTAAAATTTTGTTGGGCAGCTGAGTAATAAGTTTTTGGTATTGCGCTTGATTAAGCGCAATTTTATCTTCTAAC
The DNA here is from genome assembly GCF_000014885.1 of Shewanella piezotolerans WP3. Lineage (NCBI taxonomy): Bacteria > Pseudomonadati > Pseudomonadota > Gammaproteobacteria > Alteromonadales > Shewanellaceae > Shewanella > Shewanella piezotolerans. The sequence goes on from NC_011566.1 coordinate 1,351,273, forward strand.
TCTTGGATATCGTAGGAGCGCTTATTTAATTGTGAAAATTTATCATTAACAGAGATCAGCTCAGAGTCTATATCATATTGGCTCTCTATTTGCTCAAACTGATCTTCCTCGGCAGGGGTTATTACTTTTAATGTTGCAAATGAGTTGCTCGAGAATAAACAAATAACCGCAAGGGGAATTAAACCGTATCTCACTGAAAACTCCGTTTAAAATTATCCACTGAATCACCAACGTTTGTAGCCTCGACAGTACAAAAATTATCGAATAACACTGCTTGGTATAATGTATAAAGTATACTACTGCAGTTAAATTAACTATACAAATAGATTGTGCATTGTTCTGCTGTTAATTTAATGGATGGTGGGAAACTGACTCGTAGAAACAAAAACAGAGACCGAAGTCTCTGTTTTGATTTTGGGGGCGGCAATGACTATTTAGTCATGCGCTTGTACTTTAAGCGGTGCGGCTCGACTACGTCTGTGCCTAAGGTGTCTTTCAGCCATGCAGAGTACTCGGTGTAGTTACCTTCATAGAAGTTAACTTTACCCTCATCACGGTAATCAAGAATGTGAGTGGCTATACGGTCTAAGAACCAGCGGTCATGTGAGATCACCATAGCGCAGCCTGGGAACTCTAATAAAGCTTCCTCAAGCGCACGTAAGGTTTCAACGTCCAAATCATTGGTTGGTTCATCGAGCAGTAACACGTTACCACCAGCCTGTAGCAGCTTGGCTAAATGGACACGGTTACGTTCACCACCGGATAGGGTGCCAATAATTTTTTGCTGATCGCCACCACGGAAGTTAAAGCGGCCAACATAAGCTCGGCTTGGGATCTCGGTATTGTTAATACGCATGATGTCTTGGCCTTCGGAGATCTCTTGCCAGACAGTATTTTTATCGTTCATTGAATCACGGAATTGCTCAACCGAGGCAATTTGTACCGATTCACCTAACTCAACACTGCCGCTATCAGGTTGCTCAGCGCCTGAAATCATTTTGAACAGCGTAGATTTACCAGCACCGTTAGCGCCGATAATACCAACGATGGCGCCTTTGGGAACCGAAAAGCTTAAATCATCAATCAGTACTCGGTCGCCGTATGATTTTGTCAGGTTATTGATCTCAATAACTTTATCACCTAAACGAGGCCCTGGCGGAATGAATAGCTCATTGGTTTCGTTACGTTTTTGGTAGTCATTGGTATTAAGCTCTTCAAAACGAGCCATACGAGCCTTACCTTTAGACTGTCTGCCTTTGGCGCCTTGACGTACCCACTCGAGTTCTTTAGCAATGGTTTTTTGTCGAGCACTCTGGGTCGCAGACTCTTGTTGTAAACGCGCGTCTTTCTGTTCTAGCCAAGAGGAGTAGTTGCCTTCCCACGGGATCCCTTCGCCGCGATCGAGTTCTAAAATCCAACCCGCTGCATTATCGAGGAAATATCTATCGTGGGTAATTGCGACCACAGTGCCAGTATAATCTTGTAAGAAACGCTCTAACCAAGCGACAGATTCAGCATCCAAGTGGTTGGTCGGTTCATCAAGTAGCAGCATATCTGGCTTTTCAAGTAATAAACGACAGATAGCGACACGGCGTCTTTCACCACCAGATAGTACTTCAATTTTTTCATCCCAATCAGGAAGGCGCAGTGCATTGGCAGCACGTTCTAATACCACATCAAGGTTATGTGCATCTTGTGATTGGATAATCGCTTCAAGCTGGCCTTGTTCTTTAGCTAGCGCATCGAAGTCAGCATCTGGTTCTGCGTAAAGCGCATAAACCTCATCTAAACGTACGAGTGCGTTTTTAGCATCAGAAACCGCTTCTTCAATCGCTTCTCGCACTGTTTGGCTCGGATCGAGTTTAGGTTCTTGCGGTAGGTAACCAATTTTAAGATCTTGCATTGGCCTTGCTTCACCTTCGATTTCGGTATCGAGGCCGGCCATAATACGAAGTAGAGTTGATTTACCTGAACCGTTAAGGCCCAAGACACCAATTTTGGCTCCTGGGAAAAAACTTAAGGAGATATCTTTTAGAATTTGCTTTTTAGGTGGAACAATCTTGCCCACTCTAAGCATGCTGTATACAAACTGAGCCATTTCATTTCTCTTTGACTGGGAATGGCGACGATTCTACTTGAATCGCCACGGAACTTAAATCTGAACTTTAGATTTCGCGGCTGCCAATGAACAAAAGTATGGTTTGCGATAAATGCTATTTACATAAAACACATGTAACATAACTGTTACATGTGAGGTTTCATTGCAGCACTAGTTGGTGATGGATAGATAACGAAAAAGCCTGCATTAATTATTGAACGTCAGCGATATGAGTTAGTCATTTAAGGGATTAAATTGAATACGAAAAAATGCACAGTACTCTGTACTGCAGTGTTGGCGCTCAACGCGCCCCTAAGTGCAGTAAAGGCCGACGGTCTATCTTATCTTGTGTCTACATCTGCAATACCAATGCGATCGAGTCGTATGGTATCAGCTCCAATTTCTTTTTCTGTGCCGCCTTTTCATACAAGCTCAGTTGCTACCCATCCGTTAATTATGAATCGCAGTGTGGCGATGGCAGCTGATCCGGCTGTTGATACGGTTACAACGCTACCGCAATTAGTCGAAAAGGATTGGTGGGGCGCGCTTGCGGAGATAACGACTGTATTGGTTATTGGAGAGTTGCTCTATCAATCTGGTGAAGAGAGCATGAAAGAGGACTTTGACTATGAGATTGAAGGCAATGCTGGCCAGTACTTTCTTGATCGTATAGTGACAACGGAATCTTGGAAGTTAGATGATAACGAAATTGGTATGAATTGGGGGCATGCCTACGCGGGCGCGCTATACCATCAAGCCTTTCGTAACTATAACTTCAACTATTACGAGTCTATGCTCGGTAATTTTATAGCATCTGGAATATGGGAAGTATTTGCCGAGTACAAAGAGGTTGTGAGCGTTAATGATCAGGTTGTGACTACATTTGGCGGTTCAGTATTAGGAGAGAGCTTTTTTCAATTGGGCGAGATGCTCGATAGTAAAGAAGGCTGGGTACCTGCGACCTTTGCTGCAGTATTTAATCCGTCGCGCGCAATACGCGGTTGGTTTGGTTATAGCAGCCCTAATCGCTTTGACAGACAAAAAGCGCAAGATAGATTCGATATATACACTGGCGCACTTCATTCAATTAAAGAAGCTGCAGATATTTCGACTTCGACGATATTGCTAGGTGTCGATGCGAGTATTGATAGCATACAAGGGCAATACGATGCACTGTCTGCGACGCCAAGTCAGGTAGAACTCAATATGGAATTGGGGATCTCTCAAGAGGGGGTTGAAGATTGGCAGTTGTCTTCTTCACTTTTTCTAGGTGGGTACACTCAACAGGTTAAACCGGTGACAGGTTCCCGTGAGTCATGGGGACATAGTTGGTTTTTTGGCCCCTCTATGGGCATCGAGTACTCAAGTTTAGGCCAAGAAGATGAAGAGGATTTTTTTGCGGCGATAAATGTGATTGGTTTATCGGTTGGAGGTGAGTGGAAAAATGCTGATTTTGCTATCAGTGTTCGCGGCGATATTTTTGGTGATTTTAGTATGGTTAAACCGTTTGCGGAGAAAAGCTATCGTGCTGCAGGGGGACAGTTTTGGGGGACTAAGTCAGTACTATGGGAGGGGGGTTATGCTTATGGATTGGGACATACCGCAAAAGTAAAGTTTGAAGCCAGTTACAGAGAGTTACTCTTAGGGTTGAAAGTGACCTCGCAGCGTTGGGACTCGATTGACGATAAAGAGTTTAATCGCAGCAGTGATTGGAACCCGAATAAGAGTGATTTAGATTTTAAAGATGCAAGGGATCGGTATGAAGTTTATCTGCGGGCTCCTCTATCAAAAGCGCTCGGCCTCAGCGTGCATTACGAGCATATCGATCGCAGTGGTACCTTGACAGGGATCGACAATATTAATATTTATCACCGAAATGATGATAGCGAAAGTCGCACTAGTTTGCGGTTGGCATTCAGGTATTAGTGGTGCAAATCGTTAGTCAATTCAATAGGGATTAAACCAGCCTAATCTTCCTCTGCGGGTAAAGAGTGCAGTTTGTTGGTCAATTTTTAGAACAGAGTTTTTTGCGTTTTTGTCACAAGATGATGAATCGATAGAGTAAAGATGATTTTTCTATGTAATACAACCGCTGAGGCTATTTGTATGAATAATTTTTACTTGCATAAGTTTAACTCATCCATAAATGCAAGTAATTTCATGATTCTAATGCTGGGATTGTGATCAATTGCGCTGTATCATACCGCGCAACCCTACTATAAGAATTTACAGCTGGAGTGAATAATGCTGAAAAAAGACATGAATATCGCGGATTACGATCCACAACTGTTTGCAGCGATTGAAGATGAAACTCGTCGTCAAGAAGAGCACATCGAACTCATTGCTTCAGAAAACTATACAAGTCCTCGCGTTATTGAAGCACAAGGTACTCAGCTTACTAACAAGTATGCCGAAGGTTACCCTGGTAAGCGTTATTATGGCGGCTGTGAGCATGTTGATATCGTTGAAGAATTAGCGATTTCACGCGCAAAAGAGTTGTTTGGCGCAACGTACGCTAACGTACAACCACATTCTGGTTCACAGGCTAATGCGGCAGTATTCATGGCACTTCTAGAAGGTGGTGATACCGTACTAGGTATGAGCCTTGCTCATGGTGGTCATTTAACTCACGGTTCACACGTTAGCTTCTCTGGCAAGTTATACAATGCTGTTCAGTACGGTATTGACGAATCAACAGGCAAAATTGATTACGCTGAAGTTGAGCGTTTAGCTGTTGAACATAAGCCTAAAATGATTATTGCAGGTTTCAGTGCATATTCAGGTATCGTTGATTGGGGCAAGTTCCGTGAAATCGCAGATAAAGTAGGTGCTTACCTATTTGTCGATATGGCTCACGTTGCTGGCCTTGTTGCTGCTGGTATCTATCCTAACCCATTGCCTCATGCGCATGTAGTGACAACTACAACGCATAAGACACTAGCTGGCCCACGTGGCGGTTTGATCTTATCTGCTATTGATGATGAAGCTATTTACAAGAAGTTAAACTCAGCTGTATTCCCAGGTGGCCAAGGTGGCCCTTTGATGCACGTTATTGCAGCTAAAGCGGTAGCCTTTAAAGAAGCACTTGACCCTGAATTTACAACATACCAAGAGCAAGTGGTTGTTAATGCAAAAGCAATGGCACGCACTTTCATTGAACGCGGCTATGATGTTGTTTCTGGTGGTACCGATAACCACCTATTTTTGCTTGATTTGATAAGCAAAGATATGACGGGTAAAGATGCTGACGCTGCACTTGGTAACGCAAATATCACGGTTAACAAAAACTCAGTGCCGAACGACCCACGCTCACCATTTGTAACATCAGGTCTGCGTATTGGTTCTCCAGCTATTACCCGTCGTGGTTTTGGTGAACAAGAATCAGTATTATTGACCAACTGGATGTGTGACGTCCTTGATGATATTAGCGATCTTGCTGTTAGCGAGCGAGTGAAGGCGCAGGTTCTTGAATTATGCGCTAAGTTCCCTGTTTACGGTTAACCTTAAGCGTTAAATCAGGTAAACTTTAATGGCCGCATTTATGCGGCCATTTTTGTTGGCATTTCAGCCAAATTTGATACAAGCATTTAGTTCAACTTAATAACTGACCGGAGGCCAGATGCATTGTCCATTTTGCAGCGCAACAGACACTAAAGTAATTGATTCGCGACTTGTCGCTGATGGTCATCAAGTACGTCGTCGTAGAGAGTGTGTTCAGTGCCATGAGCGTTATACCACCTTTGAAGGTGCTGAACTTGTTATGCCTCGAGTGGTGAAGCAAGATGGTAGCCGACAGCCTTTCGATGAAGAAAAGCTCCGTGGTGGCATGCTTCGAGCCGTAGAAAAAAGACCTGTATCGATGGATCAAATTGAACAGTCTTTAACTAAGATTAAATCAACACTACGTGCAACTGGTGAGCGAGAAGTTAAATCTGAGATGATTGGTAATTTAATGATGGACCAGTTGGTTAATCTCGATAAAGTGGCCTACATACGTTTTGCATCGGTTTATCGCGCGTTTGAAGATGTGTCAGAATTTGGCGAAGCTATTGCTAACTTGCAGAAATAGTCGTACCCATTTATTAGCTTAATTGATTAATCGGAACTCGCTACATTATGTGGTCAACTGAAGACAATCAAATGATGAGCCTAGCTATTGAGTTAGCACAAAAAGGGCTCTACACCACCAGACCCAATCCGTGTGTTGGCAGCGTCATCGTTAAAGATAGCGTGATTGTCGGTGAGGGTTATCATATTCGCGCTGGCGGTCCTCACGCAGAAGTTTACGCACTTAATATGGCAGGTAATGATGCCAAAGGCGCAACCGCCTACGTTACTCTTGAGCCTTGCAGCCATTACGGCCGCACTCCTCCTTGTGCTAAAGCACTCATTGAGGCTGGAGTGAGCCGGGTCGTGGTTGCAGTTACAGATCCTAATCCGCAAGTATCAGGCCGCGGCATAGCCATGCTGCAGGATGCTGGCATTCAGGTTGATGTCGGTTTATTAACCGATGCTGCTAAACAGGTTAACCTTGGTTTTTTAAAGCGAATGCAGCAAGGCTTGCCATGGGTGACTGTCAAGTTAGCCGCTAGCCTTGATGGAAAAACGGCGTTATCTAACGGTGAGTCAAAATGGATTACAGGTCCAGAAGCTCGAAGAGACGTGCAGCGAATTCGTGCGAGGCACTGTGCTTTGATAACTGGTGTTGAAACTGTCTTGGCCGACAACCCTAGTTTAAATGTACGTCACAGTGAGCTGGGATCTTTATCAAATGAGATCGCACCAGCAGAAGTGCATCAGCCTTTGCGTGTAATATTAGACAGCCAAGCTAGGCTAGATGCTGAATTGGCGATCTTTAGTGTAACCAGCCCTGTTTTACTTGTGAGTACTCGTGACTACCCTGAATCTGTAAAGTCTGCTTGGCCTGCTCATGTGAGTCATCAAGTTTTGCCTGCCACAGATAACCGAGTGGAACTGCAAGCTTTACTTACATTGTTAGGTAAAACCTGCAATTCAGTGTTGGTGGAGGCTGGCGCGACTCTTGCTGGGGCATTTGTAGCGAGTCATTGCGTCGATGAAATAATTTTATACCAAGCGATGAAGATACTTGGTGCTGGAGGCAGAGATCTACTTGCTCTGCCTGATTTCGAGAAAATGTCAGAAATCCCAAACATTGACGTAATAGATGAACGAAAAGTGGGTAAAGATACCCGCTTAACATTAAGAATGAGTAACTAACTTTATGTTTACTGGAATTATTGAATCGGTAGGCCATCTGCGTAAAGTAGAACGCCGTGGTGATGACATTAGATTAACCGTTGCAAGCGGCAAGCTTGATCTGTCGGATGTAAAGCTAGGTGATAGTATCGCAACAAATGGTGTGTGTTTAACGGTTGTTGAGCAGCTAGCTGATGGTTATGTTGCGGATATATCTGCCGAAACGGTTAGTTTAACAGGCTTTGCTCATTACGCCGTTGGCACTGCTGTAAACTTAGAGAAAGCGGTCACTCCGACAACTCGTCTTGGTGGGCATATGGTCAGCGGCCATGTTGATGGCATCGCTCATGTGGATGATAGACAAGTACGAGGCCAAGCCATAGAGTTTTGGCTGACACCTCCTGCAGAGCTCGGGCGCTATATTGCTCATAAAGGTTCGATCACAATCGATGGTGTCAGTTTGACGGTTAATGAAGTGCAAGGGCATCGTTTTAGACTGACCATAGTGCCTCATACCGCAGGCGAAACAACGTTAATAGATTTAAAACCAGGTGATAGCGTCAATATCGAAGTTGACCTTATTGCCCGGCACTTAGAAAGGTTGATGAGTTATTCATCAGAGCAGCAAGCAGAGCAACCGAAGTCAGAAGTTACTATGGATTTGTTAGCTCGCTCAGGGTTTTTAAGATAAAAACTGGCTTAAGACTATTTTAACGATAGTATTTGTCATTAGAAAATCCTACAAAATAAACATTACATTTATTTACTGCAGTGCCACAAACGGCTTATTGATTAGCGACCTCAGCTAACGCAGTAACACAAAAATAAAGGTCTAAACATGGCGTTACATAGTATAGAAGAGATCATTGAAGATATTCGTCTAGGTAAGATGGTTATCTTGATGGATGATGAAGACAGAGAAAATGAAGGCGACCTTATTATGGCTGCTGACATGGTGACGCCTGAGGCCGTTAACTTTATGGCCACTTTTGGTCGAGGTCTTATTTGTCAGACATTAACTAAAGAGCGCTGCCAGCAGCTAAATCTTCCGTTGATGGTCACAAATAATAATGCGCAGTTTTCAACTAACTTTACCGTGTCAATTGAAGCGGCAGAGGGCGTTACAACCGGGATATCTGCTCAAGATCGAGCTGTAACAGTTAAAGCTGCTGTCGGTAAAGACGCAAAACCTGCTGATATTGTTCAGCCAGGTCATATTTTTCCATTGATGGCGCAAGAGGGCGGTGTACTTATTCGCGCAGGACATACCGAAGCAGGCTGTGATTTAGCAAGGCTCGCAGGTTTTGAAGCATCATCAGTGATTGTTGAAATTCTTAACGACGACGGCACTATGGCACGTCGTCCCGATCTTGAAATCTTTGCTGAAAAGCACGGTTTAAAGATGGGCACCATTGCTGACTTAATTGAGTATCGCAATACCAAAGAGACCAGCGTTGTGCGCGAAGCACAGTGTAAGCTACCCACTCGTTTTGGCGAGTTTGATATGCTGACTTTCCGTGACACCATCGATAACCAATTACACTACGTTTTAGTTAAAGGCCCTGTAACCGAGAATGCACTGGTTCGTGTTCACCTACAAAATACCTTTAACGACTTATTGCACTCTGAACGTGATCAGCAGCGTAGCTGGCCGTTAGAGAAGGCAATGGCGCGTATTGGGGATGAAGGTGGTGTACTTGTGTTGCTCGGTCATCAAGAGCATAGCAGCGATATTTTGGCTAAAGTTAAAGCATTCGAAGCTGAAGATAATGGCAGTGCTCCTATTGCAGCTAAGTGGCAAGGGACATCTCGCCAAGTGGGTGTAGGCTCACAAATTCTCGCTAACGTGGGTGTTACGTCAATGCGACTGCTTAGTTCACCAAAGCGTTATCATTCACTATCAGGCTTTGGCTTGGAAGTTACTGAATATATTGCAGAATAAAATTTACTGGTGGTGATTATTATCACCCGAGGTGCAATTTCACTCTTTTCTTATAAATTGCATAGGGATCAGCGTAAGTGGCTGTGGTATCATACCGCCTCTTCCGCCCCCATGCTGGGTCATTAAGCTAATTTAGGTAAGATAAATGAACGTAGTTCAAGGTAATATCGAATCGAAAAACGCAAAAATTGCGATTGTAGTTTCACGTTTCAACAGCTTTGTTGTTGAGAGTTTGCTTGATGGTGCGGTAGACACTCTAAAGCGTTTTGGTCAGGTTGCAGATGACAATATCACTGTAATTAAAGTCCCAGGCGCTGTCGAACTGCCACTTGCAGCCCGTCGTGTTGCGGCAAGCGGAAAATTTGACGGCATAATCTCACTTGGTGCGGTTATCCGTGGTGGTACACCTCATTTTGATCTGGTTGCAGGCGAATGTAATAAAGGGTTAGCTCAAGTTGCACTTGAGTATGATATTCCTGTTTCATTCGGCGTTTTAACTACAGATACCATTGAACAGGCTATTGAGCGTTCAGGTACTAAAGCAGGTAACAAAGGCGGCGAAGCTGCTTTGGGTCTGCTAGAGATGGTTAACGTTTTGCAAGCACTTGAAGAACAGCTGTAATTTAGGACAATTTAATGAAGCCTTCAGAGCGCCGAAAGGCACGTCGTTTAGCGGTTCAGGCCATATACTCTTGGCAGCTAAGTGGCAACAATATTGCTGATGTTGAGCATGAGTTTCTAACTGAACAAAATGTTGATGGTGTCGATATAGCTTACTTTCGTGAGTTATTAGGTGGCGTTGCAACAAAGAAAAGCCAATTAGATGAGCTTATCACTCCATTTTTGGTTCGTCCTATGGATGAAGTTGATCCAGTCGAAAAAGCGATCGTACGCCTAGCGGCTTATGAATTGACTTTCCGTAAAGACGTTCCATATAAGGTAGCGATTAACGAAGCTATCGAGCTTGCCAAAGCATTCGGCGCTGAAGATGGACATAAGTTCGTTAACGGTATTCTGGATAAGTTAGTAGCAAGAACTAAATAGTCAAAACGGCATCTTCGGATGCCGTTTTTTATGGCTAAAAGAGAGTCTTTGCTGCATGAACCCAGCGATACGGGGTAAGCGCAGTGGAATAGCCTTGATACCCACAGACTATTTGGCTCCTTTTCTTCAGTCCACTTTTAAATTGTGATTGGTATTGTGAAAGAATTTCAATTAATCGAAAGCTATTTTACTGGGCGCGCCCAGTCTCGAAAAGACGTGGCAGTTGGCATCGGCGACGATTGTGCCATTGTTGAGCCTGCTGTTAATAAGTCTGTAGCGATATCTTGTGACACGCTAGTGGAAAACGTGCATTTTTTCCCAGATATGCCTGCTAGTGCTTTGGGATACAAATCCTTGGCGGTTAACTTATCAGATCTTGCCTCTATGGGGGCTGAACCTGCTTGGATGACGTTGGCGCTAACGCTACCTGAAGTCGATGAGAATTGGCTTGCAGATTTCAGTACTGGTATGTTTGAAATTGCTGAGTATTACGGTGTAGCGCTAGTGGGAGGGGATACTACTCGCGGGCCTCGCTCAATCACCATTACGATAAATGGACAAGTACCGGAGCACACTGGTCTGACACGAAGTGGTGCAAAAAATGGTGATTGGATCTATGTTACGGGGACCTTGGGCGATTCAGCATTCGGCTTGGATCTGTTGCGAGGCAAAGCGCAATGTAATGAGGCTGATAGAGAGTATATTATCAATCGTCATTATCGACCGACTCCAAGAGTACTTGCAGGACAAGCGTTAAGGACTTTGGCATCCAGTGCTATCGATATCTCTGACGGCTTAGTCTCTGATATACAGCATGTACTTAAAGCGTCTAATATCGGTGCTATGGTCAATGTAGATAAACTTCCATTATCCAAAGAGCTAAAAGCTAATGTTTCCGATGAGTTGGCATTGAGTTATGCATTAACCGGTGGTGAAGATTATGAGCTACTTTTTACCGTTTCTGAGGCGCAAAAAGGCGCATTAGAAATCGCATTGGCTGAAACGGGCGTTAAGTTTACTCAAATTGGCCAAGTCTGCACTGGCGGTAAGCTAAATTTGCTATTAGATAACCAACCATTCGAACCTATTAACCTTGGATTTGAGCACTTTAATTGATGGATTTACTCTCAAAAGATAAAGCGGTGGCTAAGCTTTCGCTTAAGAACCCAATCCACTTTTTGGCATTAGGTTTTGGCTCTGGTTTAGCGGCAAAGGCACCAGGCACGTTCGGTACTATCGCCGCGATCCCCGTCTTTTTGCTTATGGCGCCGTTAAGCCTACCTTGGTACATAGGCCTTACGATATTTAGTGTGTTAATTGGTTTTTATATCTGTGATAAAGCCGCTAAAGATATGGGCGTTCATGATCATGGCGCGATTGTGTGGGATGAAATCGCAGGCTTGCTCATTACTATGATAGCAGCACCAGCCGGCTGGCAGTGGCTGTTAGCCGGTTTTATATTGTTCCGCTTTTTCGATATTTTAAAACCTTGGCCAATCCGTTGGCTAGATGCCAAAGTGCATGGTGGTTTCGGTATTATGATCGATGATGTATTGGCTGGTATATTCTCACTTATTTGTCTACAAGTTGCCGCTTACTACTTGATTTAATCAAGCCAAAAGGAAAAGGAGCTTATTAGCTCCTTTTTTTATGCCTTAAACTGTCTTGTGACACTTAGCTTAACAGTAACTCTTTAGCGTTAGCCAAAGTGTTGCTGGTTATGGTATCGCCGCCTAATAAGCGTGCCAGTTCTTCAACGCGTTGCTCTTTATCTAACTGCACCATCGAGGTTTCAGTTTTGCCCGCTTTACTGTTTTTGTTTACAAACATATGTTGATGACCGTTACCAGCAACCTGCGGCAGATGGGTGACACAAAAAACTTGAGTTGATTCACCTAGGCTGCGCAACATACGCCCGACAACCGCGGCAGTTGGTCCTGATATCCCAACATCAACTTCATCAAAAATTAGTGTCGGCGTCGCTACTTTCTTAGCGGTTATCACTTGAATACCGAGCCCAATACGAGATAACTCACCACCAGAGGCAACTTTAGCTATTGGTTGTAAAGGCTGTCCGGGGTTGGTGGTGACTAAAAACTCTATTCCATCACAGCCATGTGGGCTAATTATGCTTTCATTAAAATTGACTGAAATGCTGAACTTACCCTTTGGCATACTGAGCTCATGTATAGATTGGGTGACCTTTTTATCAAGCTCTTTAGCGTAACGACTGCGACTTTGACTTAGTTTTCTTGCATGGTTTAAATAGGCTTGTTGACTGTTACTGAGTTGATTACGGATCTCATCAAGCCTGTCTTCATCGGAATCTAAGTCATTAAGCTCTGTTAATAGAGCTTGATGATAAGCGAATAGCTCCGCGGCGTTGACATGGTGCTTGCGCGCTAATTGTAGCGCCTTAGATATGCGTAACTCCAACTGCTCAAAGTATTCAGGGTCTAACTCCAAGCCATCTAAATAACGTTCAAGTTCGCTACTGGATTCTTGCACTTGGATCAGCGCCTCATTGAGCATAACGACGACGCTACCAAGTTCTGCATCATAGCTCTCTAAATCTTGCCCTTGGCTGATAGAGGTATTGAGTAGCGATTCAATGCTGCCCTGATCGTTTTCTTGCAAAATATGTAATTGGCTGCGGCATAACTCAATGAGTGCAGTGCTGTTGGCAAGTTTTTTATGTTCGGCTTCAATGGTCTCAAATTCACCTTCGCTAATGGCAAACTCGTTAAGTTCTTCTACCTGGTATTGTAGTAATTGCTTGCGTGCTAATCTTTCGTGTTGAGCAAGCTCTAACTGCTGCAGCTCTTTCTCTATCGTTTTACAGCGGTGGTAACTGGACGAGACCGAATCGAGCAGCATTTTATGATTGGCGTAACTGTCGAGCAATGTAAGCTGGTGCTCACTTTTTAGCATTGCATGGTGAGCATGTTGGCCATGGATCCCGATAAGCAGTTGGCCTAGAGATTTAATTTGGGCTAATGGTACCGGGTTACCATTAATGTATGCACGAGAACGTCCATCACTATTAATCGTACGCCTTAAAATACACTCATTGTCCAGTTCGAGGTCATGGTCTTCTAACCAGCGTTTAGCAAGAGGAATATCAGATAGGGAGAAGCGAGCACTAACCTCAGCTTTTGTGGCATCAGGCCTAATAGTATTGGCATCAGCTCGATTGCCCAGGCATAGGCCTAATGCGTCAATTGCAATAGATTTACCTGCACCCGTTTCACCGGTAATACTGGTCATTCCGGCTTTAAAATCGAGTTCTAAAAAACGCACAATAGCAAAATTGTTAATGCTGAGTTGGCAAAGCATAGTGATGTCCTATCCAAAACACTGTATTGATAAACAGTATATACTGTTTTTCTATACAGTAAACTATTTGTTGTTAAATCAATCAATGTTTAGCTCTTTACGATTTAAATGATCACAATTTACTGATTTCAAACGAGTTAGGTTATTTGGTTGCCTTCTTGTCATAGAGGAAGTTCAGATGGACTGATTATCGCTCACTCTTAAACTTGTTGATGGCGCTTTATTGAGTCTCTGTTGTCGTAGCATAGAACAATTAAGCGTTAATTGGTTTTAGCCGAGCAAAAATACTTCTAATAGGGGCAAGCTAATGAAGGTAACAAGCGTACCCAATAGTATTCCTTGAGCACTGGTTATCACTTGAGTGTGATAACGCTGAGCGAGTAAGTAAACACTTGCTGCAGTGGGCAGTGCCGCAAGCATCACGCCCATCGAAATTAACTGTGAGTCTACCTCTAAGCTGGTCATTAGCAGGAAAGTGATAAAAGGCTGTATGAACAACTTAATCATGTTTATTGCGCTGATATCACTCAACTGTTGATAATTAATAAGCTGCTTCGATGTTTGATGTTGCCCAGATTTTGCTAATACCATACCAATGGCAAATAGTGCACAGGGACTTGATGTCAAGCCGAGTTGCTTAATAATAAGCGCGAGACTTTCCGGCAAGGTTACTGTCATTGCAGATAGGCTTATCCCGACAAAGCTGCCGACGACAATGGGGTTTCTGATTAAGGCGAGAGCAATGACTTTTATTGCTGAAGTTTGGTTGTTGCTGCCTAAGACTTCTAAAGACACCAAGGCAACGGCGAAAATTAACACTGATAATAAGCTGGCAATCGCCGCCGCTGCCAACGCAACTTGATTGCCTGGAAACAGTATTGCCATGAGCGGCATACCGATAAAAGCAGTATTTCCAAAAGTGGCATTAAGCGCTCGCATTGTTGCGACGGCTTTTTTGGCTGGGCTTACGAGCAATGACACTACAAATGTTATGGCGTAGCTAATTAGCATCGCAGCGCTAAAGCCTGCAATATACCCCCAGTGAAGTATGTCGCTTATAGGTGTCTGTGCCAGGGTAATAAGCATGATGGCCGGAAACGCAATATAGTAAACATATTGGTTTAACACTTGGTCTGTCTCAAATGGTAATAACTTTGTTTTCTGTACCAAAGTTCCAATCAACATAATGCCAAATACGGCGAGGAGCGGCGTCAATACTGCTGGCATGCTGTTCTCTATTCACTTGGGATAATATGCGTTAAACACGCTTAACATTGAGCTGGAACACTAACATAGTTGCTCTTTGGTGTACTATTGACCTTAGGTCGTAGCCGCTCGTCATTTTAAGTTTTAAACGCAAAGGTTTATATCGATGAATAGCAACTTTGGATTGGAACTACAGCTGATCTACCAATTTGTGCACTTAGTTAATGCTGGGAGCTTTTCTCAAGCAGCGAAAGAGCTAGAGATGCCTATCGCAACGGTGAGCCGAAAACTGACAAAGTTAGAAACATTGCTTGATAAACAACTTTTAATGCGCAACACACGTAAGTTGCGCTTAACCGAAGAGGGGATAGCGCTGTTCCAGCAGTATCAGGCTATTGTGTCTCAGTTTGATAGCATTCGTGGCGCAGCGGTCGATACGCCTGAAGGTACCCTTCGGATTGCAGCGCCGGTGTCAATTATCTCGATGATATTCATAAATGCTATTAATGAGTTCTGTGAAAAGTATCCCGATATTCAGCTGCATATTGTACAGAATAACAACGTTATTGATTTGATTGATGAAGGTGTTGATGTTGCCATCGTTGGCGGTACCCAACCAGACTCCTCTTGGATCTCAAGCTCTCTTGGAGTGCTTAATTATGGTTTATTTGCATCGCCTGGTTATATTGCCAGCGCCGCTCCTTTTACACATCCAAGCGAGCTAGATAATCATGCACTGATAAAAGTGTGGCCGCTTTTTAACTGGACACTCAAGCACCCATCAGGAGAGAGCTTTTATTATGATGGACCAGCTAAGTTAACATTGAGTGAATTAAATGGTGCCGTCCGAGCGGCTGTGGATAATGGTGGAATACTGTACGGCCCTGCACTTTTTGTAAAAAATGAGCTCAACTCTGGTCAGTTACAAAGCTTGTTGCCTGAGTGGATTGGTGAAAAAAGGCGGATTTCTATCTTATATCACCAGCGTAGTCATCAGCCGTTAAAGGTAAAACTATTTATCGAGTTTATGCATTCGAAAGCTGAGCAGCTGTTCTCGATGGAAAGCAAATAGCCTGATTAAGAATAACATTGCGCAATAAAAAAGCCGTTCAATGAACGGCTTTTTAGATCGGTGTTTTGTTTAAGCTTCAGTGTGGCTAATGCCGATATTTGAAATGCCTACGGCGACAATTTCTCGGCGTAACTCTTTGACAAAATCAGCTTTAAGATGAGGGTTTTCTTCAATGGCTTGTAGAAGAACTGCTTGCATCTCTTTTTCTTCAACCATCACTTCATGGTTGAATATATAGTCATCTAGTTCAGATTCTTTATCAAACTCTTGCTCACAGGTCGCTTCAATATAGTTAGCAACAGTGGCTGATGAAAGCTTACTGATATTCGTAATATCTTCTTCTACTTTGCTCTCTAATGCACTCAGCAAAGAGGTTAACGCAACAGCTGCATCCATTGCAGGGTAGACGCCATACACGTCAAAATCTGCTGGCTCAGGAGTATTCTCTTCAATACGTTCCATTTGCAGCTCAATGTTTAGCTTAAGCTTATTGTCATACATAGACTGCCAAAGTAGATTAAGCAGTGTATCGAGTACTTTTGGGTTGCCAAATTCACACACTTCAGAAAAAAGCTGATAATTGGGCAGCATACGTTGGCAGAGTGCAATAGCAAAAAGTTTCTTTTGCGCTAGTGTTAGCCCTTTAAGGCGTTGAAAAAAGCCCGTCTTATTTGTCATCTTTTACATCCACTGATAGCTGGGTGATCACTTGATTAGCCGCTGATTCTACCTTAGTTAACTCATCAAGTAACTCAAGGATTTCAGGTTCTACGTCTTCAACTGCAATGCCTTTCTTTAATCCTGATTCAATTTCTTGGCAAAGCTGTTGTGTAGTCGGTACACCGCAATAACAACTTGCACCGTGCAACTTGTGTATACAGGTCAACATGCCCTGTTGATCGAAGCTCGCCAGTGCACTATTTATATGTTCAACAGACTCTGGCAACGACTTTAATAGCATCTTCAACATATCGAGTGCTAAGTCTGGCTTATTATTCGCCTGGGTTAAACATAGCTCCCAGTTAAGTGTACGCTGATCAAAATGAGTAAATTTAGGTTTGTTCTTCCATTTGTGAATAACATTTTTAAGTGCAGTTTCGTCAATTGGTTTAGGCAGGTAACCGTTCATTCCACTAGATGATATACGTTCGCGTTCTTCGGCAATAGCATGTGCGGTCACCGCTATTATTGGGGTATTGCGATTAGCTGAGTTTTGTCTTATCTGTTTAGTGGCACTAATGCCATCGGTACCCGGCATCTGTATATCCATAAAGATGAGGTCAAAGCTGCGCTGCTTTGCCAGTTGTACGGCGGCATCACCGTTGTCAGCTATATGAACTTGAGTTACTAGTTCATTGAGTAGGGTGTCAATTAGCTTCAAATTAGCTGGATTATCATCAACAGCGAGTACTGTTAAGTTCTCTTTTGCCTCGGGAATAGCAAATGGCATAGGCAGTGGCAAAGCTTCAGCTTCTATCGTTGATTGCGGATCAATTAAGCTACTCGACAGCCTTTTTTCACCTATAGGCATAGTAAGTTGCTTATCAATATAGGGGCGAAGTTGTGAGAATACCTCTTCGCTTTCGACACAATTGGTAATCAACATTAAGTAGTTCACCTTAGGTTTAGTGACCTTGAGCAATTCAGCCGCATTACCTGAAGCTGCGATTCCCTTACAACTAAACAGGCCATAATCGAACAAGTGACTTGACTGAGTGACAATAAACTCTAATTGTTTGCTGGTGGTAGCTTTGGTGACCTTTAATCCCCAACGAGTAAGCATGCGTTCTATAGCATGGTGTGATAACGGATTCGGTTCGAATAATAGAATACTTTTATTTTTTAGCGTACCGATGGGCAAGGAATCGCTAATAGGGTATTGGCTTAAATTTAGCGGTAAAGAGAACCAAAAGGTCGAGCCTTGCTGCGGTTCTGAGTTGCAGCCAATTTGGCCGCCCATTCGATTAACTAAGCGTTTGGTGATCACAAGTCCTAAGCCTGTTCCACCAAAGCGTCGTGAGATGGAAGAGTCTGCTTGACCAAAAGCCTGGAACAAAGATGCGAGCTTGTCTGCATCGATACCTATGCCAGTATCAATAATCTCGGTGCGGACATGCACACTGCCGTCAGCTATCTCTTCTAATTGCATTTTTAGCTGTACGCTACCACTGTCAGTAAACTTTACCGCATTGCCAACCAAGTTAGTTATAACTTGGCTAAAACGCATAGCATCGCCAGTGACATCCTCTGGGATGCGTGGGTCCACATCTATCACTAGATCGATCTCTTTTTCCCTAGCACTGCTCGAGAGCATAGTCACCGTTTCTTCGATAACCTCCCGCAGTGAGAATGGCATATTCTCCAATACCATTTTACCGGCTTCGAGTTTAGAGAAGTCCAAGATATCGTTAATGATACTCAAAAGGTTCGTCGCACTTCGCTCGATAGTACGAATGTAATCTTGCTGGCTAGAGTGCAGGGGCGTTTTCAGCAGTTGCTTAGCGAAACCTATCACTCCATTAAGCGGGGTGCGTAACTCATGCGACATATTGGCAAGGAATTCAGATTTAATCCGGCTGGCTTCCAACGCTCGTTTCTTTGCCATATCAAGCTCGACGTTTTGAATTTCAATCTGCTCTAGTGTCTCGCGTAGATCTGATGTGGCTTGATCAATATTTTGCTGCATCTCGTCGTGATATTCAGACAAAGAACCCGCCATGGCATTAATACCACGCTTGAGTAGGTCGAGTTCACCAATCAAATTGCCCGTTAGGCGAGTATCGAGTTTGCCCTCTCGAATTTTGGCGACAACTCGTACCATTTCCGTAATGGGTTGGGTAACGTTTTTAACCAGCCGAAAAGTAAAGAATAAATTTAGCTGAACCCCTATTAACACAATAATAAAAGCGGCAACCGCAGCACGATGTTGCTCAAGCAGCGCATTCTCTTTATTGATCAATATAGATATGTAGCCTAACTTTACCACCTCAGCCTCAATGGGCTGGTTGTTCTCATCAAAGTTATCGATAGGCTTGATGGCACTATTATTAAAAATAGGGCTGCGTAAAATCATACTATCGCCCACTTGCTCAAGTTCGGTTCTTAGCATTGAACTTAATGGCTTGTCGTATCGCATAACTTCATGATTTTTGTAATGATGCGAGGTGACAACAACGCGATTATTGACGTCAAAAATAGCAATGAATTGTACTAAAGAGGCTTTATTTAGCTGAGCGGCCGTGATCAATCGCTTGGTGGTTTCAAAATCTTTACTGTCTAAACCAACCTCTGCTGCAATCGCCAGAGGTTCGATAATATTACTCGCCTGATCGATGAGCGTTTCTTCAAGTTCATAGAATCTATTTATGGTAAAATAGCTGCCCAATAAAATACCCACTAAAATAGTTGGAGCTAACGCCAATACCAGAACCCATGAACGTAGGCTGTATTTGGTCATATTGTTGGCTTCATTCATGAGATGATTGCGTTACCGATAAATATAGTGTGAGTATTCGATAGACTGCCAGTAACAGCCTGTGTTGGCCAGTTTTTTTATCTATTTAGAGAGTAAAATGGCACAATTTTTTAAAGCAAAACCAAATAGATCTAAACAATTATCGTCAAAGTTATCTTTGAATGTTACCCAGTTAGATCACCTTGGCGCAGGTATCGCTCACCATCAAGGCAAGATTGTTTTTATCAATGGTGCATTGCCAGGCGAAACCGTGCAGGTACAACTGACTGAGCAGAAGAAGAAGTTTTCTAGAGCTAAATTATTAAAAGTGGAAACAGCTTCGGGTGAACGAGTTTCCCCCTTATGTATTCATTATGAAAAGTGCGGTGGTTGTGATCTCCAGCACCTTAATGTCGAATCACAGCGAGCACATAAAGCGAAAGCATTACAAGAGCTAGTGGCCAAATTTGCCCAAACAACGGCAAGCCAAGTTTGTGAAACTTTAAGCGATTCACCATGGCATTACCGTAGACGGGCACGTTTAGCGACCTGGTTTGATAAAAAAACTAAGCATATTAGTTTAGGTTTCCGTGCGAGCAGTAGTAGTGACGTGGTTGAGATCCAATCTTGTGTTGTGTTGGCTAAGCCACTGTCTGCTTTGATCCCTGAATTGGCTTTTTTACTCAATCAATTAAGTGGTAAGAAAGCGCTTGGCCATGTTGAACTTACATTGGCTGATAACGGTATCTTTGTGGTGCTGCGAGTTACTAAAGCATTATCGGATAAAGATCGCCAGCGATTAGCCGAGTTTGGTGCAAGCCACTCGCTTAATATGCTGCTACAAGATGACGATGCCAACACTGAGTCTTTAAGTGGCCATGGTCAGCAGCCTTTTTATAGCTTTAATGATAGCGATGCAGAGCTTAAATTTTCAGCAGGTAACTTTATTCAGGTCAATGCCTCCGTTAACCAAGCTATGGTTAATCAAGCGGTGGATTGGTTAGCACCGCAAGCAAATGAGCGAGTGCTAGACCTGTTCTGTGGGATCGGAAATTTCAGTTTGCCTCTAGCTAAAAGTGGCGCTGAAGTTATAGGTGTTGAAGGTGTGCCAGCGATGGTTGAACAGGCAACGGTTAATGCCAAAGGTGCTGCGCTAGATAAAGTCTCTTTTTACCATGCAGATCTAAGTGCTGATTTGTCACAACAGCCATGGTTAGGAAAAGTCGATAAGATGCTAATCGATCCTGCAAGAGCTGGTGCTTATGAGAGCATGCTGTCACTTAAAAAATTAAAGCCGCAAGCATTGGTTTATGTATCGTGTAACCCAGCTAGCTTAGCCCGCGACAGCGAAGTGATTTTGAAACAAGGATACAGGCTGACAAAAATTGCCATGGTGGATATGTTTCCACAAACACACCATTTGGAATCGATGGCACTATTTGAACTCGGTAAATGACATTTTTAGTTACGATAGTCAGCGTTTGTTCATTGACATCAAACGCTGAATGCTGAAGATAGAGAGTCTTAATTTTAAAAGGATAAGATTAACCGTTATAAGTTAATCAGCCTTAGGATTTTAAAGGAATAACAGATAATGGTATCAGTTCGTGAAGCACATTTTAGCGACCCTGACTTTCAACTCGAAGAGTGGGTCAAACGTTATATAAGTGATTCCAACGAAGCCAACACTCTTTTGGAGTTGATTGAGCAGGTGGAGCTTTTAGTTGGTCAGGACAAAAAGACCAAAACGCCTGTGCTTGAACGTGCCCGAGAGATGATAGAGATCCTTGCTCCGCTCAATATGGACATTGAAACCCTACAAGCGGCCATTCTGTTTGTTGTTTTTGATGCTGACCTGATCTCTGAAGAAGAAATTCAAGAGCGTTTCGGTGCTAAATTAGAGATTTTAGTTTCTAGTGTTCAGACCATGAATGCGATTGGCGCATTAAAGGTAGATAACCAAACTCGCAACGGCGAACCACAAATCGACAATATCCGCAAAATGCTATTGGCGATGGTTGAAGATGTACGCGCAGTGGTTATTAAACTCGCAGAGCGCATCTGCCTATTACGTGAGATAAAAAATGCCGATGAAGAGGTCAAAGTACTCATCGCTCGAGAGATTGCCGATGTTTATGCTCCGCTGGCAAACCGCTTAGGTATTGGACAGTTAAAATGGGAGCTTGAAGATATCTCTTTTCGCTACCTGCATCCACAAACCTATAAAGATATCGCTAAACAGCTTGATGGTAAGCGTATCGATAGGGAAACCTTTATCGATGACTTTGTCAGCCAACTGCAGGCACGTTTAGATAAAGACCAAATTCGCGCCAAAGTTTATGGCCGACCAAAACATATCTACAGTATCTGGAAGAAGATGAATGGTAAGCAGCTCAAGTTTGATGAGCTGTTTGATGTTAGAGCGGTGAGAATCGTTACCGATAGACTGCAAGATTGCTATGGCGCACTCGGTGTTGTACATACTCTTTGGCATCATATCCCACGGGAGTTCGACGATTACGTAGCGAATCCGAAACCTAATGGCTATCAGTCTATTCACACTATTGTTGTGGGACCTGAAGGTAAGACTGTAGAAATTCAAATCCGCACCGAGCAGATGCATGAAGATGCTGAACTGGGTGTTGCTGCACACTGGAAGTATAAAGAGGGCAGCGCTAGCGGAAAGCAAAGC